>MPMJ01000029.1 GCA_002238425.1 SAR202 cluster bacterium bin16 | reverse complement strand
GGACCCGCAGGCGCCGACGGCGCTCAGGGCCCTCCCGGCGACTCCGCGCCTGTATCCGCCGCCGGCATCTCGCTCGATAAGGCCGTCTACACCCTCGGCTCCGAGCGCACCTTCACCGTCACCGGCTGGGGCTTCCAGCCCGGCGAGTCCGTCCTCATCATCTTCCACACCGACGTCTACGGCCCCGGCACCGTCGGTGGTGTCGATGCATCCCCGTACGGAACGTTCGAATCAACCCAACGCGGACGGTTCAGGATGGACCGCATCAGCTCCGCCCCTGGCACGTATACCGTCCGCGCTGAGGGCAGCATGGGCTCGTTGGCAACTGCACCCATCACATTCGTCGCCCCCGCTCCGTCGGAGTAGCAGGACGACAGTGCATCCGGCAAGGCACAAGGGAGGATTCCGATGACCATCAACAATCGCGTGCTCAAAGCGCTGGTGCTCCTTACGAGCATCATCGCCCTCACCATGGCGCTGGCCGCCTGTACGTCGGACGACGAGCCTGACCCCACCCCAACCAGCGCCCCGGACACCTCGGCGCAGCAGCCGGAAGCAACTGCCGCGCCGTCGGACAGCGGCGGCGATGCGGCCCCTGCCCCCACCCCGACGGCCATGATGATGGAGGAGGCCCCCTACGGAGGCATCGTCAACTTCTCCACACGCGCCGACCCGCCCTTGGGCTGGGACGTGTCCCGCTCCGGCACCATCAGCATCCTCCAGCCCGGAGGCTCCATCTTCGGCATGGGGAACATGCTTAAACAGTGCTGGGACGACGGCGCGTCGATCTGTTACGGCGTGGCAACCGACTACTCCTCTAACGACGAAAAGACCACCTGGACATTCACGCTGCGCGACGATGTCTACTGGCACGACGGCGTTCAGCTCACCGCCGGGGACGTGAAGTTCTGGCTTGACCTGATGGTCTTTGGCGTGACGGTCGGGGAGAACTCGAGGCGCCCCACCAACTGGGACTTCGTCCCGTGGGTGGAAAGCGTCGAGGCCCCCGACGACCTCACCGTCGTCATCAACCTCAAGAGCCCGGTCTTCGACTTCGACCAGCTGCTGGCCATCGACAACCAGCTCATCCAGCACCCGCGCCACCTGATGGAACCTGAGATTCAGGCCGGGAACGTCAACGTCACCCCGCTGGACATCGGGCTCGTCGGGCTCGGCCCATTCTTCCTGGAGGAGTACCGGCCCGGCAGCGTCATAAAGGTGCGCCGGTTCGACCAGTACTACCTCTCAGACGAGAACGGGAACCAGCTTCCCTACCTCGACGGCATCGACTTCTACGTCACTCCCGACCAGTCCGGCATGGACACCGCCTTCCGGACGGGACGCCTGGACGCCACAGCCCGCGGCGGCGGCTTCCAGCTCACCCCCGAGCGCGAAGCGGCCATCCTCTCCAGCTTCTCGGAAGGGGAGGTGACGATCTTGGAGATGGGCCAGTCCAGCTTCATCCCGCTCGCATTCAACTCTATCCGTGAGGGTCCGGTAAAGGACGTGCGAGTCAGGCGCGCCATACACCTCTGGCTTGACCGCGAGGAACTCATCCAGGTGACCTTCGGCGGCTTCGCCAAGCGGGTCGGCATGTTCGACCCGGACACCCTGTGGGCGACGCCCGGCCTCATGGACACGCCCGGCTGGAGCACCGAGACCAAGGCAGCCGACCGCGAGCAGGCCAAGGCGCTGCTGGCCGAGGCGGGCTACCCGGATGGCTTCGACCTCGAGTACATGTGCCGCAGGCTCTGGGTGCACATGTGCGAGCCGGTAGCCGGCCAGCTGGAAGCCCTCGGCATCAGCGTCGACCTCCAGCTCGTGGACGACGCGACGCGAGCGTCCAGGACGCTCGATGGTTCGTACGACATGCAGCATGGCGGTGCAACCGTCGCCGTGCCGAGCGAGTACTTCTCAACCATAGCGAGCGTCAGCACGAACGCTGCCGCCGAACCGAAGCACGACGACACGAATGTGGACGAGTTCTTCGTACGCCTGGCTGCAGCGGCCACCATCGAAGAGCGCGTGGACATCGCGCGGGAGATGGAGCAGTACTTCGCGGTGGAGCACGTCTACTCGGCGCCGCTCTACACGGAGAACACCCACACCGTCGTCCGCGACTACATCAAGGGCATCCAGGTGCCCGTCGACAACTACCGCCGCAACCTCGACTTCGCGACGGTCTGGACGGACAAGTAACAGCCGCCCTCCGTCGTTCCCGCGCAGGCGGGAACCGCCCACCCCCGGCGGACCTGACGAGAAGGGCTGCGCCGCACATCGCGTGTGGCGCAGCCCTTCTTGCATCTCGCCGGAACCCTCGTTACTGCGAGGTAGGAACCCAAGCCTGCCTACGGCGCGCTATAAAAACCAACATGACAGAGGGCCAAAGTAACCGAGCAGCAAGGCGACGTGAAACACAACATCATCTCTCCTAGCCTCCTCACCCCTAGGACAAGATCCTCGCCCCCCCTTTCGCCAGTCAGAACCACTTCCCCATTCATGACAGAGATTCGAAGTATCTGATTCTGTTCCACAGTTCATTCACGATATTGGGATCATGGTCTTTCTGAGCCTCGCAGTTCGCTACAGCAGACTTAGCTTGTTCCAACAGGATTTGAGCCGAGGCCGACGAACGATCTGTCATTCGCGCGTATTGCGCCAACCGAATTTGAGCCAAGAGTCCATAACTCGGTGCTAAATTGACTCGTCGGCGAACTTGCTGTTCAACCATCTCCAATGCACCCTCTAAGTTTCCACTCATATACAAGCACCTGGCATTCAAGTGCACTGAAATATGTCGCTCGTGTGCATTTATCGCCTGGTTCCCCAATGCCTCAATGTGTTGCAGCGCTTCTGCGAATTGACCTTCATCAAGGAGGAGTGAAACCAATGTGCTGCGAGCAGTAAACTGTTCTGGTCCAATTCGAACTGCTTCTACTGCTTCTGTAACCGCCTCAGTACTCCGTCCCAAGGCCGATAAAATTCGTGCCCTTCGATGTCTCAATCCCCAATCCTTCGGGTTTCGGACCACAGCGAGACCCGCCGCCAGAAGCGCTCGCTCAAAGTCCTTTGTTTCTTCATAGATCCGGGCTTCCAGATCTAAGGTATAGGGATTGTCAGATTCAATTTGTTTTGACCTTTCCAGAAACTCCAACGCTTCTGGTATTCGGTCCAGACGGTACAGGCATTCGGCAGCGTGTCTTAGTGAAGCCACGTGATCAGTTCTCGCAGCGAGCACTTCGGCAAAAATCTTCAGAGCCTCGTCGAACCTCTGTTCGCGCAGCAGTCTCCATCCGCGAACATGTTTCATCCCAATGTCATAAGGCCGCTCGAATAACAAGGTTTCAATCAGTTCGTCAGCTTCGTTCCACCGCCGTTGCCGGATGCGGATTCGTGTCAAGTATTGACGCATGCTCCAATTCGCAGGGTCGCCCTCCAGTATTTCGGAAATAAACGTTTCCGCGACAGCATACTGTCGGCGGTTGTAATGAGTTATTGCAGCTTGAGCAAGTTCACCTCTCAAGTCACTCCTAATCTTGCGTCCTTCTTCCAAGTTATCAGATAGAACGTATAAGCGAAACACACTCGGTAGCAGTGATACAAAAGATACCGAATCAGTAGGCAAGCCATCGAAGTATTGCCGCACGATAGTTGCTGCATTTGCTGCGCGTTCCCGATAGTCGTCATGGTCCAGATGAGTGCGCCAAAAATGATCAGCGATCAAAGGGTGCAATGTCAAATAACCTGAATCTGTAGTTTCAGCAATGCCAGCCCCTGTCGCGCTACTAACGGCATCTTGAAATGTTTCTTCATCGAGGGATAGGATATCGACCAGCACTTTCGAAGGCAAAGGCACACCAATAAGTGCCAACATTTCCATCAGGTTTGCGGTAGCTGACGACAAAACTAAATCACCGATTAGGGCTTTAGCCAGATCTCTTCGTAAGTTCACTAGTTCTCGCGGGTATGCCAACAGGTGTTCAACACCGAATTGACCAATTAGGCTACTAGCAACCTTTGCAGCCACAGGATGGCCATGGAGATGCGAAGAGATTTGAGACAGCTTATTGTGCTCCAATCTCTCTCCTTTTGACAATTCAAACCACAGAGACACTAGTGCCGTAACGTGGTCGTTCGTCAAACCGTCAACGCGGATATTAGACATACAGCGGGATAAGTCTATCGGCATCCGGGGAAACTTTGTTGATGTCAATATTATCGGTTGGCGGGTAGTTTCCTCCAAGCTCATGGCTTGCCGAATGATTGTCAGCAATGGTTCTTGTAAGTTCCGTTCACCGTCCAGCCAGTGGTTTACATTGCGGAAAACGAGAAACTGCTGTTGTTTGATTATCTTTGTTATTGCCGACTCTATCGCCGCGAGAGCCTCCGTTCTTGATACTTCAGGAAGGACAGCGCTGAAGGCTTTATGATGCAAATGCAACGCCAACTCTGTTGAGCCCATACCCGGATAAACCGACACTTCAACAACTGAGGCACCCTCGAAGAACCTGCGAAATGCTTCGTTAGCAAGGGCACCTTTGCCAATTCCTAGAAATCCATGCAACAAAACAATCCTGGTTTCCGTATCGTTAATCAGATCTTCAATTCGACCTAGTTCAGAGTTACGATTTAGAAACCTGTGGCGCACTCCTTGTGTAGGTTGGGATAGTGCTCCCCGCAAGGCAGAGATGGCTTCTTCCAGAGGGTTCTCCGATTTGGCAACCGACAGGTAATGGAACGGTTGCAACCGGAGTGGCAATTCAGTCTCATCTAATCGCACTATTCTCAGTCGGATAGCTCGTCGATTCATTAGTTCTATGAAGGCCATATTCGTTTCAAGTTTGACCCATTCGGACACTGCAGAGTGCTTACTCCAAAACAGAACAAAATCGGATGCCGTTTTGATTCCTTCTTCAATCCTTTCGAGGAATACGTCTCCCCATTCAATCTCCGCTCGGTCTATCCATGCGGTTTGTGATTCAAGAGCATCGTACACCCTTTGGACAAAGTCCCGGTCAGCAGACGAATGACTCAAGAATGCCTTCATCCAGCACCACTCCTGTTGGACAGCGTTCAGCCGTAATTTACTAGTGCGTAAGAGTATAGGATCACCCCTATAGGAGTACAAGCCACAGCCGCACCGTTACACATCGAGAACGCTCCTGTGTGACACCCGCCCCTTTCGCGGTCGCGCCTGCCCGCCCTACCATGGTTCCGGCTGCGAGGCTCCGGCATCGACAGGACCATTCGGCACACCAGGAGTACCGTGTCCCGAAATGTCCCCAATGCCCCATCGTGCAAGGTCCGGACTGGAGGCATGCCCCGGCTCGGGACCGGGCCGCAGGAGTGGAATGGCCCAAAATGGCCACTTTTGGCGCACATTTAACGGCGGGATCCGTGAGACTCACGCCTGCGCGGCGGATGCGCAGGAGCGGACACAGCATGACAACGCTGGCCAGGAAGGCCTGCCAGACCGCCTTGGATGCACTCAGCATGACAACGCCACGCCAGCGGGCACAAGTATGACGACTGGCTCCGCCTCGCGGCGGGACGCGGGCTCGCCTATACTCCCCGCAACGGAACGCATGACCACAGGAGGAGCGGCCCATGACAACGACGAGCGTTGACCTCGAAACCATCATCGACGCGGACGGACATCTCTTCGAGGACCCGGAGGGCATCAGCGCCCTCATGCCGCCCGGCTACCGCGAGCGCGGGCCGTTCGAGCTGGGGAGGCTCTTCCCGCCGCTCGACCACCTCCACTCGGCCTCCCCCGTCCAGCCCGCCGGGCACCCGCCGCGGGCGGCCGTGCGCGCGGGGGAGGCTCCCCCCGCCGCGCGACCACCTCCACTCGGCCTCCCTCGTCCAGCTCCCGCCCGGCTCGTTCGAGCGCTCCGGCACCGAGGGCTGGAAGCGCTTCATGGGCGCAGCCGGCATCAGCGCCTCCGTTCTCTACCCCACCTCCGCCCTCGCCTACGGCAAGATCGTCTCCATCGACTGGGCCATCGCCGTCTGCCGCGCCTACAACGAGTGGGTCTACGACGCCTACATGCAGAACGACCCCCGCTTCAAGGGCATGGCCCTCATCCCCATGCAGGACCCCGCCGCCGCGGTCGCCGAGCTGCGCCACGCCGTGCAGGAACTCGGCTTCGTCGGCGCGATGCTGCCGTCCACCGGCCTCAAGGCCCACGTCGGCTCGCCGGAGTACTGGCCCATCTTCGAGGAGGCGGAGCGCCTCGGCTGCTGCCTGGGCGTCCACGGCGGCTGCCACAGCGGCATGGGGCTGGACAACATGAACGTCTACCCCGCCGTCCACGGCCTCGGCCACCCGTTCGGCATCATGGTCTCGTTCGCCGGCATCCTCATGAACGGCATCTACGACAAGTTCCCCGGCATCCGCGTCGGCTTCCTGGAGGGCGGCGTCTCCTGGTTCCTGCTCTGCCTCGAACGCCTCGACGAGTCCTGGGCCACCCACATCCCGTTCGACCCGGACGAGAAGTACATCCGTCTGCAGGACGGCGAGTCCATCTTCGACTACACCGTGCGGCAGGTCCGCGAGGGACGCATCTACGTCGGCTGCGAGGGCGGCGAATTCTCGCTGCCGTACGCGGTGAAGGTCACCGGGCCGGAGGCGTTCATGTACTCATCCGACTTCCCGCACGAGGTGAACCGCGAGAGCGTCCGCCACGAGATCGAGGAAGTGCTCGAGTGTGAGATGACCGCCGCCGAGAAGGCGATGGTCCTCCACGAGAACGCGGAGCGCTTCTACGGCTTCCGTGCCCGCGAGGTGGCGTAGGCTACGCCACGGACGGCGGCGCAGCCGAAGTCACCCCCACGGATGGCCCGCCGCCCTCCTCCGCCTCGACGAACGCGGCTTCCGCCGGGAGCACCCGGCAGTCGTTCGCGCTCATCGAAAGGAACACGCGGTCGCCCCGCGCGATCGGCTGAGATGCGTGAACGAAGGCGCGGATGACCGCTCCGCCCACGTCGACCCGGCAGTCATGCGAGTCGCCGAGGAAGACGACGGTCTCGACCTCGCCCTCGATGACGTTGTCGGCCTCGCGCCGCTCGGCTGAGACGCCGATGTTGGCGGGTCGGATGGCGATGGCCGCGCTGTCGCCCGGCTCGACCAGTTCGACCGCGGCGCAGTTGATCGTCCCCTGCGGCGTCTCGACGCGCATCATGCTACCGTCGCGGCTGGAGACGGTTCCTTCGAGCAGGTTCGTCGTGCCGATGAACTCCGCCGTGAACCGTGAGTTCGGGTCGTCGTAGATGTCCTTCGGCCCGCCGAGCTGGACGATCTCGCCGTCCCGCATCACCGCGATCTTGTCGGAGAGCGTCAGCGCCTCCAGCTGGTCGTGTGTCACGAAGAGCGTGGTGATGTTCAGCCGCTCGGTGAGCGTCTTCAGTTCGACGCGCATGTCGTCGCGCAGCTTCGCGTCGAGGTTGGAGAGCGGCTCGTCGAGCAGCAGCGCCTTCGGCTGCCGCACGAGCGCCCGTGCCAGCGCGAGCCGCTGCTGCTGACCGCCAGAGAGCTGCGGCGCGGGACGCCGCTCCAGCCCGTCCAGCCGCACGAGGCTCAGCGCCTCCAGCACGCGCTCGCGGACCTCGGCCTTGGGCAGCTTGCCCTTGCCCTGCGAGATGGGGAACGCCACGTTGTCGAACACGTCCATGTGCGGCCAGATGGCGTAGGACTGGAACACCATGCCGATGGGACGCTGGTGCGCCGGGACATGCGCCCCACTGCGCGAAATCACCACCATGTCGTCGATCACGATCTCGCCGCCGTTCGCCTTCTCCAGCCCGGCGATACACCGGAGCGTCGTGGACTTGCCGCAGCCGGACGGGCCGAGCAGCGTGAAGAACTCACCATGCTCCACCTCGAACGACACGCCGCGAACAGCATTCACCGCTCCCTCGTCCGTGGCGTACTGCTTCTCCAGATCCGTGACTCGTACCGTAGCAGCCATACGTTCTCCCTAACCCTGTTCTCTCGTGAGACGCACCGTCACTATCCGCGCGATGATGACGATGACCGTCATCATCGCCATGAGGATCATTCCGACGGCTGCCGCTTCGTTGCTGCGGCCGTTCTCCCACGCGCCCCATGCGACGAGCGAGAGTATCTGGCTGTCGCGTGTGCTGAGCAGCAGCGCCATGGACAGTTCGCGCCCGCTATGGATGGCCACCCAGAGCCACCCAGCGATCAGCGATGGCACAAGCAGACGCAGCGTTATCTGGCGGAACACCGTGAGCCAGCCGACGCCGCTCACCGATCCTGCTTCCTCCAGTTCCTTGTGCAACTGGAACATCGCGCCGTTCGTCGCTCGTGTGCCGTAGGCGAGGAAGCGTGCCACGTGAACGATGACGATGAGCCATATCGTCCCATAGACCGGTATCCAGTCCACCCAGAACGCGATGAGCAGGAATGCCAGTCCGAACACGATGCTCGGCGCGGTGAACGGCACGAACGCAAGCGTATCGAGTATGCCGCGGCCGGGCGCCTTGGAACGCACGACGATCCACGAGACGACCGCAGACAGCAGTATCGTGGCGATGGGCACGGTCGCGATGAGCATGAGCGAGTTCCTCAGCCCGATCCAGAACGCATCCTGCCCGAATATCTCCCGGTATGCCTCGAGGCTTCCTCCCTGGATGGCTTCGATGGAAGGAGGTTTGAAGAAGGTCTGCGTGCTTGCGTAGATCAATACGACAGACGGCAGTACGACCATCAGGAGGAAGTACCCGATGATCGCAGCCCCTGCCCACGGACGGTACTTGCCCAGGTCCATGCGACGCGGGCGGTAGCCCTTGCCTGTAATCGTGGCGAACTTCTGCTGCACCCGCGTGACACGGTGGTAGTAGTAGATGCCGACGATTCCGATGAGCGCAGCAACAGTACCCAAGCTCGTAGCGAGGCCATAGTCGCGCGGCGTCGTGTCCATCGCTATGTAGATGCGCGTGGCGAACACGTGGATGCCGCCTGGCATCCCCAGTATCGCCGGCAACTCGAACAGGCCGATCGTCGCAGTACCAACGAAGATGATGACGCCCAGCAAGCCGGGCAGCATGACGGGCAGCGTTACCTTGCGGACGGTCGTGGTCATGTTGGCGCCCGACGTTGAAGCCGCCTCTTCCAGCGCCGGGTCCATGCTGCGGAACAACCCAACAACCATCAGGAAGATAGTGGGCGTAAGCCGGAACGCCTCAACGACAACGAGCGTGCCCAGCGTGTAGGGGTTGAATATCCCCTTATCCCATCCGAGCCCCCATTCCTGGGTGAACGGCATGTTGAAGACGCCGGTCCGCGGGTTGAGCAGGAACACCCACGCCATCGCGTAGAGCAGCGGGGGGATGCCCGCCGTGATGATGGCGACAACGAACGCGAAGTTGCGCAACGGAGCATTCGTGCGTTCCACCACCCACGCCAGCGACACGCCAAAGGCGAGACCAACGGCGACGGAGCCGATGCCGAACACAGCGGTGTTGAACAACAACTCGTACGTCGTGCTGGAGAGGAACGTCTTGCGATAGTTCTCCAGCGTGAACGAGCCGCCGTCGTCCACCGGCCCGACGCTCCACAGGCTGTAGAAGAGGAGGATGGCAAGCGGAGCGATGACGAGCAGCGCGAGGATGAGCCCCAGCCCGCCAACGAAGATGACGTACTGCGGCTCGAGGTTCGCAATGCGGCCCGGTAAGACTCTCCGTGCTACCTGGGTGGCCGTCGCCATGACGCCTCCGGTGTGCTCCTGCCCCTCACACGCACCGTCGTGGAGCGGGTCAGAAAGAGGTTGGGGGACGGGCTCAGGTGAGCCCGTCCCCGATCAAACCTGGTCACCACCTAGCTGGTGGGGATGCCCATAGCCTCGCGGTAGGTCATCTGGAGCCGCGAGAAGTTGTCGGCCATCTCGATGCCGGTGTAACCGATCTTGAGCCCCAGACGCGCAGCGCGCTCTCCGATGATGTCTCCGGAGTTGGGGTCGAGAGTCGTGCCGGGCTGGACCGAGACGCGCACCGGGATGCCCTGGTCGAGGTTCAGCAGCCAGCGGAGGAAGAGCCTGCCGCCGGCGGGGTTCGGGCCGTCCGCGACTGCGCCGATGAGCCATTGCTCGATGGCATTCGGCGTTACGGGAGCGAGGTCCACGGGGTGGTCCTGGACGATAGCGTTGCCTATTGAGGCGACGTTCACGTCCGGGCTGATGGGCCGCTCGCCGCTGGCCACGGTGTTGGAGACGGTCGTGTTGCCGTGCTGGATGAGCACGTCCTGCTCCGCCAGTTTGGTCAGGTAGTCGAGGATCTGCTCCTCAGGCCAGAGGTTCTCGTAGCGACCGTTGTACTCGGGAAGATCGGTGAGGTAGATGAAGCCCTTGAGCCGGTCTTCCAGCACCATCTGACCCTTCCACTTCGGGTCGAGCAGGTCCTCGTAGGTCTGGGGGATGTCGTCGCCCGTGACGATATCGGTGTTGTACATCACGCCGTGCGCCAGTGGGACGTACAGCGTCGCCAGGCCGTCGGCATAGATCGCTTCTTCGGCGATGCCCACGTCAGCGAAGATGTCGCTGCTGTCGCCGAAGATGCCCCTGTCGAGCAGGCGGCTGTCGCGTCCGGGGTCGGACACGTCCGCAGCGACCCTCCCGAGCTGGTGCTCGAGCAGCAGACCTTCCGTCACTTCACTGGTGCTCTTGGTCGTCAGTTCGACGTCAAGTCCGGGGTATTCGGTCTCGAATGCCTCCATGATGGGATCGCCCTGCGACGCACGCGTCGGGAACACCCAGCTGATCTTGCCGTCGTTGGTTGCGAGTGCCTCTTCGTAGAGCTTCTCCTCCAGCGACTTCTCTTCCATCATCGCCGTCGGCGTGGGCTGCTCCTCCATCATCGCCGTCGGCGTCGGGTCTTCCATCATGGCTTCCGGTGTCGGTGTGGCAGTCGGCGGCACCGGAGTAGCCGTCGGGTCGGAGCCGCATGCGGCGGCCACCACCAACAGGGCAAGCATCGTGCTCAGTAAGAGCGCTATCTTTCTCACAACCATCCTCCCTGGGCTGCGGGGCATATCGCTCCCGCGCGTGATTGAAGAACGCTATCTGTAATGACAGCCGTGCGTCAAGAAGCAGCACCCCTGAAACGGGGCGCTGCGATGCGGACCTTGTAGCGCGGTGCTAAACGCCTTCGCCGGTCTCGGTGTGCGTCCAGTCGGACGACCAGACGCTGTGTCCGTCGGGGCGCAAGGTGAGCGTCACCTTGTTGCCATCGGATGCAGGGGTGTGGCGCTCACCGAACACCTGCAACGTCCCCTGGCCGTCCACCTCAACCTGATATTCCATACGTTCGCCCGTAAAAAGGGCTGCGGTGACGGTTCCGGCGATGGCCCCATCAGGAATATCGTTTCCCACCGCCGGCCTGACGTCGATGTCCTCCGGGCGTATGGCAGTGTAGACGTCTTCCCCGCTGCTGAGCCCGTCAGGATTGTAGGAGCGTCCAAATATGACGCAGTTCGGGCCTCCGTCGATAGCCACGGATACCTGGCCGGAGGGGTTGCTGCTCTGCACCTTGCCTCGGAGAAGAACGGTCTTCCCGATGAAATCACGGACGAATTCGTTGGCGGGCTCCTCGTACAGCAGCTGCGGGGGGCCCTGCTGTTGCATGATGCCTAGGTTCATGAGCGCGATGCGGTTCGAGAGGCTGAGCGCCTCGATCTGGTCGTGCGTGACGAACAGGACGGCGATATTGAGCCGCTTCTGCAGCAATTTCAACTCGATACGCATCTGCTCACGGAGCTTTGCGTCCAGGTTGCTGAACGGCTCGTCGAGCAGCAGTATCTTCGGTTCGATGACGAGCGCTCTTGCGAGGGCAACGCGCTGCTGTTGGCCGCCGCTGAGGAGTGGCGCGGGACGCTTCTGCAGGCCGGGAAGACCCACGAGGTCGAGCACGTGGGCGACGCGTTCTCTTATCTCGGTGCGCCTCATGTGGCGCGTCGCGAGCGGAAACGCGACGTTCTCCTCAACGGTCATGTGCGGCCAGATGGCGTAGGACTGGAAGACCATGCCCAGATCGCGCTTGTCCGGCGGCAGCCGGTAGCGCTTGCTCGTGACGACAACCTCGCGGTCACCGAAGTAGATGTCGCCTTCGTCGGGTATCTCGAGTCCAGCGACCATGCGGAGCGTCGTCGTCTTCCCACAGCCGGACGGGCCGAGGAGCGTGTAGACCTCACCATCTTCCACGTTGAGGGAGAGCTCGTTCACGGCCGGGATCTGCCCGCCTGGATAGGTCTTGCTTAACCCCTCCAGCTTCACTGCTGCATTTCGTTCGGTTGTTGCGGTGGCTGTCGTCATCTTCCCTCTCCGTCATCCGTCGGAATCCGAACGGGCCACGCCCGCGCACACAGGAAAAGTTGTGTGCAAGCTATCCTTATGGAGCCCATACGTCAAGGCTGGCTCCGCCATCCAGGCGCAGCGTCCCGTTGGGCCACTCCCTCCCTATCTGCCCAGGCCGCCTGCCTGGTTCGCGGGGATGCCCTGCGGCCCGGCGTCCGCAGGCGCGGTGCTCGCCGCCGTGCTTCGCACGTCGTGCCGCACACCGAGGACCAAGCCGAAGCGGCGCGCGATCAGGGCAACGACAACCGTCATGCCAACGATGAACAGGCTCACGATGCCCGCCTGCTCGAGCAGCGTGCCGTCGGCGTGGGTCATCTTCTCCAGCGCCAGGATCGACAGAGTCGTGGTCCCCCTGCTCGCCAGCAGGATGATGCTTGCGGTGGCTTGAGCCGATAGCACGAAGTTGATGGTGCCGATGAGCACCAGCGTCGGCATGATGAGGGGCAGCCAGATGCGGAAGTACGTGCGCAGCCAGCCTGCGCCCGCCACCCGCGCTGCCTCCTCGAGGTCCAACCCCATCTGCAGGTAGGCTCCCTTGATGAGCTGCGTGCTGGTGAGCTTGCCCTGCAGGATGACCACCAGGAGCAGCGCGAAGATCGTTCCGTAGATGGCAATCAGGCCGGGCGTACCCAGGAATACCCAGAGCAACCCCAGTCCCGCGAGCATGCCGGGGATCGCCGCCGACATCCAGAAGAGAGAGTCGAGTATCGCTCTGCCTGGCCAGCGCGTGCGCACGAGCACGTAGGCGACGATCGAAAAGAGCAGCGGAGAGATGATGGCTGTGCTCGTACTCAGGATGACGGTCGTGCGAAATGCCTGGAGGAAGAACCGGTCGCCGAGCACATCGTGCCAGTGCTTGAGCGTCCAGACGTCGTTGAGGTTGAACCAGCCCACACGGGTCATGAAGCTGCCGCCGATGAGCACGAGGACCGGGACCACGGTCAGCAGCGCCAGGAGGAACACGATCGATCCCCAAGCCACCCACTGCCAGGGGCCAAGGTCGATCAGGCCAGGCCGGAAGCTACCCGTCACGGTCGTATATCGGCGCCGGTTCAGCAGCCAGCGCTGAAGCGGGATGACCACGGCGATGATGATGAGCGTGAGGCTCGCGAGCGCGGTGGCCTGCCCGTATTCCGGTGGATCGAAGTAGCGGACGAACTGGAAGATCTTGGTGGAGTAGACGAAGAAGTTGATAGGCGTGCCCAGGATCTGCTCGGTCTCGAACGACTGGAAGATGCGGACGATGTTGAGCATGAATACTACAGAGAGCGCAGGGACCATCACCGGCAGGGTTACCCGAATCATGGTGCGCACGTTCGAAGCGCCCGAGACCCTCGCCGCCTCCTCCATGCTCAGGTCCATATTGCGGAAGGCGGGGGTAAGCAGCATGACCTTTTGGGAGATGGCGTTGGCCATCAGGTGCGCCCAGATGATTCCGGGGACGGAGTAGATGTTGAACGGCCCGCCATCGAAGCTCCTCTCGAGGAACGGCAGCTTCCAAAGCAGCTGGTTGACGAATCCGATGTGCGGGTCGAGCAGGTACGTCCACCCGATGGTGACCGCGATGCCGGGCAACATGAAGGACACCCAGAACATGAACTCCAAGCTGTAGCTGAACTTCATCTTGGTGCGGGCGAGAAGCCAGGCTATGACGATGGCCACGGGGAAGCTGATGCCCGTGTACAGGAAATAGACGACGAAGGTATTGCGGAGCGCTACGAAGAGCGAGGCGTCGGAGAACGCCATACGCCAGTTGTCGAAGGAGAAGACGAAGGGGTCACGGACACGCTCGGCAACGTTGAAGCTGTTGATGAAGATGAGGATGACGGGATAGATGATGTAGATACCGAACACGATGATGAATACGGCCATCACAAACGTGCCGGTAGGGGACTGACCCCGAATGACAGCCTTGCTGCGAGACACGAGCGTTGCCGTTCTCAACATAAGCGTATCTCGTCCCTTGCCGGGGACCGGAGAGGCTAGCGTCCCCGGTCCCCGTTCTCGTCTATCAGACTACTAGTAGCCGTACTTCGGTAGTTCCGCACGGAACCAGTCAAGGGCGTCGTCGATCTTGCTCTGGTGGCCCGGGTCGGCGCTCGGCACCAGGTACTCGATGCCGTCCTTGGGAAGGTTGCCCGGTACCACGTTGTCCTTGGGGATGTCGATGCGCAGCGAGTTGTCGGCGTTGGATTCCTGGTAGAGCGTTTGCCCCTCGGGGCCAAGCATCCAGTTGAGGAAGAGCTTGGCGGCGTTGGGATGCGGCGCCTGGTCCATGACGAAGATGTTGTTCCCGCCGGTGCCGATCGTCGCGCCTTCCTTCAACGGGTGTGGGAACTGGTCCTGAACGGGCAACCCTTGGTCCTTGAGCTCCTCGACTTCGGTGCCGCAGGAGAAGATGCAGAGAGTGAACCTGCCCTGGGCCAGCCATTCGGCGGCCTGGCGAGCGTCAGACGCGATAACACCCTCCATGTCACGGAACAGCGGGATGAGGTACGTTTCGTCGAGACCCTGGTCGAAGTAGAACGGGTGGTTGTTCGCAGTTCCCGCCTCGCGGGGGTCCCGCATGACGATCTTGCCGACGAATTCGGGTTTCACGAGGTCGACGTAAGACTGGATGACAGTCGGGTCCGGAAGCAGGTCGGTGTTGTAAGCGATGGGGGCGTTGGATGCGTTGCCGCCGTAGCCGACGATGTACTTCATCTCGGGGTCGCCCCAGAAGAGATCTCCGAAGTACCAGTTGTCGCCGTCCAGCACATCGGGGTGGATGAGCAGGGGCCGTAGGTCGGTCAACGCACCCTCGGGAACGAGTCTCGTATTGGTGGTGGTGAGGCCTCCCGTCCACACGTCCAGGCTGTAGACCCCGGCGGCACGCTCGGCGAGCACCCGGTCGGCCTGCTGCCGGGAGGAGCCCGTAGCACTGACGATCTCGATACCGAAGTTCTCCTGGAAAGCGTCGATATGGGCATCGAATTCACGGCCAAGCGCACAGCAGATGAAGGCATCGAGCCTGCCTTCTTCCTGTGCGGCAGCGACGAGCGCATCCCATTCAGCCTCGAAGGGGTCCGCCGTAGGCTCCGGTACCGGAGTTGCCGTGGGGTCGTCGGCCATCGCCATGGCGGTCGGCGTGGGCGTGGCTGGCACGGGCGTAGCTGTGGGTTGTGGCGTCGGAGTAGGCGTGGGGTCGGAGCCGCACGCGGCAACAGCCATCAGGATAGCGAGCGTGCTGACCAGAATGAGTGCCAACTTTCTCATGTCCGTCCTCCCAAAGAATCGGACGCGCGCATAGCCGCGTCCGCACAGGAAAGTTGCGTGCACGCTACCGCTGCCCAGAGTAAACGTCAAGCGTTGGCGGAGGGGATGAACGTAATCGGGGAATGCCTGCGGATGCAGGCGACGTTTTCCGCAACGGATGGAGAACGGCAAGGAGCTATGTGGCGGGAGTGCGAGGGAGTCGAACCCTCCCCGAACCAGGAAGCTGGCCCGGCAACGGTTTTGAAGACCGCGAGACCCACCGGGACCCATCCACTCCCGCGAGATCCGAGACGCGCAGTATAAGGGCTGCCCCACCCGATTGGCTGGCGTGAGGCTCGATTAACAGCGCAGGCGGCGTCCCCTCATCCAGGAAGAGACGCCGCCCGTATGTTCATCGACTTGAAAGCGAAGGCTCTAGTCCTCGAGGACCTTGTCGATCTTCTTCTTGAGGACGGCCTTCGGCACCGCGCCGATGACGTTCTCGGCCACCTTGCCGTCCTTGAACAGCAACAGCGCCGGGATGCTGCGGATGCCGAACTGCATCGCTGTCTGCGGGTTGGAGTCCACGTCCAGCTTGGCGAACGCGAAGCGGCCCTCGTACTCCTCGGCGAGCTCGTCCACCACGGGCGCAATCATCTTGCACGGGCCGCACCAGTCCGCCCAGAAGTCGACCAGTATCGGCTGGTCGCTCTCGAGCACGGTCGTGGCGAAATCGGCATCGGTTACGGGCTGGGGCTTGGCCATCTCAGAACCTCCGTTCACTTGCGCCAGGGCGTGAGCGCCGCTGTACGTCCAGATTGGTTTCTCATGCACCTGTTGTCAGTATACCCCAACGACGACCCCTCAGCCCGCCCCGTCGTCCGCAACGCCCACCACGGCCCACAGGTCGCCAGCTCCCATCGGCATTTGCGGAACGAACCCTGTCACCCGATCGCTGAACGCCCACCGCTCCGCGGCGCCTGCCGCCATGAAGAAGAGCGCCTCGCTGAGCATCTCCAACTGTATCTCCCGTGCGAGCTCCGCTCGGGTCGCACCGTCCAGTTCCGCCGCTTGCTGCTCGATGAGTGCGTCGAGCCCTGCCGTGCCGCCTGTCACGTTGAATGCGCCGTCGGAGTGCACGAGCCCCAGCAGGAACGCGTTCGGGGTATCCGTCGGCGGCATCGGTCCCACGAACGCATCGAAGTCCCGCTCCTCCCACACCCGGCGAAGGTACGCGGCGCGGCTCAGCACCTCGACCGTAACGTCGAGTCCCGCATCCTCAAGCTGCTCCGCAAGCAGGCGGCCGTGCTCCACGTGCGTCTCGCCGAAGTTGGCGACGATGAGCGTGATCGACATCTGCGAGCCGACGGCGCCGAGCACGGCTCGCGCCTGCGCCTGATCGCCGAAAACGCCATTCACCTCGGCCTGCGGGATAGCCCATGCCTCGTTGGCCAGTGGCAACCCCGTGGAGACCGCACCGATGCCGAATGTCTCCCGCAACGCATCGTGGGGCGAAAGCGCGAGGAACGCCGCGCGACGCACGTCGCGGTCGTCGAACGGAGGCCGCGCCGAGTTCAGACCGAACAACACGCCTCTGCCTGAACGGTGCACGACCTCCGATGAGAACCCCTCCACTTCGAGTGCCGGCCACTCGGACTCCGACACCTGCGCGAGGTCCACGCGTCCCTGTTGAAGCAAGCGCGTCACGAGGTCCGGCGTGGACGCCGGGTGGAACACGATGCGCTCGACCTTCGTCCCTGTGCTGTGGCCATCCCACGCGTTAAGCGTCACCTGGCCGGTCCTGCCCCGTTCATAGAGCCAGGGGCCTGCACCGGGTGCGCCGCTCGTGCGAACGTCCACTCCGTCCAGCGAATCGGGCGCGAATATGACCGCATAAGGGCTCGCCAGCTTGATGGGCAGGTCGGGGTCCGGGTAGCGCAGGTTGAACCGGACGACGTCCTCGCTCACTGGCTCGACGCTCTCGACGGCGTCGAGTAACGAAGCGTGCGGCAGGCCGGGCATGCGGAGGCGGTTCATGCTGAATGCCACGTCCTGCGGTGTTGCCGGCCTCGATTCGAAACCCTCGGCGGGCTGCCAGCGCGCCTCCGGATCGAGGCGGAACTCGGCGGTCAGATCATCCACGAACCTCCACGACGCACAGAGGTCGCACTCCACCTCCAGCGTGGGTGGTCCGCCCGCGTCGAGCATGAAACGCATGAGCCGCCCGTGGCTTGGGCCGGGGCCGAACAACGCCGCCCACTCGGAGAGCATCCCGTGCATGTCCTTGTGCGGCGCCGCGCCGGTAACGCCGACGCGCAGCGTACCCTCGGGAGGCGGGAGCGGCGTCGGATCAATGATGGGAGGTGCCGTTGGGGTAACAACAGGATCTGGCATGGGCGTGGCGCTGCTGCATCCGGCGCCGACTGCCATCAGCACTGTCGCGGCGACGAGCGTCGCGCTTCGTATGTGGAAAGGGGTACGCAACCTAATCGCCTGATGCCCCATGGCGTGCACCGGACGGGTCGCGCAGTGTGCCCATGCTCATCCTGCCGGTCATGATCAGCGCAATGGCCGTGGGTGGCAGCACGACCAGCAAATGCATCATCAGCGCGAAATTCAGCGCGGCGACCTGCTCCGTCCCGGACTCGGTGAGCATCGTTATCACGGCGAAATGGTACGTCCCGAGGCCGGACGGCACGGACGGCACAGCGGACGTGAAGAAGGTCGCGGCGACGAGGATGGTGGCCATCGTCACAGGGTGCACGTCCATCCCCAATCCGAGCCCCAGCAACCATCCGCAAACGCCCAGCAGCAACCAGTGCGCGATATTCACTCCCAGCGAGAGCCAGAGCCGCAATGGTTGCTCTTTGAGCTCGGTGAAACCAACGACGATCCGCTGCAGGAAGGCGAACCTGTTCTGCCACGGCACCGCCCCGCGAACGACAGCGGTGAGTATCAGCGCACTGACGATGAACATGATGATCGCGCCGATGAGTTGGATGTTCGCATTGCTCGCGCGGACACCCGGGCTGAGGAGAACGCCGAGCCCCATCATCAGCGCGGTCGCGAAGATGTCGAGCACGTTCTCCCCCACGAGCGTCGCGAACGCCTGCGGGAACGGCACGCCGTAGCGGCGGTTGATCATCGCCAGTTGCACCGGCTCGCTCACCATGCGCACCGGCGACAGGTTATTGAAGCCAAGGCCGGTGTTCTGGGTCAGCAGCACCTGCCAGAAGGTGACGCGCTCCCTATGCAGCAACACGTGCCAGCGCGACGCACGGAGCGCGAATGCGGCGGCGAGCGGGACTAGGGCGAGGAGCGCAAGTTCAGGAGGGAAGTCGAGAAACGCCTCGGCTACTTCCTTCCAGACGATGTTGTGAGCGACGAGGTACGCGAGCGAGCCGCTCGCGACGACGCCGAACGTGGCCTGTGCCCACTTGTTCCTGGAAAGTCGTAACGCTGCCTGTGCCCACGAAGGCATGAAGACCGTTCTCCTCCCTCAGCCTTCATCGTCTACAATCCGTCCATGCAGGCATCCGCAACCCAGGATTCCCGGAGCGACCGCCCGCTTATCGACGGGCACACGCACATAGACCAGTTCGCTTCCGAAGATATCGGCCCGCTGCTCAACAGGGCACGAGAGGCCAACGTGGGGCTGATTATAGCAGCGGGGGTCACCCTGGACTCCTGCCGGCGCGTGCAGATGCTCGCCGATGCCCACCCCATCGTGTATGCGGGTGTCGGCCTGCACCCCGCCGACCTCACTGGCTGGATGGACGACCGCACTGCCGCCGAACTCCGGCGGCTCGCCAACCACCCGAGGGTCGTCGAGTGGAGCGAGACCGGGCTCGATTACATGCCCCACTCGCCCGCCCACGACGTGCAGCAGGACGCGTTCCGCCGGCAGATACGCCTCGCGCGGGAGTTCGGCCTGCCCCTCGTGACCCACTCCCGTGAGGCCGACGACGACACCGTCCGCCTCCTCCACGAGGAGGGCGCGGGCGAGGTAGGCGGCGCGTGGCACTACTTCCAGGGAGACCTGGCGCTGGCCGAGCGCATCATCGACCTCGGGTTCTACATCTCCCTCGCCAAGCCGTTGCTCCGCATACCGGAGCTGCAGGCCGCAGTCGAGCACATCCCGCTCGACCGCATCGTCATCGAGACCGACTCCTACCCACAGCCGTTCAAGAAGAACCCCATCCGCCGCACGGAACCGTGGCACCTCCCACAGGTCGCGGAGAAGCTCGCCGAACTCCAGCGCACCGACGTCGACACCGTCGCCGAGGTCACGACCGCCAATTACCTGCGGATGCTGCGCGGTCGCATCGACGAGGGAGCGCTGCGGAACACCGGCTAGGCTCCTGCCGGCGGAAGCCCGAACACCGACCAGCCCGGTCGCAGTTCGAATGACTCCTGGTGTGAGACGAACCCGCTCCCGTAGTCCCTGGCGAGCGCAAGCTTGATCGCCCACAACGACATCGCCTGCATTCCCATCTTCTCTTCGAGCTCCGGCAGGGTGAAGAAGCCCGCGTCGAGCGTTTCAATGTCATCGCCGCGCGGCTCTCCCGAAACCCATTCCAACCAGAAGACGACGTAGAGGTTGGCCACCGGACGGTCGGGAAGGCTTGCCGAATGCCGGAAGCCGATCACCTCGCGCACCTTTGCGATAACCCCAGCCTCCTCACGCACCTCGCGCTCCGTGGCTGCTGGGATGGCCTCGTCCGCCTCGACGTATCCGCCCGGAATCTGCCACGTCCCACGGCCGGGATTGAGCCCTCGCTGGATGAGAAGGGCCTTGCCGTCCCGGATGACGACACCCCCGCACCCGATAGACGACTCGCCAAAGTGCAGGAACCCGCAGTCGTCCATCAGGCACGCGGGCCGATAGCGGCCTCCATCGAACTTCGCGCCCAACACCGATCCGCACCGTGGGCAGTAGACAGGTGGACTCATGGCATCAGCCCCCTCGAATCTCCGAGCGTCCACACATCTTAACGCGTCTGCAAACCCCGCCGAGGCGCGTATTCAGCGTTGCGCCAGCCTGGGCAACCCCTTACAGTGGCTGAGGTTGCACTGGCAACGCAAGGAGAGAGGCCATGGCCATCTGGGACAAGATTCGTGGCGAATTCATCGATATCGTCGAGTGGACAGATGATTCGCAAGACACGCTCGTCTATCGCTTCCAGCGGTACGACAACGAGATCAAGTATGGCGCGCAGCTGGTCGTGCGCGAAGGGCAGAACGCAGCCTTCGTGAACATGGGCCAGTTGGCCGACGTTTTCGAACCCGGCATGCACGTACTGGAGACCGGCAACCTGCCCATACTCTCAACCCTTCAGGGCTGGAAGTACGGGTTCTCCAGCCCATTCAAGGCAGAGGTCTACTTCGTCAGCACCCGGCGGTTCACGGACCTCAAGTGGGGAACCAAGAACCCCCTGATGCTCCGCGATGCAGATTTTGGACTGGTGCGGCTGCGCGCATTCGGCACCTACGCGATCCGCGTGCACGACACCTCCATCCTGCTGCGGGAGCTCGTGGGGACATCCGGCCACTACCGGACCGACGACATCACCGACCAGTTGCGCAACATCATCGTCTCGCGGTTCGCAGACCTCCTGGGCGAGAGCAACATCCCCGCTCTGGACCTGGTGTCCAACTACGACGAGCTTGGGTCCTTCATGGCCTCGAAGGTCAGGCCGGAGTTCAATGCCTACGGGCTCGAGCTCACGAAGCTCCTCGTAGAGAACGTCTCGCTGCCGGCAGAGGTCGAGGCCGCACTCGACAAGCGCACCAGCATGGGCGCCGTCGGCAACCTGAACGCGTTCACCCAGTTCCAGGCTGCGACGGCCATGGAGGCCGCCGCCAACAACGCCGGTACCGCGGGCGGAGCGGTCGGCCTGGGCATGGGCATGATGATGGGCGGCCAGCTTGGACAGACCGCCGCGCCGCCTGCGGCAGCGCCCGCCCCGCCGCCCATACCCCAACCAGTTCAGTTCTTCGTGGCCGTCAACGGACAGCAGGCAGGTCCGTTCGGCTTGGACGTGCTGGCAACGCAGATCCAGCAGGGACAACTCACGCGCGACACACTCGTTTGGCAGGCGGGCATGGCACAGTGGGCCAGAGCCGCGGACGTCGGCACCCTCGCCGCGCTGTTCGGCGCCACGCCGCCCCCGCTCCCGCCGCAGGCTCCTTAGGCACTTCCGGCACACAGTCCCACCAACAGGAGTCTCATGACGACGGAAACCCAGGTAGAACGCGGTTCCGATGAATTCTCGTGCGAGAAGTGCGGTTCGTTGCTCGAGTTCCAGCCGGGCACGGGGATGCTCGTCTGCGGGCATTGCGGCTTCGAGACTCCCGTCCCCGAGTCCAACGAAGAGATCGAGGAGATCGACTTCCACGAGCGGCTGGCGTCGCTGGAGAGCGGCGAGGACCTCGAAGAGGTACTCACGATCTCCTGCCCCAGCTGCGGCGCGGAGTTCGAGCGGGACGCGAACCTCTCCTCCGAGGAGTGCCCCTTCTGCGGCACCACCATCGTTGCGGAAGGCGGCTCCCACAAGCAGATCAAGCCCCGCTCGCTGCTGCCCTTCAAGGTGGAGCGCGAGCGGGCCCGCGCACTGTTCCGGCAGTGGGTGTCGAAGCTCTGGTTCGCCCCCAACGATTTCAAGCAGCGGGCCCGGCTGGACACGACGCTCTCCGGCATGTACGTCCCGCATTGGACCTACGACGCCTCGGTAACGACGGAGTACACGGGCCAGCGCGGCATCCATTACTACGTGCCTGTAAGCACGGGCAAGAGCACGACTATGGTGCGACGCACCGCGTGGACGCCGGTGAGCGGCGTGGTGGACAACACCTTCGACGACATCCTGGTGCTCGCGAGCTACTCCCTGCCCAGGCAATACATGGAGAAGCTGGAACCGTGGGGACTCTCCGACCTCGTTCCGTTCCAGAACGAGTACATGAGCGGCTTCCGCGCCGAGAGCTACCAGGTCGGCCTGGAACAGGGCTTCTCTGAGGCCCGCCGGCAGATGGACAGGCCGATACGGCAGACCATCCGCTACCACATCGGCGGGGACGAGCAGCTCATCCAGTGGATGCACTCCGAGTTCGACGACATCACCTTCAAGCACATCCTGCTGCCCGTGTGGATCAGCGCCTACCGGTACAGGAACAAGCCCTTCCGTTTCCTCATCAACGCCCGCACGGGAGAGGTGCAAGGGGAACGGCCCTGGAGCTGGATAAAGATAGCCTCGGCCGTAGCCGGGGCCGCCGCCGTGTTGGCAGCAGTTGTGGCTGCTATACAGCTCGCCGATTGACCGCACGCTCACGCTGTCCCACCAATTCTCTGCCCCTTACGCCACCGCACCGGATGCGCGAAGCGCTGCGGCCTGTTCTTCGGCAAGCCCCGCCTCAGCCAGCACCGCATCCGTATGCTCACCCAATTCCGGCGCACCCCGCCGCACCCCGCCCGGCGTGCGCGAGTGTTTCACCGGCGTGTTCGTGAAGGTTACCGAGCCGACCTGCGGCGCCTCGGCCTCGACGAACATGCCACGGAAGTTCAACTGCGGGTCGACAGCCACCTCGGAGACGTCCTGCACCGGGCCGACGGCGATGCCAGCCGGGCCGAGCAGGTCGACCCACTCGCCCGTGGTGCGCTGCGCAAGCGCCGACTCCAGGTGGGGCCGCAGCTCGTCGTAGTTGACGCGCCGGAGCCAGCCGGACGCGAAGCGCTCGTCGTCCTTGAGTTCGGGTTTGCCGATGAGTGCGGCGAACCGACCCCAGTGGCCGGTCGGACCGTCCGACACCGCAACTGCCACGTAGCCGTCCTTGGTCGGCAGCGCCTGCACCGGCGCGGTGACCGGGTGCCGGGTGCCGATGCGCTCAGGCATCTCGCCGACGGCGAAGTAGCGCATCAGTGGGTTCTCAAGTATGGCGGCCTGGCAGTCGAGCATCGCCATGTCGATGTGCTGCCCGAGCCCGGAACGGTCGCGCTCCACGATGGCTGACAGCACACCGATCGTCGTGAAGAGCGCGGCGGTGATGTCGCCCATGCTCACACCGGGGCGCACCGGCCCGCCGCCCTCGTCGCCGGTGATGCTGAGCATCCCACCCATCGCCTGTACGATGACGTCCAACGCGGCGCGTTTGGCGTACGGGCCGTTCTGCCCGAAGCCGGACACCGACGCCATGATGAGCCTCGGGTTGCGAGCGCTCAGCGTCGCGTAGTCGACCCCGAGGTTGGTCATCGTGCCCGGACGGAAGTTCTCCGTCACCACGTCCGCGCCGTCGACGAGGCGCAGGAACGTCTCCCTGCCGTCCGGGTTCTTGAGGTCGATGACGATGCTGCGCTTGCCCCGGTTCACGCTCGTGAAGTAGGTGCTGCGCTCCCTGCCGTCCCTGCCCGCGAAGAACGGCCCGTTACGCCGCGCCTGGTCGCCGCCCGGCTGCTCCACCTTCACCACGTCCGCGCCAAGGTCGGCGAGGATCATCGTGCAGTAGGGGCCTGCGAGGATGCGGGTGAGATCGACGACGCGTATCCCTTCGAGCGGGCCGGGCATGGGGCGCCTCCTTCACGGGGGACCGGATGGCGGGATTGTAGCCGCTGCTCCGGGGCGCAACGGTATGGACGGGAACGTGGGATGCGGACGGATGCAACACCGATCCAGACGGAATGCAACACCTATGCGGACGAAGTGCAACGCCAACGCAACGGAATCACGACAAGATGCAACAGCCGGTTCACTCCTGAAGAAGAGAGCGACAGGAGTGGAGAGGCGGGGGTGTTTTCTGAAAAGTGTTGCATTCTGTTGCTTCTCCCGGTCACGTCTCGGGGATTTCGCCCGGCAGGGCGCCGCGTGCGGGACACCCCGCTCCGTGACCAGCATAGCCCGAGGACGGAAGCTTGGGTAAGAGGCAGATGTCACACTCGCCGAGGGGAAGGGATTGGGCGCCCCGTTTGCCTTAACCCGCAGGAACGACGAAGAGGGCGGACGCGGGGGCGGTTCGCGAACCGCCCCTACACCGGGCGGGGTTCCGCCTTCGCGGGAACGATGGGAGGGGGCGTGGTTCGACAAGCTCACCATGAGCGGTCACTCTGGGTTCCCGTTTTCCACGTGAACGATGGAGAGGGCAACGCGGCTGGGTTTGCACACGTTATGGGTGGGCGTACGCCCGGAGTACCCTCACCGCGCGCTATAGCGCGTAACCCTCTCCTCATGTAGGGCGAGGGGGTCTTAGACGCCCATCACGTTGTAGCCGGCGTCCACGTAGAGGACGTGGCCGGTGATGCCGGAGGCGAGCGGGCTCGCGAGGAAGAGCGCCGCGGAGCCGACCTCTTCCTGCGTGATGTTGCGCTTCAGCGGCGAGCGGCTCGCGTGTATCTCGTGCATGTCCGTGAAGCCGGAGATGCCGCGCGCGGCCAGCGTGTTGAGCGGCCCCGCGGATATCGCGTTCACGCGCACGCCGAGCACGCCGTACTCAGCCGCCAGCTGCTTCACTTCGTTCTCCAGCGCCGCCTTCGCCACACCCATAACGTTGTAGCCGGGGTAGACCTTGTCCGCCGCGTGGAACGTCAGCGTGAGGATGCTCCCGCCGTCGGTCATCTTCGCCGCAGCAGCCCGGGCAACGGGCAACAGGGAGTAGGCGCTCACCTCGAGCGCGGTACGGAACCCGTCCATGCCCGTCCTGGAGAACGCCCCTTCGAGGTCGTCCTTGTTCGCGAACGCAACGCTGTGCACGGCAACGCCGAGCGGCGCTACCGACGAGGCCGCGTCCACCGCCGCAGCCACCGACTCCTCGTCCAGCACGTCGCACTCCACGGCCTGCGTCCGCTCCATGCCCTCGACGAGGCCAAGCACCGAGCGTCCCATACGCTCGTTCTGGTACGTCACCGTGAGGTTGGCGCCCGCCGCGTGCAGATGCTGCGCGATGGCCCACGCGATGCTCCGCTGGTTCGCCACGCCGAACACGACGGCGCTGCGGCCCGACAGGTCTATCGCGACCGCCATCTCAGGCGCTCTCCCCCGGCCTTCCGGCGTACTGCGCCTCGCGAGCGTTCGGGCCGTGCCTCGGGTCGGGAACGAAGGAGACATCCGGGCGGCGGCGTCCCCGGCGCATCTCGTGCTCGATCAGCTGGAAGTCCCGTTTGGGGATGAGATGCAGGAGGCCCTGGAACGCGAGCGGCCAGTCCTCCGGCGGCCAGCGCTTCACGTACTCCATCCGGGGCGCGATGAGCCGCGCGTCCAGCACGTGGTCGTCGTCGGGCACCACGTCGGGCTTCGTCTTCACCCGCCACGCCAGCGGGTCATGGCCTTCGAAATCGGGCCAGAGCGGCGTCTTGTCCTCGTAGTGGGCGCCTGATATGGAGGCGATGGCCCCGAACACGAGCCGGTGCGTCACGTAGAACAGTACACGGTCGCCTATCTCCATGCGCTGCACGCGCCGCCGCTGCTGGCGACCCATCGCCAGCACCGAGAAGTTCTTCTCGACGCACGCGTCGAAATACTCCGGCCATACGGAGACCATCCAGTAGTTGCGCGGTGCGTTCGCCACGCGTTCATACTACCATGCGCCCGCTGTTCCTCAGACAGTCTCCCCTTACGGAATAACGCATATGGCAACGAGAAGGCACAGGGAGGCCGCACTCCTATCATGCGCCTGAAGCGCATCGTCCCCGTTGAGATGGTGTACGCGGTCTCCCCGACCGCTACCGTAATCATGGGCGACTCACTGATGTACGTGGTGCTGCCCATAGCAGCCGTCGACTTCGGCGTCGAAGAGCAGTTCGGTCTCGCCGCAACGTTCTGGATCGGCTTGGCGCTCAGCATCAACCGTTTCATCCGCCTGGGAAGCAACGCCTTCGCTGCGTCCGTGTACCAGCGGTTCGGTGTGCGTTGGCCCTTCGTCGCCTCCATCGCCGCCGGCGCCCTGTCGACGCTCGCATACGGCCTGGGGACCGGAATCCTGGCGCTGCTGCTTGCCCGAGCTGTCTGGGGAGTCTCCTACTCCTATATGCGGCTCGCCGCACACCTGACCGCGTTCGGTGTGGGCACGTCCGCCATACGGGGCAGGATGATGGGCATGTTCAACTCCGGGCAGCGGTTCGGCAGCTTCGTCTCGGTCACTGCGGGCGCGGTCCTGTTCCATCTCACTTCGCGAGAGGTGACGTTCACTGTCCTGGCCTGCATAGGACTGGTCGGTGTCCTCATCGCCACCCGGATCCCGGACCTCAGGCCGGAGCGCATCCGTCCCGCCGTGGGAGGCTTGCGCAACAGGTTGAACGCATGGGACCTCGCGATATCCCGGTTGCCCGGGTACGGCCGGAAACTGCGTATCCCCCTCCTCTCCATCAGCCTGATGCGTTTCGCCACCGCGTTCGGCGCCAACGGCCTGGCCATCGCCACCCTTGCGCCCTACCTCGCGGGATTCGCCGACAACGACGACAGGGTGCTCGGCGGATCGTTCGCCGTGGTCACGCTGGCAGGCCTGCTGGTGGGTTTCAGGTGGCTCTCCGACATCAGTCTCGGAGTGCCGATGGGGCATCTGTCGGACCTCGTCGGCAGACGGTTAGCCATCGCCTGCGGGATGGCCGCGATGATCGCTTCGCTGGCCATGATGGTCGTGGCCGACTCCGCAGTCGCTGTCGTCATCGGGATGCCCCTGCTGTTCCTTGCGGCAGTGGGGGTGAACACGGCTCTCGATGCGGCCATAGGAGAAACAGCGACGAGTTCCACGCGCGCCGCGGTGTTAGGCAGGTACTCAACCTGGCTGGACCTGGGGGCGGCGCTGGGCCCGTTCACGGGGTTCCTGGTCGCAGACAGGATCGGCTTCGACGGGGGGTTCGTGGTCGCAGCCGTGCTTCTGGCAGGCACCTGGGCGTTCTACGTGGCCGCCACGGGTGATCCACGCACGCGGCAGCACCGGCGGCGGTAGGCACGCAGGCGTTCTCTTCCCGCGCTTCCAACCGCTGCGGATGAGGCGTACATCAGTCGGTGACGATTCTTTACCCACTTTGACATTCAGGAATAGACTGTGCCTACGATTCGCCCCCGCGCGGACAGGAGCGCAACAAGTTGGAGGACGCCTTATGACCAAGTCAGATGCGGATGGCGTCGTTTACCAGTTCGCCGCGGTTCTTCACCTACCATCGGAGGACACCGGAGACCTCTACATGATGGAAATCCCCGAGCTCCCTGGCTGCCGTGCATGGGGAGAGAGCCCGAACGAAGCACTGGACTACCTGCGCAGCGTCGCTGCCGGCTTCATCGAACTGTATCGTGAGCAGGGCAAACCGATCCCCGTCGACCCAGCGCCCATCGACTCAGCCCCCCGACCTATGCAGGTATATGCGTGACCTATAGGGACCTGACTGGGCGCCTCCGAGGGTTCGGCTGCTACTTTGCCCGTCAGGCTCGCGGAAGCCACGAGATATGGCAGCGTGAATCCACGGGCGCCCTAACCACTATCCCCAATCAAGGAAACAAGGACCTCGCGCCGGGCACAATATCCAAGATTCTGAGGGACCTCGACATCTCTCCGGCCGCTTTTCGAGCGGCCGGGTTGAAGGGTCCGTAATCCCCCGCCGGGATTGGGCGTGGAGTCGCGCAGGCGATAGAATGCGCCTCTGTGACCGACACGAGTGAACGCCATCTCCAGGAGGCGGGCGAATGAACTACCACTACATCTCCGGCGACTCCCACATGGAGGTCGACACCGCCAACTGGACGCCTCGCGTTCCGGAGCAGCACCGCGACCGCGCGCCCAAGCTCGTGCGCATCGACGACGACACCGACGCCTGGTTCATCGACGGCAAGCAGACGCGCAAGGCGAACCCGGCCGACCTCTACGGCGGCAGGGGCCGCGAGCACTACCTGCCGTCGGGCGTGAAATACGAGGGCACGCCCGGAACGGGCACGCCCGAGCAGCGCATGCAGGAACAGGACATCGACGGCGTCGACGCCGAGGTGCTCTTCCCCGCGCAGGCCACCGGCCCGAGGATGTGGCGGATGGTCGACGACGACGAAGCGTACCTGACCATCGTCCGCGCGTACAACGACTGGCTCATCCAGGACTACTGCGCAGAGAACCCGGACCGCCTCATCGGCGTGACCATCATGCCCATCATCGAGGACCTCGACGCGCACATCGAGGAGCTGAAGCACTGCAAGGAGATCGGCGCGAAGGCGATCATGCTGCAGGACTTCCCGTCCGGCAAGCAGTACCCGTCCATCGAAGACGACCGCTTCTGGGAGATTGCGCTCGACCTCGACATGCCCGTGACCGTGCACGTTGACATAGAACGCACCGGCAAGGGCCCGTTCCTCGACTACCCGAAGGCCACGCCTGAACTGTTGAAGGAGCTGGAGGCGCCCGGTCGGAGTTTCCCGGAGCAGATGGCGCGGTTCAGCCCCATCAAGGGCAGCGGCGCGATGCCCGCCGTCCAGTGGACGCTGTCCGGCCTCTTCGACCGCTTCCCAACCCTCAAGATACTGTTCGCCGAGAACCAGATCGGGTGGATACCGTTCTTCCTGCAGAGCGCTGACGTCCGTTACGAGCGCAACCGGTACTGGGCGGAGAACCAGCTGGGCTTCAAGCCGCTCTCCCGTCCGCCGAGCGAGTACCTGCTGGAGCACACGCTCTGGGGGTTCCAGTACGACCGGGTGGGCGTGCTTGCGCGCGACCAGTTGAACGTGGACAACCTCATCTGGGGTTCCGACTTCCCGCACCAGGAATCAGACTGGCCTGACTCGCTGAAGATCCTCGACCAGGCGTTCGAAGGCGCGCCCGAAGAGGTGCGCTACAAGATGACCTGCGGCAACGCGATAGAGTTCTTCAGGCTCGACGCGAACTAGGAGTGCGCCTTCCGGCAGGCCACGGCCTGCTCCGGCACCCTCGGCATTGAGTCCGCACGCCTGCGCACGGTACAATGAGGGTTGCGTCATCCCCCGGCGACTACATCGCAGGAATCTTCCCACCCGGTTCCGCATCCATTGTGGGTTTGAGTCTTCCTGTTTTTCGGCAGAGGAGAGCGACTTGGCCACCTCATCCAATCTCGGATTCCCTCGAATCGGCGCGAAACGCGAACTCAAATGGGCAGTCGAGGCGTACTGGGCCGGCAAGATAGACGAACCCGAACTCCAGCAACGCGCCGCCGCCATCCGCCGGTCTCACTGGAAACTCCAGCGGAAAGCCGGCATCGCGCACATCCCCTCGAACGACTTCTCGTTCTACGACCAGGTCCTCGACACGAGCGTCATGGTCGGAGCGGTCCCCGAACGCTACGACGCCCCTGAAGGTCAGGTCAGCCTCGACACCTACTTCGCCATGGGCCGAGGCCGCACCGCTACCGAAGAGCGGCCAGGCGTCTCCGCCATGGAGATGACCAAGTGGTTCGACACGAACTACCACTACATCGTCCCAGAGGTGAACAAGAACCAGGTATTCTCCCTTCGCTCGACCAAACCGGTCGACGAGTTCCTTGAGGCGAAGGCGCTCGGCATCCACACGAGGCCCGTCCTCGTGGGCCCGGTCACCTACCTGCTGCTCTCCAAGTCGGACGATCCTTCATTCGACCCGCTTTTGCTGCTGGAAGGGCTCGTGGACGTCTACGAGAACATCCTGAAGCGGCTGGCCGAGGCGGGCGCGGAGTGGGTGCAGATGGACGAGCCCGCCCTCAGCCTCACCCTCAGCGACAAGCAGCGCTCCGCGTTCGGGCGCGCCTACGCCCGGCTCGTTGCGGCGGTGCCGGGGCTCAAGATCCTCGCCGCGGTCTACTTCGGCGACCTGCGCCAGAACACGAAGGCCGCGCTCGCGATGTCCGTGCAAGGCCTGCACGTCGACCTCGCCCGCGGGCGCGCCGACCTCGAGAACATCCTCGCCAAGCTCGGCGAGGGCGTCTCCCTCTCGCTGGGGCTCGTCGACGGACGCAACATCTGGAAGACGGACCTGGAAGAAGCCATCGCGACCGCGCGGCGGGCCTCCTCCGTGCTCGGCAACGACCGCATCCTGATCGCCCCTTCCTGCTCGCTGCTGCACTCCCCGGTCGACCTCGACAACGAAACGAGACTCGACGAGGAGATGAAGTCCTGGCTCGCCTTCGCGAAGCAGAAGGTGGACGAGGTCGCCACGATAACGAGCGCTCTGAACGGCGAGTCCGCCCGCGTCGCGAACGCACTGGCCGCCAACGCCGCCGCGATGGCGTCGCGCCGGACGTCCACCCGCATCCACAACCCCGTAGTGAAAGAGCGCAGCGCTGCCGTGACGCCGCTGATGGCGCAGCGCACGAGCCCGTATCCTGAGCGCAGGAAGGCACAGCAGCAGGTGTTGCGCCTCCCTGCCTACCCCACCACCACCATCGGCTCGTTCCCGCAGACGCCGGAGATTCGGAAGGCGCGCGCGCGCCGCAACCGACGCGGGGCGGCCACGGGAGGGGGGGGGGGAGCCGCAACCGCGGCGAACTCACCACGGCAGAGTACGAGCAGTTCATCCGCGAGGAGATCGAGCGCTCCGTCCGCTTCCAGGAGCAGACAGGTCTGGACGTGCTCGTCCACGGCGAGCCGGAACGCAACGACATGGTCGAGTACTTCGGCGAGCAGTTGGAAGGCTACATCTCCACGTCCAACGGCTGGGTGCAGAGCTACGGCTCCCGCGCCGTCAAGCCTCCCATCGTCTACGGCGACCTCAACAGACCCGCCCCCATGACCGTGGAGTGGATCTCCTATGCGCAGTCGCTCACGCGGCAGCCGGTCAAGGGGATGCTCACCGGCCCCGTCACGATGCTCCAGTGGTCGTTCGTACGCGACGACCAGCCCCGAAGCGAAACTTGCCGCCAGCTCGCGCTCGTCATCCGCGACGAGGTCTGCGACCTCGAGCGCGCCGGCATCCGTGTCATCCAGGTGGACGAGCCCGCCCTCCGCGAGGGGCTTCCCCTCCGCCGCGAGGACTGGGACGCCTACCTCGAGTGGGCCGTCGAGTGCTTCCGCATCGCTACCAGCGGCGTCGAGGACCGCACCCAGATGCACACGCACATGTGCTACGCCGCCTACGACGACATCATCGACTCCGTCGCCGCCATGGACGCCGACGTCATCTCCATGGAGAACTCACGCTCCGACGGCACCCTGCTCGACACTTTCCGCGCGCACCCCTACCCCAACGAGGTAGGCCCCGGCGTGTACGACATCCACTCCCCGCGCGTCGCCGAGACGGAAGAGATGAGCGACCTTCTCCGCAGAGCCGTCGACGTCATCCCGCCGGAGCGGCTCTGGGTTAACCCTGACTGCGGCCTCAAGACCCGCCGCTGGGACGAGGTGAAGCTCTCCCTGCTGCACATGGTGGAGGCCGCGAAGGAACTGCGGGGCCAGTCGTGAGCCGCACCGCCTACCGGCAGGCTGTCGTCTCCTTCCTGGAGACCGCAGGCAAAGTGCAGCCGGAGCAATGGGACGCGTCCGCGCTCGGCATCTGGAGCGTCCGTGACCTCGTTGGCCACATGAGCCGCTCGATCACACGCATCGAGGAGTTCGGCACCCAACGCGCTGAGTCGATCGACATCACGTCTGCCGTGCACCACTACCGCCGCTCCCTCCGGCAGCCGAGCGACGACGAGCGCGTCGCCCTGCGCGGACGCGAAGCCGGACAGGCGCTCGGCGACGACCCACTCGCTACCATGAACGCCGACTGGGCCCGCGCCGAGCCGGTCCTCGACGCAACCGACGAGGACACCATCATCGCCTACGACAACGGCGGCATACGCTTCGGCGATTACCTGGAGACGCGCGTCTTCGAGCTCACCGTCCACACGCTCGACCTCGCGAACGCCATCGGCGTCGAGGTGGAGCCGTCACGGGAGGCGCTGGGCCTCACGCTGCAGCTGCTCGCCGCCCTTGCCGTCGAGTCCGGCAGAGGCGCGCCGCTCGCCCTCTCCGGCACCGGCCGCGGCCCCCTCCCGGACGGCTACACCGTCCTGGGGTAGGCGAGGCCGGTCTCACCCGTCCCACGGGTTCGTTATCTCGACGCCACAACCTTCGAAATCGCTCACGTTCCGCGTCGCGATTCCTGCTCCGTGAGCACGGGCGATGGCTGCGATGAGGCAATCTTGTGTGCTGATGGGTCGTCCAACAACGCGTCGGTCGGCCACGATGAAGCCGTACGCATGGGAGGCCGCACTGTCGAACGGCAAGATGCGGCCGGCGAATGAGAAATCCAAAACGTGCTCAGCAGCTGCGGCCAGAGCTCGCCGACGGCGTCCTTCAGGAAGAACCGCTATGCCTGCCAGAATCTCGGCCTCTGTGATGGTGGTAATGAACAGCGTATCGCGTGCTTGACCCTTCGCCCACGCGAGCACCTCAGGCTGCGGAGCATCCTTCATCAACTCCGACACCACGTTCGTATCGAGAACAATCACGGTTGATCTCAGTCAAAGGTGGGGAGTTCGCGCATCGGTGTACGGGGCGGGATCTCCAGGTCCACACCGCCGAGCGATTTGAACAGTTCGTGGATCTCCGTCCCCAGGTCCTTCTCCGGCACGGCACTGCTCGCCGGAGCTTCATCCTCGCCGAGCGCCGAGCGCAGGATGCGCCGTGCCTCTTCCTCCATGGAATGGCCGTGCTCCGCTGCCCTGATACGCAGCCGCCGCTTGAGGTCCTCTTCGATGTTCCGTACGGTGATGCTGGTCATGGCATTGCTCCGATTGCAGTGCAATCATTGTAGCCAATGCAATCATTGCATACAATTGCAGGCGCGCCCGACCTGCCGCCCCTAGTTCCCCGCCCACGGCCCCTGCTGGCCGGACGGACCCTGACGCCGGAGCACGGTGCTTACTGGCACAACCGGCTTGGACGGGGCCTCGAACGCGGGCATCACCTCTTCGCCGAACAGCCGTATCGATTTGTCGACGTGCTCGGTCGGCATCCGGCCGATGTGGTGGCTGCCCGCCCACACCGTGAAGCCCAGCCGCTCTTGGGTCTCCGCTATGCGCCGGGCAACCGTCTCCGGGCTGCCGATGATGGCCAGCCCGTTGTCAATCCAGAAGTCGTAGGACTGCCGGGCCTGGGCGAATATCTTCCCGTTCGCCCGTGTGTACCGCGTGTTGTCGGTCCCCTTCCCACGTGGGTCGCTACCGAATCCGATGCGCGTGTTGACCACGTGCTCCCGGTCTATGCCGTAATACTCCAGCAGGTACGGCTCCGCCTCGGCGCGGGCCTGTTCGTCGGTCTCCGCGACGTGGACGACGCGCACGAGCATCTGCCGCGGCATCGGGCCGGGATGCTCGCACTCGTTCCAGATGCGCCGGAAGTGTTCGAGCTTGTCCACCAACTCGTCGTCGGTGGAGATGTTCGTCGCTACGTCGTTGTTGCGCTCCGCCGCCCACTCGAATGCGCGCAGGCTGTGGCAGGCTATCCAGATGGGCGGGTGCGGCTGCTGGTACGGCTTCGGCATCGGCAGCATCTCGTCGTACTGCCAGAACCGCCCGCTGTGCGTGACCTCGTCCTTCGTCCACGCATCCTCGATCACCTTCATCGCCTCTTCGCTCGCGGCGTGACGCTCGTAGTAATCGATACCCCAGCGGATGAACTCATGCTCGTGAGTCCCCAGCCCGGAGCCGAACTCCACCCGCCCCTTCGACAGGTGATCGAGCGTCGCCACTTCCTGAGCGAGTCGCATCGGGTTGTGGAACGGCAACTGCCAGATCATCGCGCCGACGTGGATGCGCTCCGTCGCCGCGGCGACCGCCGTGAGGAAGACCGTCGGCGCCGTGATCGCGCCGATGTACGAGGCCTGGTGCTCGATGATCCAGTAGTAGCGGTAGCCGAGCTCGTCCATCAGGCGGGCCTGGCGGATGTGCTCGTCGTAGGCCGCAGCCGCCGAGCCCAGGCGTTTGATGTCGTTGATCTTCACGGCGCCCCACGCGCCGAACTCCAGAGGGGGCATCCTGCTGTCTCCTTGCTGTGCGACTACGCGAACGTGCGCCGTCTACCTGAACGCAGGGATGACTTCCTGCCCGAACAGCGTTATCGACGACTCCACCATGTCGTGCGGCATCCGTCCGATGTGGAACTTCCCAGCGAAGTGGTCGTACCCGATCTTCTCGCGTCCCTCCGCTATCTGGCGTGCAACCGACTCCGGGCTGCCCACGAGCGCCAGCCCGTTGTCGAGCCAGAAGTCGTAGGAGCGTGAGCACTCGCGGAAGATGCGTCCCCGCTCGCGGATGTCCTCGCTGTCCTCGTGCCCCATCCCGCGCGGGTGGGAGCCGAACCCGATGCGGCTGGACGTGACCAGTTCACGCCCCAGCGTGTTCGCTTCCAGAAGGTACGTCTGTGCCTGCTCGTGCGCCAACTCGTCCGTCTCCGCCACGTGCACGACGCGCATCAGGAACTGGCGCGGCATCGGTCCCTTGTGTCCGTAGCCCTTCCACGCGTCGCGCCAGTCCGCAAACTTCTGCGTCATCGACTCATCCGTGTCGATGTTCTGCGCCATGTGATAGCCGCGCTGCGCCGCGAAATCGATAGCGCGCGGACTGTGCACTGCGGCCCATATCGGCGGATGGGGCTTCTGCAGTGGCATCGGCTGTATGAGCGCCTCGTCTATCTGCCAGTACTTCCCCTCGTACGTCACCGTGCCGTCGCCGCCCCACGCCAGCTCGATGATGTCCAGCATCTCCTCGCCCATCTCCTGCCGCGAGTAGAAGTCCAGCCCCCACCGCATGAACTCGTGCTCGTGCACCCCGATGCCGGTGCCGAACTCCACGCGCCCGCCGGAGAGGTGGTCCAGCGTCGCGATGTCCTGCGCGAGCCGGATGGGATGATGGAACGGCAGTTGCCAGATCATCGTGCCGAGCCGCAGCGACTCCGTGTGCCGCGCCACCGCCAGCAGGAACATCTGCGGCGACGTCACCGCCCCCACGTAGGAGCCCTGGTGTTCCAGCGTCCAGTAGTACTCGAACCCCACGCGCTCCATCAGCTGCGCCTGCCGGATGTGCTTCTCGTACACCTCCGCTGCGGTCGCCGCCTGCATCACCTCATAGGTCTGCATCTGGTCCCACACACCGAATTCGAGTCGCTCCATGAGCGGATACCTCCTCTGCCGAAAACGCCCCTATGCTACGCTTAATGCATGGCAGACGCCCCCCTCCGCACCACTGTCCTGCACGACGACCACGTCTCTCTCGGCGCTCGCATGGTACCGTTCGCCGGGTTCGACATGCCCGTGCAGTACGCTGGAGTCCTCGCCGAGGCGCGAGCCGTCCGAACCGCCGCCGGCATCTTCGATGTCTCCCATATGGGACGCTTCGGGGTCGACGGGCCGGATGCCCGCGCCCTCCTCGACTGGGTGCACACCGGCGACATCGGCGAGGCGATGCCGATGGGCCGCGCGCGCTACGGCCTCCTCTGCAACGAGTCCGGCGGCATCATCGACGACGCCATCGTCTACCGGTTCGACGACGAGCGATTCATGATCGTCGCGAACGCCGCCAACGCCGGGAAGGTCTTCGCGTGGCTGGAGCGATGGCGCGCCGAGCGCTTCCCCAACGCGGCGCTCACCGACCGCACCGCCGAGATCGCGATGATCGCGCTGCAGGGACCGGACGGCACGCGCATCGCGTCGGAAGTCGCCGGTTTCGACCCCGATGCGGTGCGCCCATTCAACGTCGTGGAGACGCAGGTCATGGGCGCGCCTGCGCTCATCGCCCGCACCGGCTACACCGGCGAGGACGGCGTCGAGATCATGCCGGCATCGGAGACCGCATCGGCGCTCTGGCGCGCCCTGATGGACGCCGGCGCGGCCCCATGCGGCCTCGGTGCCCGCGACGCCCTCCGCCTGGAGGCGGCCCTCCTGCTGCACGGCTCCGACATGGACGAGACGGTCAACCCCATCGAGGCCGGGTTGACGCGCTTCGTCCGCTTGGAGCGCGACTTCTGCGGCGCGGACGCGGTGCGCGCCGCCGCCGAGAACGGCACGGCGCGCGTGCTCGCGGGCTTCCGTACGGCTGAACGCGGACCCGCTCCGCGAGCGCACCACCGCATCCTCGTGGAAGGCTCCGACGTGGGCGAGGTTACGAGTGGCAGCTACTCGCCTTACCTTGACACCAATATAGGCCTCGGCTATCTTCCGAGAGAGGCCAGCGAGCCCGGAACCCCTATCTCCGTGGACGTTCGCGGACGGCAGATACCGGCGCAGATCGTGGCCCTTCCCTTCTACAAGAGGTCGCGATAGTTATGCCTGTTCCGGAAGACCGCCGCTATTCCAAGGAGCACGAGTGGGCGCTGCCTGAACCCGACGGCCTCGTCCTCATCGGCATCACCGATTTCGCGCAGCACGAGCTGGGCGACGTCGTCTACGTCGACCTGCCCCAGCCCGGCGACCGCGTGACCCAGAACGCCCAGATGGGCGAGGTCGAGTCGGTCAAGGCCGTCTCCGAGCTCTTCTCCCCTATCTCCGGCGAGGTCACCGCCGTCAACGACGAAGTGAAGAACGCACCCGAACTGCTGAACGAAAGCCCGCACGAGAAGGGCTGGCTGATCCGCGTCAAGCCTGACGATCCCGCCGAGCTCGACTCCCTGCTGGACGCCGCCGCCTACACCGCGCTGACCGAATGAAGCACTGACACGTCCCGATGCCTGACTCTCCGCTCACCTCACCCTTCATCCCCAACACCGACGACGACCGCGCCGCGATGCTCGCTGAGGTCGGCGCGCCTGCCGTTGAAGCCCTGTTCGGAGACATCCCGGAGCAGTTCCGCCATCCCGGCCTCGCGCTGCCAGCGCCCGTGCCGGAGATGGAACTACGCGCGGAGATGACGGCGCTGTCGCAGCGCAACTTCCACGCGGGCGAGCACCCGAGCTTCCTCGGCGCAGGCATGTACCACCACTTCTGCCCCGCCGTCGTCGCGCCCCTCGTCACCCGCGGCGAGTTCCTCACTTCCTACACGCCCTACCAACCGGAGGTGTCGCAGGGAACGCTGCAGGGCACGTTCGAGTTCCAGACCCTCACCGCCCAGCTGTTCGGCATGGAGGTCTCCAACGCAGGGATGTACGACGGCGCGAGCAGCCTGGCGGAAGCCGCGCTCATGGCCTGCCGCGTCACCAAGCGCTCCCGCGTCGCCGTGCTCGACACGGTCAACCCGCACTACGTCGACACGATCCGCTTCTACGCGCAGCCACAGGGCCTCGAGATATACGAGACGTCGCCCGATTCGCCGGAACTCCAGCCTGACACCGCCTGCCTCATCTCCCAGTACCCCAATTTCTTCGGCTGCTTCGAGGATTCGCAGGCGCTCGCCGACCTCGCGCACGAGCAGGGCGCGCTCGCCGTCATGTCGTGCGATCCGACGGCGCTCGCCATGTACAAGCCGCCCGGCGCGTTCGGTGCCGACATCGCCACCGGCGAGGGGCAGGCGCTCGGCATCCCGGCCAGCTTCGGCGGGCCGTACGTCGGCATCTTCACCTGCCGCCAGGAGTACGTACGCCAGTTGCCCGGACGCATCGCGGGCAAGACCGTGGACACGGAGGGCCGCACCGGCTACGTGCTCACCCTCCAGCCGCGCGAGCAGCACATCCGCCGCGAGCACGCCACCTCCAACATCTGCACGAGCACCGCACTCATCGGGCTCTGGGCCACCATGTACCTCTCGCTCATGGGCAAGCAGGGACTCCGCCACGTCGCCGAGCTCTGCTACCAGAAGGCCCACTACGCCGCATCCCAGATCGCGGAAATCCCCGGCTACAGCCTCCCCAACAGCGAACCGTTCTTCCAGGAGTTCGTCGTCACCTGCCCGAAGCCTGCCGCCGAGGTCAGCACCGCGTTGGAACAACGCGGCATCATCGGCGGACTGGACGTGAGCGACCGCTACCCGAACGGCATGCTGTTCTGCGTTACCGAGGTCAACACCCGTGACCAGATCGACCGCCTCGTGGACGCACTCGCGGAGATAGGCCGATGACCTCCATGCCCGACACCCCGCTCCGCGAAGAGGCCCACAACCGCCGCAGGCTGCTCATGGAGCGCAGCCGCCCCGGACGCACCGGCGTGACGCTCCCTGCGTCCGACGTACCGCCGCAGCTCATGCCGGAGCAGGCGATGCTCCGCGACGACCTGCAGCTTCCGGAGGTCACGGAGGGCGAGGTCGTCCGCTACTTCACGCACCTCAGCCAGCTGAACTTCTCCATCGACACCAACTTCTACCCCCTCGGCAGCTGCACGATGAAGTACAACCCCAAGCTGAACGAGGCGGTCGCCGCGACACCCGGCTTCGCGCTGGCGCACCCCGCGCAGCCGGAGCGACAGGTGCAAGGCACGCTGGAAGCCGTCTTCCGGCTGCAGACGTACCTGCAGGAGGTCAGCGGCCTCCCGAGCGCCAGTCTCGCCCCGCTCGCCGGAGCGCAGGGCGAACTCGCCGGCGTCCTCACCCTCCGCGCAGCGCTCGACGCACGCGGTGAGGGTCACCGGAGCAAGATGCTCATCCCCGACACGGCCCACGGCACGAATCCCGCGTCCGCAGCCATGGCCGGGTTCCAGGTCATTTCCGTCCCCTCCACCTCCGGCGGCGACATCGACCTCGACGCCGTCCGCGCCGAGGCGGACGAAAACCTCGCGGGCGTGATGTTCACCCAGCCGACCACCCTCGGCCTCTTCGACCGCAACGCAATCGAGATGTGTCGCATCGTCCACGAGGCGGGCGGCCTCGTCTACGGCGACGGCGCAAACATGAACGCGCTGCTCGGGCGCGCCAAGCTCGGCCACTTCGGCTTCGATGTCGTCCACATGAACCTCCACAAGACCTTCAGCACGCCCCACGGTGGCGGCGGCCCCGGCGCGGGGCCCATCTGCGTGACCGAAGCGCTGGCCCCCTTCCTCCCCGGCCCCATCGTCGTGCAGCGGGACGACGGCTCATACGGAAGCGAGATGCCCGCGCAGAGCATCGGGCGATGCGGCGCGTCGCAGGGGAACTTCGGCGTCCTGATCCGCGCGCTCACCTACATCTCGCTCCTCGGCGGCGAGGGCATGCTGAACATCAGCGGCAACGCCGTGCTCAACGCCAACTACCTGCTCTCCAAACTCCGCCCGCTCTTCGAGCTCCCCTACGATCGCTCCGTCATGCACGAGGTCGTTTTCGCCGCGCGCAAGCGTCCGGGCGCGACAGCGCTCAACGTCTCCAAGCGCCTGCTCGACCACGGCTTCCACGCCCCCACCATGTACTTCCCGCTCGTCGTGCCAGAGGCACTCATGATCGAGCCCACGGAGACCGAGTCCAGAGAGACGCTCGACGCCTTCATCGAAACGCTAGAGCGCATCGACGCCGAGGCCGCCGCTGACGAGGAGTTCCTGAAGGGGGCGCCCTACGAGACCCCCATCTCCCGCCTCGACGAGGCCCGCGCCGCCCGCCGCCCTGAACTCCGCTGGCGCCCCACCGAGGACTGACTCCGTCGTTCCTGCGGAGGCAGGAAGGTGAATTCACATTCGAAGTGCAACACCTGTTCTCGTAGCACTTCGGCCGGGGTCAGGTAGCCGAGGCACTTGCGCGGCGTATTGT
>MPMJ01000028.1 GCA_002238425.1 SAR202 cluster bacterium bin16 | reverse complement strand
ACCTCCGTGACCTTCGAGAACCTGGAGGCGGGCCGGACCTATCGGGTGTGGGTGCGGGCGCAGAACGATGCGGGCAAGGGCGAGCGTACCCACGTCACCATCACCCTGCCGGAGGCGGAACCTGCGCAGCAGGACGGCCAGTCGGGGCAGTAGCCCCGGCGTGGCGCGCGCCCTGCGTGGGGAACGCCACCAAGCCGGAGGTATCCGAACGGGCAGGCTCCAGAACTCCCGGGAGCCTGCCCGTACTGGTTTCACGGGACTATCGCCGATGCCGCGACAGCGCATACACGCCGGGCCTCGGCATGCCAAAGGCCCTCTTCAGAGGAGTCCACTCCTCCTCCGGAGCACTCTCGCCGGTGGGCTGCTCTCTCGTTGGCTGCTTCGGCGGCTCGTAGCCCCTCGCCGCCTCCAGCCGCGCGAGCCTCGCCTGGACGTTCGCCTGCGCTGCCTCGTCAACGCATGAGATTAGCGGATGTTAATGCCATGATCAGGCTATCGCCAGAGAAGCGGGAAAACGCATTGGCCGTTTGCTCGATTTGGACCTGAAGCACATTGAACGTTGTCTGCAAATGAGACCGGCGTACCCGGCCTACGAGATACAGTTAGGCAGATGGAATGCTCCCCGGACACGGCTAAGGCAGTTCATGACTGAGATAGGAGAGTACTACGCGGTCGCTAACATCGGGGGAAGATCAGCATTTTACCGATACGGCGTTGGCGGATCGCGGCGGTTCTGAAGCTAACTGGGAAAGTGAGCTGTCCTCACGCTGCCTGCGGCTACTTCGCAAGTGCGCGCCGAAGCAAGCACAGGTAGAATCCGACGGGTCCACTAGGGCCGGGCTCATGAACTCCGAGAATCCCACTCAAAGGACCAGCTGTCTGCGGCGCGTCTTCGCATGCGGCGAGCAGCAGCAGGAGCGCGGCGATAGCGGCAACTGGAATGATGCGCGCGAGCGCCTTCTGCAACGTTCGCCCCGTCATGCGGCGCTCACGGAACGGTGACCGGCGTGGGAGTGGACTCCCCGCCGGGGGGCGCGGGCGGAGCCGTGGGCGCGGCGTCGTCCACGCCGATGTCCGGCACGGGGTCGCCCTCGCCGGGAACGGGTGGCGGCTGGGCGGGAGGGCTGTCGGGGTCGTCGTACGCGCCGACGTTGACGTAGTACTGGCGCAGTTGGTTCGCGTCGGTGAGCAGCATGGGAAGGCTGGAGTCTGCGCCTATGCGTCCGCCGTACTCGGACACACGCGCTTGGTTGGCTGTCGTGACCGCCTGCGTGAAGGCGGGCAACTCCATCTCGAGCACGGCGAGGTGCTCGTAATACTCACCGGGCCTGTGGGTTCTCCAAAGGTCTCTTTCCGGATGGACGGCGACCACCGTGCCGTCCTCCCGCTGCACGTCCCAGTATCCGAAGAACCGCCACGCTTCGGATGAGAGGTCGTCTGAAGGTCCGAGGAATAATACATGCTCTATGCCTGGAAATGCATCCTCGAAGAGCGTCTCTAGATCCTGCTTGTACTCTTCGACAATGCCCTCCTCTGCAGCAGCGGAATACACGTAATCTACGAACATGAGAACGGTCAAAGTGGGTGGTCCGGAGCCCAGGACATAGGCGTTCGCGCGCACGTCGATGTAGCACTTGAAGGATCGCTCGTCCCACTCTTCGGTCAGGTGGGGGAGTGGGTGGTAGAGGTCGCCAGCTGAGCAACGCGTCGTGCCGGGGAGGTACGTGCCGCGCAGCACTAAGTGAGTTACCCAAGCTGCTAGAGAAGGATCGTCAAGCATTTCGCGCAGGCTCCATGGTTCATCGCCCAGATCAGGGAGATACCCTGGCGCTATGCTCCCTTCGAATCGCGGCGCACCGGGCTCGCAGGGGTCGACGGACGCGCCGCGCACGGGTGTGCAGGGCGGCATCTCCTCCACCAGGTAGCCGGTGTAGGGTGAGAGCGTAGCCGTAGGCGTCGGCGCCACTGTGGGCGTACGTGTGGGCCTAGGGGTCGGCGTCGGCACAGGCGTAAGTGCAGGGGTGGACGTCGGCACGGGCGCAGACGTGGGCGCTGACGGCGCGCCGTCGCATGCGGCGAGCAGCAGCAAGAGCGCGGCGAGAGTCGCAACGGGGATGATGCGCATACGCATAGCCGCCGATGCCCGCCTCATCGCCTCATGCCCCCGCAGCGCCCACCGCACGAGACCGGCGCCGATGAAGCGTCCGAGCGTCACGTCCATCGCGCCACTCGCGGCCACCTGTGCGTCCGTTTCGTGCACCTGCCGGAGCACGTCCGGCAGGGCGTGCCAGGCGTCGCCGAGGAGGAGGTGGTAAAGGGTGGGGGCGTGCATGTTGGGATGCTAGCAGGTGGAACCAAGGGAGGCTGGTATGATTGCTGCCGCTGGGGAGTCCGGCTATGCGAATCTTCATTCCGTTGACATTGGTTCTGAGCGCACTCGCCGCATGTGGGCCGGAGCCTACCGCAACCCCGACCCCGCGCCCTACTGCCACCCCCGCTGCGTCGCCGACGCCAACGGTAGAGTGGGTGGTGATGTCCTCGGACGACTTGCCTACGCCCACGCCTCGCCCAACGGCAACGGCTACGGCGACGCCTGCGCCCACCGCGACACCTCGCCCAACGGCTACACCTCGCCCAACGCCCACGGCTACGCCCACACCTCTCCCAACGGCTACGCCAACGCCCATGCCGCTGTATACCGAGGTGTTCTACAAGGATGTCGGCCTGATGCAAGACTCGAAAGACTACGAGATGGCCAACTTGCTACTTGCTCAGCACAGAGGCGCCGCCGGGTACATTAGTATCCTCTGGGACATAGAGTGGGAAATAGGTGACAGGCTAGATGCACTCACAGGCGCTCCCGCCAACGTGTCTGCAAGACAACTCCCCACGTTATGCGCAGCCTCTGCTGAGTATGACGCGGAGAACGCTCCGAGGAACGTTAGCCTGAACACGTACTACACCTTCGCGCTCGTGTGGGCTGATTACGCAGCGCGGCACGATAGCACTACCATATACGCGCACGAATCGTCTGCTGAACGCTTTTACTACGAGCCAGCCTATGGCGACAAGCAGACGTTCGCGTCCATGCGCCACTGGCTCATCACCGAGAGCCCATGCGCGGACTATCTCCCCTATGAGCCGTTCCCCTCGCCATCAGAGCCCTTGTCCTGCGAGAACTACGAGTATCAGGACGACGCATGGGAGGAGCACCTCTACTACTGGGCATCCCCGGAATCCCGGAAACTCATTACGGCAGATGGTACCGTGTGCGGTTACCTACCTGAACGTGGTGGCTGATGCCCATCATTCACGGCGATGTACTGGACGTTCTAGGCAGCCTGCCTGCTGAGCGGACGTTCGACGTCGTGATTGCGAACCCTCCGTACAACATTGGCGTGGACTCGGCGACACGGAAGGACTCCAAGGCTGTAGCATTCTGCGATACGGGTGAAGGAGGTTCGGATGGCGGGCCACAGCAATCAGCAGGCTTTCTGGGCGCGTCACAATGCGCAGCAGTACCCGGCGGCCAACGTCAAGGCCGGCCACAATAACACCAACGTGTACTACCACTTCCGCACTTCGAAAGTGGTGCTGTGTCTCTTCCTGAACCGAGACCTTGGCGGAATAGCCAGCCCGTCCCAAGGCAGCGGCTTGAAGCAGAAGTAGCCCTGCTCCGTCAGCCCCACCCCTCCCCCCCCCTCCCCCGCCGGCGCCGCCGGCCCCCTGCCCCGCCGCCCCCCCCCCTCGCGTGCCCTGGCGGGCACGCTGGATTCCCGCCTTCGCGGGAATGACGGAACGAGATTCCGCCTGCGCATGGCCCTTCGACAGGCTCAGGGTGAGCGGAGGGGGACACCCGAGAGATGCCTCGACTGCGCTCGGCATGACAAGCTCACTACCTGACCAGCAACGCGATAGCGGCCCCGACGATGACAATCTCGACGATGTAGACGAAGGCTTTGTCGGAGACGCGGTTGATGATGGCGCCGCCGACGTATGCGCCCGCGACCTTGACGAGGCCGAGTGAGAGGGCGAGGATGAGAGCCTGCGAGTCGAGCAGGTCGAAGGCTGCCGGTGTTCCGGCCTGCGTGAAGGCATGGTTCTGGCCTGCGTGAGGGCATGAAAGTAGAATTCGGGGACCAAATCGAAGCGAATGGACTGCGTACATACGCCATCTTCGTCGAGAACGAGCACGTCGGAGACGTAGTAGGAAGCTCACACATTTTGTACGATGGAGACCCGAGTGTTCGCAGAGGACTCAGGGGACAAGCCTACCGCATCATGCTGCGCGAGGAGGCCTCTCAGTCCATCCGTGACATGCTCGCTCCCGCTATGCCTGACGACGGACGGTCTTTCTTCACCATCACGATGGCTAGAAACGCCATCCGCGACTTGGCGAACAACCGCCCGATGCGCCTGCCGGAGGGCTGGGCTCCACCAAAAGTAGCCGGTATCGATGAAACGAAAGAGCCAGCGCCCTCTGTCTTGTCCATCGACATCCCCACAAGAGCTGGAACCAGGGCGAAACTAGGCCTCAATGGTTACGTTACTTTTATGGGGGCAGGAATAGGATGCGTAATTTGGTTCGTGTTGCTGGGGGTTCTATTGATAGTCGCTATCGTAGCTCTATTCATGTGGGGTGCAGTAGAGTCGCTGATATAAGCGAGGCAATCCGGCATCGATACCGTGTCAGTCACCTGCGAGTAGATTCCGACTGTCTTCATAGATGACGTCCCGCAATTCCTCCCACGTCCACCCTTCCAGTGGGTTGGGACCGTCCAAGTCTCTTACGCTCAGGTCGGGCAGCCGGAAGGGCTGGGGCTCGTGGTGTCTCGTGTCCTACTCGTGGAGATCTCATCTGCCCCCACATTGTAGCGGACGGATAGCCTCGACAAACCGTGCCCCGAGGGATGCTTCGACTCCGCTGCACTCCGTTCAGGGGTCGCCGAACAGGACCTCGATCTTCCCGGAGGCGGTCGCCAGAAACGCGCCATCCAGCCGAGAGATGCTCCCGAGTCGCACCTGTCATGCCAACGAACGCTGGCTTCGTAAGACACCTGCCCATTGACGTGGCAGCCAGAGGGCCAGACCATCAACCTGTATGGATCGCATTGCGCCACGCACAGCCCCAAGACAAGACTCGAAAGGAGCCCCTCCCCATGACCGAACGACAGAACCTCACAACCGCAGCCGTCTACGCCCGCGTCTCCAGCGACCGGCAGGACGTCGACCTCTCCGTCGCCGCCCAACTTCGAGCTCTCCGCGAGTACGCCGAGCGCAACGGTTTTGTCATCGTCCGCCAGTACGTCGACGAGGCCGAGAGCGGACGCGTCGCAGACCGGCCCCAGTTCCGCCGCATGATCGACGAGGGCAGCAGGGCCAACTCTCCCTTCGAGGTGATCCTCGTCTGGAAGTTCAGCAGGTTCACGCGCAAGCGCGAACACGCGGTGGCCTTCAAGTCCATGCTCCGCAAGAAGGGCATCCGCGTCGTCTCCATCACCGAGCACGCCGACGACACTCCTACCGGCAAGCTCATGGAGGCCATCATCGAGAGCGTGGACGAGTTCTACAGTGAGAACCTTGCGCAAGAAGTCTTGCGGGGGATGCGGGAGTCCGCGTCGCGCGGATTCTGGATGCCCACCCTCGCCCCCTACGGCTACCGGAAGGTGCACATCCAGGACGGCGTGAAGAAGCGGCCCAAGCTCGAGCTGGACCCACCCGCCGATGCCGTGGTGCGCCGCATGTTCGACATGGCCCTGCACGGTTCCACGACGCTGGACATCGCCAAGGCGCTCAACGCAGACGGCGTGCCGAGCCCGTTCGGGGCGAAGTGGCTGAAGGCCACGATCTACCGGATGCTCTGCAACGAGGTGTACACGGGCACGCTGGTGTGGGGGACGAAGGCGAAGGATAACGTGCCCCCGGTGCGCGTGGAGAACGCCTTCCCGGCCATCGTCAGCCAGCAGGAGTTCAAGCGAGTCGCGCGGATGCTGGTCTCCCGTGCTCCTAAGAGCGTGCACCCGAGACGCATCGCCAGCCCGTACCTGCTGAGCGGGCTGCTGAAGTGCGAGGCGTGCGGGAGGGCGCTGAGCGCGTCCGAGGCACACGGGGGCCGGTACACCTACTACGTGTGCCACTCGCTGCTGAACCGGGGGAAGGGGACGTGCACGACGCCGAGGCTGAGCGCGAAGCGGTTCGAGCGCCTGATCGTGGAGCAGATCCGCGAGCACATCCTGACCGAGAGCAACATGCGCGACCTCGTGCGGATGGTGAACGAGGAGATGGACAGTGTGATCGCGGGGGAGCGTGAGCGGTTGGAGGCTGCTGAGCTGGAGTTGCGGGAGGTCCGCCAGCGGATGGACCGGCTGTGGCAGCTGGTGGAGAAGACGGATATGACGGTGGAGGACATCCTACCGCGCATCCGTCACCACCAGGAGAACCAAGACCGGTTGGAGCGTGCTGCTGATGAGGCTCGGGTGGAGTTGGATGCGCGGCTGGCGGGGGTACAGGATGCTGAGGTGGTTGCGGCGTATGCGCGCGAGATGGGGGAGTGGCTGCTGGAGAGCGGGTTGGCGGAGACGAAGGCGTTCCTGCGGACGTTCGTGAAGGAGATCGTGGTGCGCCCGGGGAGTGCGACGATCCACTATGCGGTCCCGACGCCGGAGGACAGTCCGATAGGAGGAGCGGATGTGGCTGAGGTTGCGCTGGGGCGTCGGTTTATGAAATCAGTATCGCGTAGGGAGCCCGTCGAACCAGGAACGGACCCTAACCAGGGAGTGCAGAGGGGCGAAGCCCCGCTGCCGGGGGCGGTGGGGGTGTCCCCCACAAACCTACCGGGCGGGTGGGGGGGAAGAGCCAACGCCCGCCAAGCGGACCCAACGAAACAACCGAAGGAGACAACCGATGCGAGGACTCGAAGGACGAACAGCAGTCGTCACCGGCGGAGCGCGCGGGCTGGGCAAGGCCGCAGCCGAGCGGCTGGCGGAAGAAGGCGTGAAGGTCGGCATCCTCGACCTGCGCGGCGACGAAGCGAACGAGGTCGCGCAGGCCATCGGCGGCGCGGGATTCTCGTGCGACACCACGAACGAGGACCAGCTCGCAGCCGCGATGGAGGGCGTCAACGCCCAACTCGGCGGCATCGACATCCTCGTCAACAACGCCGGCCTCATCGCCCCCCGCAAGGAATGGACGACGTGGACCAAGGAGGAGGTCGAGCGGTTCGCCGAGGTGAACTACATCGGCTACTTCCTCGCCATCAAGGCCGCCTACCCCTACCTCAAAGCCAGCGGACGCGGACGCATCGTCAACGTCGCATCCCGCACTTTCTTCATGGGCAACCCCGGCCAGACCCCCTACGTCTCCGCGAAGGGCGCCGTCATCGGCCTCAGCTGGAACATGGCCAAGGAGCTCGGCGGCGACAACATCACCGTCAACGCCGTCATGCCCGGACAGGTCGCGACCCCCGGCACGCTGGAGTACAACGACGAAGAGATGTTCAACCGCACGATGCAGAACCAGGCGATCAAGGCCCGCGTCTACCCCGAGCACCTAGCCTCCCTCATCGCCTTCCTCGCCAGCGACGACGCCGCCATGATCTCCGGCCAGTCCATCGTCGTCGACGGCGGCGGCCTCCTGCACTAGAACAAACCTCTGGATTCCCGCCGGTGCGGGAATCCAGAGTGCGCGGGCAGAGCACACGGTGGGGTGGCCGGAGGAGGTGTGTCCGATGTAGGGGCACCCCTGGTAGGTGCCCTGCCCCCGTCGTTCCTGCGCATGCCAGCGCCTTAGCGCGCAACCTCGCCCGGTGTAGGGGCGGTTCGGCGAACCGTCCCTCGCAGACCGCTCATGGTGAGCCTGTCGAACCACGCCTGCCCCGTCATCCCCGTGAAGACGGGAATCCAGAGTGGCCGTCAGGCCACGCCTCTTGGGCGCCCTCCCTAACCCTTCCTCCCCACCGCCTCACACCAGACCACCGCCGAGAACGCGTCCGGGCTCTCTCCCCATGCTACGCACGCCGCGACGAGCCGCTCCATTTCCTCCGGCGTGCTCCACCCCTGCTCTATGGCAACCGGCCCGACGAACCCCCGCGCCGCGCGCACGGCCAACGACGCCCTCTGCCGCGTCGCGGCGTTGTCCGCGTCGTACTCGCACGAGGCGGATATCTTGACCTCTTGGAACCCCGACACCCGCAACAACTCGCGGTACCGCCTGCCTATCCCCGGGTCCCCGCCGTTCAGCTCCTCCACCATCGTCAGAAGCTCGATCAGCCGAACAACGTCCGGCGCCTGAGGCGCAATCACCACCGAGCCTCGATCGTCGTCCCGCAGACCGACGACCCCTCCCGGTCTCAGCACCCGGTGTATCTCCCCGAGCGCCCGAATCGGCTCCTTGACGTGCTGGAGCACCGCATGTGCGAATACCGCATCGAAGGAAGCGTCCGGGAACGGCAGTTCGTGAACGTCCGCCGTCTGAAACCGAACGTCGGCGATCCCGCGCTCCGAAGCGCTCTGCTCCGCGACCTCGATCCGCGACGAGTCGCGGTCTATGCCAACCACCTCACCGGGAGCGAGTGCCTCGGCTAGCCCAAGCGTGATGGAGCCGGGGCCGCACCCGCAGTCGAGGAGCGTCATTCCCTGCCTGACATACGGCAGGAAGAACGCGGCCTCGCGCGCTACCCCTCGGCTCTGGAGATACTCGATGGCTTCGGAATCGTGAGTCGACATGGATGGCTGCCTGGTGTAGGGGCATCCCTAGTGGGTGCCCTGCCCCGTCCCCCCTACGCGTGCGCGTGGACGTGCGGCGCGTGCGCCCCCGACCCCTCGCGCTCCGCGAGGAACCCCGCGTACGGCGCCTCCGACAGGTGCAGCGCGTGCGTCTCCGGATCGCACGCTGCCCCCACCCACACCTCGCCGTCCGCGAAGTGCTCCTTCTTCCACACCGGCACGACGTGCTTGATGCGGTCGACCACGTACAGCCCTGCGAGGAACGCCTCGAGCCGGTGCGGCGCGCCCGCCGCCACCACGAGGCTCACGTCGCCGATCTCCAGCCGCCCGATGCGGTGCCGCGCCGACATCGCCGGAACGTCGAACCGCGCCATAGTCTCCTCGAGGATCTGGCCGATGACCTTGTGCGCCATGCGCTCGTCGGCCTCGTACTCCAACAGCAGCACCGGACGACCGCCCGTGTTGTCGCGCGTCGTCCCTTCGAACGTCACCACCGCGCCGTTAAACGCGCGCTTCACCGCATCCGCCGTCTCCGCAACGTCGATCTCCTCCGTACCGACCCACACGTCCACACCTCCGCTCACCGGCGGGTAGAACGCAACATCGTCGCCGTCGTGCAGCGGGTACGCCAGGTTCCCGAACTCCTCGTTCACCGCGATGAGGTGCGGCTTGAAGTTGCGCGGCAGCGCAGGCGCCGCCGCCAGCAGCGCCTCGACCGCGTCCGCGACCACCGCGCCGTCGTTCAGCGGCAGCGTCACCCGGTCCATCCCCGCGGTCTCGCGGTACGAGGCATAGAGGCGGATCAGCACGTCCATGCCGCGATTATACCCCTGCCCCCGTCACCCCCGCCTTTCGCCGTCACTCCCGCTTTCGCGGGAATGATGCCCGGTGTAGGGGCGGTTCGCGAACCGCCCCCCTGCCTCCGCTCATGGTGAGCCTGTCGAACCACACAGCCCCAGTCCTCGTCATTCCCGCGAAGGCGGGAATCCAGCGTGCCCGCCAGGGCACACGGGAGGGGATCGTGGGGCGGGTGGGCGTCAGGTCCCTTCCCCCTCGATGGGGAAGGTTAGGAAGGGGGTGGGCCCCCGAATTTGTCATGTTGAGCGGAGCCGAAGGCGGAGTCGAAACATCTCTCGGAGAACGCTTGCGCCAGCGGGACGTCTCCCGAGAGATTCCTCGGCCCACTCGGAATGACAATCCGCCGCTCCCCCTCCCCTCGGAACCACCAACCCCGCCACCCCGTATAATTCTACGAAAGGAGACCCACACCCATGCCTCGACTCGCTCTGCTGACCGCACTCCTGACCGCCGCCCTCTGGACCGCCGCGTGCAGCGCGGCGCCCACCCCCACGCCCACGGCCACTCCCCTGCCTACCGCCACGCCCGCTCCCGCGACGGCCATCCCGACGCCGGTCCCGACTGCCACGCCTCCTCCGGCAGCAACGGCAACGCCCATACCGCCAACGCTGGAGCCGACGCCGACTCCCCTGCCGCCAACCCCCACGCCGGTTCCCACGCCAACGCCCACCGAGGAGCCGCCGGACGAACCTGAGGCGCTCTGCATCACAACGGAGGCCTACGCGTCCGAGTACCTGATGGCCGAGATAGGCCAGGACCCCGTGCCCACCGCGTACGACGCCATCAACGGCGGCGGCTGCGACTTCACCCGCGCCGTACACGCAATGCGGATCGAGCTGACCAGCGGCGAGCACTCCCAGACCGTCGATGTCCCGCTCCCGCAACCGGCGCGCAACCTGGGCATCCCCTTCGACGACCTCGACGTCCCGCTGATCGACGCCGACCTGCCGGACGGCCGCTACAGCCGCCGTGTGGCAGCGCTCACGTGGATCCGGAACGCCGAGGTGGAGCTCGACATCCCCGGATTCGAGGACGTCTACCTCGTGCGGGACATCGACTCCCAGCAGGCGCACCTCTTCCGCAACCGGGGCATATGGGAGCGCAGGGGCCTCGTCAACTACGACTACACCGGCGCGTGGGTCTGCCTCGCCTGCGACGAGTTCTATGTCGCCACCGCTGCGGTCAGCGTCCGCGACAACGCAGTGACCTCCGTCTCCTCGGCCGACCCGAACATCGCCGTCATCCCCGTGCCGGAGCGTTTCATCCCCATCGCGGGACTCTTCGAACTCCTGCAGGACGCCGTCGACCAGGGCGCGCACAGCATCGACGTCAACTACGACGAGGAGTACTCCTACCCCACCTTCTTCTTCATCAACTACGACGACGAGGTCGAGGACGAAGAACGCGGCTTCACCGTGCGCAGCTTCACGCCCCGCTGATCCGGGCACCGCGCCCTTCCTCGTCGTTCCTGCGAAGGCCCGCGCTTCAGCGCGCAACCCCGCAGCCCGGGGCAGGATGGGCGTCAGGTCCCTTCCCTCTCGATGGGAGAAGGTCAGGAAGGGGGTGGTCCGGCGTTGTCATGTTGAGCGAAGCCGGAGGCGGAGTCCGCGCTTTAGCGCGCAACATCCTCTCGGGGCGGGTATCGGGCCGCTCATGGCGAGCCCGTCATCCCCGCGCCCCTTCGTCGTTCCTGCGAAGGCCCGCGCTTTAGCGCGCAACCCCGCCCGGTGTAGGGGCGGTCGCGAACCGCCCCTTGCGCAACCTCGCAGCCCGCTCATGGTGAGCCCGTCGAACCACGCCCTTCCCGTCATTCCCGCGAAAGCGGGAATCCAGCGTGCCCGACAGGGCACACGGGCAGAGAGGTGGGGATGGGGAACGTCATGCTGAGCGGAGCCGGGGAACGTTTCAGCGCCCGCGCGCGTATCACTCATTGAAGGGTCGGCAACAACTTGAAGGGTCGGCAACAACTTGAAGGGTCGGCAACGACGCGGAGGACGCAGATGCTCAAGCGGATGACCGTAGCGATGGCAGGAGTGGCGATGCTCGTGCTCATCGCGGCATGCGGAGCGGACAACCCAACCCCCACTCCCACGCCGCTGCCTCCTGCGGCCACCTCCACACCGACGCCTGTGCCCCCGCCGCCGACGCCAACCCCCACGGCAAGCACCCCCGGCTCGCCTCAGGCGGCTCTCCTGCAGGCCCAGGAACGGTGGGAGCACTCCGGCGTCGCCGACTACGCCTACACCGGCGCGTGGGTCTGCTTCTGCCCCGAGGCATACCTTGCGGACACGCAGGTGACCGTGAGTGGCGGCAGCGTCACCGCCGTGGATCCCGCCGACCCCGGCATCGACGCCATCCCCGCACCGGAGCGTTTCGTTCCCATCGACGACCTCTTCGCCCTCATCCAGGACGCCATCACGAACAACGCCGCCCGCATCGAAGTCTCCTACGACGAAACCTACGGCTACCCAACGAGCCTGTTCATCGATCACGACGAACGCATGGCCGACGAAGAAACCAGCTTCGCCATAAGCAGCTTCTCGCCCCGCTGATCCGCCCCCTCGCGCCCCTCCTCGTCGTACCTGCGAAGGCCCGCTCTTTAGCGCGCAACCTCGCCTGGTGTAGGGGCGGTTCGCGAACCGCCCCCCGCGTGGGCACGCAACCCGCTCATGGTGAGCCTGTCGAACCACGCCCCTCCAAGGGAATCACGCCCCGGTAACCTCTGCTGCTGCCGTAGGTGTAACCTTCAGCCATGACACAGCGCGGCATGCGGAAGGAACAGACGCTCTTCGAGCACGTGCGGCGGCAGCACGAGGACGAGAACGCCCCGCTCGCGGCCCGCATGCGTCCCCGCACGCTCCAGGAGTACGTCGGACAGCGCCACCTCCTCGGCGAGGGCCACGTGCTGGAGCGCGCCATCCGCACCGGCCAGGTGCCCTCCATGGTGCTCTGGGGCCCGCCCGGCACCGGCAAGACGACGCTCGCGCGGCTCGTCGCCGGGCTCACGAAGTCGCACTTTATCGGCGTCTCCGCCGTCACCTCAGGCGTCGCCGACCTCCGGCAGGCCGTCGAGGAGGCCCGCGAGATACGCGCCACTGAGGACCTCGGCACCATCCTCTTCGTCGACGAGGTGCACCGCTTCAACAAGGCGCAGCAGGACGCCATCCTCCCCCACGTTGAGAACGGCACCGTCACATTCATCGGCGCGACGACCGAGAACCCGTCGTTCGAGGTCATCTCCGCGCTCCTCTCCCGCACCCGCGTCCTCACGCTCAAGCCGCTCTCCGACGACGAGATAGCCCACGTCGTCCGCCACGCGCTCGCCGACACCGAGCGCGGCCTCGGCAACGAGCGCGTCACGCTCGACCCCGACGCGCTCGCCTTCCTGCAGGAGGTCGCATCCGGCGACGCCCGCGTCGCGCTGAACGGCATCGAGCTCGCCACCGAGATCGCGCTCCGTTACCCCGACGGCACGAAACGGATCGACCGCCCGCTCATGGAGGAGGCGCTCCAGCGCCGCGCCCTCCACTACGACAAGGCCGGCGACAACCACTACGACACCATCTCCGCGTTCATCAAGTCCGTCCGTGCATCCGACCCGGACGCCGCGGTCTACTGGCTCGCGCGCATGCTCGAGGCGGGCGAGGACCCGCTCTTCATCGCGCGGCGCGTCGTCATCCTCGCGTCGGAGGACGTCGGCATGGCCGACCCGCAGGCGCTGCCGGTCGCCATCGCAGCGCAACAGGCCGTCCATTTCATCGGCCTGCCCGAGGGCGCGATACCGCTGGCCGAGGCCACGGTCTACCTCGCGACCGCCCCCAAGAGCAACGCGTCCTACATGGCGCTGAACCGCGCGATGGACGAGGTGCGGAGCGGGAAGCAGCACCCCGTGCCGCTCCACCTGCGCAACGCCCCCACCGGCCTCATGCGCAACCTCGGCTACGGCGCGGAGTACAAGTACGCCCACGATTACAAGGGCCACTTCGCGGGACAGCAGAACCTGCCGGACGAGCTCGCTGGCAAGCACTTCTACGAGCCCGGCGACCAGGGCTACGAACAAACCGTCCGCGAGCGGCTCCAGGCCTGGTGGGGAAAAGCCAGGCGCGCTCCCTGACCACGACCTGCCAGCGGCCCCCTCCGTCATTCCCGCGCCCCCTCCGTCATTCCCGCGAAAGCGGGAATCCAGAGCGCGAGGGCGCCTGATCGGCGCTAGCCTTCGCCTGTAAGCCGCCTGATGGCGACCCGCTCCCTGACCCCGTCGAGAGTGCACTCGCACTCATTCAGGATGTCGCGCCCCAACAGCGACGGCAACTGCTGTCCTTCGCTGCCGGCCATCAGGTGGATGTCTATCTCGAACTCCTGGAAATGACCGAATGCATCGTGGTCCCGAAACCGGAGGACAGCCCTCGTCCTCTTGTACCTGGCCTCACCTCCGACACCACCCACTCTCCGGTGAGTCCCGCGAACCCTCATGAGGTCGACCCCTATCTGATCCAGGTCGGGGGGCATCAGGGATGTCGCGTCGGCGCCACTGTCCACCAGGAATTCGATATCTCCGCGGAGATGCAGGTCAGGAAGGTAAATCTCGCCGTAGACGTAGGGAGCGGGCGGGTCGTCGCTCTTGTAGTACCCCTCTATCGCCACGTTACAGAATGAGCTTCCTGGGCTTCTTGGCCGCGAATCGGACGAGGGTGTAGTTGGGCAGGAAACCCTTGGTCTTCAAGGTGCCAAGTACCTTCTTGAGCGTCCGGTGATTGGCCACGATCTCTCCGTCGTAGACCGCGACATACTGGTCGGGGTAGTCCCTTTTGACCTGCGCCCAGATCGAGTTGAGGTAGTCGACGTCTCGGCCGAACCGGTCAAAGTGGGCGTCAAGTTCCTCTCTGGTGGGGGTCTCTGTGGTCATGGCCGGTGCCTTCTTCTCGTGGGCAGCAGTGCCCCTGTCCTCGTGTGCGCGGACGATAGGACTCGCTCAACGCCCGCGTCAACAGGATAGCAGCAGGGAGTGTGGGCTATGAGCAGACGGTGCGCCAGTGGCTGGAAGCCTGGTGGGGGAAAGCCAGGTGCGAAGGCACTTGACGCAGGGAATTCGTTAACTGTTTCACAACGTCTGCTCGAAATCCGCCGCGAAATCCGCACAGATAAGGGTTGCATGTTCATGCAACGGGGTTTACATTGGATATAAGCGCTCTACGGAGGCGGGCGGTCAAGGTGCCGCTCCGGAGGGCGTCGACGCGAAAGGAGGTACACCATGGGCATACGCGCGGTCTACGTGCTGCATCACCGGTGGCACTTCCCTTGTACGGCCCTCCCGGCGGCCTGAGGCAGCCGGAGGAGGGCAAACGGAAGCCGGAAGCTCCGTTACAACAAGCGGGCAGAAGCGCCCAGATTGGCTCACAGAAGCCTGAGGCGGCCCGAATCCGGCAGTGATCGCCGGGAACGGCAACGGAGCGGAAGGTGAGCCCCGAGAGCTCGGGGCACAAGCCAGTGCCGGAGCGGTCGAGAGACCTCTCCGGCACTTCTGTTACCCGGGATTCACGCCCCTTCCGTCATTCCCGCCCTTCCCCGTCATTCCCGCGAAGGCGGGAATCCAGCGTGCCCGGGCAGGGCACACGGGGCGGAGGGCGGGGGAGGGTGTGTCATGTTGAGCGGAGCCGGAGGCGCAGTCGAAACATCTCTCGGGGAGCGTTCGCGTGTGCGGAGCGTTTCCTGAGGGATTCCTCGGCTTCGCTCGGAATGACAGTGGCCATCTGCCCTGCTCTTACACCCCGTAGAACTCCTTCGGGTTGTCCTCCAGGATCTTCCGCGCAACCGTGTCGCTGATGCGGCCCTCCGACGCCCAGCGGCGCACCGCGTCGATCGCGTCAGGCTCAGCCGACGTGTCGAAGTGCGAGTAGTCGGTGCCCATCATCAGGCTGTCCTCGGTCCCGTATTCCAGGACGTACGAGATGTCCTCGACCGCGTCCACCGCCACGAAGAACTTGTTCCGCTTGAAGAGGTTCTCGCCCATCTCGAACTTCCGTATCCACGACCGGCGCTTCTTCTCAGCCTTCAGCCGGTCGACGACGTACGGGATCCATGTCGAGCCCGCCTCGATGAAGCCCCAGCGGATGTTCGGGAACTTGTCCGGCACCTCGTAGAGCACCAGCGCGTGGAACGCGTCCATGATGGGGATGCCGCCCAGGCTGTCGCCGTGGCCGACCCGCGCCTCGGTCGGGTTGCCGCTGCCGGTGTGGATGCAGATCGGCATGTCCAGCGCGCTCGCCTCCTCGTACAGCGGGAAGAAGTACGGGTCGCTGACACGCTTGCCGTGCTCCAGTCCTCGCTTGAACACGCCCACCGCGCCGTTCTCCTTCGCCCAGCGCAGGTAGCTCACGGACGCGTCGATGTCGAGCAGAGGCGGGACCGCCACCCACCGCAGCCGGCCCTCGGTCGGCGCGCATTTGCTGGAGACGTAGCGGCTCCAGCTGTCGACCAGCGCGCGCTCCGCCTCCGGGTTGCCGGTGATGTAGGAGAGGAAGAACGTGGGGTAGATGACGTGCATGTCGACGCCGCGCTCGTCCATGTGCTGCAGCCGTTCGTTCACGTCCAGCAGCTCGCGCGAGTTGAGCGTCGTGCCGGTCAGCTCGTCGTCGCGGATCATCCGCTGTCGGAGCCTGCCGTCCACGAGCCACCACCTGCTGGCGGAGGCGTCTATCCCGCCGGGGACGACGCCCTCACGTGGGGAGATCGTCACGGGGCGGAACCGCGCCGCCGCGCCCTCCATGTACTGCCACGCCTCTTCCGGTTCGTCGATGTGGGTGTCTGCGTCTATAACGGGCATATCGCGCCTCCCCGTTGTTGTCGTCCGCGCGGCCCGTGGCTGCACGCGGCCGCGCGCGCAGTCTACTACGCTCCGCCGCCGATGCAACGCTGGGGTACCCAAGCCCCGTCTTTCCCGCGAAGGCGGGAATCCAGGTTGACCGACAGGTCACACGTGTGGGGGCCGGGAATTGTCAGACGTGTGACACGAGCCCCTTGCGCGAACGTCCCCCTCTGCCGCACGATAGTAGTGCGCGACGTAGAACGCGCCATTGACCCTTGCGGACGAGCCGCAGGAAGAACGCTGGCCCCCTCAGCGAAAGAGCGAGGGGGTTTTGTAGTTAACCGGCGTAGGGGAGGTTCGCGAACCGCCCTTATCCGGGTGGAGAAGGTGGACCCGTGGCAGAAGACCTCACACGCTACAGGAACGACCCCGTCGGCTTCGTGCGGGACGTGCTCGGCGAGGCGGGGATGCCGTACTCGAAGCAGATCGAGATGCTCGAGGCGGTGGTGGACCGCCGGCGCGTCAGCGTCGTCGGGGCCAACGGCTCCGGCAAGGACTGGACGGCAGCCCGCGCCGTGCTCTGGTGGATGGAGACGCAGGAGAACCCCAAGGCGGTCGTGACCGGCCCTACGCAACGGCAGGTGGAGGAGGTCGTCTGGCAGGAGATGCGCGAGGCGTACGCCGTCGCGCCCGAACGCCTCGGAGGGAAGATGCTCGCCTCGAAGTACCGCCTCGACGACAACCGGTTCGCCATCGGCTTCTCCACCAACAAGGCGTGCAACATCCAGGGATTCCACGCGCAGAACCTGCTCGTCGTCGTCACGGAGGCGCACGCCATGCCCCAGGACCAGATGGACGCCATCAAACGCCTGCACCCGACGCGCCTGCTGCTCGTCGGCAACGCCATGTCGCTCGACGGCGAGTTCCACGATTCCCACCACGCCAAGCAGCACATCTACCGGCGCATCAGGATCTCCGCGTACGACACCCCCAACTTCACCGGCGAGAACGGCGGGGTGCCCGCCGCCATCACCCCCGAGGACGTCGAGGAGCTCGCCCTCGACTGGTCGGAGGACCACCCCTTCTACGCCTCCGCCGTCCTCGCCGAGTTCCCGGACGCGCAGGAGGACTCCCTCGTGGGCCGCGAGGCCGTCGAGGCCGCCATGCAGCGCAGCGAAGCCGACCGCGCATCGGCGGGTGAGCAGGATGATTGTCATCCCGAGCGGAGTGCAGCGGAGCCGAGGGATCTCTCGGGCGAAGGCACCGCTGGCGACGAACGTCCCCCGAGAGATGTTTCGACTGCGCTCAACATGACAACCCTCGATCCCCGCCTCCCCGTCTACATCGGCGTCGACGTGGGACGGTTCGGCTTCGACAAGTCGGCCATCTGCGTACGGCAGGGCGAGCGCGTATTCGACCTGCGCTCGTTCGCGAAGATGGACACGATGCGGCTCGTCCATGAGGTGCTGCGGACGATCGAGGAGTGGAAGGCTGAGGCGGTCTTCGTGGACGAGGGCGGCGTAGGCGGAGGCGTCGTGGACCGCCTCCGCGAACTCGGCGCGCCGGTCTACGGCGTCCACTTCGGAGGCCGCGCGCCGCACCGCACGCGCTTCTTCAACATGCGCTCCGAGTTCTTCTGGGAGTTGCGGATGCTGCTCAACGACGGCCTGCTCGCGCTCCCGCGCGACGAGGAGCTCGCCGGACAGCTGATCTCGCTCCGCTACGACGTGTCGAGTTCCGGGCAGGTGCGGCTGCAGGGGAAGAAGGAGATGCGCAAGCGCGGGCTGCCGTCGCCGGACAAGGCGGACGCCCTCGCGCTCGCCTTCCTCGTCCCGCCGTCGTTCGGCATCTGGACGGGCACGGAGCCGTTCCTCGACGACGACCGCGCATCGCCGAACCGACTCAGCCTCGGCTACCGCCTCCCGCCCCCCGACGACGATGACGACGACGCTCCGCCCAGCGCCCCGGCAAACCGCATAGGGGTGTGGTGGTGAGGGCCGGGGTTGTCTGGTGGGACGTAGGGGCGGTTCGCGAACCGCCCCTACACAGGCCATACTCCTACATCCCGCTACGCCACTGCCTTGTCATGTTGAGCGCAGCCGGAGGCCCCTGCCCTGTCATGTTGAGCGTAGCCGGAGGCGGAGTCGAAACATCTCTCGGGAGAACGTGGCATTTGGAGCAGCGCCTCCTGAGAGATTTCTCGGCTCCACTCGAAATGACAAGCCTGGGACGCATGGGCGGTTCGCGAACCGCCCCTACACAGGCCGTACGCCTACATCCCGCTACGCCACTGCCTTGTCATGTTGAGCGCAGCCGAAGGCGGAGTCGAAACATCTCTCGGGGAAGCGTGGCGCTTGACGGAGCGCCTCCTGAGAGATTTCTCGGCTCCGCTCGAAATGACACGTTCGGGACGTAGGGGCGGTTTTCAAAACCGCCCCTACACGCCCGCCTTCACCGTGCTCTCGATGGCGTCCAGCGCCTCGTCGATGTCCTCGGCGGTGATGCCGTAGTGCGGGACGAAGCGCACCCAGTTGAAGCGGCCGTTGCCGAGGACGCCGCGCTCCTTCAGCCGCGCGGACGTGCCGGGGCCGTCGCCGTCGTCCAGCTCCGCGTAGACGATGTTCGTCTCGATGGTGTCCGGGTCGACCTGGAAGCCGGGGATGCGCGCCAGACCCTCGGCGAGACGCTTCGCGTTCGCGTGGTCGTCCGCGAGGCGGTCGACCATCGTGTCGAGCGCGACCAGCCCCGCGGCGGCAAGCACGCCCGCCTGCCGCAGGCCGCCGCCGACCATCTTGCGCATACGCCGGGCACGCGCGACGAACTCGCTGCTGCCCGTGACGACGGAGCCAACCGGCGCGGAGAGGCCCTTGGAGAGGCAGAACGTCACCGAGTCCGCGACCGACGCCAGCTCCGACGGTGGCACGCCGAGGGCGACCGAGGCGTTGAAGATACGCGCGCCGTCCATGTGCACGTTCATGCCGTTCGCGCGCGCGACGTCGGCCAGCGGCCGCATCTGCTCGACCGTGTAAGCCGCACCGTTCCCCCGGTTGTTCGTGTTCTCGATGGTGAGCAGGGCCATGCGCGGGAAGTAGCCGCCCGGTGGGACGATCAGCTCGACGTCGTCGGGGTCCATGAGGCCGCGGTGGTCGTTGGGGAGCGCGCGCATCTGCACGCCGCCGAACGTCGCGATGGCGCCCATCTCGTTCACGAGCAGGTGGGCGTCCACGCCGCAGACCAGTTCGTCGCCGCGGTTGCACCACGAGAGCGCCGAGACGAGGTTGCCCATCGTGCCGCTCGTGACGTAGAGGCCGGCCTCCTTGCCCATGAGGCGGGCGGCGGTCTCCTCCAGCCGGTTGACGGTCGGGTCCTCGCCGTAGACGTCGTCGCCGACCTCGGCCTCGGCCATCGCGCGGCGCATCGCGTCGGTCGGTTTCGTGAGCGTGTCGCTGCGCAGATCGATCGTGCGGGGCGCTGTGCCATTGTTCGCCATCGTTATTCGTCCTTCACCGGGGATACGGGGATTCTACCAGCGCCTGCTGATAAACTGGGGAGCGATGGTTGTCTTCCTGTACAGGCACGGGCTGGTCATCCTGATCGCGCTGCTGGCATTCACGGCGGACCAGTTCTCGAAACTGGGCATCGAGTTCTACCTCCCGCTGGGTTCCTCCTGGCCGGAGGAGGGCTACTTCCGCTTCACGCACGTCGCGAACACGGGCAGCGCGTTCGGGCTGTTCGGCGGGCAGAACCTGACGCTGACCATCGCCTCCGCCATCGGCATCGTCGTGCTCATCCTCTTCTACCGCTCGCAGGGCACGCCGGGCATCTGGGTGCAGACGAGCCTCGGCCTCATGTTCGCGGGCGCGTTCGGGAACCTGGCCGACCGCATCCGGCTGGGGCACGTCACCGACTTCATCGACGTCGGCCCTTGGTACATCTTCAACATCGCCGACGCGTCCATCGTCACCGGCATCATCATCTTCGGCGCGGTGCTGGTGCTGACCAAGCCCATAACCCGTCCCGCGCTCGTCACAACGAGCATCCCCGGCGACGAGGAGTACGCCGACTAGGAAGGACGCGAGCGATGCGTAACCCCGCGTCCGCCCCGCCGGTTCACCCTCACCCGCCACCGCCCAGCGGAGGCACCCTCCTCCCCTCAAGGGAGAGGGGACAAGGCGGGAAAGAAGCACGATTCACTGCCAGCGAGGCCGATTCCGGCTCGCGGGTGGACACGTTCGTGCAGGCACGCGACCCGTACTTCAGCCGGTCACGGGCTGCCGCGCTGGCTCGGGAGGGGCGCGTCACAGTCAACGGACGCCCCGTCAAGCCGTCGGCTGCCGTGCGCGGTGGCGACGTAGTGGTGGTCGTTGAGCCTCCGCCGTCGCCGCTCGACCTGGCGCCGCAGGACATCCCCGTCGGCATCGTCTACGAGGACGATCAGCTCATCGTGGTCGACAAGCCCGCGGGGCTTACCGTGCATCCCGCGCCGGGGCACCCGGACGGTACGCTCGTGAACGCGCTGCTGGCGCTCGTGCCGGACCTTCCCGGCATCGGCGGCGTGGAGCGCCCCGGCATCGTGCACCGGCTCGACAAGGACACGTCCGGCCTCATCGTCGTGGCAAAGACGGACGCGGCGCACCGCAGCCTCTCGCGCCAGATGAAGGAGCGCAGCGTCGACAAGTCTTACGTTGCCCTGACGACAGGGACCGTCCGTAAGACCGAGGGTGCGGTGGAGGCTCCCATCGGCAGGCATCCGAAGCATCGGAAGAAGATGGCGGCGGTGGAGGGAGGGCGCGCTGCTCTTACGCAGTATCAGGTAGTCGAACGCTTCGATGGGCCGCACGGCAGGTTCACGCTGGTCGAGGCGCATCCGGTCACGGGTCGCACACACCAGATACGCGTGCATCTCTCCTACATCGGGCACCCGCTCGTGGGCGATCCGGTGTACGGCAGGCGCTCGCCGCTCGTGCCCCGGCACTTCCTCCACGCCGCGCGGCTGGAGATCGCGATGCCTCCCAACGAAACGGAGCGTAAGACGTTCGAGGCGCCGCTGTCGGACGACCTCTCCGACGCGCTGTCGGAGTTGCGCCGCGCCTAGCCGCCCGTGAACCAGTTGCGGATGAACGGCTCCGGGTAGATGACGAAGAGGATGTTGTCCAGGAAGATCTTGATGAATGCGCCGACGACCGCGGCGGCGATGAGCGACATGAGGAACCGCCCGTGCCCGCGCAGCAGCACGATCGGCCCCGCGAGCGCGAAGGCGAGCGCCCCCCATCGCAGGCCGACGGTCGTGCCGATCAGCAGGAAGAGCGCGAACAGCCCCAACATCCGGTACGCCGCCTCTCTCGCGCCCTCGACGCCTCCGCTGACGAGCCCGATGTCCATGATGGTGGTGGGACGTGACCGGCCGCGAAGGCCGCGCAACAGTTCGAAACAGAGCAGCCCGAGCGCGATGACGGGCAGCCAGAACGGGTAGGTGGTGAAGCGCCAGCGGTCCTGCACGGGGTTCTGCAGTTGGTCCGACAGCATCAGCGCCATCCCCGCCATGACCACGAGCGGGATGAGCACGTCCGGATTGATGAAGCGCTCCTTCCATCCGCGAGCGGGAATGACGGGCTCGGCGTCCGTCTCCTCGATGGCGATATCCGTTTCGCGCTCCATGCGCCTGACGGAGCGTAAGAGCACCGCGGCGACGGTGACGGCGATGATGAGGATGGCGATGGTGATGGGGCGGCTGAGCGCGCCAGGGTAGCCGTGGATGCTGACCGCGTTAAAGTGGTTCCGCTCGATGACGTCGACGAGGATGAAGCCCAGGATCATGGGCGGCCTCGGCCAGTTGAAGCGCTTCATCACGAGCCCCATCGCGCCGATGCCGAGCGCGATCTGGATGCCGCGCCAGCTCGTCGTGTCCACGAACGTGGAGAGCAGCGCGATGGGGATGACGACCGCGCCGATGATGGGATACGGCACAGTCGTGAGGCGCGCGAGGAAGCCGGTCACGCCCACGCCGATGCCGGAGATGATGAGGTTCGCGAGCGCCAGCGTTATCACGAGGAGGATGGTGATGTGCGCCTGCGAGCCGAGCATCTCCGGGCCCGGCGCGACGCCGTACGGGATCATGGCCACTACGACGAGCGCCCACGTCGGCGCGCCGGGAACGCCGAGCGCCAGCGTCGGCAGCGCCGCGCCGGCCTCCTTCGCGTTCTGCGCGGACTCCGCGAACAGCACTCCGTCCAGCGAACCCTTGCCGAACTCCGAGCGGTCCTTCGTGAGGATGATGCCGAACGCGTAGGCCAGCCAGTCCACCACGGCGGAGCCGACGCCGGGGATCGCCCCGAGGAAGACGCCGAAAGCGGACTGCCGTACCGTCATCTTCCACCGGGAGATGCCGTAGGCCACGCCTCGCAGCACCTCTCTCCGTCCGAAGTTGGCACCCTCCGCGGCCACCGGACGGCGGCTCATCATGAGGTCGACGAGTTCCGGCAGCGCGAACAGGCCGATGATGAACGGCACGAGCGGCATGCTGACGAACGGGTCGACCGTGAGCCTGCCCATGGTGCCGATCATGCCAAGCAGCATCCCCACGAGCGCGGAGATGAGGCCGCGCACCATCGCGCCCCGGCTGAGCACGATGACCATGGCGATGCCGACCATGCCCGTGGCCGCTATCTCCGGGAAGCCGAAGCGCAGCACGAAGGGGCGCGCAACAGGGATGGCGATGGTAAGCAGCGCCGCGCCGACGATGCCGCCGAGCGCGGAGACGGCGTAGACCGCGCCGAGCGTGTGCGCGGCGTACCCTCGCCGCGCGAGCTGGTGTCCTTCCAGGAACGTCACCTGCGTCGCGGCGCTCGGCTGTCCGATGAGGATGGCGGGCACGGAGTCGAGCGTGTTGCTGACGCCGCTGATGGTCGCGAGGGCGACGAGCCCGATGGCGGGTTCGTCGACCTCGAAGAGGATGAACGGGAAGGCGAGCGCCATCACGAGGAAGGCGTTCATGCCGGGGATGGCGCTCGCGAGGGCCGCGAGCAGGACGACGCTGAGGAGCACGAACCAGTAGACGGGGTCGAGCAGGTAGCCAAGCGCCGTGAGGATGGAGTCCATGGGCTAGCGCGCTCCTCGTTGGGCGCCCACAAGGGATGCCCCTACACCGGACAGCCCCTCCTCGTCACATGGCCTGCCGGACACGCTGGATTCCCGCTTTCGCGGGAATGACGAGGTAAGGCGCGGGACCGACGAGGTAAGGCGTGAGGATGGCGGGGTACGGTGTGGGGATAGCGGGGCAAGGCGCGGGAATGACGGGGCATAGGCTACGAGGTTCCTGCCTTCGCAGGAACGACGAAGAGAAGCGCGGGAACGAGTGTCCACGCTAGAGGACGGCAATCGGGTTCAGGGGCGAGCCGGTCGCCAGCGGGAAGTTCATCGGCGCAACGGTGAACATGAACTCGTAGCGCCCGGCGCGCGCGCATGCCTCGGCGAGCGCTTCGAAGTCGGCGTTGTCCACGAGCCAGAGGCCCATCGCGACCTGCCCGACCGAGTGGATGGGTCCGAAGAAGCGGTCGTAGCCGGTCGGGCGCACCTCCTGGGCGCTGTCGCACGCGAGCACGGAGATGCCGCGCTCGTGGAGCCAGGGCAGGCAGGAGGCGTGGAGCCCGGCGCGTCCGCCCTCGCGCGGGACGGGGCCGAGCATGTAGCGCCGCTTCGACCAGCCGAAGCGCAGCAGGAGCGCGTCGCCCTCCTCGACGCGGACGCCCTGCGCCTTCTCCGCGGCCTCGAGGTCGTCGACGTAGGCGGCCTCGCCGGGCTCGTACCAGAGGACGTCGCGCATCTTCGCGAGGTCGAGCAGTACGCCCTTGGTGACAAGGCCGTCCTTCATGCCGTCGACCGCGCCGAACGCTGCCTTACCGCTCGACGATATGAGGCTGGAAGGGCGTCCGTTGTACATCTTCCCCTGCCAGAACTGGTGGCAGAGCGCGTCCAGGTGGGTCTGGCCGGGGCCGTGGATGGCCATGCCGAAGTAGTCGCCGGAGCTCTGGGTCACCCACTCCCTCTCGTCGTCGAGGCAGTACTCCTCGCCGGTGTCGACCATGAAATGGACGGGCGTTATCGGCTGGGCGCGCGCTTCCTGGGTGCTGACGGGGCGCGAGCAGCCGATACTGAGGCCGTCCTTCACGAGCGCCGCAGCCTGCCTCCGCTTCTCCGGCGTGACGAGGTTGAGCGTACCGAGCTCATCGTCGTCGCCCCAGCGTCCCCAGTTGCTGAGCGACTCGAAGTAGCCGAGCACTTCCTCTTCGGTGGGCAGTTGGCGCGTGGTCATGGCGAACCTCCGTCACGGGAGATGGGCGTCGGGGCGAGCATACCAAAGATGACCAACAGGGATGGGGGCGGCAGCCGCGGGGCAGCACCCGAGAAGATGTTGCGCGCTAAAGCACGGACTTCGCTGCGCTTTGCTCAACATGACAAGACACAGCCCCACACCTGCTCCGCGCCCTCACCCGCCGCGCAAGCGCGCCGACCTCTCCCTGAGTGAGAGGTGGGACGCGAGGTTCCTGCGGAGGCAGGAACGACGGGGTATTGTCGTTGACCGCATCCCTACGTCGTCCCCATAATGGCCGCGTCATTGGGGAAGGGGGTATCCCATCATGATCGAATGGCTTGGCATCGAGCACCTCTTCGAGCTTTCCGGGATGGAGGCGGTCTGGGGGTTCTTCACCCCGCTCATCGTCTTCGCGGTGTTCGCCGTGCTGCAGATCATCCTGCCGGCGCGGCGGGTGCCCGGCTACGTCATCGACGAGGCGACCGGCGAACCGCGCAGCTACCGGCTGAACGGCCTGCTGGTGTTCGTCATCGTGCTGATCGTGTGGGCTACCGAGATCACGGGGATGCCGCGCGAGTGGTTCTACCGGGCGTCGGTCTACTCCGTGGCAGGCGGAACGGTCTTCACGCTCATCTTCGCGCTGTTGGCGGTGCTCACCCGGCCTAAGGTCGGGGAGAAGGGCCTGCTGGCGGAATTGTGGACCGGGCGCGTGCGGGAGATCTCCTTCTTCAACAACCGCTTCGACGTCAAGATGTGGTTCTACGTCGTGGGCGGAGCGATGCTGTCGCTCAACGCACTGTCAGGGGCCGCGTACCACTACGACCGATTCGGCGACGACTTCAATCCGGGCGTTTTCCTGTACGCGGGGTTCTTCACGTTCTACATACTGGACTACTTCGTTTTCGAGCGCGTGCAGCTGTACACCTACGACCTGATCCACGAGCGGCTCGGCTTCATGCTGTTCTGGGGCGGACTCGTGGTCTACGGGTGGCTGTTCATCCTGCCGCTGTGGGGGATGGCCGCGCACCCGGACCCCGGTTTCTCGACGGCGTGGACGTACGTCTGGCTCATCGGGACCGCTGCGCTGTTCCTGACGGGGTGGAGCATCTCGCGCGGCGCGAACATGCAGAAGTACACGTTCAAGCGGTGGCCGGACCGGAAGTTCCTCGGGATCATCGAGCCGAAGTACATCGAAGCGGGAGGGCGGAAGATCCTGTACAGCGGCTACTGGGGCAAAGCCCGTCACTTCAACTACATGGGCGAGGGGTTCGCTTCGCTCTCGATCGCGCTGGTGTTCGGGCACTTCGGCAATCCGTGGGCGTGGGTGTACTTCATCTTCATCGTCTCGATGTTCACGTCGCGGCAACGCGACGACGACAAGCACTGCGCCGAGAAGTACGGCGAGGAGAAGTGGGCGGAGTACAAGTCGCTGGTGAAGTACCGGATCTTTCCGGGGGTGTATTAGCGTCAGCGGTGCGCGGTTCTTCCCACCCACCCGCCCGTGACGTTGTGGGGGACACCCCCACGCCGCGGGCTAAAGCCCGTGGCAGAGGGGTTTCCCCTCTGCGCTCCCCGTCTGAATGGAGGGCTGGTTCGACAAGCTCACCATGAGCGGGGTTAGGGTTGGCGGTAGGGATTAGCGGCACGGAGTTAGCGGTGGGGAGCGCCGGACAGGGCACCCACAAGGGGATGCCCCTACACCAGACACCGCCCGTCCGCCTCACCCCACCGCGTGCCCTGGCGGGCACCCTGGATTCCCGTTTTCACGGGAATGACGGAGGAGGCGGGAGTGATGGGGAGAGGCGGAAATGGCAGGGAAGGCGGGAATGATGGGGCATGGGCGGCAATGGCGGGCGTAGGGGCGGTTCGCGAACCGCCCCTACAAAACGGGCAAGGTTGCGCTAGGGCGCGTGCCTCCGCAGGACCAACGTGACTATGGCTCTGTCAGGAGGGGGCGGAGGGTGGAGGTGGGGGTGGTGTCGAGGGCGTGGACGGCGGCGATGACGTCGCGGGCGCGTTGGTCGCCGTAGACGCCGCCGATGAGGTCCAGCGCTTTTTCGTCGACTTCCTCGGTGGTCATGGGGTTATCCGCCGTGCCGTGGACGGCGGGGACGTGGCGTTCCAGGACGGCGCTGGCGGTGTGGATGCGCACGGTGGCAGGGCGCTGGCGCTCCATGGCCGCGAACTCGGGATTGCCCTGCAGGCGGACCTTCGCCATGAGGTCGACGACGGCGGGGTCGCTCATGCGCTCGTAGGTGTGGGTGGCCTGGAAGGTGAGCCTGCCGCCGTCGAGGGCGATGACGGCCATGCAGTACTGGAGGGTGCCGTCCGTTCACGATGTTGGCGCCCTGCGGCGGGAGCAGCGCCTCGACCTCCCGAATGTCGCCGGGCGCGACGCCGTGCTCGGTGACGAGGGAGGACATCGCCTCGGCGGCGGCCTGGATGGGCGAGCCGACGGAGTACTTCTTGATGTTGGTGAGCGTGATCTCGTAGTGGTCGCCGAGGCTGGCGACCCATTGGGCGAACTCCTCGCGGCGGGGGCAGAAGACGTCCAGGAAGCCGTTGTCGCCCTCGAATGCGTCCTCCTCGCCCGACATGCCCGAGGCGACGAAGAGCGCCGAGGTGACGCCGGAGCGCGCGCCGTTGCCGCCGAAGACGAACGACTTCTCGATGTGCTCGGAGTCGCGGGCCCACGACGTGATGCCGGAGGCCTGCTGCGCGGTGTAGGAGAGTGCGTAGCGCACGCCCTGCGGGTCGAGGCCAACGAGGGCCGACGCGGCAGCAGCCGAGCCGAACATGGGGCCGATGGTGTGGGTGGCGTGGCCGTGCCAGCCCCGTGCGTCGATGCCGCCCATGAGCCGCGCGATGCGCGAGCCGACGTCGTAGCCGAGGGCCACGGCGCGCAGGAGCGCCTCGCCGGAGGCGTTCTGGCGTTCGGCCACCGCGAGGGCGGCGGGGACGACGGCGCAGCCGGGGTGGGTGAGCGACGGCGCGTGGGAGTCGTCGGTCTCGTCGGAGTGGGCGAGCATGCCGTTGGCCATGGCAGCGTTGATGGCGGTCGTGACGACGTTCGAGCCGACGACGGCGGCCTCGGGGACGCCTCCCTGGGAGCGGACGAAGTTGATGGCGGCCTCACCGGGCTTCAGCCGGGCGCCGGTAACCATCGCCGCGATGGTGTCGAGGACGTGGTGCTTGGTCTTCTCCAGGACGGCGGGGGGCAGCGGGCGGTCCAGAGCGCCTGAGACGTAGGTGGCGAGGGCTTCGAGCGTGGACTGCTGGGTCATGGGGTCTCCTCGTTGGGCGGTTACTGGAGTATCTCGCCGCCGTTGATGTGGAAGGTCTGGCCGGTCACGTAGCTCGCGTGTTTGCTGCAGAGGTAGACCACGAGGGCTGCGACTTCGTCCGGCTGACCGAAGCGAGGGATGGGGAGTTTGGGATCGATGCCGGAGACGTCGACGTCGCGCTCGGTGCCGGGGTCGCGCTCGCCCTCGATGGAGGCGGGGGCGATGGCGTTGACGGTGACGCCGTGCTTGCCGAACTCGCGGGCGAGGCCACGGGTGAGGCCGACGACGCCGAGCTTGACGGCGGCCTTCATGGCGCCGCCGCCACGGTAGGCGGAGACGCCGGAGTAGTTGACGATGCGCCCCCAGCCGCGCTCGACCATGCCGGGCAGCACGGCGCGGCTGGTGAAGATGGGGCCGTCCAGGTTGGCGGCGGCGGTCGCGCGCCAGTCCTCGTTGGACATCTGGAGGAAGGGGCCCTGCACACGATTCGTGGCGTTGTTGACGAGGACGTCGACGCTACCGAAGGCGCGCTCCGCGGTCTGTACCGCGTCCCTCACCTGGTCCTCGTCGCCGACGTCGCAGAGGGCGGTCACGACCTCGGCTCCGGCGGAGCGGCAGGCGTCCGCAGTCTCCTCCAAGGGGCCGCTGCTGCGGCGTGTCGTGAGCACAAGGCGCGCGCCTTCGGCGGCGAACGCCTCGGCGGTGGCCCGTCCGATGTTCCGTCCCGCGCCCGTGATGAGCACGACCCTGCCTGTGAGACCCATGTCCATGGCGTTCCTCCCAACTCCTCAGGGGCGAGCATAGCACTCTACAGGGGCGGGGAGGGTGGAGGCGTGGTTGGCAGGCTCACCACGAACCGAAGCCAAACCTCGCGCACCCCACCCCACGCACCGCCCGCAGTACCCTCACCCTAACCCTCTCCCCTTGTAGGGAGAGGGGAAGAGAATCAGGCGGCGTTGTTGACGACGACCCGGCCTGCCTTCAGAACGGCGAGGACGCGGGTGACGTCGGAGATCTGCTCGTCAGGGTTGCCGTCGACGATGAGGAGGTCGGCTTCCCTGCCGGGTGCGACGGTGCCGACGGTGTCGTCGATCCCGAGCGCTTTCGCGTTACCTCCGGTTGCGGAGGCGATCGCTCCGGCGGGGGTGAGCCCAGCGTCCACCATCGCGGCGAGTTCGAGGTCGAAGCGTCCGAAGGGGTAGACGCCCCAGCCGCAGTCGGAGCCGGCCATGAGCTGGACGCCGTGCTCGATGAGCTTGCCGACCTGCTCGAGGGTCGTGGCGTGGCCGCGGCGCATGCGGTCGAGCATCGTTGTTTCTTCTTCCGTGGCGGTCCCGTTGTCGACGCGCGCCTGGAGGATGGGGATGCGGCTGCGGGTGATCTGCAGCGTGGGGTTCACGCATATCCCGCGTTCCGCGATGTCGGCGGCGAGGTGCTCGTCGAAGACCCGCGCGCCGTGTTGATCGGTGAACCAGCCGTGCATGATGGCGTCGTACTCGGCGTCGACGACCATGCGCATCGCCTCGTTCGAGCGGCAGTGGGCGACGACCTTGCGGTCGCGGCGGTGACCTTCCAGCGAGATGGTGTTCAGCTCCTCGGGGGAGAACTGCGGGCGGAAGGGGTCGCTGCCGAGCGTGCTGCCGCCCGTCGCCATCACCTTGAGGAAGTCGGCGCCCTCCTTGATGAGCTGACGCGCGGCGTGGCGGACGCCGTCGACGCCGTCGGCCTCGGAGCCCATGAACCAGCAGTGGCCGCCGCTGACCGTGATCGGGCGGCCGGAGGCGAGCACGCGGGAGCCGTGGACGACGCCCTGCTGCAGGCCGTCCTTGAGGCGGAAGGTGGTCTGGTTCCAGCCGCCGCAGTCGCAGACGGTCGTCACGCCGGTCTCGAGGGCGCGCCCCACGTTGTGCGCCGAGCGCAGGAGGCGGATGGCGTCGTCGTCGGCCAAGTGGACGTCCTCACCGCGCCTGCCGTCGCCGGGCATGTTCGTGTGCGTGTGGCAGTCGATGAGGCCCGGCAGGAGCGTTGCGTTGGAGAAGTCGAGGACCTGCCCGTCGGCTGGGGGAGCGTTGGAGGCGGGTCCCACGGACACGATGCGCGACCGCTCGATGCGCACGACAACGTCGGTCGCGGCTGCCGCGCCGGTGCCGTCGAGCACCCTCCCCGCGTGGATGGTCAGCGAGCCATTCGATCGTTGCATGGCAGCACCTCTTTCTCCGCAGGGGAAGATTAGCACTGTCGGCAGGTGGGGGCATGTGCTGGCAAGCCTCACCGCGTGCTGAACGCGCCGGACAGGGCACCCACATCCTAACCTTCCCCCATCGAGGGGGAAGGGACCGAACAAGGGCACCCACAAGGGATGCCCCTACACCAGGCACCACCGCCATACCCCGCCCCACCGCGTGGCCGTGTGCGCTTACGCGCACTTCTGGATTCCCGCCTTCGCGGGAATGACGGAGAAGGGCGGTTCGTGAACCGCCCCTACATCAGCCGGACAGGGCACCCACAAGGGATGCCCCTACACCAGGCACCACTGCCATACCCCGCCCCACCGCGTGACCGTGTGCGCTTACGCGCACTTCTGGATTCCCTAAGTTCACAAACGAAGTGCAACACCTCATTAGGGTGTTGCCATGGGAAAGCGTTATCAGCAGGTCACCATTGAAGAGCGGTGTGCGATTGCCCACCTACAAGCCGAGGGGTGCACGGTCCGGCAAATCGCTGCAACTCTGGATCGCGCGCCATCGACGGTTGCTCGAGAGCTGAAGCGCAACGGCTCGAGGACGGACGGCTATCAGCCCCGTTACGCCGAGCAGCAGGCGCGAGCACGTCGTTGGAGCGGTGCCAGGTTGGAGCGTGATGGGCGTTTGCGGGAATGGGTGCTTGCCGCGCTTGGCAGAGGGTGGTCGCCGGAGGAAGTAGCAAACCGGCTGGCCCTGGTCAAGGAGAAGCGAGTCATCTCGCACGAGAGCATCTACCGATTCATCTACGGGCAGATCAGGAGGACGAAAGACTACTCGTGGCGTCACTACCTGCCACGAGGGAAGTCGAAGCGCGGCTGGCGTGGCCGCAAGGGGGGCAGTCCGGCCTCGTTCATCGCCCTGCGTCGCCCGCTCTCAGAACGCCCCGTATCCGCAGCAGATCGGCGGGAGCCGGGGCATTGGGAGGCGGACCTGATGCTGTTCAGGACCTACGGCCAGGCAGTGTTGACGCTGCACGAGCGGCATTCACGGGCGCTGATCGCGTTGCGTCCTGGGGGAAAGGCCTCAGCACCGATCGCGGGTGCGATGTCAGCCGCATTGGGCAGACTCCCGCCGCAGCTGCGCCGGACGGTGACGTTCGACAACGGGACTGAGTTCGCGCGACACCACGAGTTACACGCGCTCGGGATGGAGACTTTCTTCTGCGACACGCATGCGCCGTGGCAGAAGGGCGGGGTGGAGAACGCTATCGGCCGGATGCGTCGAAGGGCGGTTCGCGAACCGCCCCTACATCAGCGGAGGAGTGATTCCACATCCGTGCGGGTGGGCATGGCGTGCTGCGCGCCGGGGCGGGTGGCGGCGAGCGCGCCTGCGGCTGCGCCGTACCGGACGGCATCCGGCAGTGGTTTGCCCTCGGCGAGGGCGCAGGTCATCGCTGCTCCGAAGGCGTCGCCTGCCGCAACGGTGTCCACGGCATCGACCTCGAAGGGCGGGACGTAGCCGTTGTCGTTGTCCGAGAGGTAGAACGTGCCTGCCTCGCCGAGCTTCACGACGACCGCTCTTACGCCGCGTTGGAGCAAGGCGTGGGCTGCCGCTTCCACGGACGCAGCGTCGGTGACGTCGATACCGGTAAGGGCGGTGGCCTCGGCCTGGTTGGGGGTCAGCACGTCGACGAGCGCGTAGGCCTCGGGTGGGAAGGCGTCGGCGGGGGCGGGGTCCCAGACGACGCGGACGCCCGTCTCTCTTGCGATGCGGGCAGCGTTCAGGGACACGGCGGGCGGTAGCTCGCACTGGAGCATGAGGGCGTCCGCGCTTTGGAGCACCGCGGCTGCGGCATCGACCTGGGTGTCGTCGCAGCGCATGTTCGCGCCGCTGAGCACGACGATGCGGTTCTCGTGGGAGGCGTCGAGGAGGATCATGGCGACGCCGGAGGGGGTGTCAGGGTCCTGCGTGACGCCGGTGACGTCGACGCCGTTGGCGCGCAGGTTGTCCAGGAGCGTTGAGGCGAACACGTCCGTGCCGACCCGGCCAATCATGCGGACGGATGCGCCCATGCGGGCCGCTGCGACGGCCTGGTTCGCGCCCTTGCCGCCGGGTGCGGTGGAGAAGTCGCCGCCGAGGACGGTCTCGCCGGGCGACGGGAATCGCGAGACGGCCCCGACCAGGTCCATGTTGATGCTGCCGAGGACGACGATTGTGGGGGGCACGATGGGTCAGCCCTGCCCGACGGACAGCTCCAGGTGGTTGCCGTTGGGGTCGTCGACGTAGAGCGAGTAGCCTGCGCCATCGCGGTGCTCGCGGATGTGGTCGACGACGAAGCCGCGGTCTTCGATCTCGCGCTGCAACTCGGCGGGGTCGGACGGGCCTTCGAGGTCGAATGTGTGGTGGGGGACGCCCTCATTCTCGCCCGCCGAGCCGTCGAAGAGGCCGATGGCGAAGTCGCCCACGCGGAGCCGGACGACGTCGACGCCGCGCACCTGGTGCCTCGTCGTGACCTCGGCCCCGAACAGTTCCTTGTAGAACCGCACCGCGTCTTCGAGGTCGGCGACGCTGTAGTTCCACGAGCGTATGCCTTTCGCTTTCATGGGGCTCTCCTTTCCATGGAAACGGGACGATGGGGGCAGCGTAGCGTTCGGTGGCGGGGGGTTCAAGTGGGGAGGGCTTCACCCCCGTCCTAGCTTCCCTCCATCGAGGGACAGGGGGCAGGGCACCCACAAGGGATGCCCCTACACCAGGCACCCGCCTAAGCCCCACGCTTTCGCGGGAATGACGGGAGGGGGCGGTTCGCGAACCGCCCCTACAGCAGGCGAGGTTGCGCGCTGAAGCGCGTGGTCACGCAGGAAAGATGGAAAGGGGCTCGCCACACGGCGAGCCCCTTGTTCAGCGTGTCGTAAGACTGGTCTTACAGTACGTCGCCGACCATGCGGCTGCGGCGGACGGTGGCGGGGTCGTCGATCTCGATGCCATCCCACTCAGCCAGCTTGGCGCCCTCGCCGGAGAGTTCAGCCTCGATGGTGTTGTTGACGACGATGTCCTTGAACGGGCCGCGCAGCCGACCCTCGTAGCCGGGGTACTCGAAGTGCTCCACCGGGTAGATGAGAATCTCGTTCTCGTCCGGGTTGCGGATGACGTTCATGGGCTCGCCGCCGCTCTCGACGATGCGCATCTGGTCCTCCAGCATGCGGCGGAACATGATGAGGCCGACGTCGGAGACACCGAGGCGCTCAGTCGTGCGGTCGGTGATAGGGCCCTGCATGACCCATGCAGCCTGGTCCTGTCCGAGCACCCAGTCGGCCTTGATGCGTCCGTCATCCTGGAAGACGGGGACCACCTCGTGGGGCACCACGTCCGGCTGCTCCTCGCCGGGTTCGAGCGGCTGGAGGTCGACGACGAAGTGGAGGGTGTGGGTGTCGTCCACCGGCACGCGGTACTGGAGGTTGGAGGTGATGTGGAGGACGTGGGGGAAGAGGATGGGGTGTCCCATCTGCCAGTAGTCGTCCTGCTCGGTCTCGTCGCCGACAAGCCTGCGCTTGATGACGCCGTAGTCGGTGACCTCGAAACCGATCTTGCGGTGGTCCGCGCCGCGCGAGCCGATGCGTGCGTTCCAGGCGTCGCGCATTTCGGGGGGCTTGTCGCGGTTCATGACCCAGCCGCCCCAGTAGCGGTGGAGCCACTGGAAGTGGAGCGGGTCGAGCGAGTTCTCGTGGCACTGCAGCCAGTTGCACGGGATCATGATGGACTGCGTGCGGCGGACGCCGGGCCAGACGAGGACGTCCACTCGGGGCAGGAGCGGCGCGGGCTGCGGGCCCATGTAGGCGAAGACGACACCTCCGAGCTCTTGGGCGTCGTACGCCTTGATGCGGACCTTGTCCTTGAACTTGGAGCCCTCAGGCTCGGACGGCTGGTCGACGCACTGGCCCTTCTCGTTGAATATCCAGCCGTGGTAGGCGCAGCGGATGCCGTTCTCCTCGGGGATGCCGTAGGAGAGGTTGGCCTTGCGGTGCGCGCAGGAGGGTTCGATGAGGCCGACGGTGCCGCTGGCGTCGCGGTAGAGGACGAGGTCCTCGCCGAGGAGGCGCACTTCCTTGGTGGGGTTGTCGGCGTCGAGTTCGACGCTGGCGGCGATGGGGTGCCAGTAGCGCCGCATCAGTTCGCCCATCGGGGTGCCGGGGCCTACGCGAGTAAGTCGTTCGTTCTGCTCTGCGGTAAGCATGAGGTCGCCTCCTCTCGTGGTGGCTCTTTCGTTAACGGGGCAAGTGTAGCGCAAATGGGGGTGGGGGGCGAGGGGTTGGGGGGGCCTCACCCCCATCCTAACCTTCCCCCATCAAGGGGGAAGGGATCAGGCAGTCTAGAGAAGTGCCTTAGATTCGCTCGGCATGACACATCCCATGCTCACGTCCGGAGTACCCTCACCCTAACCCTCTCCCCTTGTAGGGAGAGGGGACCACGCAGGGCACTCACAAGGGATGCCCCTACACCACGCGAGATTCCCGCTCTCGCGGGGATGACGGAGCCGGGCGGGCGTATCCGGGTTAGGCGCAGGAGGGCGGGTGATAGACTGGTCTTGTGGAGAATCGCTCCCACGCAGAGGCGGAACAGGAGGAGATTGACGGAATGCGGACGACGATTGAGTTCGACCCCAGTTTCACGATGCTTACGGCGGAGCTCACGCCCGGAGAGTCGCTGAAGGCGGAGCCGGGCGCGATGGCTGCGCAGCAGGGGCTGGACATGCGGACGGGCATGGGCGGAGGCGGAGGACTGTTCGGCGGGTTCAAGCGGATGCTGGGCGGCGAGTCGTTCTTCCTCAACACGTTCACGGCAGGGCCGGGCGGAGGCTGGATAAGCCTCGCGCCGCCGACGCCGGGCGACATCATCTCTCACGACCTGATGCCGGGGCAGAACCTGTACATCCAGGGCAGTTCGTTCCTCGCGTGCACGGAGAACGTGTCCACGGACGCGAAGTTCCAGGGCATGAAGGGCATGTTCAGCGGGGAGAAGATCTTCTTCCTGCGCGCGTACACCGAGGGCGGACAGGGCACGGTGCACGTCAACTCGTACGGGGCCATCAAGAAGCTCAACATCCAGCCAGGCAGCGAGCTGGTCGTGGACACGGGGCACGTCGTTGCGTTCACGGACAACGTGCAGTACTCGGTGGGCAAGGTCGGCGGGCTCGGCTCGCTCATCGCCGGTGGCGAGGGGCTGGTGCTGAAGTTCACGGGCAGCGGCGACGTATGGATTCAGACGCGGACGCTCTCCTCGCTGATGGACAAGCTCGCGCCGTTCCTGCCGTCGACCAAGAGCTGACGCATGACGGTCCGCGTCCGCTACGCACCTAGCCCAACCGGCGACCCGCACGTCGGCAACATCCGGTCAGCGCTGTTCAACTGGCTGTACGCCCGTCACACGGGCGGGACGTTCATCGTGCGTATCGAGGACACCGACCAGGCACGGATGGTGCCGGGTTCGGTCGAGACGATCCTCGACGCTCTCAGGTGGCTGGGTCTCGACTGGGACGAGGGGCCGGGTTCGCAAACGCCGCACGGGCCGTACGTGCAGTCGGAGCGGCTCGACCTGTACCGGGGGCATGCGAGGTGGCTCATCGCCGAGGGGAAGGCGTACGAGTGCTACTGCACGCCGGAGCGGCTCGACGCAGTGCGGAAGGAGCGGCAGAAGGCGCACCAGCCGACGGGCTACGACCGCCGCTGCCGCGAGCCTGAAGGGGCCGAGCAGGCGCGGAAGGAGAACCCGAACCCTCCCGTCGTGCGGTTCAAGATGCCGACAGAGGGCTCGCTCATCGTCAACGACTTCGTTCGCGGCGAGGTGACGTTCGACGTTTCCCTGCTGGACGACTTCGTGCTGCTGAAGTCGGACGGGTACCCGACGTACCACCTCGCGAACGTGGTGGACGACCACCTGATGGAGATATCGCACGTGATGCGGGCGGAGGAGTGGCTACCGAGCGCGCCGCGTCACAAGTTGCTGTACGAGGCGTTCGGCTACGAGATGCCGGAGCTGGTGCACCTGCCGCTCATCCTGGGGCCGGACCGCTCCAAGCTGAGCAAGCGTCACGGCGCGGCGTCGGTGCTGGAGTTCCGCGAGATGGGCTACCTGCCGGACGCGCTGGTCAACTTCCTTGCGCTGCTCGGGTGGTCGCTCGACGAGACGAGCGAGGTGTTCACGAAGGACGAACTCGTCCGGCACTTCACGCCGGAGCGCATCGTCGCCAGCCCTGCGGTGTTCAACATCGAGAAGCTGGACTGGTTCAACGGGCTGTACATCCGAGGCATGGCCGACGACGAACTGGCGGATGCGCTTCTCCCGTGGCTGGAGGATGAGGAGCAGGGGTTGCCAGCGGACGCGCGACCAGTGGACCGGGGATACCTGGCTTCGATCGTGCCGCTCGAGCGCGAGCGGCTGAAGCGGCTGTCGGAGGCGCCGGAGATGCTGTCGTTCTTCTTCGAGGAGCGGCTGACCTACGACGCGTCGATGCTCGTGCCGAAGGGGCTGGACGCCGACGGCGCACGCGGTGCGCTCGAAGCGGCGCTCGCAACCGCGGAAGGCGCCGACGACTGGAGCGTTGCCGCGCTGGAGACGACGTACCGGGCGCTCGCTGAGCAGTCGGGCTTCAAGACGGGGCAACTGTTCGGAGCGATACGCGTCGCGGTAACGGGTCGCACTGCCGCGCCTCCGCTGTTCGACACGCTGTCGGTGCTGGGCAAGGAGCGCTGCGTGTCGCGACTGCGCTCCGCGCTGGAGGCGCTGTAGGGCGTCGGCAGCACCGGTTTGCTATCATAGAAGTCTCCCGCTGGGGATTCGGCTAGTGGTAGGCCGCCTGACTCTGGATCAGGTAACGATGGTTCGAATCCATCATCCCCAGCCAATCGTTCACTCCTGAGTCCTCCCCCGCGGTCATATCCAACTCCAAGCACGTCAGGGGATAAGGCTAGCCCTCACGCCACGGCTTCGAACTGCCGCCGGACCTCTCCGTTGCCTACGAACTGTGTAAGAAGTCGGTAGTTGCCGGTCTCGTGGCGAATCCTGCCCGCGACGATGGCGGGATGAACCGAGGCCTCATATGCCAGATTCAGAACCGACATCGCTGTGGGCCCCGCCAGAATGCCGCTGGCACGCCATATCGACCCAGGGATGAGAGCTTCCTCTGCCCACTCGTCGGCTTGCGCCTCCTTCGTGTCCTCTCCTACTCCCTCCACGTCCCGCAGTGTCAGGTCGTCAACGAACGCGTCATCTTCGCCATCATCGAGGTGGAGGCCGATGTGCGCGAGTTCGTGCAGAAGACAGAACCAGAAGTTGTCTATGCGGTCGTACCGGAGGGTGAGGCCGATAACCGGACGTCCGCTTTCAAGCCGAAGCGCGGCGCCATCCAGGTGGGTACGCGGTAAGTGCGGCAGGATCTCGACGGCGATTCCATGAGCGGCGAGAAACTCCTTCGCCTGCCTAGGGCCGTCTTCCGCCGCACTCAGTTCGGCCACTTGCTTGAGAAAGTCCGGCGTTATCGTGCCCGGTGCGTATGCCGCACCGACGGAGTGGCTGTTGGCAAGCGCCATCAGTTGCAGCAGCCAAGCAGCGAGCGCGTACTCGTCGGTCTTGGCGTTGAGCCGGCGGCGGTCGTTCTTGCGGAAGAGGAACGCTGGGGTGGCCTGTCGTCCACCTGCGCGTTCTACCAATCCAGCGATCAGTTCTTCTGCATTCTCCTGCAGACCAGCGATATCCGGAATCCATTTCCGCTTTGCCATCTCTCGCAGGGGGAATCTCTGTGGATCGATGCTGTCGAACGTAGGGTCAAAGGCTGCGTCTCTCTCGCTGAGGAGAATGTCCGCGGATATGCCCAGGTGCCTGTGAAGGGCCCGGGCCATGGACATGGTGATGCCCCGCTTGCCGGAGAGGACTTCCGACACCTTGGCACGGTTTCCGATGAACGGCACGAGGTCGCGCGGAGTCAGCCCGGCCTGCTCCATACGAAACTCTATCGCGGCGACAGGGGTGGGCAGCTCCTTCTCCAAATGCTGCGACTCGTAGAACAGGACGAGGTCTCCCAGCAGGTCGAGTTCCTCACCCTCAGGCGTTCCCGGCACGGCATCCATCAGCTCTCCGATACGCGCCACCGCGGCATCGTAGTCCGCTTCGGTCCGAACCGGCTTGACCGCAACCATGACTACACCTCCTCTGCATCGATCCTGTCGTACTCTGCGTGAGTGCCCAGGAACCGTATGTACACTGCCCTGTACGGATAGTTGATCCCGACTACCAGACGGTAGTCGTTGCCTTTGATGTTGAAGACAACGCGGTTGCTCCCTATGACACTGGCATTGGGATACCGGGTTTTGACGGCGGCGGGAGTATCCCAGTCCGCGTCCTCTGCCTCTTTGTGCCAGGCGAGCAATGGTTGCCTGGCGTCCGGGTGGCGCTCCCAGAACTCGCGCAATCGCTTATAGGTAAAGACCCGCACTCAGTCATCGCCCTACGCAACAGTTTCAATATGTTCCCATTATAGTATGACCTACTACAACATACTATAATGGGAACATATCTGGATTGCTCGCGCGCGTCCCGCAACCTGACGTGTGCGGCGCATGCCTGACGCGCCTGCTCGGCGCTTGCGCTACACTTGCCGCGCATGTCGCAGGAGGGAGCGCCGATGACGAACAACGCTGGCGAACACCTACGGATGGGGGCCGGGCTCGGCAGGCTGAACGGGAAGGTTGCGATCGTGACCGGCGCCGAGAGCGGCATCGGCAGGGCTACGTCCCGGCTGTTCGCTCGCGAGGGCGCGAAGGTCGTCTGCGCCGACGTGGCGGAGCGGGGCGACCCGCGCACGGACCGGCTCATCGAGGCCGACGGCGGCGAGGCGCACTTCCTGCTTGGTGACGTGTCGCAGAAGGCGGTGTGCGAGGAGATGGTGAGCACCGCCATCGACCGTTTCGGCGGGCTGGACGTGTTGTACCTGAACGCGGGCACCGGCGTTCGGCAGAAGATCCACGAGATGTCCGACGAGGCGTGGGACCACGTCATCAACCTGAACCTGTATGGCGTCTATCACGGCGTGCGGGCCGCGCTGCCGCACTTCATGGAGCAGGGGCACGGGAACATCGTCATCACGGCGTCGAGCTTCGGGCTGCGGGCGAGCCCGCGCTATCCGTCGTACAGCGCGACGAAGGCGGCGCTGGTGAACCTGACGCGGCAACTGGCGGTGGACTACGGGCCGGAGATACGCGTGAACTGCGTCTGCCCGGGCCCCATCGACACGAACCGCATCCGCGAGTTCCCGCCGCGTCCACGTCCCATCGACGAGGACCAGCGCTACGAGGCAGGCCAGCGCGTCGCGGCGCTGCACCGGATGGGACAGCCGGAGGAGGTCGGGTACTGCGTGCTGTTCCTCGCAAGCGAGGAGTCGTCGTTCGTGACCGGGCACGCGCTCGTGGTCGATGGCGGGCAGACGATCACGGTGCAATGAGCGATCTGACGCCCGAACAGATGGCGGAGTTCCTGGAGCGCCCGCTCGTCGCGGTGTACGTGACGCTGCGAGCGAACGGCAGCCCGCACGCCATCCCCGTGTGGTACGAGTACCGGGACGGGCACTTCCTCGTGTTCACGAGCAGCACGTTCCAGCGCGTGAAGAACCTCGAACGGGACAGTCGGGCAGCCATCACGATCTCGACGCACGATGTGCCGTACATGTACGTGTCGGCGGAGGGGCCGGTCTCCATCACTCCAGAGGGGGTGGCGGAGACGGGGCTTTCGATATCGCGGCGCTACATGGGGGACGAGGCTGAGGGATACCTGACGGAGCTGCTCGGCGAGCACTCGGTGGTGCTGCGGCTTACGCCGGAGCGCATCCTGACGTGGGTGGAGGATTAGGGGGGCGGCACCCCCTTCCTGACCTTCCCCATCAAGGGGGAAGGGACCACACAACCCGAGGGATTCCTCGGCTGCGCCCGGAATGACACCCCCCACAGCCCCGCCCCGGAGTACCCTCACCGCGCGCAGTAGTGTCCCTGGAAGTGGTGTAAGAGCAGACGAGGGCTATGCAAGAAAGTGGCCATCGGGTCATCCTCATCAACAACGACG
>MPMJ01000093.1 GCA_002238425.1 SAR202 cluster bacterium bin16 | reverse complement strand
GAGCGCCCCTCGGTACGTAGGCGGGCAATCGCACAGCGTTCCTCAATCCCGAGCTGCGTATAGCGTTTCCCCATGGCAACACCTTAATCTGGTGTTGCACTTCGTTTGTGAACTTAGGGAACCTCGCACCCCTGTCTGGTGTAGGGGCATCCCTTGTGGGTGCCCTGCCTTATCTCAGGGCCGGGGCATCCCCTCGTGGGTGCCCGGCGGCCGTGCTACGGCCTCGTCCCTAATCCCGCGTCGCCCGACGTACGTGCCAGGCGCGCTGCAGCACCGTGAACGCGCCCACGACCGCGATGATCCCCAGCCCGTACGCCGGATAACCCACGAGCAGCGCCACGCCGAGCACCACCACCCGCTCCGGTCTGCCGAGGAACCCCACGTCGCCCGGAACATTCAGTCCTTCCGCGCGCGCACGGAGGTAGCTCACCATGAGCGACGCCGTCAGCGCCCCGAACGCCAGGTACACGCCCGGCGCGTCCGCATCGCGCATGTAGTAGACCGCGAGCCCGAACAGCACCGCCGCCTCGCCGAGCCGGTCCATCACCGAGTCGAAGAACGCCCCGAACGTCGACGCCTTGCCTGAGAGCCGCGCGACAGAGCCGTCCAGCATGTCCATCGCCGCTCCCGCGAGCATCACGATGCCCCCGATCAGCAGCAGCCCGTCCGCGAGCAGCCACGCGGCCACCACCGCGACGCCGAAGCCGAAGAGCGTCAGCAGGTCCGGCGATACCTTGAGCGCGATGAGCACGCGCGCGATGGGGTGCGCGAAGTAGCGCTCGGCCAAGTCCCGCGCACGCAGTCTGGGGGCGAGCGATTTCATCCGGCCTTCTCTCGCTGCTCCCTGCGCCACAGGAGCGAGCGGTAGTGCGCCAGCACGCGGTCGGCGACCCGCTCCCACCGGTACTGCTCGACCGTGATGCGGCCCCGCGCGCCCATCTCCTTGCGCAGCTGTTCGTCCACGATGAGCCGTTCGAGCGCGTTCGCGAGCTCCGTGTCATTCTTCGGCTTCACCAGCAACCCTTCGACGCCGTTCGAGAGCACCCGGCTGAACCCGTCGATGCGCGACGCCACGATCGGCTTGCCCGCGGCCATCGCCTCCAGCAGCACGATGCCGAAGCTCTCGCGCCCGGTGTTCGGCGCGCAGTAGATGTCGGCGGTCTGGTAGTAGCGCGGCACGTCCTGGTACGGGGCGAGGCCGATGAACTCCACGTCCTCCAGGTTCCGCTCCCCGATGAGCGACAGCACGTCCTCCCCCGGATTGCCACCCCCCGCGATGATGAGCCGGATGTTGGGGTAGCGCCACTTCAGCCTGCTGTACGCCATCACGAGGTACTTCAGCCCCTTGCGGCGCTCCAGCCTGCCGAGGAAGAGGATGTTGAGCTTGCCGTCGTTGAAACGCTCTATCGGCTTGGCGTTCTCGAACCGCTCGATGTCCACGCCGTTCGGGATGATTTCGTACTCGCCGGGGTAGAACTTGCTCACGAAGTCCATCGCCGGCTTGGAGACCGCGATGCGCCCGTCCAGCTTGCGGAACCACCTGCGGCTCAGGTACCGCCACGCCCGGTAGAACCGCGAACCGTTGAATGTGTGGAACGTCCCGACGTTCACCGAGGTCGAGTTGTGGAGGAACGCGAACGGCAGCGCCGGGGTCATCGGCTCGTGCAGGTGCACGATGTCGAACTTCTCGCGGCGCAGCAGCCTGCGAACGTTTGGCTCCAGCCACACGGAGAACGTGATGCGCGCGACCGCCCCGCCGCTGGGAACGGGAACGGGCCTCCCCATCGGGATGAACCCCGGCTCCAGCCTGCGCTCCTTCGAATTGGCGAGCGGGCCGATGACCGTGACGGCGTGCCCCTCCCCCCCCGCCGCGGGGAACGGGACCGGGCCTCCCCATCGGGATGACCCCCGGCTCCAGCCTGCGCTCCTTCGAATTGGCGAGCGGGCCGATGACCGTGACGGCGTGCCCCTTCGCCCGCAGCTCGCGGGCGAGGTTGTTCACGTGGTCGTTCACGCCCCCCGGCGTGCCGAAGTCGTACGGCGAGACGAGCGCTATCTTCAACGCCGCGTGGTTGCCCTGATGTGGCGCCTCGGGGTGGGCGGGCGTGGCTGTCTCGATCACAGTGCTCGTGAGTCCTCCGTCTTCCGTTCAGGGACGGCTCACTCAGTATATGCCGGTTCCGCTGCCATCGTCGTTCCCACCCTTCCTCGTCGTTCTCGCTGCTTCCTCGTCGTTCCTGCGAAGGCAGGAACCTCGCAGCCCCGTCACCCCTACTGCTTCCTCGTCGTTCCTGCGAAGGCACGCGCTTCAGCGCGCAACCTCGCCCCCTCCCGTCATTTGTATGTTGTAGCTGCCGCTCAGATGGGCCCATCTGAGCGGCAGCGTGGGGGGCGCGTCGACCGTCATTGGGTGAGCGCCGGATGGTCCCGGAAGCTGCACCGCGCGGGAGTAAGACACCCCCTGCGCCCCACCTTTGTCGCTCCGAACAGATACGAGGGCTTCGGGCCCGCATGACAAGTGCGGAGGACAATCAAGATTATGGCAT
>MPMJ01000027.1 GCA_002238425.1 SAR202 cluster bacterium bin16 | reverse complement strand
CCGATCGAATACGGAGACGGCGACCTGGTGCGCAAGGTGATGGCAGAAGGGTGGGTGAGCTTCAAGGGCTACGCGTTCAAGGTGGGCCGGGCGCTCCGGGGGTATCCGGTAGCGCTCCGGCCAACAGAAGACGACGGCATATGGGGTGTCTGGTTCATGACACACCCCATCGCCGACGTGGATCTGCGCGGCCCTGAACCGCAGGTCACAAGGTGCCCGGATGTGTAAAGTATGTCTCCGAACACCCGTAAACCATGTCTCCGGTCTATACAGTCCCAAGGGGAGGGGGAGACGACGAGCACCTAGCGGCGCCACTCAGCGATGTTCCAGAGCTCGCTGTCCCAGCCGTTGATACGGACGCCCTGGAGGGTGTTCAGGTGCGCGGAGACCAGGCCGCGGTTCACCAGTGGAATCTCGAAGTAGCTCTGCACGTGCAGGTCGTTCAGGCGCTTGATGAGCGCCGCACGCTCCGGCCCGGCCTGTGCATCGGCGAGCTGGGCGTAGACCGCGTCGTACTCGGGGTTGCAGGAGCGGGCGTTGTTACCGTCGGCCCAGTTGTTCTCCCGCGCCTGGATGTGGTCGCAGAGCCGACTGAACAGGTATTGCTGCGGATCGATGCCGGAATCGGTCGCGTACATCTGCACGTCGGCGAAGAACCTGCGATACGACTCTTCAGCGTTCTCCACCGGGTCGCCGCCGAAGAAGAGCGCCGCGTCGTGGTGCACGATCCCGGTCTCGATGCCTATCCGGCTCCACCAATCGCGGATGAGCGCCTGCGTATCCTGCCGGATGGCGTTCGTCGAGGTCTGGTAGACGACGTGCAGCGGAACGCCGTTGTGTTCACGGATGCCGTCGCCATCGGTGTCGAGCACGTCGTTCTCATCGAGCAGGCGGTTCGCGCCGTCGATGTCCTGCTCGAGGCAGCTCTCATTGGCGGTTGAAGCGTAGGCAGCGGGGCCCGTGACGATGTTGCACGCAGGTTGTCCCGCGAACCCGTAGAGCCGCTCCGAGATGAGCGTGCGGTCTATGGCCATCGACATAGCTTGCGCGATGGGCGTGAAGGTGAGGAACGGGTGCGGGTTCTGCCCGTCGATGTACTCGGAGCGGTCGTCTCCCAGCGCAGGGTCGGGGTCCGTCTGGTTGGCGACGATGCGCTCGACCAGGCTGGCAAACGCCGAGACCACCGTGCCGTTGCCTCCCGCCTCCATGATGGCGAGCACTTCCGGGTCTATCTGCAGGTTCCAGGCATAATCGGCTTCGCCGGTCTCCAGCACGGCGCGAGCAGCCGACAGGGCATCGCCGCCGCCCACGAGCACGACACGGTCGAAGTAGGGCTCCGGGCCCCGATAGAACGGGTTGCGTTCGTATTCGGCTTGCTCGTTGGGCTCGAACGCGGTGATGCGGTACGGGCCGGTGCCGAGCGGAGCGTTGTTCTGAGCATCGCAGGTCGTGGCGGCTGCGCCGACGCAACCGGCGAACTGCTCCTCGCTGATGATGGGAGCGCTCGTGCTGACGAACGCGTTGTAGGGGTATGGCGTGGGAGCCTCGAACGTAATCTCGACGGTGAGCATATCGACGGCTTCCACCGAGGCGATGCCTTCGAATGCGTCGGCCCCCGTGCAGCCCGTCTCGTGGTCAGTGCAATAGCGCCACGTGAAAACCACGTCGCCGGCTGTCACGGGGCTGCCATCCGACCACTGCAGTCCTTCTTTCAGCGTCCACGTGACTGACATCAGGTCAGCCGAAACGCCGCCGTTCTCCAGCGTGGGTATCCCCGTGGCCAGCGACGGCACCAGATTGCCGTCGGGGTCGTACACGGCCAACGGCTCCAGCGTGACCGCGCCCGCGTCACGGTCCTTATAGCCGCCGGAGAGATAGGGGCTCGGTATAGACGGCGCCTGCCAGTAGAGGAGCGTCAGGACTTCCGCGCCGTCAACAGGTCCGGGAGGATCGGTAGGTCTGGGTTCATCCCCGGATCCGCAAGCGGCGAGGAGGAGGACAAGGGACACGAGGGCCGGGAAGAACTTCGCTGAACTACGCATGCAGAGGATGGGGGTCCTTTCCGTGGGTATCGCTCAGGAAGCTAAGGATACTCCACTGCGGTCCAGCGGCCGGAAGGGTGGGCGTAGTTCGCAGGACGGTCGCGCGGCACTGTAGACTCCGAGCATCACATCAGGGCAGATGCCGGATCAGGAGGCTGCTATGGGACGCCGTCAGGTCATCGATCTACCAGGAATGGGCCACCGCGCGCCGATCTCGCTCGGCGTACGGATCGACAACATCCTGTACACGTCGGGCATCAGCGGGCGGGACGCGGAGACAGACTCGATGCCGGAGGACGCCGCAGGCCAGGCGAAGTGCATGTTCCGCAACATCGAGCGGATGATGGAAGCGGCAGGCGGGTCCACCAGCGACATCATCTACATGCAGTTGCGCCTGCAAGACCGAGCGCTCCGGGAGTTCGTGGACCCCGAGTGGCTGGCGATGTTCCCCGACCCGGAGGACCGGCCCGCGCGGCACGCGGAGAACGCGGACCTCGGCGGGGGCATGCTCATGCAGTGCCAGATCATGGCAGTGCTTCAGTAGTAGGGCTGCCCGCCTCGGGTGCTCCTACATCGGCATAGAGGCCAGCGAGCGGTACGTTGAGCTGGGGCGGCGGCGCATCATCGAGGACTGCCCGATACTCAATCACGCCTATGAGGTGATGACGTGAAACGGTTCGAGTACATCAAGAAACTCGAGCGGGTGAGCGACGGCATCCACCGCCTGGCGGATGCGGCGCTGAACACCGACACGCTCACGCCGGAGCAGGACGAAGCCCTAGACGCCGCCGTTGCTCGGGTCGTCCTCTACGAGACTGAGGCTCGCAATGCGCCGAGCGCCCGGCTTGCGCAGTCGTTCGGCGAGCTGTGCATCGCCGCCGCCGAGGAGGTTACGCGCATCACTGAGGGCGTCCGCCGAAAAGGCAAGTGAAGAGCCGGAGGAGAGGCTGGGACTGTGATGCAGGAACCGCTGACCACCGGCACTTCATTCCGTATTGCGCCGATTCCGCCACGGGACGCCTACCGCAACGAGAAAGGTAACGGCAGAGCCCGGCCCTGCGCCGAGCGCCTCGACGACCTCGTCGTCGTAGAATGTCAGCCCCGTTGCGCCGAGTCCAAGCGCGTACGCCGCCAGGTAGACGCGACCAGCCCTGATGCTGGCGTCGAAGTGGGCCGTCCGGTAACCACGGGCGCCCCACCGGCTGACGACGGTCGGCATATCGGCGAGGAAGTACAGGTTCGCCGCCGCGTCTCCGCCCAGCGGCTGGTCCAGGTCCAGATGCTCGGCCAACTCCCGCGTCTCGGATACGGTGACCGGCTCCAACGCCTGCAGCGACGGCTGGTAGCGGTAGACGCCCTGCTCCAGACCCTCGACCGCATTGGCGATGACGTACAGGGCGTTGAACACCTCGCCGTCGTCAGCGCCGTCCGGTCCGGTGGGACGCCCAGCGGCATCGAGCATCGCAGCCAGCGCCGGAAGGCTGATGGGTTCCCGGGCGAACCTGCGCGACGAACCGCGCTGCAGGATGACGTCTTCCAGTGTTCTCGTGAGTGGCTCGGCTTCCCCAAGAGAGACTAGACCACCGTCTGACGAAGTGGGCCCTGGGGCTGGCATCGATCCACCCCTGACAGGAGCAGGGTCATGGAGCACGGTCGCTGCGTGCGCCTCGCGGATCAGGGGGTAGTCGATGGGGTTGCGGGAGAGCGGCACGACGGGTAAGTCCAGCCGAGTCGGAACGTCGACTGGGGACGTCTCGGGGCCAGCGCCCAGAGGCAGCAGCGCAACCGACACCTCAGTCTCCCCATCGACAACGATGAGGTCGTTTACCGGTGTGTCCGCATACCGCGTGACGAGGTCGGCCTTTACGCCGTTGGCGCGCGCCGCGGCAAGACTGTGCGCCAGGACTGTTCCGCAGTCCCAGAAGGCGTGGCGGTAGGTCCTGCTGCCATATTTCCAGGAGTTGCGCCAGAACGTGGACGTGTAGACGACGATCGCGGCGGGGGTGTGCGCCAATCCCGCCGCCTGCACGGCTACCGCACGGAAGTCTCCGTCGCGGAGCATGCGCAGGGTGTTGTCGTGCGCGCCGTACTGATACACACCGGCAGGCAGATCGGCGAGCGGCCCGGCGATGACATACAACTCGATGTGGTAGAGCGCGCCGGTGCACGCTGCGGCGCGAAAGTACATGTAGCCATTGCCCGCGCGGAGACGCTTCGTGATCCCGGCAGATAGCTGCAGGACGCTCGCCAGACTCGACAACGTCAACTCGGCATCGCCCACGACTGGGGAACCGTCGCCCGGAAGTGAATCGCCGACCCACACACCGGTCCGGGTCAGCTCGGACGGCAGCGGGGTCTCCGGAAGCGAAGCGTCGTAGAGCTTCCAGGGGCGGGGCATGTTCGTGAAGTCGAGCATATGCCCGCCGCGACGAACGCTCTCCACCGAGTGCTTGGTCGCCTCGTGGTAGGCGAGGATAGCCTCGGCCTCGGAACGGCTCTGCGTCACCTGCTCATCCGCTAGTGAACGACCGCGGCCTCGTAGTCGAGGGCGCCGGCCTGGTCCGTCGTGAAGAGGTCGTGCAGCATCATCCAGCGGTGCGTCCGCTCGAAGACCTCGACAGTGTACGGCTCGAACACGAGCCGCTCGCCGATGCCGCACCTTCGGATGTCCAGCATGGAGTGGTAATTCTCCGGGAGCTCATCCAGCAGGTAGTGCTTGTAGCGCTCGGGCTCGACGTCGATGTCGCGCTGGGCCCGTTGCAGAGCGCGGAAGTACTTCGCGGCGTCCTCGTCCGTCGCGGTGTCCTGGATGAGGAAGCCGATCATGAACGAGGTGTCGACCACCTTCCTGAAGCCTTGTTGCTCCAGCACGTAGGACGGTGTGCCGAAGACGTTGCCCGCTTGCACGCGGCGGTCCAGCAGCAGTTGCAGCCTGTCCAACGGTCCGCCAACGAACTGCAGTTCGACGTTCTCAGGTCCCAACAGGTGCTCGAGCGCCTGGAGCGCAGAGAAGTGGCTGCCCGAGTGGTAGCCGACCGCGACCGGCACGCCGGAGAGGTGCTCCGGTTCAGTGACGGGAGACTCGGGCGGCACCCATACGCCGGAGGGAGTGACCGAGTAGGCGTTCCCCCACATGCGACCATGCTGAGCGCTGGCGGCCATGCCCACCGCCCAGTGACACGCGGAACTCACATCGCAGGCCCGGCCCGCTGACATCGATTCGAAGGCGCCGCGCTTCACTTCATCGGGCGCGCCCTCAGTCGAGTTGACGGAGGGGTTCCGCGACCCTTCACCCGAATGCCGGAACTCGTAGTCCAGACCTTCATCGGCGAAGTAGCCGTTCTCCTCGGCTACCCACTCCTGAAGCCGGGAGTGAGGCTGGATGATGAATGTGCCCATGGCGCCCCTTCTGCGTGCTCCGAGGCCTGCGGTCGGCTGCAGCGCCATAGTACGACCGGGGCAACGCCTCCGCAAACGACGATGTTCCTATCGTCTCAGTGATACGGAATGTGGTGGCGCCGCTCTTGCATTTCCGGTACGCTCGCGCCGAACGAACGAGGAGGAACGGCCATGGGAACAGTCCTCTACCTGGGTACGCGGAACGGAGTGCTGACGGTCATCGAGGACGGCAGGAGCTGGGCCATCGCCAGCCACGATCTCAAGGGCTGGGAGGTCCCGGAGGTCGAGCCGTCGCCGGACGACCCCCGGTGCGTTCTCGCGGGGACGCGCGGGGACGGCGTGTGGCGCAGCGAGGACGTAGGCGCCCACTGGACCAAGCCTTCCTACGGCAAGGTCGCACCGGGGAAGGTGCGCTGCGTCACCATCGACCCGCACAATCCCCAGACCGTCTACGCGGGGTGTGAGCCCATCAGCATATGGAAGAGCGCCGACGGGGGAGCGTCATGGACCGAGGTCGAGTCCGTCCGGAACTTCCCGAGCGTCGCGGGCATGGGCTACCCCGTCCCCACCGTCGAACCCCACGTGCGCGACATCACCGTCGACCCCGACGACCCGAACACTATCTACGCCGCCCTCCAGGTGGGCTACATGCTCAAGACCACGGACGGCGGCGCGTCGTGGCGGCTGCTCGACAACGGCCTCGACGAGGACGTGCACGCCATCATCACCGACCCGCGCGACACCAGCCACCTCTACATCTCGAGCGGCGGCGAGGGGATGCGGTCCGGCAAAGCGCCGGGGCGCAGCCTGTACCGGAGCCTCGACGGCGGGGACAACTGGTTGCCCATCGCACTGGAGTTCCAGAACGAGTACTCGGTTGCCTTTGCCTACGACCCGTCCGACCCCTCTGTCATGTACTCGGCGGTGGCGAACGGCAATCCCGGCCAGTGGCGTGCCCGCGAGTCCGGCGCTGAAGCGAACCTCATCCGCTCCCGTGACGGAGGCGAGACCTGGCACGAGCTGAATGCAGGCGAAGAAGCGGTGCGCGGTTTCCCCGAGGCGATAGCGGTCGACCCCCAGACCCCCGGCCGCGTATTCCTCGCCACGCGCTCAGGCCGCCTCTTCACGAGCGACGATGGCGGCGACAGTTGGAGCGACCTCGGCGTTACAACGCCGGACGTCGCCAACATGAAGATCGCGCACGTTTAGCGCGGCTGCGGTACGGCAAGCTCCGGCGGCAGGTAGTTACGCGATGCAACGAAGCCGCCGCACGCCCTGCAGACGCCTGCAAGCAGACGGAACCCCGTGCCCGTGAACGGGGCATAGGGCGCGCCCAGGTCCGCCCAGTCCACCTCGACGACCTTTACGCCACGCGCAAGGCTCTCATCACAGCGACCGCAGGCCGGGGGAAGAGCGCCGATGGCCTGTGCCACCTGTGGGTCGGCCTCGGCTGCCTCCAGTCGTTGCCACCGCATTCCGGCGCGGCGCTCATCCGTTGCGGCGTCGTCCACGCTCCCATCAGAACCGAGTGTCACGCCGTACAGTTGCTGTGCGGCCTCGACCGACAGCAGCCCCGACGCCACGTCAGCAGTGACCGCGTTCGCCGGTCTTTCGAGCGGGTCGCCCCAGCCGCTGCCCCCTGCGCCGCTGCAGTACAGCACGTCACCGTCGCGGAGCGCGGTCCGCCCGAAGGACGGAGGAACCTCCGCGTCAGGTGCCGAGGTCACGTCCGTGTCCGTGGAACCTGCAGCGCGCGCCTGCCTGAAGACTTGCAGGACGTTAGCGCTGCCAGGGTAGCCGCCATCGAAGGGAGGACTGCTCGGACAGTCCAGCCCATGGCTGTGGAAGACGAGCGAACCGATCTCGTCGACGCCGTGGGGAGTGAGGCCGACCTCGATGCCGACTCCACCGCGCCGCAGACCGGCCCCGGCTGAATCGCGGCCCTGCCGCCGGAACAGGTAGAGCCACGGGTAGCGCAATTCATTGGTCTCGACGTTCGGCACTGTGACCTCGGGCTCGCTGCCGGAGCCGGTGTCGATGCCGTCCTGAGCGCCGCGAGCACCGCTGCCCTGCCCCAGTCCGCAGTCCGTGAAGACGCCCGCGAACCGGTTGCCCTGGGCGTCGAACGCGGCGAAGTCGAACAATGGCATGTGCGAGCGCCACGTCGTGATGGCGCGGTCGGGTATGCCACCATCGGCAAGCATCCTGCTGATACAGCTCGTGACCGCATGGAAGACGGCGTACGTGCCGGACGTCGTCCCCTTGCAGACGCCTGCCGGCCAATCGCAATCGACGAACGAGCCTCGCTCGGCCTGTACGTCGCAGACGCGCGCCACGCCCGCCGGGCAGAGTGGCACCGCATAGCCGAAGGTGGCCATAACCGCCCGCACCACGTATCCCTCCAGCGCGGGGCGCGTGACGTTGATCACCCCCGGCGCCTGCCGCGAGGAGCCGGAGAAATCGAACACGAGCGAATCTCCCTGCTTGGTGAGCGTCAGGCGGCATGCGTATATCTCGACCTGGCCGCGGTCGTAGTAGTCGAGGTAGGTCTCCTCCGACCACGACCCGTCGGGAATCTCGCGGAGGATGCCGCGTAACCGGGCCTCGACCGAGTCGATGATGCGCTCCATCATCGCCGTTACCGTATCGGGGCCGTAGCGCTCGGCCAACTCCATGACGCGCTGTTGCATCACGGTGTTCGCCGCGATCTTGGCTCGCAGGTCTATGGCGTTCTGGGCAGCGGTCCGGGAGCGGCGCAGCCAGTCGGCCTCGATGTCGCTGCGAAGCACGCCGCCCTCCACCATGCGCACGGGCGGCATGGGCAGCCCCTCGTCCCAGACCGACTGTGCGCCCAGTGAAACCTGTCCCGGCGTCGAGCCGCCGGCGTCGGCCACATGGATACCCGCGCCTGTCCATCCGAGCCGCTGCCCGTCCGCGAACATGGGCGAGACCACGACCGTGCAGGTCTGGTGCGGCGTCGCGACGTATGGGTCGTTGGTGAAGAACATGTCTCCGGGGTTGATGCCGGGGTTCGTCGCGCAGTGCTCGTCCACGTAATTGCAGGCGTAGCTGCAAGCGAGAGCGTGCGTCACGATGGTCGGGCCGACGACGACAGCCTCGCCCCTGCCGTTGAGCAGCGCGACGTTGCAGTCGTTCGACAGGGCGACGGTCGGCGAGCCGGAGATGTTCCGAAGCGATATGGCGCCCTCGTTCACGATGGTCACCAGGCGGTGGCGGAGGATCTCGAACGTAACGGGGTCGAGTGAGGTCATGCCGCTCCTCCTACACCGCGATCTCGAGGTTTGAGTATCCGTCGACCTCGACTGCCTGCCCCGCATGCACGACGACGGTCGTATTGGGCGACTCGACGATCAGCGGGCCCTCCAGCCTCGCTCCGGGCGCGAGGTCGGCGAGTGCGAACACAGGAGTCGCGGTGGGCTTCTCGTCGAAGTAGACGTCGCGCGTCGAGCTGGGTGCGGGCGCACCAAGCCCGTCGTTCGAGCCCTGCGTGAGCGTATGAGCGGCGGCGGGGAGCGTCGAGACGAGGTGGAAGGTCACGATCTCGGTCGGCGAACCCGCGACCGCACTCCCTTTGCCGAATGCCTGCTCGTAGCTTGCGAAGAACCGCGCAACGAGGCCGTCTGCCGTATCGTCCGGCGATAGCGGAACGCGTATCTCGTGCACCTGGTGACGGAAGCGCATGTCCACGAAACGTTGATAGCGGGCGGCATCCGGGTCGAGCGCGGCGGCCTGCCAGTCAGCCTGCATCGACGCCTCCATGACGGCGCAGGTCTCCTGTATCGCCTCGGTCCTGTACGGCTCCCGCATCGGTGCAGCCCTGGTCTGGTGACGGCGGAACTCTCCTGTGGCGATGCCGAATGCGGACTGCACCGGCGCATAGAGCGGCACGTAGACCTTCGAAACTCCCAGCTGGCGCGCGTACGCGCCCACGTGGACCGGCCCCGCTCCTCCGTACGCGAACAGGACGAAGTCGCGGGGGTCGTAGCCGGTCGAGATCGTCATCGTCCGCAGCAGGTCGGCCATGCGGGCGTCGACGATGTCGATGATGCCGAGCGCGGCGCGCACCGGGTCCATCCCGAGCGGGCGGGCCACCCGTTCGGTGATCGCGACGAGTGCCGCCTCCCGGTCAAGTTTCTGCCTGCCGCTCCAGAACGAGTCGGGGCCTATCCGTCCAAGCACGACGTTCGCATCGGTGACCGTCGGTTCCGTGCCTCCCGCGCCGTAGCAGACGGGGCCGGGCGTGGAACCGGCGCTGTTCGGGCCGACGTGGAGTTCGCCGAAGCCGTCCACGGCGGCGATGCTGCCGCCTCCCGCTCCAATCGACGTGACCTCGACGGTGGGGACGCGCAACCGGTGTCGCTCGACCACGCTCTCGCCGGAGAAGCGAGGCTGGCCGTCCACGATGAGACCGACATCGAAACTCGTGCCTCCCATGTCCGTACAGATGGCGTTCTGCACACCGAGGGCAGCCGCGAGGCGCTGCACGCCCATGACACCGCCAACCGGTCCTGCGGCCAGGCCGGTAACGGGCCTGCGCCGCAACTCCTCGCTGGCCGCGAGCCCACCGTTGGACTGCATCAGCAGCAGCGGCTGGCGCAGACCGCGTTCGCGCAGTCGCGCATCGATCTCGGCGAAGTCGCGTTCGGCGCCGGGGGCGAGGTAGGCGTTCATCAGCGTCGTGTTCGCGCGCTCGAATTCACCAAGCGTCGGCGCGATGTCGCTGGAGAGGTTCACGGGAAGATCGGGCGCCGCCTGCTCGATCAGTTCCCGTGCCCTCAACTCATGTGCGGGATTGAGGAACGACCAGAGGAACATCACCGCGATGGAGTCCACGTCCAGATCGTGAAGGTCGTTTACCGCCTGCAGCAGTCCCGCCTCATCGAGCGGCGCGACGACAGCACCGGTGGAGTCGACACGCTCAGAGACGCCGCGCACGCCGCCCTCCACGAACAACGGCTCCGGCTTGTTCCAGGCAGCCACGTCGTAGTGCAACTGCTCCGGCAGTCCTTCCGAGCGCGAGAGGACGCGGCCTATCCGCACCGCGTCCTCGTGACCCTGCGTCGTGATGAAGCCCACCCTGGCCCCACGCCGGGACACGACACGGTTGATGAGGCTCGTCGTGCCCAGCGCGAACACGCTGGCTTCCGAAAGCACGGCATCGACGTCCGTGTCCAGCCGATCGCAGACGTTGGCAAGCGCGGCGACGATGCCCTCTGCCAGGTTGGACGGCGTCGTGAAGGCCTTGTCCATCCAGACGCGGCCCTGGTCGTCCACGACCACGCAATCGGTGAACGTACCTCCCACGTCTATGCCAACGACGCTCCCCACGAGACCGCTACCCACCCCATACGGCGAGGATGTCGTCGAGCGCCACGAGGTCGGGCGCCAGCAGGGTCATGGCCGCCTCGTGCTGGGCCGGGTTCATCCCGGCTACACACTCCCGGGGGATGACGGTAAAGTAGTCGAGCGTGAGCGCGAACCGGGCGGTTGTCAAAATGCCGGAGTGGCTGGCAACACCGGTCAGCACGAGAGTTCGCGCCGAGAACGACCGCAGGAGCTTGTCCAACGGCGTGCCCTGGAACGCGCTGAACGCGTACTTGTCGACCTCGGCGTCGCCCGGCTGGGGCTCGAGCTCGTCGACGACGGCGTGCCCCCAACTCCCCAGCACAACGTTGGGCTCGGCCCCGCGTTGTCCGTTGGCGAGCAGGTGCCGCAGGTGCACGGGCGATTCGTCCGAAGCGTCCGGCAGGTGGCTCGCCCTTGTGTAGATGACACGCACGCCCGCGGCGCGAGCAGCCTGCGCCAGCACGCCGATGCACTCGACAGCCTGCTGCGTGGACGCTGCGAGCGACTCGCCGAGCTTCGAGAAGAGCTTGCCGCCCGGCGCGCAGTAGTCGTTCTGCACATCGTGGATGAGCAGGCACGTCCGCGACGGGTCGATCAGCTCCTCAAGCGTCTCGGGGATCTGCTTGCCGCCGACGTTCAGCATCTCAGCGCCCCGGCCTCGTCCGGCCCGCCGTCGCGCCGCCGTCCAGCACGATGACCGCGCCGTTGAGGTACGACGCTTCGTCCGAGGCGAGATACGCGACCAGCGACGCCACGTCTTGGGGAACACCGGTCCGTCCGATGGGGATGTGGGACGAGGACATCTCGCCGGTGGATTCGCGGTCGATCGAACCCGGAGCGATGCAGTTCACGCGTACGCCGAGCGGACCAAACTCCATCGCCATCACCCTTGTAAGTGCGATGAGAGCCGCCTTGGAAGCCCCATAAGCACCGCCTTCCGCATAAGGGGCGGTGCCGCTGATGGAACCGATGTTGACGATGACGCCGCTTCCCTGCTCACGCATCGCGGGCAGCACGGCGCGTGCGCCCAGCAGCGCAGCGTCGACGTTCACGCGGAAGGACTCCTGCCAATCGGCGAAGGGGATGTCGGCGAGCGGCGCGATGTGGCGGACGCCTGCGTTGTTGCAGAGCAGGTCAATGCGACCGAAGTGCACGAGCGCCTCGTCCATGACCTCGCGGACCCGCTCCTCGTCTGCCATGTCCGCCTCCATGACGTGCGCCGGCCGTCCTTCGAGCAGGCGCCGGGCGACATCACAAGCGTCGGGGTTGCGGTCGGCTGCAAGCACGTTCATCCCGTCGTCGAGAAGCCTCTGAACGATACCCAGCCCTATCCCTGCCGCGCCTCCGGTGACGATGGCGGCGCGAGGACGCCCAGCCGCCACGGCGGCCTACCGTCCCACGCTGGCGGGGTCGACGCCGGACGCGACGAGCGCGTCCCGGCCTATCTGGTCGAAGTGGAACCAGCGGATCTGCATCGTCTCGCGGAGCAAGCCCAGCACTGTCTCCTGCTTGGAGGCGTCGTCGGCGTACTTCGCAAGTATCTTGAGTGTCATGTCGCCGTGCCCGCCCTCCGGAAAGTCGGCCTTCTCGCCGGCCGACCAGTGGGACAGCGCCTCGTCGGGCAGGCCGAGGGGCTCCCACACCTTGCGGTTGAGCGAGGCGATGTTCCCGAGTTTCGCCACGGCGGGTCCTCGTGCCGCCTCCAGCCCGGCGACCGCTGCGAACGCCTCCAGCCACGGCCAAGCCCGGCTCGCGCGCTCCCAGTACGCCAGCGCCATCTTGGTGTACGGACGGCCCTTGTAGGCGTAGACGTAGTCCCGCTCGAACCCGAGGGCGACGGAGAAGTCCACCATGCTCTCGTAGTGGCCGGTGTCGATCGTCGGGTCGGTCACTTCCTCGACGTACATGTTCTCGATCATGTACTGCCGTACGTCGAGCGCCGGGCAGTTGCCGATGATGCTGCCGAACCAGCGCGGGAACTCGTCTGCGAAGACCGTGTGCTCCAGTGCAAAGACAGCCGCACCCTCCCGGCACATGTGCGTCTGCAGCCACACGTCGAAGGAGTTGTGCTCCTTCCATCGCGTCTCCCAGATGAGACGCGCCATCTGATCCTCGAACTGTTCAGGCGACGCTATCGCCATAAGCCCCACTCCCCGGTCGATTCTCTTCTGCCGGCGCGGCGGATTCTAGCAGTGCGGTCAGCCCTGCGCAGCGTCCTTCTGCCAGATGGAGCTCCACTCCTCCGTCTTGGGCACGACGGCCTCGTAGACGCGCAGGTGTTCCATCCGGTTCTGGGCGGGGTCGCGCACGACGTGTGGGGCTTCTCCGCCCTCCTCCACTTCACGGATGGCCCGGAGCAGGAGTCGCCGCGAGAGCGCGACAGGTTTGTCTGCGTAGCCGAGGTGCTCGACGGTGCGATCCTGTATGTCGCCCTGCGCTTCGACGGCGAACTTGTCCTGCAGCGCGAAGCTCGCCCCCATGCCGAGGAACGTTGTCCGTTTCATCTCAGCACGGTCCTGGCGGTAGCGGTTGGAGCGATCGCGGACGTGGGCATAGCCGGGGCCCATGTCAGAAAGAATGACTGGCCCGATGCGCTCCTTCGCAAGCGGAGCGCCCGGCGACACCAGCAGCATGTACTTCCAGTGATGGGTGTCGTCGATGGGTACCTGCCAGTTCACGCCGTAGAAGCCCGCCCCCACGGCCGTCCCGATCGGCGCGCCCGTGATGTCGGGCGGACGCAGCGCCGGGAACGCGACCGCTGCGGGGTAGACGTAGTTGGTGATGCGCACGTAGTCGTGGTTGTCGTCGAGGTCGCGCCCGGAGTAGATGCGGATGCCATAGTCGGTCTCCTCGACCTCGATACGGGGCGCGACATCGATGCCCGTCGCGTCCCACCGTACCCCGGCGTCGGCCACTTCGTCGGGCAACACGTAGTGGAGCGTGGCGAGATGCTGGGGGTCGATGTTGCCCTCGTGCCCGTGCAGGTAGTTGCACTCGTGGTAGAACTTGGTGACGAGGACGTTCTCCTCGGGGAGTCCCAAGCACTCGTAGTCAGGCAACTCCGGAGGCTCTCCCGGCCCCATGTAGGCGAAGACCAGCCCTCCGCGCTCGATGCACGGATACGAGCGGTGCTGCACCTTCCCGGCAAACTTGCTCCACTCCGGTTCGCCCGGTTGGTCGAGGCAGTTGCCGTGTACATCGAAGAGCCACCCGTGGTAGACGCAGCGCAGACCGCCGTCCTCGATCCGGCCGTAGCTCAGGTCGGTCCCGCGATGGGGGCAGCGTAGGCCGAGCAACCCCAAGCGACCGAACTCGTCGCGGAAGAGCATCAGGTCTTCGCCCATGACCCTCAGCGGCAGAGGCGACCCGTCCTCGGTCAGTTCCTCCGACAGCGCCACCGGCTGCCAGTACCGCCGGAGCAGGTTCCCGGCAGGCGTCCCCGGCCCTGTCCGCGTCAGCAGTTCGTTATCTTCCTGAGAAAGCATCGAGCGCCTCCTGTGAGAAGGTCTTGCCAGCAGAGTCTATTCCATTCCTCACGCATCGACAGCCGCGGCATGCCCGCACGAAGGAAACATCGTTCAACGCAGCCTTCCCGAACAGGAGTCCTTCACCTCTGCGTCGATGCTTGACGTTTCTCGTAGTCAAGTGTACCGTCGCTGCGCAGAAACCTCCCCGAAGAACCCGGCCTGACTCGGTCACCTAAGGAGTGCGGATGGCAACACGGAACAGACAGGTCGGCTACAAGGACCTGCGCGAGTACATGGACCTCCTCGAGCAGAAGGGGTTGCTGGTACACGTGACGGCGCCGGTTGACCTGGAGCATGAGATCGGGGCCATCCTCACCCGCTCGCTGGAACGGAAGGGTCCAGCCATCGTGTTCGACAACGTCAAGGGATACGAGGGCAAGCCTCTCGTAAGCAACATCATCTCGACCGTCGACCAACTCGCGGTCGCATTCAACTGCGAGCCGGAGCCGGACACGATGTACGCGATCATCGTCGACGGCCATAACAACCGCGTCCCTTCCGTCAACGTCGAGACCGGGCCGTGCAAAGAGGTGATCTCCACCGGCGACGACATCGACCTCTACGAGATGCCCACTCCCTACTGGCACGAACTCGACGGAGGACAGTACATCGGCACTGCGGCAGGTGTGGTCACGCGTGACCCGGACACGGGCATCATCAACATGGGCACCTACCGGGCCATGATCGTGGACAGGAACCACCTGACCATCTCCGGCCAACTCCGGAACCACGTCATGAGGAACGACGCCCAGGGCAAGCCAACCCCCGTCGCCATAGCGGTGGGTATGGACCCGCTGCTCTGCCTCGCCTCCGGCAGTCCGGTTCCCGTCGACGAGAACGGGCACATGGAATACGAAGCTGCCGGCGCGTGGCGCGGCGCTCCAACCGAACTCATCCGTTGCGAGACGAACGACCTGATGGTGCCGGCACAGTCGGAGTACATCATCGAAGGCGAGATTCCGGCCAACACGACCCACGTGGAGGGTCCTCACGGCGAGGCTGGCGGCTTCTACGGCCAGAATCTGGAAGCGTCGTTCATGACGGTCCACTGCATCACGCACCGGCAGAACCCGATCAACTACGGCGTAATCTGCCTTTTGGAAGAGGACTACCCGCGCTGGCTCTTCCGTTCGGGCTCCTTCGAGGCCCGGATCAAGAACGAGAGCGGGCTCACCAGCATCAGGCACGCCCACTTCCCCGAGATAGGCGGCCGCAGTTGGGGCGCCGCCATCATCGCGGCGGAGATCACCGACCCCGAAGAGCCTCTCCGCATCATCGACGCCGCCTGGAAGATCGTTCCGAACCGCTGGGTGATCGTGGTCGACGAGGACTGTGACGTACGGAACTGGAACGACGTGACGTGGAGGATAGTCACCAACGTCCGATGGGAGCAGGACTTCGTCAAGGGCAAGGCATACCACCCGAACCTCGGCCAGACTCAGGGCCGCCGCGGGCGGAATATCGAGTACGACATCGACTCCGACGTCCCGGACCCAACGGGCATCAACGCCTCATTCAAGTTCAAGTTCGACAGCCTGCCGCCCATCAACAAGTCGAGCAGGGAGTACATGGCAAAGATCGCGGCTCGCTGGCAGGAGCTAGGCCTGCCGTAGCCAGTCGTTCAGAAACCGCGGCGCGCCTGGGGCACGCCCAATCCGAATCAAGGGAGGGATCCAAGATGAAGTGGACCAGACTCAGCATGGTATTGATAGGAGGCATCGCGGGTGCGCTGTTGCTCGTGGCGTGCGGAAGCGACCCCACGGCAACGCCAACGCCGGCACCACAGCCCACCGCGACGCCAACGCCGGCGCCGGTGGCACAACCCACCGAAGCGCCCGCGCCCGACCCGACAGCGACCCCGACGCCCGACGCCATGGCGGCGATCGAGGCGGAGAAGGCGGCGTTGATCGCGGCGGCCCAGGAAGAGGGCGAACTGCAGGCATTCTTCTGCTGCGACCTGGGCGATGGGACCGCAGACCACATCCAGGGATTCGAGGACGAGTACCGGATCAGGGTGGTCTTCTCAGGCGGCTCCTCCCGCGAGCAGGCGCCCAAGGTGCTCGCCGAGCGCGAGGCAGGGCAGTACACGCTGGACGTCTGGTCAGGCGGATTGAACCCCGCGATCCCCACGTTGATCCCCGCAGGCGTTCTCCAGCCACTCAAGCCGCTGCTCTTCTTCCCTGAAGTGCTGGACGAGTCGGCGTGGTACGACAACCGGCTCCACTGGTTCGACCAGCCCGGCAACGAGTACGTGGTCGGCTGGAACGGCTCCGGAAGCACAGCCGGGATCGCGTACAACACCGACCTCGTAGACCCGATGGAGATCCAGTCGTTCTGGGACCTGCTCGACCCGAAGTGGAAGGGGAAGATCATCGCTCGCGACCCGCGTGAGGTCGGGAGCTCGGGCACCACCGCCTTCTACTACATGAACGAACAGATGGGTGGAGAGTGGCTCCAGCGGATGATGACGGAGATGGACATCACGCTGACAAGCAACGCCCGGCAGGCTGCGGAGCAGTTGGCGCTCGGCAAGTTCCACCTCTGCATGTGGGCGTGCGGCCGGGAAGTGCGAGCACTGGAGGGTGAGGGACAGCCGGTCGACGACGTGTTCCCGCACATCCTCGAGGAGGGGGCGAGCATCAGCCCCGGCGGCGGCGCCTTCTACGTGCTGGACAGCCCACCGAACCCGAACGCCCAGAAGCTCTTCGCGAACTGGTTCCTGAGCCGCGAGGGGCAAATCTTCGCGCAGAAGGCTAGCGGTTCGCAGTCGCTCCGCACGGACATCCCGCTGGACGGCGTCAACGAAGCGAGTATCCGCAACCCTGACGTCGACTACTTCATCCTGGGGAGCCAGACCGACTACCAGGACCAACTCGATTCGGCGCTCACGGTCGTCCGGGATGCGCTGGCCTCGGTAGGCAAGTAAACAGCCCCGCTCCGGGAGGAGCGGACGCAGGCTGTGCAGGGCAAATAGATGGCCGTGCCAACGCGTACAGGCGTGATGGGTACCCGGCGGACCCCCTGGGTCCGTCCGGGTACTGGCACGTTTGTGATGGCCCTGCTGCTCATCGTATTCGGGTTCTGGGTCTTCGCGCCCATCGCGGTGATCCTGGTCAACAGCTTCAACGTCGCCGGCATCAACCAGCCGACCGAGTGGTCACTCGACAACTGGCGTATCGCATTCTCCGAACCCGGAATCTTCGAGGCCCTCAGGAATACGTTCGTCGTCTATATCGGCTACAAGGCGGTCGGTTTTCCCATCGCCATTCTCATCGCCTGGACGCTGGCCCGCACCAATATCCATTGGAGTTACGGGCTCGAGTTCATGTTCTGGGTCTCATTCATGCTTCCGGGCATCTCCACCACCATAGGGTGGGTGTTCATGCTGGACCCGGACTTCGGGCTGTTCAACGTCGCGCTGGGCTACCTGCCGTTCATCGAGCATGGTCCGTTCAACATCTACAGCGTGCCCGGCATCATCTGGGTGCACCTGATGGGCAACACGATATCCAGCGCCGTGATGCTGCTGACGCCGGCGTTCCGGAACATGAACCTCTCGCTGGAGGAGGCCTCACGGGTTTCGGGAGCGTCGAACCTGCGCACGATGATGCGTGTGACCATTCCGGTGATGATCCCTGCCATCACCGTCGTGTTCATGCTGAATCTCGTCCGCATCTTCCAGTCGTTCGAGACAGAACTCATCCTGGGAACGCCCATCGACTTCTACGTCTATTCCACCAAGATATTCCAGTTCGTCCGGTTCTATGACCCGCCGCTCTATGGGTCAGCGACGGCCCTTGCGAGCGTGGTGCTGGTCATCATCGCGTTCATCGTCCCCCTGCAGCGCTGGCTGACCACACGGCGGAACTACGCCACCATCACGGGCAGCTTCAAGCCGGGACTCATCGACCTCGGCAGGATGCGGCCTGTGGTCTTCGGGCTCGTTCTCTTCCTCATCCTCCTGCTGACGGCGATCCCGGTGTTGATCCTGGTGGGCGGCAGCTTCATGACGCGCGTGGGCTGGTTCTCGAGCACACCCACCTACACGCTCAGCCACTGGCAGGACGTTTTCGCCAACCGCTTCTTCCTCACCGCGTTGAAGAACACGCTGGTCATCAGCCTGTCCACGGCCATCGTCAGCCCGATTCTGTTCTCGATGGTCGCTTACGTGCTCGTCAGGACGCGATGGAAGTGGAGGTCTGTCCTCGATGCGATCTTCTGGATGTCCACGGCCATGCCGGGCATCCTGTCCGGACTGGGCTTGCTGTGGCTATTCCTCGGCACCCCGATCCTCACCCCGCTGTACGGCACGCTCTACGCCCTGGTGCTGGTCGTCATCATGCAGGGCAAGCTGACCAGCACCCAGCTCATCAAGGGCGTATTCCTGCAGATGGGAGCGGATATGGAGGAGGCTGCCCGTGTGTCCGGAGCGGGCTGGTGGCGCACCTACTTCCGCATCTGGATACCGCTGCTGATGCCCACGCTCATCCTCATCGGCACGTTCAACTTCGTGATTGCCGCCGGCACCACCAGCAGCATCATCCTGATCGCCGATCGGGGGACGTACACCTTGTCTCTGCTGGCACTGGACATGATGACCAGCAGCGTGAGACAAGACCTCGAGGGAGCCGGGATCGTGAGCCTCTTCATGGTGGCCCAAACGGCGGGTATCGCCCTGATAGCCCGGAGGTTCGGGCTGCAATTAGGCGTCAGTCACACCCGGACGGCACGTGAAGCGGACCGCCCCACGGGATCCACAGCTCCTGCAGGAGCGATCCATTAGGCGGTCGGATCAGTCACAGGTTCGGGAACGGCAGGATGTCCCCGTACTTCTTCATCACGCGCTGCCTGAGCTCCCTGGGGCTTCGGCTCACTCCCGGGAACTGGTCCTTGCGATGGAACGGCCTGACCGCGTAGTAGACCGCGAGGCTGTTGGTGTGGTCGCCGGACTCCTTCTTGTCGGGCCGCGCTGAGACCAGCGGGTCCAGCGGTGTGCTCCACATCCCTCTCAGGATCTCGATGTCGGTCTCCGGGTCGCAGCGCGTCGTCATGGCCCAGAGCACCTCTTTCAGGTCCTCTGGATCGATGTCCTCGTCAACGACGACGATCCAGCGTCCGTTGCGCGTGTTCGCCGCGGCGGCCATGGCGGCCTGCTTCGCATGACCGGGGTACTGCTGCTTGATGGCAATAACCCGCATGTACGCGAAAGGCGTGCCCACTGCCACGACGTGCGAGACACCCGCGCGGGCAAGGTCAGCCGCGCCGCCGCGGCCAGCGCCCATGGGAAGACCTGTCTGTCGCGCGCCGGGCCACATCGGGGCCTGGCTCAGGATGATGGGGTTGTTACGGAAATAGACCGCTTTCACGCGGATGACCGGCTGCGGTTCGCCCGTGCCGAGGGTGCCGCCGGAGTAGTAGCCGGGCCACTCCCCGAAGGGTCCTTCATCCCGTGCCTCCTCCCACGGCGGGGGAACCTCACCTTCGATGGCGATCTCCGCATGAGCAGGGATGGGCAGACCGGTGATGGGGCCCTTGATGACGTCGACCGGCCTTCCGCGCAGGCCACCGGCGTGGTCCAATTCCGATTCTCCCCAGGGAGAGCGTCCGTGGGACGCCATCCACGTGAGCGGGTCGGTGCCGAAGGTAGCGACCACCGGACAGGCCTCGCCCTTCTCCCAGTAGCTGTTGCAGATAAGCCGGCCCTGCTGGCCCGGACTCATCCAGAGTCCCAGTGTGTTCTTGTCGTGGACCTCCATCCGGTAGGTGCCCATGTTGACGTAGCCGCTCTCGGGGTCCTGGTTGATGAGCGAGTCGCCGGTGCCGATGTAGCGCCCGCCATCCGAGGCGTGGTACCGGGGAACGGGGAAGCGCCAGAGGTCGACTTCCTCGCCCTCCATCACGTTCTCCATCACGGGGCCGGCAGGAACCTCATTCGGAGGGATAGGCTTGATCGCCCTGAGCCGCTGCGACGCCAGCTCTGCCAGTTCGTCGCGGCTCTTGTCGACCGGTAACCCGAGCGCCAGCGCAGCCCGTTTGTACGACGCACCGACCAGCGACACCAGGCGGTAGCCCTCCGGGTACCCCTTCACCTTGTCGAATATGAGCATGGGCGCATTCGGTATCGTTTCGGCGACGGCCTCGACGAGCGCTCCGAGCTCTTCATCCCAGTCGACTCCCTCGATGACGTGGTAGTCATCGATCTCCTGGCATGCGGCCACGTACTCCTGCAGGCCGTCGAAGATCGGCCCGGTCGGTTCTGATGTCGTCACGAGGTGCTCCTTTCAGCACTGGTGGTCCGAACACTTACCGGTGGGTGCTGGTCGCCAGCTCGCGGGCCGCGTCGTTCTCCCAGTAGCGATGCCAGTCGACGGAAGAGGGGAGCACGATATCGTTCCGGACGTAGATACCCAGGTTCTCGGAACGCTTCTCTGGGTCACGGATGACGTGGACCGGGTCCTGCCCCTCCTGTACGTCGCGCACAGCCTTCAGCAGCATCCGTCTAGCCGCCGCGATGGCCATGTCCGTGTATCCAAGGTGCTCCGTGGTGCGGTTCTGGATGGCGCCTTCACCCTGCGTGGCCCACGTATCGTGGACGACGAAGTTCTGCCCCATCCCGATGAACTCCCTGTTCTTCATGGACTCGCGGTCCTGCCGGTAGCGGTTCGACTCGTTGCGGATGAGGCGGAAGTCCTCACCGATCTCTTCGGAGCGGGCATTCTGCTGCGGACGTATGGGCTGCGTACGGTTGAACCGGATGCCGTAGCGCCAATGGTGCGTGTCGTCGATGGGAACGTGCCAGTTGATGCTGTACCCCTCGGCGTCGCCCGCCACCGCCGCCAGGTTGGGCATGACGAAGTTCGTGACCCTTACGTAGCTGTTCTCCTCGTCCACTTTCCGCACCGCGTAGATGCGGATGCCGAAGTCCGTGTCCTCCAGTTCGAGGTGAGGCGCGGTAACCCGGGCGTTCAGGGTCTGATTAAGGTCGCCCGAGCGGCTCAGGCGGTGGAGGAACGAGAGGTGCTGGGGGTCGATATTGCCTTCGTTGCCCTGGAGATAGTTGCAGTCCTGGAACACCTTGTAGACGGAGCGCTGCCCAGGCGGCACGTCGAACGCCTCGTAGGGAGGCAACGACGGCGGTTCGCCGCCACCGAGGTAGGCGAAAACCAGATCGCCACGCTCAGCTATCGGGTAGGCCAGGTGCTGCACCTTGTCCTTGAAAGTGCTGCCTTCCGGTTCGCCGGGTTGCTCCAGGCAGTTGCCGTGGATGTCGTAGAGCCAGCCATGGTAGAGGCACCTCAACCCTCCGTCCTCTATCCGGGCGTAGCTGAGGTCGGCTGCACGATGGGCGCAATGGATGCCAAGCAGGCCGAAGCGGTCGAACTGATCGCGGAAGAGCACGAGGTCTTCGCCGAGTAGGCGCACAGGAAGAGGGGCGCTACCCGGAGGAATCTCAGAGCTGAGCGCTACGGGCTGCCAATAGCGGCGTATGAGCGCGCCGCCGGGCGTCCCCGGACCAACCTGAGTCAGGAGGTCGTTCTCCTCGCGGGTCAGCATGCTTCACCTCGCGACCTAAAGGCGAGGTTACTCAGTAGAAAAGGTGCATGCAAGTCAGCCAGCGCAGAGTGCGACAACCATTCCCGTTCGGCGCAGTTGTTACGGCTCCTGCCTCGGCTTATGATGGCGCCAATCCGGATACCTATGGAGTGGTCCTTTGAGCAGTGAGGAGCCCTCGCTTCAAGAGTTCCGTATCTCCGCCGACTCCCACATGGGCGAACCTCCCGATCTCTGGGAGAAGGAGCTTCCCATGAAGTTCCGCTCGCGCGCGCTGCAGGTCAAAGAGAGGCCGTTCGAGACCAACCATCTCCTGCGTGCGGGCTGTTGGGACCCCTACGAGCGGTTGAAGGACCTCGCGCTCGACGGCGTCAGCGCCGAAGTGCTCTACCCGACTTTCGCTGTCCGCGCATGGCTCATCGACGACCACGAACTCCAGGAGGCGCACCTGCGCGTCTACAACGACTGGATGATCGACTTCTGCAGCGTGGCTCCTCACCGGTACTGGGGGTTGGGCATGGTCTCGCTCTGGAACGTGGAGCATGCCACCGAAGAGATGCGGCGGTTCATCGAGGCCGGGCTGAGGGGTGTCGACATCTGGATCGCGCCGCCTGAGAGGCTGCCTTACAGCGACGAACGGTACGAGCCCTTCTGGGCTGCCGCCGAGGAGCTTGGCGCGACGGTCAATATGCACATCAACGGACGAGCCGAGTCCCGCGAGCGCGACCCGGCGGGAATCCCGATCCACTCGATCAACGGGCACAAGAACGACGCGATGAACTCGCTGCTGCACATCATCGCCTCCGGGGTGCTCGAGCGTCACCCGCGCCTGAACGTCGCGGTCGCAGAGGCGGGCGCGGGTTGGGTCCCCTTCTGGCTCCAAGAGGCCGACCACTACACGATGAGCCGTCGCAGCACCCTGTCCATGCCGCCCAGCGAGTACTTCAAGCGGCAGGTCTACTGCACCTTCATCAGCGACGCCGTCGGCGCATATCTCCTGCAGGACTTCGGCCAAGACAACTTCATGTGGTCCAACGACTATCCTCACCCCGCATGCACGTGGCCGGACTCCAATATCCTCATCCCCGAGGAGTTAGGAGGACTCCCTGCCGAGGTGCAAGAGAAGGTTGTCTGGCGCACGGCGGCCAGGGTCTACAACAATGGCGAGCCTCCTGCTCCGCCCGACCCGTCCGAGGACCGCACCGAAGTCGAGAACTGGCTGGAGCACCACCGGGACTTCGGAGCCAGCGCGCGTCCGAAGCACCGCACCGCCTGAATGTTGAGGAACCGGTGAACGTGGAGTAATCTGCCGCTAACGTCGCGCAAGAAGGAGTAGAGATATGGCAACCACGAAGCGATGGGGCCGTGACCAGCTCTCCCCCGACGAACTGATGGACGGGCTCGAGGACATCCGGGCCGAGTGGAAGCAGGGCCACCCTGCACGATCGAAAGCAACCACGATCGAGGCGATCGCCGAGCGCAAACGCCGCGCCCACCAGGGCGGCGACGGCAACCACCGCTTCGAAGGCGAGCGCTACATCAACACCACCAACAAGGATGTGCGCCGCTTCCAGCTCCGCAAGCTCATCGACGAGGGCGGTCAGGACACCGTCGGAGGGCCTGTGCCCAGCCACCCCACGCTGAGCCGCTGGCACTCCGAAGAGTTCGGCCTTCCCAAGGAAGAGATCGACGCGCTGGAGAAGAGCGATTGGGCGCCCGAGGAGCTCGTATCCAACGGCTGGTACTACTGGATGCACCGCACCGAGCCCTGGCCCGTCCTTCTGGGCAGCGCGCTGGTGGGCGAGGGTGAGAAGCGGCTCCCTGAGGTGCGAGAGCAGATGGTTCAGGACCTCGAGGAGACCAGGCAGCTCTACGAGAAGCTTGGCATCAAGGACATCGATCGGGCCATGCTCAATCAGCATGAGCACTCGCCTATCGGGGCAGACGCAGACCACGTCGTCTTCGGTGAAGACGTTACCCGAGCCTTCGTGGACACACCGGACCTGCAGGAGCGGCTGCGGCGGGTGTTCATCTTCAGGCTGCAACGCCGGTAGCCGGGGTCTCGTCTCACGGCGTATCTCGATGCGCCCCATCGTCAGCATGCGCTCACGCGTCATGCAGGCTCGCCGTCAACATAGCCACGCGAGGGGATAGCGATGCTGAACCACCCCCCTTACAGCGCCGACGACCTGAAGGACCCGCCCCTCCCGGGGCCGGAGTTCATCGAACTGCTCCACCGGCAGCGGGCGGAGCGGTACCCCGAACCGCCGCCGTTCTACCAGCTCCTCTACGACGGTTCTCTGACCCGGGACGACCTCCAGTTGTGGGCGAAAAACCATTACTACTATCTGGACCACGGCCTGCAATTCAGCACCGCCGCGCTCTACGTCAAGAACAACGACGAGGCATCCCGCACCCATGAACTGAGGAAACTCGTCAAGATCGAAGGCCGGGACATCGTGAACGACCTCGTCGGCTGGACCACGCCCGCCTACGAGGAGTTGTGGATGCGCTTCTGCGAGGGTCTGGGCCTCGAACGTGAGGAGGTTACGGCGTGGCGTAACTTCACCCGCTCCTACTTCGCCGTGTCCACGCTCTCCCTGTGCACGCGGTGGTGGGAGTGGTCATGGCTCGACGGCATCGCGGGGTTGTTCGCAAGCGACCTGCTGGCCAGGGACACCATGGGCAAGGCGGGCGAAGCCCTGCAGACACAGTACGGCATCCCGGCAGAGCACCTGGAGTTCTTCGACCGCTTCACCCAGGATGCGGAAGAAGACCTGGGCTGGGAGGAGTCGACGCTCGTAGAGTGGGCCTTTACAACAGAGCGGCAACTCACCGCGGCCCGAGCATTCCGCTACCGGCTGGACATCGACTATCAGTACGTTCAGCCTGTCCACGCCGCGATCACCACGGGCGAACTCCCCGTCCGGGTGCCCGTCTCTCTCTACGAAGAGGAGCCTCCCTCGGCCTAGCGGAACACGCGAGTGCTGCGTTCCCAGTTCTGTGGAACGAGACACTCCTTCGCTTGCTCCCAACTACTACCGCCGGAGCGGGATGTGGTGGTCTCGATATGGCGTTGACACCCTCCAGTTTGGAGAGTCATACTGGCTACAAGTGCAGCAGGCGTAAGTGGCCCTAGAGTATCGCGATGGTGCACAGGAACAGGGGCTGATGACTCTTTCCACAGAGGGTGTGACGACCCAGACGCTGAGCTTGCCTGAAGAGCTCATCCTGATGCTCCTCAACGAGGAGAGCGGCTACTTCCACCAGGTGCCCGGCTGGGACCTGAACTGCACTGTCGCCGGCGCCGTACTCGCGGAACTCTCCCTCATGGGCCGCATCGACACGGACGTGGAATCCCTGTTCATCGTCGACCGGAGTGAGACGGGTGACCCCGCACTGGACCCTATCCTCAAGGAGATCGCGGACGAACCCGCCCGGCACAACACCCAGTACTGGATCGAACGACTCGCGCCCCGCGCAGAGGCCATCGTCGATCTGACGCTGGACCGCCTCGTAGACCTCAACATCCTGGAACACCATGACGGCGAGTTCTGGACATTGTCCCGCACCGTCGTGCAGGCAGAACTCTCCAACACCTCCTCAACAGGCACAGCGGCCCAATTCGTCAGGACGCGCATCAGCAAGGTAATCCTCAACAACGAGATTCCCGATCCGCGAGACGTCATCATCATCGCCCTCATCGATACATGCGACGTCTTCCGCTTCATGTTCCAACTCGACGACGAGATAGAGCAGCGCATCCAGGCCATCTGCAGGATGGACCTGATCGGCCGGTCCATCGCCGAGGCAGTCTCTCAGAACATCGCCGGTCCGCTGCTTCAACGTTCCGCCTTCACCAAGAAGATCCCGACCGTTTCGCTGCGCAAGATGCTGTTCAGTCCTCACCTTCGCAGTGGGAATATCGCCGCGCTCTTTGCGAACCTCGCAAAGGAGTACGGGCCGGTGTTCAAGATACATCCACCATTCAGGAAGCCGATGATCTTCCTCGCCGGGACGGACACGAACCACTGGGTGCACCGGCACGGGCGCATGTACCTGAGAGCGAAGGACTACTTCTCCGACTTCGAGAAGGTCTACGGCGCGAACGGAGTGATGCCTTCGATGGACGGCGCCGATCATTTCCGGCTTCGTAAGTCCATGTCACCGGCGTACTCCCGCGGGAGGTTGGAAGGACAGTTGAACATCCTCTACCGCCATGCCCGGAACCACATGGCCGGCTGGAAGGTTGGAGACGCCTACCCTGCGACGAGCATGAGCCGGCGGATGATCAACGCGCAACTCTCGCCGCTCTTCGTCAGCGTCGATTCCCAGGACATCTTCGACGACTTGGCGAAGTACAAGGAGCGGGCGCTCCTCACGCACATCATGAAGGCCCTCCCCAAGTTCATGCTCCGCACTCCGGGCATGAAACGCCGGGCAAAGGCCGTGGATACCCTCCTGGAACGGGTCCAGAGCGTCCATACACCAGCGCAACGGGCCGGGTCCCCGCGGGACCTCGCGGACGACTGGCTCAGCCTGCACGCAAGCGATCCGCAGTTCGTGCCGGAGACGACCCTGCGCTTCCAGCTTTCGGCGGCGTTGATCGCCAGCGTGTACCTTGGCGACGCGTTCAGTTTCGCGCTCTACGCCATGGCGTCGCAGCCCGATCTCTACCGGGAGATCCAGCGTGAAGCCGATGCCCTCTTCGGCAACGGCGACCCCGACGGCGAGGAATTCACCCTGCAGGCGATAGACGTCACGCACCGCTTCCTTATGGAGACCGTGCGCATATACCCCATCGTCCCGATGTCCATACGGAACGTGATGAATACGTGCGTGGTGGAGGACTACGAACTGCCGGTGGGATCACAGGTCTTCATCGCCACAACGGCGACGCACTACATGGAGGACATCTTCCCTGGCCCCTTCACCTTCGACATCGACCGCTACAAGGCGCCACGCAACGAGCACCTCAGTCCCGGGTATGCCCCCTACGGGCTGGGCACGCACACCTGTCTCGGCACCCGGTGGATGGAGCTGCAGTTGGCCATCAACGTGCTGATGATCGCGCACTATTTCAACATCGAAGTGTTCCCCTCGAACTACAAGCTCAAGTTCAACCCGATCCCGTCGATGAAGCCGAGCAAGAAGCTGAAGTTCCGCATCGCCGAGCGGCGGCGTGAGATACCCCTGGTCGCCTGGCAACACTGAGGAGTACGGAAAGACGAAGGGTTACAGGGGCTTGCGCGCCAGGAAACAGTACAACGGCGTGAAGACCCCGGCCCTGCCTCCTGCGACATAGGCATTGGCCGTACCGTCCATCAGCCTGACGACGTCCGCGGACCCCTTCGGGAACACGCCCAGCGCCTCGGCCAGCCTGGATCCCCCAATGTACGCCTTCCGGCCCAGAGGGAGCCTGCGCAGGGCATTGCCCCGCGTTGTCCCCCGGGCCTCCATGGGCTGATACCACGGCATGGTTGCACCATTCTCCGCCGCAGCCCGGTCCCTGCCCTCGATGACCTGGAATCCCGCCGCTTCAAGGGCCTGGTTCACCTCGTCCGTAGTCGCGATGTCCTTGAGCGCAATGCCCTGCATCAGGTCGTTCTTCATGGACTGATGCCGACTGTCGCCGGGATCGAACCTGTCCGTCATGCACATCTCCTGGCCCCAGAAAAGGGCGCCCGGTTTCAGCACGCGGTATATCTCCGCAAACGCGCCCGCCTTGTCCGGCGCATGGCACGTCGATTCGATCGCGTAGCCCCGGTCGAACGCGTCGTCAGGGACAACGCTCATGTCCATGAAACTGCACGCGATGTAGTCGACCATGTGATCGAGCCCCGCCTCAGCAGTCAAAGACCTCGCCCTCTCCAACTGGACTTCGCTGCTATTGATCCCGACGACCCTGACTCCCGCCTCCGCTGCGACGCGGCGCATGGGGCCACCGACCCCGCAACCGACGTCGACCACCGTCATGCCCTCCTGCAATTCCAGTTTGGCAATCATGAGCCGCTGGTGTCGCGCCTGGGAGTCCTCCAGGCTCTCGTGAGACGACAGCGGCGCGAAGTGGAGGGACTCGCTCCAACCGAACACCATGAACTCATTGCAGAGGTCGTAGTATTCCCTGACAGTTTCGACGTGGTCGTAGACCGCCGGACCGGCGTCCTCCACGTTCGCTCTGTCCATCCACCTGTCGAAGTGCTTGACGCGGTGGCGGACGTCCGACCCGCGGTACGCGGCCTTCAGCCTGTTGGGTAGTTCGCGAAGTTGCATGAGCATTCCTTCTACGACGAGCCCTGTCCCCGCTCGTGGCTCTGATGTATGCCCTCTATCGCCACGTCGAGCTCGGCCCACTGGCGCTCGACCATGGAGCGCAACCGCATGTTCTGGTACGCGCCCCAGACCACCATCGCTGGCAGCACCAGCAGTACGGAGACGACCAGGGAGTAGACGATGGTGATGGTCGCCGTGATGCCGAACTGTTGAGAAGCAAGCAGCGGCGAGGCGATCAGCACTCCGAATCCCAGCGCGGTCGTCATCGCGGAACCCAGCAGCGCCGAACCCGTGGTCGCGAGCGTCCGAATCGCCGCACTCTCCGGGTTGCGCGAGCGGGTGAATTCCTCACGGTATCGATGGATAACGTGGATGGTGTAGTCCACGCCTATCCCTATCGAGAGCGCCGTGATGATCGACGTAACGAGTGAGTACGGGATACCCAGCAGCGCCATCGTGCCCAGCACTGAGATCAGGACGAGCACGATGGGCCCGACCGCGACGACCGCCAGCGCCGGTTGGCGCGCCGTCAGCCAGAAGAAGACAGCGAGGACGGTGAGGGCCGCCGCGATAGTGGTGCTGATCGCCTCCGTCTGGCGATCTGTGATCGCGTCCGTAACCCCGATCGAGACGACGGTCTCCGAAAGCACCGTGAGGGCGGAATCGTCTCCAGCCCAGAGCGCTTCAAGGTCGCCCTGGAGCATTTTGGTTGCCCCCGGATCGTTCGAGTAGGTTGGAAACTGCAACAGGATGGTGTCGATGCCGTTCGGATCGTTGACCAGGCCGTGGGTGACCGCGGGTTCCCTCTCCCCGAGCTTGTCCAGTATCTCCTGCATCAAGGCCGGATCGAGCTGCACTCCCGAGGAAGCTTCGCTGAAGAGCGCCGCAAGCTCACGGTCGTAGTTGTCGCCGGGCTGCCCGCTGTCGGTGGTCCAGTCGTCGAGGAGCGACTCGTACGACGCCAGGAGCGGCCCTGCCGCTGCATTCGGACGGCGCTGCTCGTCCTGGAACGCGACCCTGAGGTCTTGCAGGTTAAGGAGGGTGCGGGTCTCCGTAGCCTCGGCCTTCACCAGCACACTGGCCATCTCCGTCGAACCGCCGACGGTTGCGTCCAGCGTCTTCATGTCAGCCACGATGGTCCCGCCCCTGGGAAGAACGTCCCGGATGCTGAACTCCGACTTGAGGTCGGTAGCCGCGAATCCCAGCCCAACCGTGATTGCAACGACAACGATGATGTACGGCGCCGGCTGACGCGTAACTCTCCTTCCGAGCACCTCTGCTAGCCGCGGGATGCCGGGCAGCGCATTCGAAAGTGGGCGAGGCTGCCGCAACGTGCCGCGTGCCTCGCGACGCCGGTCGAGGATGGTCCGCGTAGCGGGGACCAGCGTCAGCATCACGATCAGGCTCAACCCCACACCCATCCCTGCGACAACGCCGAAGTCTCCAATCACACCTATCGGCGAAAACAGGGTCGCCAACAGGCTCACGATTGTGGTGACTGCGGCGAGCATCAGCGGGACCGCGACGTTCCGCAGACCGATCTGCACCGCTCGGGCGACGGGTTCGCCTTCGAGCCGCTGCTCCCGGTAGTGAGAGATCGCCTGGATCGCATAGTCCACCGTGAGGCCGATGATGATGACGGGCACCATCGCAGTGAGCGAGCTGGGAGGGCCTATCACGCCGAGTCCGTCCGGGCCAAGCCAGCCCTCGGCGCCGACAACCCACATGATCGCGACGATCAGACCCAGCAGCGTCAGCAACATGTCCGACAGGGTGCGTGTGAAGAGCAGGAGCAGACCGGCGATCAGCAAGAGCGCCAGCCCGATCAGTGGCCCCATCCCCTCCTCAGTGGCTTTCTTGTAAGCATCCTCGATGACCGCCGACGACAGGCTGCTCACACGCGACGCACCCTCGTCCGCTGCAGCCAACTCGCTGATCCTCCGTTCGGCATCGTCAACGCGCTCGTCTCCCGTGTCGCGCAGGCGCACGATGGCAATCGCAACGAGCGTGCCGTCGGTGTCGGTGCCAGTCATCTCAGCGAGCGCCTCCCCTACTCCGGGGATGTCGCGTGCAGAGTCGATCTGTTCCTGCGTGACCGACTCGAAACTGTCCACTTGGAGCACGGCGCCGATCAGCGACGAGGGTGCAACGACAGAGGTTCCAGGCGCCAACAATTCACTGACGCCCGGGGCCCGGACAATCTCATCGAGCAGGCTATCCATCTGGGAGAGGCCGCCGGGTGTGAGCGCCTCCCCGCGAAAGAGGAGTGTGACAACAATCACTTCGCCGGAGTCCCCGAACCGGTCATCTATCTCTTGTGTTGCCTCAGCGATGGGATGGCCAGGAGGGAGGAAGGCAACACTTGCGCCTTCCGTCGGCGGCAGACGTCTATCCGCCCCCGAAACCATTACGACGGTAACGATGAGGAGGACGAGGAGCGTGAACCACGGGCGAACCGTGACCAGCCAACTCAGCCTGCCGAGTATGTTGCTCATGGTATGTACCCCAGTGCTGCATGGTGGAGGTCGTCGAAGCCGGTTCGAGTGGTCATTCTACAGTCTCGCCAGATGTGACCGGGAGTGCCATATCAGGAGCGCACGGCTCGGGATAGAACTGGGTGCAGTAGGCGCGAAAGGTCATGATCTCGCCGTCGGAGCGAGCGAGGCGTGGCAGGGAGCGGTACCGCTTGCGGCTCCAGATGATCACATCCCGGCGAACGTCCTGCTCCTGCTGCGGCGAGATGAACCTGTTCATCATCGGGGCGCGCCACCCAACCGGGAGGAACCCCAAGCCCGATATCCAGCGCTTCGGGTTGCGGATCTCCCGCACCTGCGAGGCCAGCGACAGATCGATAAGCGTGCCGTCGACAGGCGTCGCCAGCACCCACAGGCGCATATCCATGCCGATGGATTTCTCACGGATCTCCACGAACGAATATCCCAGCCCGAAGATATGAGTGTTGGTGGAGATGTCCAGGTTGAAGGGTAAGGCTCCGGCTATCTTGTAGTTGCGCCTGAAGTCGAAGTCGCTCCTGAGGTAAGCCCCGTCCACCGATACGTCCCCGGCGCGGTCCACGCTGCCGTACCCGTGGACGTAGCGCAGGTGGGCCAGGTCCACCGAGTTCTCCGTCGTCTCCTGGGGATGGCCGGGAAAGCGGAGGGTGCGTATCGAGATGGCGCTCCAGCCGGTCTGGTCTGCAAGGTCAGTGGGCAGGTGCCAATGAGCCGCCCGTCCTTCGATCCCCCACCAGCCGAAGATGAGGCCGGCTATCTCCTGTGTCTCGAAGACGCGCAACCGCGCAGCCCTGGGCGGGGGAGCAAAGGGAGTGGCGACGCACTGGCCGGTTGCATCGTACTCGAAGCCGTGGAAGGGGCAGACGAGCCGACCGTCACGCACGCGCCCTCCGGCGTCGGGCCCCAGGTCGGAGCCGAGGTGCGGGCAGTAGGCCTCGGCAACGCAGACGCGCTCGTTCTCATCGCACCAAACAACGATGTTCTCCCCCATCCAGGTCTTCCAGATGAGCCTCGCCTTTTGCATGGCCTTGCGGCTTCCGATGAAGTACCAGCCCTCGGGAAACGGGGAAGGCAACGGGACGTTGTCTGGCTCTACTTGCCTGGTTGTCATCGAGCGGCACTCCCTGTCCGGACCGCTCGGTGTGGACAGTTCTCTCCAGCAGTCCGGACACTACTAGGATACGAGATTCGTTCCCGAATCCCACCCTCGTGCGCGCACCGGACACTTCATGTTTCAGGCAGGGATGTTGGCCAGCGGCTGCCTTCAGGCGAAGCCTCCTCTTCGGCGTCTTCCACTCTCATCAACAGGGCCGGCAGGATGGCGACCAGGGCAAGGAACCCCGAGATCATGAAGAGGTTCTGGAACACAGTCACTCCGGCTTCGATCAGGGGAGCCTCGGTCTCCTCGAACGTCGAGCCGATCGTCACGTCAGCGGTCAAGCTGTAGAAGCGCTCGATACCCCAGGCGGACAAGGCCGCGAGCCCCAGCGCCATCCCCACCATGCGCGACGCGGTGATCAGTGACGCCGCCGCGCCCCAATAGTGACTGGGTGCCGCGCTCAACGCGCTGACGCCGATGGGCGGGATGACCAGCCCGAACCCCAGACCTGCCATGACCAGGGGCATAGTCAGCCGGAGTTCCTCCACTTCCGTCTCCCAGCCGCTCATGAACAGCAGACCCGTTCCTATGAACGCAAGGCCGGTTATGCACACCGTCCTTACTCCCGTCCAGCGCAGGATGTAGCCGCCAACCACCGCCCCCACCGGAATAGCGGCCGTAAGGCGGACCAGGTGAAGGGCGCTCTCCCAGGCCCTCTTCTCCATGACAGTGCCGGCCATGAGCGGCACAGCCACCAGTGAGATGATCAGGGCAACCCCCACCAGGAACTGGGTGATGTTGGAGGACAGGAACGCCCTGGACGTGTACAGGAAGGATGCCAGTAGAGGCTGGACGGTGCGTCGCTCCAACAGGACCAGCAGGAGAACCAGGCCGACCCCCAGGGCTATCAGGACAAACGGGAAGAGGGACTCTCCGGAGAAGATGGCTCTCTGGGACAGGCCGATACTGAGAACGGTGAGGGCCGCCCCGAGCACAAGCGCTCCGAAGTAGTCCATCTTCGCAGCAGGGTTGGCACGGTTCGGCAGGACGGCCAGGAGCGCTATCAGGAAGAGGCTCTGCGGTATGTCGAGCCAGAATATCCACCGCCAGCCCAGCAACTCGATGATGGCTCCCCCATAGAGGGGTCCCAGCACCGACCCGGCTTCAGCCGAGGCTGCCACGAGTCCAATCGCCAGTCCCCTTTTCTCCGGCGATACGGCGGCCACAGCCATGGCGAGGCCTATGGGCACCGTTGCGCCGCCTCCGAAGGCCTGGACCACCCTTGCGGAAACCACCCATTCGAAGTTTGGCGCGAGCGCCACGAACGCCGACCCGATGGAGAAGACGATCAGCGCTGCGTGGAACATCCTGACACGGCCGTAGACGTCGGACAGACGCCCCGCCAGCGGCATCGCCACGGTGTAGCTGATCAGGTACCCCGTTACGATCCAGGACGCCCTGTCCAGGTCCGTAAGGGGGATCTCCAGGTCCACCATCACGGCAGGCAGGGCGGCGACCACTACCGTCTGGTCCAAGGCAGTCGAGAACACCCCCAGACAGATGATCCCCAGCACAACTGACTGGGAAGACCTCAGCGATTGGAGGCGAGACCCGGCAGTGCTCACGACCCTGAGGCTGTCTCTGGAAGTTGGATGTCGACAGGGGCGTTGATCTCACTGATGGTTACCAGCCGCGTGGTTTCCGGGGCGTCCTCGTCGTAGAGCCTGCCGTCTATCCTGAGCTGCCGCAGGTCATACGAGACCTCGTCGACCCACACGGACAACGTGACCGCATGACCGGGGTCCACATCCGTGATGAGATCCGACATATCCTCGGAAACGACATCCCCATCTACACGGATAGCCTGGCCGCCTCCTACGGACTCCCGGCCTGTGATGGCGGCGTTCTCGATGATGGGCAGTATCTCGCTCAACGTGACGCCTATCCCCCCGAAGTTGAAGGGAATCTGGTCCAGCGGCAGGGGGAGCCACGGCGCGTCCGCGGAGAACTGCATGTACGCCTGCTCTCCCACCGCCAGCATGCCAACCTCCACGAATCCAAGGCCGGGGTTCACCAACTCCACCACCATCCTGAAGCTGTCGGGGGTTTTGACCTCTCCTTCCACGCTTTTCAGGGTCATCTCGAAGAACTTCGCGCCTGATTCCATCTCGTCGATCACCTGGAACTTCGCCGTCGACAGTGCAACCAGCTGTTCCGACGCACCGGAGAGCACATCATCCACCGACAATTCAGGGGTCGGCGTGGGTTCTGACTCACACGCGGCTGCCAGGAAGAGGAACCCAAACGCCAGCACGGTGATCGAGATTCCGCGACCCACGACCGTTCGGATGGATGGAGCGAAAGCAATCATCATGTGAGGCACGGTACCACCCGCTGAAGACGCCGGGCAAGCACCCTCAGGAGCATTCGGCGCTACGCCTTTTTGAACCGCCAGCCGTACATGATGCTCCCGTAGTAGTTGAACGATCGCCTCGCCGCAGGGTCGTCGAAGGGATAGTCGGCACCCATCTGTCTCGCAGTAGCGAGCCCGGAGACGAAGCAGGTCTCCTGACTGTTGACCAGGGTATGAGCACCGCAGTGCCAAGTCCGCTTCTTGCCCTGGATGCAGCGGAACAGATTGACGAGCACTACGACGTGACGCACGTCGTGCACGATGTGTTGGAACCACCATCGCTTCACGATCTTCCGCTCATCGATGGGGCTGATCGGGTTGTAGGTCACCAGGCACGGTTTGTCAGACCGGTTAGCCCATGGCTGCTGGTTGTGCATGATGTACGTGATCTCGTAGTTGTCCGGTCTCGCGCCGTACTGCTCGATGTGATTGCTCCGCGTGGCCAGGGCCTGTACATCGTTGTCGGGAAGCACCGAGGAGTCGGAGTGGACGACCGTGTGGTTATGCAGCTCGCTCTCATAACGTATCGAGGAGAGGATGTAGCGTTCGAGGAACGTTGGCTTGTCGAGGATCATAAGTGTCTGGTTCGCGTTGCATGCGAAGATCACGTCGTCGAACGTCTCCTGTACGCCATCGTGGTCTTCGACAACGACGCCATCCGTCTGCCGGTACACCTTGCGGACAGGTCGGCTCAGGTAGATCTTGTCCCGGAATTCTGCCGACAGGTTCTCGTAGATGCGGCGCGTTCCCTGGTCCCACGTCTGCATGGGCGTAGCGGTCTCGATATCGAAGAACTCGAGATACCTCGAGAAGAGCGCCGCAGGCATATCGAAGACGTTCGTCGCCATCAGGAAGTTGACGAACATCGGCTTCAGTACCTTGTACCTGAAATCTCCCGAGAACCCTCCCAGGTTCAGTACCGTCCCCATGCTGACGTAGTTGAACGGGTTGAGCGCGTTCAGACACTTGGACTGGGAGCGGGTCAGCCGGCCGAACCAGCGCAGACGCTTCAACAGCCGCTGGAATTTCGCGATCTCGGATCGCAACTGCTCCCTGATGTCGGAATCGAAATCGTGGGCGTAGACCTGGTCTCCGTACTTCACGCTGTAGCTGAACCTGGTATCGACCAGTTCGATGCCGAACTTCTGCATCAGCAACAGGATGTGGTCATATACGGATGGGATGCAGGCGGTGACGGAGATGTCGAACGGGATCGAGCTGCCGTCATCCTGCGGCATATCGGCTGTGACCGCGTTGCCGCCGATCTGTTCCTGGGCCTCGAACAGACGGAAATCGAACCGGTCCGGGTGATGGTGCAGCGCCCATGCGGCGCCCAGCCCTGAAACACCTCCACCCACGATGGCGATACGCCGCGGCGTTGTCCCTGTCTCCCCGGTTGTCATAGCCTTCGTCAGGTTCGGCTAGCGTGTCCGGACGAACTTCTGGAGCCGCGCCCCCTGCAGGACCTCGGAGACATACATCGCACCCTGAGAGTCGACGTAGATCCCGTGTGGCGCCGTGAACTTCCCCGGGTCGTGGCTGGCCTCGCCTCCCCACCGCCAGAGCACGTTCCCCTGGAGATCGAGGATGCTCACCCGGGCGCCGAGCTCGGCCACGTACATGACGTCCTCGTTATCGATGTAGATCTTGCAAGGCTGCAGGAAGCCCGGCCAGGTCTCGAGGTGTTCACCGTTGGAGGTGAAGATCTGGATGCGGTTGTTGGCCCGGTCGCATACGTAGACCCTGCTCTTGTGCTCCCAGACGGCGTGGACCAGATTGAACTGGCCCGGACCGTCGCCCGGCTCGCCCCACGAGAACAGCAACGTACCGTCTGCGCTGTACTTGTGAACGCGGGAGTTGCGATAGCCGTCCGAAACATAGAACTCCCGGTTGGGAGACAGGCCTACGTTGGTTGGATGGTGGAACGGAGGACCCGCATACTTCACGGTCGGGCTCTCCGCCGTATAGCCCGTGTCGGAGTGCTTCCCGCGATCGCCAAGAGTGAACACATGCCGTCCGTCCCCGGTGAACTTGAGCACGAGCTGGGAGCCGCGGTCGGTCAGGTAGACCATGTCGTCGGGACCGATGCAGATGCCGTGAGCGTCCTCGAAGATACCGTAGCCCCACGAGTGCAGCAGCTTGCCGGAGCTGTCGTAGATCCGGTAGGGCGGATTCGCGCTGCGGGTGAACACGTGGACGCGGTCCTGTGAATCGACCGCCACGTCGCCCACCAGGCCCCAGATCCAATCCGGCTTGAGCTCTCCCCAATCCGGGACCAGTTCGTAGGTACGCTCTCCCGCATCGATGCTGACCATTGGCTCCTCCACCGGGACTGCTGCCGCAAGTATACGGGCTCTCGACGGCCCCACGAGTCAGGAGCCCGAAGTGTCCCCCGTTCGCGTTGATCAGATGACCCGCGAATTCTCTCCCTCCCACGCCAGCCTCGCGTTGACCGGTCAGGCGACCGCCGCTGCCCGCCGGGCGTCAACCTTTGCTAGGAAGGCAAGTACCTCCCCGTTGAAGACCTCCGTCTGGTCGAGGTTGGTGAAGTGCCCCGCATCGGGCACCACCACCAGTTCCGAGCCCTCGATCTGGCTGTGGATGAACTTCACGTCCTCCAGTGCCGGGTCATTTTCTCCGGCGATGCACAGCGTCGGCGCCGTGATCTCGCACAGGCGGTCGTCGAAGGCCGGAGCCTGGTCGAGCGCCTCGAGGGAGTAGACGTAGCCGTGGGGCGTCAGCGCCTTGATCATCTCCACCATGCCCTCGGCCTCCTCCGGACCCCTGGCTGCTCTCAGGGCGAAGCTGTCGACTTCTCGGACGGAGTGGCGGGCCACCGCCTCCATACCTTCGGTGAAGGCCAGCTCCCGCACCCGGGCCGTATTTTCCCTGATCTCTTCGCTGTGGGCGTGCCCCGACGCCGAGCCGGAGTCGATAACCATCAGCCCCGCCACCCGGTCCGGGTGCAGCAGCGTGAATCGCGTGGTGATGCCTCCGCCCATCGAGAGCCCCCCGACGTACGCCTTCTCGATGCCTAGGTGGCCAAACAGGCCCAGGAGGTCCTCAACCGACACGTCCAACCCGTAGGCCGATGGGTCCTCCGGAGAGTCCGACTTGCCATGCCCCCGCGGCTCGAAGCGGATGAACCGGTAGTTCTCGGAGAACGCCTCGACCTGCGGGGTCCACATGGTAGCGTTGCCGCCTCGGCAGTAGCAGAGCACGAGCGGGAAACCCTCGCCGTTGCTCTCGTAGTTGATGCCAACGCCGTTGATGGTTACCTTGGGCATGGAGGCCTCCTACGGGCGCTTGCTGGACCTGTCTCGGGAGGTTGGATCACACGGCCTTGGCCATGAATGGTGGAGCCGCACTGTACGGCAGGCAGGACCCGGTTCTCAAGGGTTACTCTCCCGCGGGCCCGCCCTGTAAGAGAACTCTCGTCCGGCAAGGGCACACTGTAGCAATCCCGTCGAAGCGGAGTCGAGCGTCACCGCGCGGTAACGCTCGACTCAGTCCAACGTGGCGTTAAGGCCACTCCCCGGTCCGTGGCTCAGCTACTGGGTCAGGTTCGTCGCCGTCACGCTGAAGGACTCCACCGCGTTGCCGTCGGCGTCCTTCAGGTGACCTGACCACCCGTAGCGCATCGTGATCGTCTGCCCGGCGACCGCCGGGGTACCGATCTCCAACGTCACGGTCCTGCCGCTGACCGAGGCCCGATTGGGATGCTGGTCCACGGCGGTTCCCAAGATCGTCCAATAGAGGTGCAACGTTTCCACCGAACTCACAGGAGCGAGATCTTCGTCGAAGGTCACCGTCACCGTGGCGCCGTCCACTTCGATGCTGCTGACTGCGGGCGGCGTTGCGGCCGCCACCGCGGCCGTGGCCGCGCTGGTCAGCGTCTCCGCGTGGCCCGCGTCGTCGGTGAAGCTCACCCGTACCTTGACGGCCTTGCCCTCGTCGGCGACGGCCAGGGTGTAGGAGTTTCCTGTAGCCCCGGATATGTCCGCGTCGTCGGCCAGCCACTGGTAGCTGAACGCCGCGCTGTCCAGTCCGTCGGCGTCGGAAATGCCCGAAGTGCTTGCCGTGAGAGTCTCCCCCACCTGCGCCGTGCCGCTTATGGTCGGCTGGCCGGAAGCAGGGCTGTTCTCCGCTGGCCCCTGCACCATCACCGAAACCGTGTCCGACAGCGGTCGCCCGCCAATCTTCGTGCATATGGCCCCTTGAGCCTCGCAGTCGGTGGTGACCGGCAGGACCACTGTCACGTCAGCGTTGGAGTCTGGCTGCACGGTTATCTGCCAGCGGATGTTGCTGGGCTTGTCAAGGCGCTGGGCTTTGGTCACCGTACCCCCCGTCACCGTGAACACATGGTCACGGAGGGACTTGTAGCCCAGCTTGACCTCCTCGCTGAACCGGAGATCGAAGGTGAACGAATCGGAACTGTCGTGGGACGTGGCCTCATTCTCAAGGCTGACTGTCAATGACGGTGGTGCTGCAAGCGTTCCATCGGCACAGAAGGGAGCCCCAATTTCCCCATACGGGGGTGTGCTGCTGTAGGAATCAAAAGTCTTGCCCCTTAGAGAGTCCGCTACGCAGCCGGACAGGGAGTTGCCGCCGAGTTGTAAAGTGCGAAGGTGGGACATTCCGCTCAGGTCGGGGATGGTGCCCGTAAGCTGATTATCCTGGAGGGTGACCATAAAATAGGGCTTGTCGCCGAACCAGTCGGGTATTTCGCCGGTCAGCCGGTTGTTTTGCAGAGCGACTGAATGCAAGAAGTTGGCGTTCTTTAGTTCGTCCGGGATCCTCCCGGTCAACCGGTTGTTCTGCAGGAGAAGACCGCCCAGCGACTTGATGTTGGCTAACTCAGGAGGAATGCTCCCGCTGAATTTGTTATCTGAAAGATGGAAGTGCTCGGTGTCCAGATTTCCGAACTCGGGAGGGATCGGACCAGTGAACTGGTTGTTGTTCAGGTGGATCCCCCACGCCTTGGTCAGGTTGCCCAGGCTGGCCGGAACACTGCCCGACAGCCGGTTGTAGGACACGGACAGGTCATCGATGTTCGTCAAATTGCCGAGCTCGGACGGCACTTCTCCGTACATGCCGGTCTTTTCGAGGTTCAGCGTTACAAGCTCGGTCAGGTTGCCCAGCGCACCGGGGATCGTGCCATTGAGTGCCGAACCGCGAAGTACAAGGTTGACCACACGTTGCGGATCGCCACCGACCGTGACGCCGTGCCAAGCACCGAGGGCGGTCTCCGCGTTCTACGTTGCCAGAGCGTTGCCTGCGGGGTTCAGGATATCCCTGGCCGCCCACATAGCCTCGCAATCGGCGACCAGCTCCGGCTTGTCGTCGGGGTTGGGGATGATGACGCCGTTGCCGCACGGCGTCGTAACCTGGAACCGCGTGGATGTGGGCGGGCCGCAGTTATCGCCGCTGCAGGCAACCACCCTACCCACCCACTCGCCGGAGCCCGTCACCGTGATGTTAGCGCTGGAAGGCGGTGGCGACGCTTCACGAGAAAGTAGACAGCGCGTGGGTAGGCATTGCGGCCACGCAACCGGAGAGGAAGCCTTACGTCACCAGCGCCGCATGGTACGCGGAACGGTCCATTCGCAAGCTATGCCACAGATTCGGAGAGCCGATAGCGGGAATTAGCATAGCGGGCGACGGCTCCATAGTTATTGACATCCGCTTGCCCCACTGGCGCGACACAGAATGTAAGTTAGCTGTCATGCCATCGGGAGCGTATGCTCTGACAATCAAGAGGAAGAGCGGCGGAACGCCAACCACTCACTGCTCTTGGCCTATAGCGGGCACTCATGGCATGGCTACTTCGCTAAACGAGGGCAGCATGGACTCAATCGCCAACTTTGAACCACAGACGAGCACGCTGCACTGATTGGCCGTCTCTTGCTAGCAGAGCAATCGGTGAGGCCACACCATTTTTCGGCTTGGGCGCCAGAGGCTGGGTAGGCTTACAGGTTGCCTAACCACATCCCCAATATGGTTCTGTCTGTCGACAGAATAGGCCCACATCAAGGGGCTCGAACCCTCCGCGTGAATCGTGGTACTGGGAGTCACAGACCCCCAAGCCACATCTCGAATATGGTTCTGTCTATCGTCAAGTTTGGTGGGCTGGACTGGACGAAATCAAGAACCGACGCCTTTTCCCGCCTCACGCCGTCGCTGGGCATGGGCACGGTGTACGTCAGTACGGCCTCGTCTCCATTGACCTCGATGCCCTCCACGAAGTTGCGTATGAGCACCTTACGCTCGGGGATCGTACCCTTCTGCAAGAAGTCCCGGAAGTCCGCCACGTACTCCACGATCTCCTCGGTGTCGGGCAGGGCAACCCTGCGCTGCTCAAGCCGGGTCTCGGCGTCCTCCCTCGCAGCCTCCAGCTGCTCCTCCCTGTGCCGCAGAGACATGATGCGGGGCGACAGGACCTCCAGGGTCAGCTCGCTGGTTTCGATGGCCTCATAGAGCTTCCCAAGGCGCTTCCTCACGTCATCCAGCTCCGCCTCGACGACCTCAAGCCTGCCGGCAAGCTCCCCGGCCATGGCGTCGATCTCCTCGGCTACCAGCTGCACCAACGCCACGATGGTCTCCTCGGTGAGGATGCGCTCACGTATCTTCTTGACGATGAACTCCTCCACCCTGGGGGCGTTCAGGTAGCGGGCGGAGCAGGTCCCCGCTCCTTCGGTGAACAGGGTCCCGCAGATGTAGTAGGCGAACTGCCCGCTCTTCGCTCCCTGGGCGCGATAGGGCCTGCCGCACACGCCGCACCTGAGCAGCCCGCTCAGGAGATACGGACTCCCCACCCTCGCGGGCCTCTGCACCTTGGGGGCTCGCTCCCGCATCGCCTGCTGCACGTCCTCGAACAGCTCCCGTGACACCAAGGCGGGCCAGGCTCCTTCAACCCGCACCGGGTCCTGGGCCTTCTCTCCCTTGCTGGCTTTGCCCCACACGGCGGCGCCGGTGTACGCCTCGTTCCTCAGCACGTAGTGGAGCGTTCCCTTGTACCAGCGCTTGCCCCGGTTGGTGACGCCCCGGTCGTTCAGCTCCTTGCACAGCTCCTTCAGGCCGTAGCCCCGGAGGGACTTCTCAAATATCTCCTTCACTACCGGAGCCGTGGCAGGGTCAACCTCCAGGGTGGGACGATCCTTCGCCCCGTCACTGACCTTCACCTTCCTGTAGCCGAAGGGGGCCTTCGAGCCGAGGAAGAAGCCTCGTGACGCGGCCTCCCGCATGCCCCGGACGACCTCCTGGGCAAGATTCTCGCTGTAGTATTCGTCCACGCTCTCGATGATGCCCTCAAGCAGCCTGCCGGTGGCGTTGTCCTCGGCCTGCTCGGTGATGGACACCACGCGGATGCCCTTGCGCCGCAGCTGGGACTTGAACGCCACGGCGTGTTCCCGCTTCCTGGTGAAGCGACTGAATTTCCAGACGAGAATCACGTCGAAGGGGGCCTTGGGCTTGCCGCCCTCCTCGATCATCTCCCTGAACTGGGGCCTGTCGGCGACGCGGCCGCTCTCGGCCTCGTCGATGTACTCGCGGGCCACGGAGTAGCCGTTGGCCTTGGCGTACTCCTTGAGCGCCCGAAGCTGTGCGGACACGGACAGGTCCACGTCCTGGCGGTCGCTGGACACCCTGGCGTAGAGCGCCGCCGGGGTGAGGGGCTGTAGGTCCTTGTTCTTCATGCTGTCCTCCTCTGTCTCTTGGGGGTCTATCGCGGTCAATTCGGGTCGCCGGACTCTCCTCCGACTGCAACCGCCGAATCGGCCGTGGCTGCGGCGGTCACGTGCAACCGCCGTCCGATGGCGCCCAGGGCGGCGTCCATCATATCCATCCCCGACCGGTGCTGAACGTCCAGCACCCGGTCCACCTGCGGCAAGAACCACCCAAGACGGCGCGCC
>MPMJ01000026.1 GCA_002238425.1 SAR202 cluster bacterium bin16 | reverse complement strand
GCCGCTTTACCGACATGCTATTGTCCCCTTCAGCTTTCGCTTCCAGGTAGGTCGGTTGACCCATGAACTTTCTCCGAGTTCATCCCAACTGAGTTGGGTATCCTATGCCGCGTGACGCGGCGCACGGATGTAGATGCCATTGCCCACCAGCCCGTCCGGAAGCGGCCGATGCTTGTGGTCCAACTCGTAGATCGACTGGTCGTAGTCGGCGGGCAGGTCTGCGAAACCGACGGTCCATCCCTCGGCGTCGTTATCAAAGGTGAAGCTGAACTCCACGGAGTCAGGGACGGCGGTTGGCGTGGGCGGTGGGGTATCGGTGGGCGTAGGTACGAGTGTCGCCGCCGGTGTGGGTAGTGGGGTAGGGGTAGGCGTCGCCACGGGAATAGGTGTAGCGGTTGGCTCAGGTGTGGGCGTCGCTTCGGAGCAGGCAACGAGAGCAAGGAGTGTCAGGGCGAGGAGGGCGGTGGTGCGCAAGGGCAGTGCCTCGGAGCGGGGGATGGCGTGAGCGTACCATAGCCCGGCTCGAGCGTACGCCACCAGGTCCTTCCCGTCCTGTGCATCTGTCCATTTCGGTTGACCGCGCTGTGACACCAGCCCCTTACGCCGCCGCACCCCACCCGCGTACGCTGTTCCTTGCACTGGCGCGCCCTCGGCATAACCCACGCAGGCGGGGGGGCAATTATGGGGCGAAACGAGGCAGTGGGGTGACCAATTATGAGGAGAAACGAGCAGTTGTGGTTAGTGAATGAGCAGCGAATGAGCAATTATGAGCAGTTTGGATGCTCACGCTGAAGGGTGATTTCAGAGGTGAATCCGGGCCGATGAGCAGAAATGAGCAGCATTTCCCCACGGAACCTTCGCTGGCCGCCCAGGGCTGCGGGGACCCCCGCCTGCACGGGAACGACGTACACGCCCACGCGCGCTGTTGTCAGCGGGACACAGGTGCGGGATACTACGGGCGTCCTGGAAGGCAGCGATACGCCAAAGGAGAGAGGACATGACCACAGCGGTGAAGTACCAGGCCATCGACGCGGACGCGCACGTCATCGAAAGCGAACAGACGTGGGACTATCTCGACGAGGCTGACCAGCACCTCCGTCCGTACCTCTTCACGAACCCGGAGAGGCCCGCGAGCCGCTACTGGGTGATCGACGGACGCATCGCAGGGCTCCGGCCCGCGTCGCCGGTCGAACGCGAGCTGAAGGCGATGTCCGAGCGCGCAGGGCGCGACCTCGTCACTGCCGAGGAGGCCCGCTCCCTCGACGACATCTCGCTGCGCCTCGCGCACATGGACCGGCTCGGCGTAGACATCCAGATACTCCATAACACGCTCTGGATCCGCGACGTGACGCAGCGCCCGGAGATGGACCGCGCGCTCTGCAAGGCGTGGAACCGCTGGATGGCCGAGGCCTGGAAGAAGTCCGACGGACGCCTGCGCTGGGCTGCCGTCCTGCCGCTCACAGACCTCGACGCCGCCATCGACATGATGCCGTGGGTGAAGGAGAACGGCGCGGTGGGCGTGGTGATGAAGCCCTTCGAAGGCCACCGCTTCATGACCGACCCCTACTTCTTCCCGTACTTCGAGGCCGCGCAGGAGCACGACCTCTCTATGACCATCCACATCGCGAACGCCAACGAGGCCTACGTGAGCGCCATCGCCTCCGCATACGACCCCAGCGGCGGCCTGCCGACGTTCCGCATGCCGACCATCCACGCCTGCAACGGCCTCATCCTGAGCGACATCCCCAAGCGCTACCCCGAACTGCGCTGGGGCTTCATCGAGTCGTCCTGCCAGTGGGTGCCGTGGATCATCCACGAGACGTCGCGCCGCGCGAAGCAGTCCGGCTGGTACTACCCGGACAACCCGTTCAAGGAATACAACATCTACGTCTCCGCCCAGACCGACGACGACTTCCAGTACGTGTTCGACTACGTCGGCGACGAGAACATCGTCATCGGTACGGACTACGGCCACACGGACACGTCCAGCGAGGTCGATGCCATCGAGACGTTCCGCAACCTCACCACGGTCAGTGAGGAGTCGAAGCGCAAAGTCCTCGTGGACAACTCGGTGGCGCTCTACGGTCTGTAGGAGGAGGGAGGCTGGTATAATGGGCGCACTGTTTGTAAAGGAGCGGAGCAATGGCTAAGCCCATCCCGGCAAATCCGATACTGACGGGGGAAGCCGCCAAGTGGTTCAGGCGCTACCTCGCTAACGCCAAGCCTTCTCCTGCCAAGGAGAAGGAGCACGAAGAAAGCATGAAGACTTTCAAGTGGCCTTCACGGTAGCTACTCGTCCTGATACAGGTCATAAACCATGAATTGATAGCGGCTACCGCTTCTGCGGGAGACTTGCTTGAACCCCTCCCTTACCCAGAAGCGCCGTCCGGGCCTGTTGTCGTTGCGGACGTGGAGGGACAGGAATCGGAATCCCACGTCAACTTCCCGTGCATATGCCCGTACCCAGCGCATCATGTATCGGCTCAAGCCGCTTCCTTGGTAGTCGCTGTGGACCCCGAATCGTCCAATCTGGAGACAAGGGGCCTCGCTGTAGCCTAGGTTGAGGTTGGCGGTCGAGGGCTCATCTTCGGTGCGGAGGGAATTGCCGAGGATGCTGCAGAAACCGGCAAGGCGGCTGTCGTGCTCGAAGACCAGCGTGACCGCCATGCCCAACTGCATCTGATTCAAGGCGTCCTCGATGAGATAGTCGGCCACTTCCCGTGCCCACGGGTCGTCCCCGCACGTCCAGTTCGCGACGTCGTCGGTCGCCCGGAGGCGCCGGATGACCACGTCCGACCAGTCGGCGGCGAGGGGCAATACCATGCCAGGCCTACGTCTTTGGCTCCTCGATGACGCCGAAGAGGTTGCCTTCCGGGTCCTCGCAGTAGGCGTGCGTGCCGACGTACGGGATCTCGTTCGGGCCGAAGACGAGCTTGCCGCCCGCCTCCGTCACCTTCGCCAGCGTCTCGTCCAACGAGTCGACCAGCGTCGTGTTGATGACGGGCTGCGGGAAGTGACGTTTCATGATGGCGCCGTCGATGCCGGCCTGCTCCTGCGGGCCGGTCGTGGCGAGCCAGTACTCCTGCTGGAATTCCTCGGAGCCCGACCACGACTGGAACTCCCAGCCGAGGACGTTGCTGTAGAACTCGGCCAGCTTCCCTGGGTCGTCGCCGAGTATCTCGAAGTGGACCGGTCTGCCCATGCGTTACCTCGCTATCTCCTGCGCCAGCGCGTCCGTCCGCGCGGCCATGATGAAGTCGTTGCGGTGCAGGTCTCCGAGGAAGTGCGTCCACCACGACACTGTCACCCGTCCGTACTCGGTGACGATGCGCGGGTGGTGGCCCTGCTCCTCCGCCGCCCCGCCGACCGCGTTCGTGAACGCGAGGGCCTGAACGAACGTCCTGAATCGGAAGGTGCGCACGAGCTGGTCGATGCCGTTCTCGTTCGCGACGCTCCACTCCGGCAGGCCGGCCAGCATCGCGGCGGCCTCGTCGGCCGTCGCGAGCGTCGACTCCGCGTTCAACTCCACGCACTGTTCGTCTGCAAGCGCCATGACGGGGAGTTTCGCGGGTGGGAGGCGTGGGCGCAAGCGCGCCGCTTTCTTGTCATGTTGAGCGCAGTCGAAACATCTCTCGGCGTGCGTCCGTGCGAAAGGAGCGCTCGCCTGAGAGATTCCTCGGCTCCGCTCGGAATGACAGCCCGCCGCGCCGGTTCTGGCGTGTGCTAGCATCGCCCCATCCTCGGAGCACGGAGCGGACACGCATGCCGGTTAGCGGAGCGCAGATCATCACGCGGGCGTTGCGTGAGGAAGGCGTAGACACGATCTTCACCCTAGCGGGCGACCACATCCTTCCTCTGCTGGACGTGCTGTACGACGAGGACTTCCGGCTCATCGACTGCCGCCACGAGCAGGCCGCGGTGCACATGGCGGAGTCGTGGTCGCGCATGACCGGCAGGCTGGGCGTCGTCGCGGTCACGACTCCGGGACACGCGAATGCGCTCCCCGGCCTCATCAACGCGCAGTCCACAGAGAGCCCCATCCTGAACATAGCGGGCTCCTCCGATCTGCGGAACTACCACCGCGGCATCATGCAGGAGATAGACCAGGTCGGCATCGCGCGCACCGTCACCAAGGGCGCGTGGCTCGCCCACGACCCGCGCCGTATCCCCGACCTCATCTCCACTGCCATTCGGGCCGCGTTCGAGGGCAGGCGCGGCCCCGCGCACCTGACCGTGCCGGTCGACGTGCAGAGCGCTGTCGTCGAGGAAGAGGAGGTGCGTTACTTCGGTGCGGAGTCGTACCGGCGCACGCAGCCCATCGTTGCATCGCCCGGGGCGATCGAGGAGGCGGTGAGCCTGCTGCGCAACGCAGAGCGCCCAATCATCATCGCGAGCACGCCCGCGGCCTATGGCGACTGGGGCCACATCTACGAGCGGCTCATCGAGACGACGAAGATTCCGTTCCTGACGGAGGAGGCAGCGCGCGGCATCGTGCCGGACGACCACCCGTACTGCTTCGGCTTCTTCGACCTGAGCCAGCACACCGCCGCGAACCTCGTGCGGGAGGCGGATGCCGTCCTCTTCCTGGGCAAGCTGCTCGACTTCACTATCGGGTTCGGGTTCGGGCCCGTCATCCCGAACGACGCGACGGTCATCCAGGTCGAGCCGGAGGCGACGCAGGCAGGACGCAACCGTGGCGTCGACCTCGCGCTCATAGGGGACGTTGGCCCCATCGCGGCGCAATTGGCGGACGAGGCCGCGAAGGGCGACTGGCCTGAGCGCCCGTGGGTGGAGCGCTTCCGAACGGCGGTCGCGGAGCACAAGGTGTACCTGGAACAGTACGTGACGGACGAGGTCCCGCTGCGCTCGATGTTCGTGCACCACACGCTGGCGCAGCGGCTGCAGCGCGGCGACGTGCTCGTGTTCGATGGCGGCGACTATGCGTACTACGGCCGGGCTTACCTGCCCGCGCTCGCGCCGTGCTCGTGGTACTACCTGCCGAACCTCGGCATGCTGGGGCAGGCGGTCCCCATGTCCATCGCCGCGAAGATCGCGAAGCCGGAGTCGCGCGTGTTCTGCATCACCGGCGACGGCGCGTTCGGGTTCAACGCGATGGAAGTCGACACCGCGGTGCGCCACGGGCTCAAGGTGGTCTTCCTCGTAGGGAACGACGCGGCGTGGGGCATCGACAAGAACCTTCAGGTCGGGTTGTACGGCAAGGCCGTCATCACCGACCTCGTGCCCTCGCGCTACGACCTCGTCGCGCAGGGGCTGGGCGCGTACGCCGAACTGGTCGAGCACCCTGAAGAGCTCGGGCCTGCGCTCGACCGTGCGCTCGAAGTGGACGGCCCGGCGCTGCTGAACATCCGCGTGCAGAGCCAGATCAGCCCGCGTGCGCAGGCTGTCGTGAACAGCCGCAAGTTCGGGGGTGGGCTGTGAGCCGCCTTGTCGTCTACGGTGCGGGAGCCATCGGCGGGCAGATCGCGGTGCGCCTCGCGAACGCGGGACTCGACCCGCTCGTGGTCGAGCCGTGGGACGCGCAGCGGGAGGCGATCCAGGCGCGAGGCCTGACGATGCAGACGGAGGGCGGCGGCGAGGAGCACGCCACGCCGGTCGCGATCGCTCCGCACGAGTTGGCTGAAGAGGTCTCGCTGCTCTTCCTCTGCGTGAAGTCGTACGACACGATGGAGGCACTGGCGGTCGTCAAGCCGTGGCTGGCGAACGACGGACTCCTCATCTCGATGCAGAACAGCATCAACGAGGAGTGGATAGCGCCGGAGGTCGGCGCGGAGCGGACGGTGGGCGGCGTCATCCTTGTCAACGGCTCGTTCCTGGAACCGGGGCGTGTACAGGCAGCGGGGTCGGTCAGCCGAGCATCTGCCGCTGCGACTCTTCCGGGCGTGTACGTGGGCGAATACGGCGTGCCCGCGGGAGCGAACGCCCGCCGGGTTGCGGACGTGCTCGCGAACGTCTGGCCCGCTGAACCGGTCGACGACCTGCTGCACGAGCGCTGGTCCAAGATGGTGAACAACACGATGCTCAACCCCGTGTCGGCGGTCGGCGGGCTGCGGTCGGCGGAGCTGCTGGCGAACGCGGACGCCCGGCGCATCGCGGTGCGGCTGGCGGCGGAGACGATGCGCGTGGCCGAGGCGGAGGGGCATCCGCTCGCGCGCATCATGGGCGACTACGACGCGGCGGACGTGTACGCCAACGCGGCGGGGGAGTCGGACACGGTCGAGCGCGGGCTGGAGGCGCGCGCAGCGAACGTCGGGCCTGGAGCGATGACCTCCATGTACCAGGACGTGCGGCGCGGACGGAAAACCGAGGTGGACTACTTCAGCGGCCTCGTTTCGCAGAAGGGCACGGCGCACGGCATCGCAACGCCGTACTGCGACGCCGTCACCGCGCTCGTGCACCGCGTCGAGTCAGGCGACGTCACGCCGTCCGCCGCGTCGCTGCGGCTGGTCGACGGGTAGGGGCTATGCCGCGCTGAACGGCGTCACTTCGATCTTCGAAACACGCTCCCGCGCCTGCCAGAGGTCGTAGGCCGTCTGCAGGCCAAGCCAGGTCTCCGGTGACGAGCCGAACGCCTTGGAGAGCCGAATGGCCATCTCCACTGACACGCCGGCCTTCTCGTTCACCAGGTCCGACAGCGCCTGACGGGTTACTCCCAACCCCTGTGCCGCCCGCGTTACCGTCAAGCCCAGAGGTTCAAGACACTCATACCTGATGATTTCACCCGGATGGGGAGGGTTGTGCATGCCCATTGTCACATCTCCTCAGTGGTAGTCCACGTAATCAACGTCAAGCACGTGTCCGCCTTCGAACCTGAAGGTCACTCGCCAATTTCCCGACACGGAGACACCGTAGTGGCCAGCGAGTTGACCTGTCAGTTGGTGCAGCCGAAACCCTGGGAGATTCACGTCCTGCGGCGTATTGCTTCGGTCAAGCACTGCAAGGATGCGAGTCAGCTTGCGGACATGCTCCGGAGCCACTCGCTGGGCACCACGACCGTTGTAGAGCGCCCTCAGCCCACGATGCCTGAACGACAGAATCATCGCGATAGAAGATTGCATGTCAAGTGTCGCTTGTCAATGGACAGGGTAGCGAGGTTGCTGCATCGTCTCCTTCATCCGCCTCGCGGCTTGACACACACTCGCGCGACAGCGTTAGATAGCGCCGCCGAACGGCCTCCGAGCCGCGGCTTCGGAGGTGAGACTTGCGATACCGCATGATGGGGGCTACCGGCATCCGGGTCTCGGAGGTCGGTTTCGGCTCGGGCGACAACGCGGGCCTGCTCGTGAAGGGCGAACCGAAGGAGCAACTCCAGGCTATCGAGCGCGCGCTCGAACTCGGCATCAACTACTTCGACACCTCCCCCGACTACGGCAAGGGCCTCGCCGAGACGAACATCGGCAAGGCGATGCGCGAGATCGGCTTCCGGCCCATCCTTGCCACGAAGATCGAGATCATGCCCGACGAGCTCGACCACATCGCGGACGCCGTCGTGGAATCGTTGGATGAGTCGCTGGAGCGCCTGCAGGTCGACTATGTGGACGTGCTCCAGATCCACAACCCTCCGAGCATCGAGACCGACACCACCGTTCCCGGCTGGTTGCACCTGGGGCTGGACGACTACCTCGGCCCCGGCGGCGCGCTCGAAGGGATGGAACGGCTTCGCCGCGCTGGCAAGACGCGCTTCTTCGGCTTCGCCAACGAGGACGCGAACGCCGACGCGGTGATGGCGCTCATGGAGACAGGTGAGTTCCACATGCTCAACGTGTGGTACGACCTGCTGAACCCGACCGCAGGCCTTGCGACGCCGGACGGCCTGGACGTGCAGCACGACTACGGTCAGTTCCTGCGGCGTGCGCAGGAGCTGGGGATAGGGACGGCAGTGATACGTCCGCTCGCAGGCGGGGTGCTGACGGACCACGCAGTGAGCGGAGGCGGCAGGCACGCGCTCGCGGGAGGCGGGTTGACGCGCAACGCGGATATGTACCAGGCCATGGTGCAGCGCGCGATGCCGTTCGCGTTCCTTTCGCGTCCGGGACAGACGCTCTCACAGGCCGCCTACCGCTTCATCCTGCAGGACGACGCGATCACGACGGTGCTCGGCGGCTTCTCGGAGATGTCGCACCTGGAGGAAGCGGCAGACTGCTCCGGAGCAGCGCCGCTCAGCGAAGAAGACATGGCGCGTCTCGACATGGTGTGGCGCTCCAACGTAGGTAAGTGGGACGAGGAAGAGCAGTTCATATCAGGCCTGTAGGCCAGCAATCAGCCGGAGGAGGCACAGAACAGATGGACATTCAGCTCAGCATAGGCATGGCATCCAACCCCAGGACGTGGGCGATCCACGACGGCCGAATCAAGCCGGACGGCATCGAGCTCATCCCGAGCCCGGTGCACGCGTCGGAACTCTTCTGGCGCCAGTTGAAGTTCGGCGACTTCGACGTCTCGGAGATGTCGTTCTCGTCGCTCATCATGGCGATGGCGGCAGGGGACGATCGCTGGGTGGGCCTGCCGGTCTTCACGACGCGCCGGTTCTTCCACACCGGCGTGCTCATCCGCAAGGACTCCGGCATCCAGTCGCCGGCAGACCTGAAGGGCAAGCGCGTGGGCGTGCCGGAGTACCAGCAGACCGCGGCGCTGTGGACGCGCGGCGTGCTTCAGCACGAGTTCGGCGTTGAGCCGAAGGACATGGAATTCTTCATGGAGCGCGTGCCGGAGCAGAGCCACGGCGGCTCCACCGGCTTCAAGCCCCCGGAAGGCGTCACAGTCAACCAGATCCCGCTGGAGAAGAATATCGGCTCGATGATGCTCTCCGGCGAGTTGGATGCGACGCTTCTGTACATCGTCGACCCCAACCTCATCGACCGCAGCACCGCCGACCTCTGGAGCCACCCGGACATCGCGCCGCTGTTCCCGGACGCGCGGGCCGAAGGCATTCGCTTCTACGAGAAGACGGGCCTCTACCCCATCAACCACGGCATGGTCGTGAAGCGGGAGATCGCTGAGGACCACCCGTGGGTGCTGCTGAACCTGATGAAGGCGTTCAACCGGGCGAACGACATCTGCAACCGCGAGCGTGCCGACCACGTCGACTACTACGTCGAGACCGGCCTCGTGAACGCGGAGGGCGGCGCAGCGCTCAAGCAGCCGCTGGTGCAGCACGGCATCCGTGCGAACCGGCTGGTGCTCGAGACGGCGGCGCAGTACTCGTTCGAGCAGGGACTCACGCCGAAGCTCGCGAACCTGGAGGACGTGTTCGCCAAGAACACGATGGACCAGTAGGCCGCGCTGCCCGCGCGATACCTGCGTAAGGAGGAGCACCGATGCGTGCGGAAGAGAACGTACTGCTGACGCAGACCGGCGCGGGCACGCCCATGGGCGAACTGCTCCGCCGCTACTGGTGGCCTGTCACCAGCAACGGACGGCTGCTCCGCGACCCCGTCATATCCGTGCGTCTGCTCGGCGAGGACCTCACGCTGTTCAAGGACAAGAGCGGCAGGATAGGCCTCGTCGACCGGCGCTGCGCGCACCGGCGCGTCGACCTCTCCATCGGTATGCCTACCGAGGAGGGCCTGCGCTGCATGTACCACGGCTGGATGTACGACGTGAACGGGCAGTGCATCGACCAGCCGACGGAGCCGGATGGCTCGCACTTCAGCGAGAAGGTGCGCATCAAGTCGTACCCGGTGCAGGAGTTGGGCGGGCTGATATTCGCCTATCTCGGCCCGGAGCCTGTGCCGCTCCTTCCGCGCTGGGACGTGCTCGTCTGGGACAACACGTACCGGCATGTCGGGGCCTCCGTACTGAACGCCAACTGGCTCCAGTGCATGGAGAACTCGGTCGACACCTCGCACACTGAGTACACGCACGGCTGGTGGTTCGAGTACCACGTTCTGGACCGTGGCGGCGGCACCGGTGACCCGGCGCACGACGCCATCGCACAAGAGCATGCAGACTCGTTCAAGGTCCGACACCTGAAGACGGAGTGGGAAGTCAACGAGTGGGGCATCCAGAAGTTCCGCCTCCGCGAAGGCGAGGCCGAGGACACGCCGGACTGGACGGTAGGCCATCCGCTCGTCTTCCCGTACTTCGTCCGCCTCGGCGGGAAGATACGCAGCGAGTTGCAGATACGGGTGCCGATAGACGATGAGCACACGCTGCACCTGGACTACATGGCGTACTGTCCGGGGCCGGACGTCGAGGTGCCGGAGCAGGACTACGTTCCGTACTTCGAGCATCCGCTGTTCGACGATGCAGGACGCCCCATCGCCGACTACGTCCTTGCGCAGGACCTCGCGGCATGGTGGAGCCAGGGAGCGATCGCCGACCGTGAGAACGAGCGTCTCGGCGTCTCCGACCGTGGCGTCATCATGTTTCGCAAACTGCTGATGGACCAGATGAAGATAGTGCAGGATGGCGGCGATCCGATAAACGTGTTCCGTGACCCCGCTACGAATGAACGGATAGACCTGCCGGTCAACGTACTGCCCGGGCCGGTCACCCCCTCCGCATTCTCCGAGAAAGATGACCACCGGATGAGCCTGACGGAGATGGGGGACATGACTGCCGTGGTGGGGGACAGCGCGGGATTCAAGTTGAGTCATTACCACATGGACAGGTATAGTCCCGCGCTCAACCAGATACTTGAGATTTACCGCCGCTACGAAGAAGTGCGGCTGCAGCGAGCATAGCTTGGCATGTTCATAGACTCGATCCTGGAGGGCTTCCCCGCGATGTTCGATGCGGGCGGGGAGGCCATAGGTAACCTCGCCGACTGGAGGCCCATCCTCGCGCTTCTCGTGGGGGTGTCCGTCGGCGTTCTGAATGGCGCGATGCCTGGCGGGGCGGTGCCCAGCCTCATCGTGCTTCTCGGCTTCGCCTACGGGCTCGACCCGTACATCGCGCTGCCGCTGGCCATCGGGATGGTGGCGACGGTGCCGACGGGCGACACGCTGCCTGCCGTGCTGCTCGGCATGCCCGGCTCAACGTCCGGCCAGGCGACGATCCTGGACGGCAACCCGCTCGCACGGCAGGGCCGGGCAGGGGTTGCGCTCTCCGCCGCCTACTTCGCGTCGCTGTTGGGCGGCATCATCGGCGCGATATTCCTGTTCATGACCATTCCCGTTGCCCGGCCTGTCGTCAACACGTTCAGCGCGGCGGAGTTCTTCGTCCTCGGCCTCGTCGCCATCGCGGTCGTCGGCGTCGTCAGCAGCGGAGCGCTGCTGCGCGGCCTCATCGCGGGCGCGTTCGGCCTGCTCATCGCCAGCGTCGGCTACGACGACGCCACCGGTGCGCACCGCCTGACTTTCGGGCAGGACTACCTCTGGGACGGCATCCACATCATCCCGGTGGTCATCGGCCTCTTCGCCATCCCCGAGTTCTTCGACATGGTCGTGAGCGACGTCTCCATCGCCCGCCGCGCGGAGACTTCCACGATAGACGCGTCCGCGCAGCGCCGGGAGGGCATGAACTCCGTACTGCGGAACTGGCTCCTCGTCATACGCTCCGCCGCCATGGGCGTGTTCGTCGGGCTGCTGCCGGGAATCGGCGGCTCGCTCGCGCAATGGCTGTCGTACGCCTCGGCGCGTCAGACCGTGCGCGGCGGCACGGAGACGTTCGGGACGGGGGACATACGGGGCGTCATCGCGCCGGAGTCTGCCAACAATGCTGTGGACGGCGGCCAGCTGGTCCCGACTCTCTTCTTCGGGGTGCCCGGCTCGGTCGGTATGGCGCTCTTCCTCGGGCTGCTCATCATCCTGGACGTACGCCCCGGCCCGGACATGCTGAACAGCCAGCTACCCCTCACCATGACGATTGCGATGTCGCTGGTGATGGCGAACGTGTTTGCCACCGGCCTGGCGCTCGGGTTCACGCCGCTGCTCACGCGCATCGCGTTCGTCCGGCCAAACGTACTTGTCCCCCTCATCCTTGCGGTGATGACCATCGCGGCGTTCCAGGCGAACCGCTCCATCTACGACCTCGTCGTGATGCTGGCGTTCGGCGCTCTCGGCTACTTCATGAAGTCGTATGGTTGGCCGCGTCCGCCCATCATCATCGCCGTCATCCTCGGCGGCATCATCGAGCGCTTCTACGGGATCTCCAGCGGAGCGTTCGACTGGGTGAACTTCTCCAATCCGACGCAGGGTGTCTTCACACGCCCCGCCGTCATCATCATCATCGCCATCGCCGTCGGCACCGCCGCCTACACGGTGCGCATGCAGCGGAGCGTGAACCGCACCATGGCGAGGCAGGAAGCTGATTTCGCGGCCCGCGCGGAATCCGCTCCGCCTCCACCGGCCGGCGCGAGCGATGACGAGGCGGCGGAAGCGGCCCCGGCGCAGCCCGCCCGGAAGCGAAAGCGACCGATGCTGTCGGAATTGCTGCAACCGACTCCCAGTGGCATCTTCATCGCGTTCCTGGTGTTTGCCTTCGCCTTTACCTTCTGGCAGTCATTCGGGTGGACGAACGAGGCAGCCCGCCTGCCGCGCGTTATCACCACCGTCGGGCTTGCGCTCAGCGCCATCTATGTGGTGTTCCACCTGGTTTCCCCCTCGTCCGGTGGTGGCCGCATCATGGATATCGGCAGGACCCGCACCGACGACGACCGCCGTGTCCTGATGCTCCGTACGGTTAAGGCCCTCGGCACCACGTTCGGGCTCGTTCTCGCGATATGGCTCATTGGCTTCCAGATCGCCCTGCCGGGCTACGTCTTCCTCTACCTGCTCATCTTCGGACACGTTCGCTGGTGGGTTGCGCTGGGCTGGCTTGCCATATTCCTCGTGCTCATCTACGGTTTCTTCGACGAAGTGATCCATATCCCATGGATAGACCCGGTGCTGGGAGACCTCCTCCCGGACATCCTGAAGGGCAGGGAGACGGTCACGCAGTTCATTTCGAGGGTCTTCGGTTAGGGGGTTGCGCGTAGACGGATTCCGCCCACGCGTGGTAGCATTCGGCGCTAACGCGCGCACGCGCAGACCATAGAGAAGTTGATGCTCCGAGGAGGACAGATGCGCACCGCATTGATAACAGCAAAACAGGCGATTGGCCTGTTCGCGCTTGCAGCCGTGATGGCGATGCTCGTGGTGGCGTGCGGAGGCGAAGACGAGCCCACTGCGACCCCGCAGCCGGACACTTCCTCCCAGCCCGCTGCGCCAACCGCGACCCCGACCGCTGCGATGATGGCGGAAGAGCCGACCCCCACCGCCGAGGCGATGATGGAGGAGGCCACTCCGACGCCTGAGGCGATGACAGAGACGCCGGACCCGACTCCGACGCCACGGCCCACGCCGACGCCGATCCCGGTTGAGGAGCAGGTGGACTTCTCCGGCAAGACGGTGCAGATCACCGTCGGTTACGCGCCTGGCGGCGGATTCGACACGTTCGCGCGCATCTTCGCGCATCACCTCTCCGACGAACTCGCGGGTAACCCCAACGTCTTCGTGAGCAACAAGCCCGGCGCCAACACGCTCGTGGCCGTGCGCTCCGTAATCGACAAGGACTACAGGGACAACCAGGTGGACATCGTCGTCGTGATCTCCACCCTCATCCAGCAGTCCATCCTCGGCGGTGTGTCCGAGTTCGACGCGGCGAACGACCTCGTCTACCTCGGCGCACCGGACTACACACCGAGCGACCAGACATGGTGCATCCGCAGCGACGTGGCGGACAACCTGGACGACTACTTCGCGGGCAACTACACGCTCGGCCAGATCGGCAGGGTCGACACGTACGCGACCTCCAGTGAATGGGCTGTGCAGGTCGGGTTCCCGTTCGAGCGCGTGTTCGGCTACACGGGGACATCCGACATGGACGCTGCCTTCAACCGGCGTGAGATCGAGGTCACACCCACGTGCCGTGACTCCCAGGTAGCGCAGAACCCCGAGTGGGCGGAAGGCTACGCGACACCGTTGTTCTACACGATCATGGAGCCTGAGTGGATCAAGGCCGGCAAGGCAGAAGGCAAGTGGCTGTGGGTCAAGTCCATCAGGGAGATCGCGGAAGAGCGCGGCGCCGGTGAGGACTACCTGAACGCGTTCGACGCGCTGATGGCCGCGGCGGCGTCCAGCCGCATCTACGCCATGCCGTCGCAGACGCCGAGCAACATCGTGAACGAGATGCGCGCCGCGTTCGAGCGCGTGGTGTCGAGCGACGACTTCGTGGCGGACATGAAGTCCCGGCGCTACGACGTCGGCCTGCGGACCGGCGACCAGTACCAGGCGCAGGTGGAATCATTCGCAGGTCTGCCGGACGAAACGCTGGACATCATCCGCGGTCTCTTCCCGGGCTAGGCCTCGGGTAGCAGAGTATGAACGGAGGAGCGCCCCACGGGGCGCTCCTCTTGCGTTGAGCGGTTCCTCGACTACACTGCGTCCGAACGGAACCGATGGAGGAGCGATGTACGACCGGCAGGTGATGGACGTGGAGGACGCGCTGCGCGCCGTGGACGCTGCCTTGGACGCGGCATCCGCCGAGTCCGCAGGGCCTGTGGCCGTCGCCGTGGTCGACGACAACGGCGACCTCGTTGCGTTCGCCCGCACGGACGGCACGCCCATCTTCCAGCGCAAGCACGCCATCCGTAAGGCATACACAGCGTCGCGCGTGGGCGCGGACCTGAACGAGTTTGCCGCCGAACGCTCGCAGCGCGGCCTGAGCGCCGCCGACTTCGGCGACGGCTTCGTGGGCGCGGCGCATGGCGGCGTTATCGTGCGCGTCGCAGGGCAGAGCACTGTCGTTGGCGCTATCGGTGTCCAAGGCTTCGATCGTGAAATCGACGAGCGTCTCGCACGTGTTGCACTGGCTGCGCTGCAGGGAGGGCTGTCGTGAGGACGCGCAAGACGCTCGGGCTGGCCGAGTCGCGGCAGGCGCTCGCGGAGATGCTGCGCAAGGCCGACGAGATGGGCGGGCGCCCCATCGCCATCGCAATCATGGACGACCGTGGCGAACTGATCTGCTTCGCCGCGCAGGCCGGTGTGAACGCTGCGCTCGCGCGTCAGAACGCGACTAAGAAGGCGTACACGTCCGCCTGCATGCGGCAGGACACGCTCGATTTCGAGGAGCGGGCCAAGGCGTCGCCGCAGGGCCTCGCGGGTTTCGGCAACGCCAATCTCTTCATCGGTGGAGGCGGCGCGGTCGTCATCGCGACGGACGGCACGATCATGGGCGGGCTCGGCGTCAGTGGACGTACCGCTGAGGAGGACGAGGAGATCGTGCAGGTCGGCAAGGCGCTCATCGGACGACTCATCCAGGAGCAGGCATGACTTTCGCTGGCAAGACGGTGGTGGTGACGGGTGGGAGTGGTGCAGTGGGACGCGTGGCGTCGCGCAGGTTCGCGGAGGCAGGCGCGCAGGTGGTCGTCGCCGACATGGCGCCGCTACCTGACGAGGCGGGCGCGGTCGCATACCACGAGACCGACGTGCTCGACGAGGCGTCGGTGCGCGGGCTGTTCGAGCGTGTCGCGTCGGAGTACGGGGGGCCGCACGTGCTGGTGAACATCGCGGGCGGCTTCCGGTTCGGACCGTCCGTCGAGGAGATGGACGAGTCGGACTGGGACGGGCTGCTGCAGCTGAACCTCAAGTCCGCGTTCCTCACCATCAAGAACGTGCTGCCGTACATGAAGGCGCAGGGCTACGGGCGCATCGTGAGCATCGCGGCGCGCAGCGGGCTGCACGGCGACCCGATGGTCGCGCACTACTCGGTGAGCAAGGGCGGCGTCATCCTGCTTACGCAGTCCGTCGCGGCTGAAGTGAAGACTCACGACATCACCGTGAACGCGGTGCTGCCGAGCATCATCGACACGCCCATGAACCGCGAAGGGATGCCCAACGCCGACTCCTCGAAGTGGGTGCAACCTGACGACCTGGCGAGCGTGCTGCTGTTCCTTGCGTCAGAGGAGGCGCGGGCTGTTTCCGGCGCGGCGGTGCCGGTCTATTACAAAGCGTAGGACAGCGCGAAGGAGGGCCCGATGCCTGACATCCAACGAACGAACCCGGAGGCGCTTGCGCCGCCGCCGGGAGGCCGCTACTCCCACGTCGTGCGGTGGGGCAACCTTGTGTGGATCGCGGGGCAGACGTCGCGCGGGCCGGATGGCAAGGTGATCGGCCTGGACAACGCGCCTGCGCAGTGCAGGCAGGTCTATGACAACCTGCGCACCGCCATCGAGTCGGTCGGCGGGACGTTCGCGAACATCGTGAAGGTGACCATCTTCGTGACGTCGGAGGCGTACCTGCCCGCGGCGCGGGCGGCGCAGAACGAGTGCTGGGGTGACGCGCCGACACCGGCGAGCTCGATGGTCATCGTGCGGGCGTTGGCCCAGCCCGAGTACTTCATCGAGATCGAGGCGTTCGCCGTTCTCGACGACTAGCTGTAGTTCCCATAGAGGTTGTTGACAAGTGAGAGGCCTCGCTGTTGCTGTTGTGTGAACGAAACCCAGCAGTAACAGGAGGCCTCTCATGACCCATCGTAACGCACGCTTGACCCCCGTGACTCGCGCGGAGCTGGTCGAACAGGTGATGGACGGTTGGCCCCAGGCCGAAGTGGCTCGCTTGTTCCGCGTCTCTCGCGCCACCGTCTCCAAGTGGGTGCAGCGGTTCCGAGTGGGTGGTCCAGATGCGCTCCACGATCGCTCCAGCCGCCCCCTACGCAGCCCTCGCAAGACCGCTCAGTTCCAGGAAGCAACCATCTGCGCTGCACGCCGTATGCTCGCCTGGGGACCGCACCGCATCGCGTGGAGGTTGGGCATCGCCCGCTCCACCGTCTACGCCGTCCTGCGCCGCGCCGGGATTCACCGCCTCGCGTGGCTCCACCGCACCACACGGGAGGTCGTTCGCTACGAGCATCCCCGCCCCGGTGCGCTGGTCCACTTGGACATCAAGAAACTCGGCCGCATCCCGCAGGGTGGCGGCAAACGCATCTTGCCCGGGTTCACACAGACCCACAGCGGGCCTAAGCGCGGCCCTCGCCTCGGATTCGACTTCGTTCATGTAGCCGTGGACGACCACTCCCGCTATGCCTACGCCGAGGCCTTGCCAGACGAGCGCGGCGTGAGCGCAGCTGCTTTCCTGCTCCGGGCGCTTGCCCACTTCGACCGCCAAGGCATCACGGTCGAGCGCGTCCTGACCGACAACGGCGCCTGCTACGTGAGCCGCGTCTTCACCTCTACCGCGTCGGCCAATGGTGTGCGGTTAAAGCGCACACGACCCTTCCGACCCCAGACGAATGGCAAGGCTGAGGCGTTCAACAAGATCCTGCAAGCTGAGTGGGCCTACCAGCGACCGTATACCTCCAACCGCGACCGGCTCGACACGCTGCCTGCCTTCCTTGCGTATTACAATCACCGGCGTCCGCACGGCGGCATCGGCGGGATCACTCCCGCCTCGCGCATGTAAACAACGTCCCTGGGAACTACATCTAGCGTGGGCGCTACCTGCACCTCGTCGAATCACCCCCATCCCACCTTCCCCCATCAAGGGGGAAGGGGTAAGGCCCAATTCGTCAGCGCGCGAGCGACGCGGCCCAGTTGTCGCCGCTGTCCTGGGGGCGCGGCCCCCACTTCCCGGCTTCGGCCTGGGCAAGGAACTCGGCGACGGCTGTGTTGAACGCGGCCGGCTCCTCCAGATTGCAGGCGTGTCCCGTGTGCGGCAGCACCGCGAGCCCTGAGTTCGCCACCGTGCGCCGCAGGAAGAGCGACGGCCCGACGCAGGGGTCGTCCTCGTCGCCGCAGACGATGAGCAGGGGCACGGCGAGCGCCGCCAGGTCGGCCTCGCGCGTGTAGAGGCTCCGGCGGCCGCCCCCGGAGGCCGGCCGCCGCGGAGGAGGAGGAGGGGCGCGGGGAGCGCCGCCAGGTCGGCCTCGCGCGTGTAGAGGCTCGGACGCCTGCCCTGGAAGCCGCGCAGCGTGTTGGCGGAGCCTGTGGCCGAGTGCGCGAGGAAGAGTGCCGCGAACCGGTCCCAGCCCGCGGGGTCCTTCTCACGGAACCGGATGCGCGTCGAGCCGGAGAGGTACGCCTCCATCCCCGCCATGCCATTGACCTCCAGCAGCCCCGCGCGCTCCTCGGACTCGGTCAGGAACGACGCGGGGTCGTCGCTGCCGGTGCCGACACCCGCCGCAACGACACTGAGGCAGCGCTCCGGGTGCGCGAGCATGAACTGCACAGCCGTGTACGCGCCCATAGAGAGCCCGCAGACGTGCGCCCGCTCTATGCCCAGCGCGTCGAGCAGCCCGAGCAGCACGGCGACCTGGTGGGCCCACGTGTACTCCTCCCAGTTCGCCGGGACCTCGGAGGGCGGGTAGCCCTTCGCGTTGTAGGTGACCGTGCGGTAGCGGCGGGAGAAGTAGTTCACTTGGTGCTCCCAGCTCTCCATGCTGCCCGCGAACTCGTGGCAGAACACGAGGGGCAGGCCGCTGCCCGCCTCCGCGTACTCGATGGCGGCTCCGTCCACTGTAACGTTCGGCATCGCGCAACTCCGTGCATCCGTAGGTGGCAGCGATTCTAGCGCGTCGGTGCGATACTGGCGCCCTCCCCCCGGACTGCAGGAGGCGCAGCGTGGTCACGACGAACACGACGAACTACGGCCTGATCCGCACCGTGCAGGTGCGCAACGAGAATATCCCCGGCGTGCTGGGCGCGCTTGCGTCGGCCATCGGCGGCGCGGGTGCGAATATCGGCAACATCCAGACCGTGCACCTGAGCCAGAGCTACGTGCTGCGCGACATCGACGTGCACGTGGAGGACGAGACGCACCTGCTGGAGGTGCTGCGCGCGGTGGGGCAGGTGAAGGGCGTGCGCGTCACGGAGACGCGCGACGAGGTGATGGACCTGCACCAGGGTGGCAAGATCGCGATCGTGAGCAGACAGCCGGTGCAGGACATCGCGATGCTGCGGAAGGTGTACACGCCCGGCGTGGCGGAGATATGCCGCGCTATCTACGCGCAGCCGAGCCTGGCGCGGCGGTTCACGTCCATCGGGAGCACGGTCGCCATCGTGACGGATGGCACGGCGGTGCTGGGCCTCGGGCGGATCGGGCTCGCGCCCGCGATGCCGGTCATGGAGGGCAAGGCCGCGCTGCTCCAGCAGTTCGCGGGGGTGAACGGCGCGCCGTTGCTCGTGCAGTCTTCGACTGCAGACGAGTTTGTCGAGGCCGTCGTCCGGGTCGCGCCGACGTACAGCGGCATCCACGTGGAGGACGTCGCCGCGCCCGCGTGCTTCGACATCGTGGCGAAGCTGCGCGAGCGGCTCAGCATCCCCGTGATGCAGGACGACCAGGACGGCACCGCCGCGGTTGTGCTCGGGGCGCTGATGAGCGCGATGCGGACGACCGGCAGGCGGCTCTCCGACGTGACGATAGGGCAGGTGGGACTCGGCGCGGCGGGGGAGGCGGGGGGGGTGGCTCTTGTGCACGCCACCGGCAGGGCGGGCAGGGGGGACGCGGCGCGGCGGGGCAGGCGGTGGCGTCGCTTCTGATGCACGCCACGGGCAGGCCAGTGGTGGGCGCGGATGTGAACGAGGACTGCATCGCCCGCCATCAGCAGCACGGCGGACGTGTGGCATCGCTGGACGAGATCATGGCGACGGCGGACGTGGTGGTCTCGACGACGGGCGTGCCGGGCCTCATCGCGCCGGAGGCGGTGCGCAGCGGGCAGGTGGTGTTCGCGCTCTCCAACCCGGACCCGGAGATACGTCCGGCGCTGGCGATCGAGGCAGGGGCGGCGCTCGCCGCCGACGGCACGACCGTGAACAACCTGCTGGGCTACCCCGGCATCTGGCGCGGGGCGCTCAGCACGCAGGCGGGGGAGATCAACCGGGCGATGCTCATCGCGGCGGGCGAGGCGCTCATGGAGGCAACGCCCTACGGCGATCTCAGCCCCACTCCGCTCGACCCAGAGGTGCACCGCAAGGTGGCATACGCTGTCGGCAAGGCGGCGGTCGATAGCGGGGTCGGTGATGCTGACGGGTTAGTGGACCTGGAGTGAGGGGAACGCGAAGGTCTGCCGGGGCGTCGTTCTTCTGTTTTCTGTTGCTTTCTGTCGCATCTGGCGTATTTCACTCGTGAATCCGGCTCGTACCTGCAACGGTCGGGCTGCGCTTTGCATCGGCGAATCCTACAGACAGCGACTCCAAAGCAACGGGAATACAACGATCTGCAACAGGCTTCTGCCAGGGAACAGGGCAGGGGTTCGCAGCCGTCAGGAACAAGGTACGCAGGGATGTCCCGTCGGCGCAACGGGCAGATGTCACAGGTCCCCTAGAACTCTTCGTTGAAGGCGACCTGGCCGGTGACGGCGACCTGGTAGGCGGAGACGCGGCGCTCGAAGAAGTTGGAGAGTTCCTGCACGTCCTGCAGCTCCATGAAGGTGAGCGGGTTGCGCGTGCCGAAGTAGGTTGGCAGGCCGAGGTTGGTGAGGCGCTGGTCGGCGACGTACTCGAGGTACTGGCGCACCTCGACCACGGTAAGGCCGGCGACGCCGCCCTCCAGCAGGTCCTCGGCGAACTGCGTCTCGCAGTCGACGGCCTCTTGGACCATCTGCGTCACCTGCTCCTCGAAGCGCTCGTCGATCAGGTGGGGGTACTCCTCGCGCGCGGTGCGGATGACCTGCAGCCCGAACTCCATGTGGGCTGATTCGTCGCGGAAGACCCAGTTGGTGCCGGACGCGAGCCCGTTCAGCAGCCCCTTGGAGCGCATGAAGTAGACGTAGGCGAACGCGGCGTAGAAGAAGAGCCCCTCGATGCAGGTGGCGAAGCAGATGAGGTTGAGCAGGAACTGGCGCTTCTGGTCGTCCGTGTCCAGCGTGTCGAGGTCATGGATGGAGTCGATCCACTTGAAGCAGAAGTCGGCCTTCTGTTTGATGGAGGGGATGGTCTCGATGGCGCGGAACATCTCGTGCCGCTCGTCGACGTCCGGGATGTAGGTGTCGAGGAGGGTGAGGTAGAACTGGACGTGGAGCGCCTCCTCGAAGAGCTGGCGCGAGAGGTAGAGCCGGGCCTCGGGCGCGTTGATGTGCTTGTAGAGGTTGAGCACGAGATTGTTGGCGACGATGGAGTCGCCGGTGGCGAAGAACGCGACGAGCCGCTGGATGAGGTGCTGCTCCGGCGGGGAGAGCTTCCCGGTCAGGTCCTTTATGTCGTCCGACCAGTCAACCTCGTCGACGGTCCACGTATTGCGTATCCCGTTCTTGTACATCTCGTAGAAGTCCGGGTAGCGCATGGGCCGGAGTGTGAGGTTGAGTCCTGGTTCGAGGATCATCGCGTGTCTCCGTGTTCTGTTCGCGTATGTCGTATTCGGTCACGTACCGCTCCCCGTAGGGGAGCGGTGCTTTCCAAGGTCGAAACGTATCGTCGCGAACAAGCCCGCGCTGCTTATCGCAGGGCGGGCTCGTCCGGGTTCGCCCGCCTATTGACAGGCTTCGCAGGTCTCCGGGTTCTCCAGGGAGCACGCGATCGCATCCTGGTCCGCGTACTCCTTCTCGGCGACGGCGATGGTGGTCTGGGTGATGCGCGTCGCCGGGCGGGAGCGGAGGTAGTAGGTGGTCTTCAGGCCGGTCTTCCACGCGTAGAGGTACATGGAGGAGAGCTTGCCGATGGTCGGCGCGGCCATGAAGAGGTTGAGGGACTGGCTCTGGTCGATGTATGGGCCGCGGGCGGCGGCCATGTCTATCAGGGCCTTCTGCGGCAGCTCCCAGGCGGTCTGGTAGAGCCGCTTCAGGTCGTCAGGGATGTCGTCGACGTACTGCACGGAGCCGTCGCTGAGCTTGATGCGGTTGCGGATGGCTTCCGTCCAGAGCCCGCGCTCCTTCAGGTCGTTGACGAGGTAGTGGTTGATCTGGAGGAACTCGCCGGAGAGCGTCTCGCGCTTGAACAGGTTGGAGACCTGGGGTTCGATGCACTCGTAGGCGCCGCAGATGGAGGCGATGGTGGCGGTGGGGGCGATGGCGATGAGCAGGGAGTTCCGCAGCCCGAACTGCTTGATGCGCTCCCGCAGCTCCGGCCACTCCGGCTTGCTGGGGGTGATTCCCCAGAAGTCGAACTGGAGTTCGCCGCTGGCTGCGCGCGTGTCCTTGAACGTCTCATGCTGACCGCGCGTCTCAGCGAGCGCGCATGAGGTGTCGAGCGCGCCGTAGTAGACCTCTTCCTGGATGCGCGCGCCGAGTTCGATGGCCTCCGGGCTGTCGAACGGCATCCGCATCTTGAAGAAGACGTCCTGCAGGCCCATGACGCCGAGGCCGACGGGCCGCCACTTGCTGTTGGAGTAGGACGCCGCGTCGGTGGGATAGAAGTTGATGTCCACCACGCGGTCCAGGTAGCGGACGGCGGTCTTTACGGCGCGGTTCAGGCGCTCGTAGTCGAACGCGCCCTCGTCCGTGACGAAGTGGCCGAGGTTGAGGGAGCCGAGGTTGCAGACCGCGGTCTCGTCCTTGTTGGTGACCTCCAGGATCTCCGTGCAGAGGTTGGAGAGGTGGATGACGTTCTGGGGCAGGAGGGTCTGGTTGGACTTGCGGTTGGAGGTGTCCTTGAAGGTCATCCAGCCGTTGCCGGTCTGCGCGAGCGTGCGCATCATCCGCGCGTAGAGTTCACGCGCGGGCAGCTGCCGCTCGTACCGCTCGTCGGCCTCGGCCTGCGTGTAGATGCGCTCGAACTCGTCGCCGTAGGTGTCCACGAGCTCGGGCAGTTCCTTCGGGTCGAAGAGCGACCAGAGGGCGTCCTCCTCGACGCGCTGCATGAACAGGTCCGGCACCCAGTTGGCGAGGTTGAGGTTGTGCGCGCGCCGGGACTCGTCGCCGGTGTTGTTCTTCAGTTCGAGGAAGTCCTCGATGTCCGCGTGCCAGCTCTCCACGTAGACGCACGCGGCGCCCTTGCGCTTGCCGCCCTGGTTGACGGCGGCGACGGAGGAGTCGAGCGTCTTGAGCCACGGCACGATGCCGTTGGACGTGCCGTTCGTTCCCTTGATAAGGGAACCCTGCGAGCGCACGCGCGAGAAGGAGACGCCGATGCCGCCCGCGAACTTGGAGAGCTTGGCGATGTCCGTGTAGCGGTTGTAGATGGACTCCAGGTCGTCCTGCGGGGAGTCGAGCAGGTAGCAGGACGACATCTGGGAGTGGCGCGTGCCGGAGTTGAACAGCGTGGGCGAACTCGGCATGTAGTCCAACCGGGAGATCAGCTCGTAGAACTCGATGGCGTCGGCAGGGCTCTCGGCGAGCCCGCAGGCGATGCGCAGGAAGAAGTGCTGCGGCGTCTCGATGCTCTGCCTGCTCTCCGGATGCTTCAGGAGGTAGCGGTCGTACAGCGTGCGGACGCCGAAGTACTCGAAGAGCCTGTCCCGCTCCGGCGTGATGGCGTCGTCCAGCTTGCGCGCGTTGACCGCGGCGAACTCCGCGACGTGGTCGTCGATCAGGCCGAGGGCGTGCCCCGCCTTCACGGACTGGGAGAAGGAGTGGATGTCCTGATTGCGCACTTCCTTGTCTATGAAGACGGCGAGGAGGCGCGCGGCCAGCTTGGAGTACTCAGGCTCCTCCGCGATGAGCGACGCGGCGGTGCGGATGGAGAGCTCGTCCAGCTCGCTGGTGGTCGCGCCGTCGTACAGTCCGCTGATGGTGCGGGTCGCGACGCGCAGGGGATCAACGCTGTCCAGTCCTCCGGAGGAGCGTTCCACCGCGCGCACGATCTTCATCACGTCGGCGGGCTCGAGCCCTCCGTTCCGCTTGCGGACGTGCATGGTTGTCGACGCGGCTGCGTCCGGCGGCATCTGCTCCGGCGTCCCCGCGCTGAACTGGTCGGTACTCACCACGTAAGTCATTTCATGCCCCTAGGCTTATACGAATCGCGTACGCGCGCGGTGTGTACTCCGTACACACCGTACGCGTACCCCGAGCGCGTACGCAAAAGGAACCTCTGTTTATCCCCTTTCCCTTGCTTTGTCAAGGGGGCAGTACCCAACATCTAGTGGTTGTTCGCCCCATCCATCCCCATATATTGTACCTTGCGCTAGGAGTGAATACGAGTGAAGGTTGGCCTGTGTCGGTATGGTCTGCGCGCTGCATGGAGCCGCGCAAGGGGCGCGTGTCACAAGCTGCGGCGCCTTCAACTCGTCCGGCGAAAGGTTCCGGGGGAATTGCGGCTCAAAACGGCTCATGCCCCTGACCTCACCTCTGGAATCGACCCCGTGTGTGGACCGTTCAGCGGCCCAAAGCAGCTCATCTGCAGTTCATCCGGGGTCAAGAACGGCTCAGAACGGCTCATTCCGGTCCGTTCGTGCGGGAGAGCCATTCGGTTGATGTTGCGTGGCACCGGCAACTGCGCTGTCCTCCAGGGACAGCGTACGGAGTCGAGGAGGGTTGGCGTAAGGGGCTGGTGTCAGAGAAATGGCGCCCCGGATTCCGGCGGCATGAGAGGCTCCGCTTCCGGCTCAGCTTCGCAGTCGTGTGGGTTGACGCACGCTCTTGGATTCCCGCTTTCGCGGGAATGACGAAGGGGCGCGGGCATGACGGAGGAACATGGAATTGACGGGGAGTGCGGGAAATGACGGGAGAGCGTGGGACTGACGGGGAAACGCGTGAACGATGAGGAGGGGCGGGAACGGCCGAAGTCAGGCGGGGATGGCGGGTTTCTCGAAGACGATCTGGATGTCGTCTGTGTTGTGTGAGAGAAAGCCAGCCTCGCAGGCCCCGAGGTAGTAGTCCCACGTCTTGATGAAGTGATCGTCGTAGCCTTGCGCGCGCACTTCTTCTATGTGCTCCCAGAACGCCTTGCGCCACAGCCGCAGGGTCACCGCGTAGTGCTGTCCGATGTGGTGCGCGGACGCGATGATGAGCCCGGTGCGGGCGTTCGCCTGCTCCATCGCGGCGAGCGATGGCAACACACCGCCGGGGAAGATGTATTTCTGTATCCAGTTCACGCCGACTTTCTGGGACTCGAAGCTCCGGTCGGGCACAGTGATGACCTGCATCGCCAGCTTGCCGCCGGGCTTCAGCAGCGACGCGCTCTTCAGGAAGTATGTCTCGAAGAACTCCGCGCCGACGGCCTCGAACATCTCGATGGAGACGATGCTGTCGAACGTGCCCTCGACGTCCCGGTAGTCCATGAGGCGGATGTCGACGCTGTCGCTCAGCCCCGCCTCCTGGATGCGCTTCGAGGCCAGGTCGAACTGCTCCTGGGAGAGTGTGATGGTCGTGACGTGGCAGCCGTACTCCCGTGCCGCGTGCATCGCGAAGCCGCCCCATCCACTGCCGACCTCCAGCACCCGGCTCCCCGCGGTGATGCCTGCGAGCTCGCACATGCGGTCGTACTTGTTGATCTGCGCGTCCGCGAGGAGTTGTCCGTCGAACGCGAAGACAGCGCTGGAGTAGGTGAGCGTCGGGTCCAGGAAGAGCCCGAAGAACTCGTTGCCCATGTCGTAGTGGGCGTGGATGTTGTGCTTGCTCTGCTCTTTGGTGTTCAACCGCTTACGGTGGAGGCGGAGGTTGGAGCGCTTGGAGAGGAGGCGCATCGGCCCGCGATTCAGGTCCACTTCGCGCCGGTTGAGTATCGCCACCATGAGCAGTTGCACGATGTCGGGAGAGCTGCAGACGCCGGCCTGGTACGCCTCGCCGAAGCCGATCTCGCCGCCCGCGAGCATGCGCCGGTAGAAGGAGTTGTCGTGTATCCGCAGCACGCCGTGCGGGCCGCGCGTGTTTGTGTGGTAGGAATAGGACTTGCCGTCGGGCGTCTCGACTTGCAGCGAGCCGACCTTGATCTTCGAGACGGTGGAGAAGAACACCCTGCGCGCGGCAACGTCTGCCACGGGGGTAGCAACAAGCTTGGCGGCGTGTGCGACGGGCCGCAGTGGGGAACGGGGCATGGAGGTGGCCCTTAGACCTCGCCGAGGATGGCAGCGACTTCGACGCGCTGTGCAATCATGCCGCGAATGCGGGCGCGGAAGGCCTCGTACATCCGGGGCGGCAGGCTGATCGGCCCGGTCTGGAACTCGCTGGTGGGACGCGGGATTCCGAACTTGTCCAGCACCGCCTCGCCGACGAGTCCGTAGCCCGGCCCGCCGATCTTGCCCAACACCTGCCGGGCGGTGGTCAGCGGCACAGGGCCGACGCGCATGCCACGCTTCGCTGCGAGGTCGATGAACAGCTGGCCGGCGCGCTTCACGCTCCCCGCGACCTGCTGGAAGTTGCGTACGAAGTCTCTGGCGACGCGGGAGAAGTCCACGTTCGCCTTGCTCATCCATTCAAGCGAGCGCGCGCCGAGTTCAGGGACGAGTTGCGTACCGGGCATCTGGAACGACAGGACAGTATCTGCCACCAGCCCGAGCATCTCCGGGTTCTCATCAACCTGGATGGCGGTCATCTCCCGGTACCAGGTGGTGTGCAACGTCTCGCGGCGCTTCACCATGGAGGCGCACTTGGCTGCGTAGGGCGCGGACGGCTTCAGCAACTGGCTGATCATGCCGTGCCAGTTGTCGGTGAGGTACTCCTGGATGATGCCGTAGGTGGTCAGTTCGACGGGACTGCGGCCGCAGCAGTGCTCGTACTGCCGCTCCTGCACCTCGCGCATCTCGCTGTCCAACTGGTCCTCGGAGTAGCCGAGCGACAGCAGCATGAACTTGTACGGCGTGTAGTGCGTGTGCTCGTCCGGCGTCCAGACGCGCTCGTTGAACCGTCCCAGCCAGGGGGAGTCGAACCGCTCCGCGCCGTCCTGGAAGACGGCCGAGTACGAGTCGGTCGCGCACTCGGTGAGCATCGCCAGCTTGAGGATGCCGACGAGGTCCTCGCGGGACATGCCTTCCGGCAACAGCTCGATCGCGCTGCGGACGTCCAGGTCTTGTGTCGCCTCGCGCATCGCGGCGGGGTTCAGCAGTGGGCCCGGGTTCGCTTCGATACCGTCCACCAGCGTGTCGAGCCGGGATACGGCTCTGGGCGGCAAGTGGAATCCGACGGAGGCGCTCATGGCAAAGTGCTCCTGATCAGGGGGTTGTCCTGTGGGGATTACCGATACGACGGCTGGATGGGCTATGCATCATAGCGTTGGCGAGTACCTGTGTTGCGGTAGTTCGACGCCGGCCTTCTCTGTCGGATCGGGGCAGATGCATGGATGTATTCCGCGCATTATACACGGCCATGCTACAGGGCGGCACTGTACGCAATGGGTTAGGGCGATGTCAACGCCGCGTTAACGACTTTCTGACGGATTATGGAGCCTCCTTGGCTGAGCGTGGCAGGGTAGGTTCGGGCGGCGGCGCGCCCAAGTCGACGGGTGCGCCGGCCAGCGTCACCTCGACGCACGGCATGGAGTCGAAGATCCGGCGGATGCAGTAGAACGGTCCCCACCACGGCAGGCGCAGCGCCCGGTTCACGCTGACCGCCGCCAGCGCCCATTGGACGAGGCGGCGCTGGCCTCCGCCCAGACGCAGCCAGTGGCGCACGTACGCCATGATGTACGGCGTGCGCTCTTTCCGCGAGCGCAGCACGCGCACCGTCGCGGGAACCGCGAACCACTGGCCGCGCTCGACGGTGTAGACGGTCGCGTCCGGGTGCGCCCCCATGTTCGCCACCCAGTCGCGCCTGCCGGGGTAGCCGGAGAGGTAGATCTTTCCTTCGCCGTCCCAGTAGTAGGTCGTCTCCAGCACGCGGGACAGGCCGCTCCGCCGTCCTCTGTGGGTCACGCGGATGACGAAGCTCGTGCTCAGCGCGCGGCGGAACGCGTCGTCAAACGCCACGGGCGCCACGGCTCCGGTCGGTTGCGGGTTGTGCCTTCATGGCAGTCATTGTACGTGCCGCGAGCGTTGGACAGTCCGCGCCGGCCGTTCGTACACTTTCCGCAACTCCTCCTGCGCCTGAGAGGTACCGCCGTGTTCAAAGCCGCCCTCGTGGGGGCAGCCGTCACCCTTGGTTGCATCCTCATCCCCATCGTGCATTTCGTGACGGCGATTCCGTCTCCCCTCATCGGGGGATACATGGCGGGCACACGGAGCGCCTGCACCCAGGGGCAGGCGCTGCTCATCGGTCTGCTCATGGCTGTGCTCCTGCTGCTCCCCGTGGGCATCGCGGTCATGGGGGTGGCCCTCTTCGCGCAGCTGTCGGCGAACTTCGTGCTGGCGGTGGTCGGCGCGGCGGTGCTGTGGGTGTTCGCGGGAGGCACGGTCGGCGCTGCGCTCGGCGGAGCGAGCGCCCGCCGTTCGGCCTCGGCCTGACAATTTCCTAAACTTCGTTCAATATCGATGCCATGCCTTCGGCAAGGCCTGTCCGGGCTATCCCACCGCCAGCGCCGACTCCTAGTGCGTGTAAGACTTGGTCAGTTATCTAAACTGAATTCTAGACAAAGTATTGACAAAACCGAAAACTTGGACATAATAGCCGCCATTGCTCCCTGCAAGCGCTCCTGCGCCTAAGGAGATTACGATGGGTAAGGCAACCAAACCGTACATACGCCTTCTCCGTGTCAGCACCACCCGTCTGGACGGTGGCGCCGTGTTCGGGGCGACCGCCAAGCAGCTCTGGGAGCGGTTCGTCTCACCGGACCGTCAGAACCGGGTCTCCATTGGCAACTACAGCCTGCTCATCGATCACCCGGACGGCTGGGTGCTCGTGAACACGGGCCCCGGCGACAAGCCCCCGCTCTCCCTCGACGTCGTCCGGACGCGCAGCAGATCGTCGATGGCACGGGAGCTGAAGCAGATCGGCCTCATGCCGAAGGACATCGCCGTCGTCATCCAGACGGATCTCTTCTCCGAATACGCGGGAGGGTGCACGCACTTCACTTCCTCAGGGCGTGTGCTACCCACGTTTCCGAATGCCCGCTACATCGTCCACAAGGACGCGTTGGAAGAGGCGATGCGGCCCAGCAGGAGGAACTGCAAACAGTACCGACTCGACGACGTCGAGCCGCTGCTGGACAGCGGACAACTCGAACTGGTCGACAGCACCACCGAGGTCTGCTCCGGCGTCTGGGTCGAGCCTGCTGCAGGCCCCACTCCCGGCCACCAGATCGTCCTCTGCCAGCAGGGGAACGCGATGTATGCATTCCTTGGCATGCTCGTGCCGACCTCCATGCATCTCTCGCCGACGGTCAACGCGGCGTACGACTGGAACCCGGAGGCCACTGCACGGACGAAGGTTGAGGTGAAGCGCCAGGCCGCGCTTGAGGGCTGGCTGGTCGCTCCGGTGGGACGCGACGAATGGGTGCGTGCCAACCAACTGGAGAGCCTCGAAGCATTCAGCCTCGGCAGGACGGCGCTGCCCGAGCCCACCAAGACCCGCCGGGTGGCGGCTCCGGCCCGCAAGGCAGCCCCCGCCACTTCGGAAGCGTCCGAGCCTGTGGTTACTCCCGCGGCCCGGGTGCCGGCGTAGGCGGCTCCCAGCCCAGGGCGCGGAGGATGCGTACGTCCTCCGCGCTCAGTTCGGCCCCGGCGAGCATGTCGGGGCGCCGTTCGAGCGTTCTCCGCAGCGCTTCCTGCCTGCGCCACTGCGCGATCGCCGCGTGATTGCCGGAGAGCAATACCTCCGGTACGGCGAGCCCTTCATAGTCGGCGGGCCGCGTGTACTGCGGGTGCTGCAGCAGCCCAGACGTATGTGAATCGTCGGCAATCGCTTCTTCGCTGTGTCCCAGCGCTCCCGGCAGCAGCCGCACGAGCGCGTCGACGATGAGCATCGCGGGAATCTCGCCGCCGCTCACCACGTAGTCACCGGTGCTGATCTCCTCCGTCGCCAGCCCTTCGATGACGCGCTCGTCGATGCCCTCGTACCTCCCACAGATGAGGACGATACGCCCCAGCCTGGCGAGTCGCTCAGCCGTCCGCTGATCGAACGACTTGCCCTGCGGCGTCAGCGCGACGATGGCCGCGTCCTGCCCTGCTTCCAGCGAGCGCACGGCCTCGAAGAGCGGGCCGGGGAGCATCACCATCCCCGGACCTCCGCCGAACGGGGAGTCGTCCGTGGAGCGGTGCCTGTCGTGGGCGAACTCGCGCAGGTCGTGGACACGCACGTCCGCGATGCCGTTCCGTATGGCCTTGCCGACGATGCCGGCCGCGAGCACGGGGCCGAACATCTCCGGGAACACGGTGAGGACGTCTATGCGCATGGGCGGTTCAGTGTCCGCGGTCGGCGCCCGTCAGCTGGCCGAGCGCATGCGGCAGGATGGGCGCTAGCACTTCCAGTCCTTCGCGCACGCCCTTCGGGCTACCGGGCAGGTTCACGATGAGCGTGCGGCCCCGCACGCCCGCCGTTCCGCGGCTGAGCATCGCCATCGGCGTCTTCGTCATGCCGTAGGCGCGCATAGCTTCCGGCAGTCCGGGCGCGAGCCGGTCGATCACTGCGAGCGTCGCTTCGGGCGCGACGTCGCGGTCGGTCAGGCCGGTGCCGCCGGTCGTAAGGATAAGGTCGAGCCCGCGCTCGTCGGCCCACGTTCGCAGGGTCTGCTCGATGGTCGCGCGGTCGTCGGGGACGACGGCGTACTCGGCGTGCTCGTAGTCCGGTGCCGCCAGGGTCTCGCGGATCAACGCACCGCTCGTATCCTCGCGCTCGCCGCGTGCGCCCATGTCGCTGCTCGTGAGAACACCTACCTTGTACACGCTCCGATGATACCGCATCGGCTCGAAGCGGCGGTGGGGGAGGGCTGTCGAGCTAGGCCTGGCCGTTGCGGAGCGCTTCCAGCGCCTCGAGCGCGCTCCGGGCGTGGCTCTTCATCACGAACTCGTTGTGGTGCACGCTCTGGATCACTCCGGCGTCGTCCACGACGTAGGTGAACCGGGAGGTGCCCAGCCCGAACCGGCGCCGCACGTCGTAGAGACGCCGCACCTCGCCGGAGCGGTCGGACGCCAGGCTGTAGGGCAGACCGAGGCTCTGGGCGAAGTCGGCCAGTGCGTCGGAGCCGTCCGTGCTGATGCCGACCACGGCTGCGTCTGCGCTGGCGATGCGGTCGTGCGTGTCGCGGAACTCCGCGGCTTCCCACATTCACCCCTTGGTGCCTGCGCGCGGGAAGAAGAAGAGCACGACGTTCCGCCCGCGCTGTTCCGAGAGGGTGAAAGGACCGCCGGAGGTGAGCGGCAGGGTGAAGTCGGGGGCCTGTGTGCCGACTCTGAGCATCGTTCGTCTGTCCGTCCTCGTTCGTTCATGCGGATGGTAGCACCCGCGCGGCGCAGCCCGGAACCCGGCAGGGCAGGTCGCCTACGCCGCCATCCCGCAGGTCCCGGGATTGAGCGGACAAGACGCACAGCCGGACGCCGCGTGCGTTGCGTGCAACTCCACCGTGCGGCGCGCCGGCTGCGTGCGGGCCTTGCTCTGCTCCGGGAACAGCGTCAGTTCGCCCTGCTTCGCAGGCACGGGCTTGTGCCCGGGGAAACGCAGGAAGGGCATGGCGCGCTTCATCACCACCCCCATCGCCTGCAATTCCTGCCGCTGCGTGATGGTGTGCTGCGCCCGCTGCTTCACGATGCGGTTCGCTGCCAGCGGTCCGACGCCGGGAACGCGCAGCAGCTCGCGCTCGGTCGCCCGGTTCACGTCTACGGGGAACTGCTCGAAGTTGTTCACCGCGATCATCAGCTTGGGGTCGGCGCGCAACTCCAGGAAGCCGCCCGTGTCGAAGGCGGGACGCAGCTCCTCCGTGTCGTAGCCGTAGATGCGCGACAGCCAGTCCATCTGGTAGAGACGGTGCTCGCGCGCTGGCGGCGTCGCGGGGTGTTCCTCCAGCGGCGTGTACGGCACGGGACGGAACGCCGAGTAGTAGACGCGCTTGAACCCGTACTCTCCGTAGAGGCTCCGCATCCGCGTGTAGATGTCCCAGTCCGACTCGTCAGCCGCGCCGACGACGAGCTGCGTTGCCTGGCCGACCGCGCCGCCGTAGCGCTCCTGCATCAGTTCGCTGATGCGCTTCATGGGCGCGACGATGCCGTTGTCGAAGTCCTTCATCGTGCTCACCTTTCGCAGGTGCTCCGCTGAGGGTGACTCCATGTTGACGGAGAGCCGCGCGCCGAGCCGCTGGCTCTGCTCGAGGAGTGCGTCCGTGCTCGTGCCGGGCATCACCTTCAGGTGGATGTAGCCGCGGAACCCGTACCGCGAGCGTATCGCCTCCACCGTGTCGAGCAGCCGCTCCTGGGTGGCGTTCGGGTCCTTGAAGATGCCGGAGCTCAGGAAGAGTCCTTCCACCATGTGGCGGCTGTGCATCTCATCGAACAGCCGCGCGAGTTCGTCCACCTTGAACCCGTAGCGTCTGCGCGGCACCCAGTAGGAGTTGGGGCAGTAGTGGCAGTCCATGATGCAGTGGTCCGTGAACATCACGCGCATCAGGGAGATCCGTTTCCCGTTCGGCATCGCGGCCTTGTAAACACCCGCGTATGGCGTCACCCCGCCACGCGGCCCCACGCGCTCCCAGCCGTCGCCCGGACGCGCCGCATCGTCCGAGCGTTCGGCGGGCGAGAGCACGTCGTCTGTCGCCATCCCGCCGAGGTGTCGCAGCTTTTCGTATACGTCCGGAGCGCGCTGGATGAGCATGGCTGACCTCCCCTGAATAGAACTAATGTTCCGAACGAATATCATATTTTGTGCAACAGCGCAACCCCTCAATCCCGTTGCGCTACACTTAGAGGGCAACACCGGGGCGTAGCGCAGCGGAAGCGCGCCTGCTTTGGGAGCAGGAGGTCGCCAGTTCGATCCTGGCCGCCCCGACCAGTTCTCCAGGAAGAGGGAAGGCATACACAGATGCAACGACGGTTCGGTCTGTTCTTCGTGGCGATACTGCCCGCACTACTCCTGATCAACGCCTGCAATGGCGACGACCCCACCCCGACTCCTGTCCCGCCTCCCACGCCGACGGCAACGCCGACTGCTGCGCCCACCGCAACGCCCGTGCCGGAGCCGACGGCAACGCCGACCCCTGCACCTACGGCGACACCTACGCCCACGATGGCGCCAACTGCAACGCCAACCCGTGTGCCTCCGCGGACGGCAACAGCCACGCCTACCCCTGAACCGACAGCCACTCCGACTCCTGGACCCACGGCGACGCCTACGCCCGCGCCGACCGTAACGCCGACGCCGCTTCCGGAAGGATTTTCAGAGGGAGTCGCGTACGCTGCTGACGAACACGTGACCGGGAAGGATGCGGACATCTTCGCGGGAGCCTTCGCGGCAGCGAAGGCCCTGGGTCTGCCGGACGACGACGCGCAGGACTACGCCGCCGGGTCCCTCTACCACTTCTATGTGGGCACCAGCATAGACGTCCACGTTCCGGAGGACAGTCCGAACTTCATGACGGACTACGCGGCTGCCTTCGCGGAGGCGGTCGGAGACTCGGTCCCTGTCGCTTCGGCCCTTGGCCGCGCAAGCGAGGCCGCGCGGCAGAACTCGGAGCGCTGGCCGTTCTCCGAGGACGCTTCCGCCACGACGTTCGCGACGGACTACACGGAAGCGTTCACCCACAGCGGCGCCAGCCGCGTGGGCGCGCACGCGTACGCCTCTGTCTTCGCCGGTTACCGCATCGACGACGAATACTCCCACGACGAGGGCGTTGAACTGTCCGATATCTACGTCGAGGGCTACGAACGCTCACGTCCGTATGGTGGGCACGTGGCCACGCGACAGCGCCTCCTCTACGCCATCGCCTACCGTCACGGTTATGTTGACGCGAAGCGGTGGGAGGGCCGGGGCGACATTGAGGAGGACCAGATCCTGAGTTGGACCGCTGCATTCGCCACGGCGTACGTGGACGCGCACAGCCGGGCGATCACGCAGCGTTGGGAGGACCCGTACCGAGAAGCGCACATATACGCTCAGGTGTTCGCCACCGCGAAGGTCGAACTGGGCTTCCCGGACCAGGAAGCCTACGAGGAGGCGAACGCCTATTTCCTGGGCCTGCACCGCGCGGTGGAGCTGGGGTACGAATGGCCCGAGTCGTACCGCTACGCCTGGCGCTACCACCTCACGTACTACGAGAAGCGTTTCGAAGAGGCCTGGAACCAGGAGCGGGCGCACGCCTACTCCGGCGCCCATGCGGACGGCGAGTTCGCGGGCAGGGACCACGACAACGCCATCGAGTACGCGAGGGCGTACGAGCAGGCATACACGCAAGCCCGCCTGGAAGGCCTCTCGGAGGAAGACGCCTACGCACGCGGCGTCGCTGCCGGCGAGGAGAAAGCCGGCCCCGCGCCGTAGAACTCACATCGATGCACAGGATGGACAGGATAAAGGCTCTCATCAAGGCCTCGTTCGCGTGAGACGTTTGTATTCAAGCCGGGGACGACCGAAGTTGAGAAGCAGCCCAACCTCGATTCCGGTGGCTTGGAGGTAGTTGATCACCTGCGCCTGGTGCTCTGGAGACAGGGCCTTCACCGCTTTGAGTTCGACAATTACCCGGCCCTCAACAAGGAGGTCCGCGAAGAATACCCCCACGACCTCCTGGCGGAAGTAGACGTTGATAGGAGCCTGTGCTTGGACAGCGATGCTTTGGCCATTGAGCGCAACTAGCATCGCTTTCTCGTACACAGACTCTAGAAAGCCGCTCCCCAACTCGTTGCTAACGCTGAAGGCGCAGCCGATTATGGAGCGCGTGATGTTTTCCCACGAACCTGCTCCCATGTTCCCCACGATCCTGTCCATCGATGCGAGTTGATGTGAGTTTGGTGTGAGATTTTGGTAGGCTTGCGCCACATCGCGCAGAGGGAGGCCTGCCATGGCTACTGCTGTTCAGACACGAGTCATCGACGCCGACTGTCACGTCATCGAGACGCCGCGCACGTTCGACTTCATGCGGGAGGAGGACGCGCGGTTCCGCCCCCTCGTGCTCGTCCGGGAGGACGGCGCGAACACGGACAAGTACTGGTTCCTCGAGGGCCGCGCCTGGCGCATGAACCAGAACGTCGGGCCGGAGTTTCCCACCGCCGCGCGCGAGGCCGCCGACATCAAGGCCCGCCTCGACCACATGGACGAACTCGGCGTGGACATGCACATCCTCTATCCCACTATGTTCCTCCGCCCGCTCACGAACCACGCCGACACCGACTACGCCATCTCATACGCCTACAACCGCTGGCTCGCCGACGTCTGGCAGCAGGGCGGCGGACGCCTCCGCTGGGCCGTCATCCCGCCGCTGATGAGCATCGACAAGGCCATCGAGGAGATCCACTTCGGCAAGGAGAACGGCGCGTGCGCCGTCTTCTTCCGCGGGCACGAGCACAACCTCCTCCTCTCCGATTCGTACTTCTACCCGGTCTACGAGGAGGCGCAGAAGCTCAACCTCGCCATCGCCGTCCACGCTGCCGCCGGACAATACGCGAACATGGACCTGCTCGACCGCTCGTTCGGTCTTCCTACGTTCAAGTTCCCCACCGTCGGCGCGTTCAGCGACCTCGTCCTGCACCGCGTGCCGGAGAAGTTCCCCGACCTCCGCTGGGCGTTCATCGAAGTGACGTCGCAGTGGCTGCCCTACGTGATGAACGACCTCGTCCTCCGCTCGCGCAGGTTCACCGACGGCGTGTTCCCGCGCGACGCTCAACTCATGGAGGAGTACAACCTCTACGTCGGCTGCCAGACGATCGACGACCTCGGGTACATCATCGACCGCGTCGGCGACGACCACCTCGTCATCGGCACGGACTACGGTCACGCCGACACCACCGCCGAGATCGACGCGTTGAGCAAACTCAGCAACGACGGCAAGGTCACCGAGGCGAGCACGCAGAAGATCCTCTACGACAACCCCAAGCGCTTGTACGCGCTGTAGGCGGTCAAGCCTTTGGGTTGTCGACGGAGGGGACGGTAGCCCATGGGAACACTGATTCTTGAGGCTTACGGGCAACTCGCTCCAGGCACGAACCTGATCAACCCCGAGGAGGAAGACCTCTACAGCGTTTTCAGAGCGCGTGCCGGATTGATGGGTTGGTCGACCACGTCGGGTGGTCGCTCATTGCTCTGGGGGATGAACGAAGCGGAACTGACCGCTGGGAGCGTCCCATCCCTGATCGGATATGTGCAGGTCGGACTGGAGGTCGGCGACGTCGAGCGGACCGAGGTGCCGCCGCCTGCTCCGGGACTTGCGTATGCGCCGCTCGGCGTGCGCCGGCGCCCCATCGAACCGGCTAAGGTGTTGCCGGCGTTAGTTCAGTGCTTTGATGACGCGCTTCGTCGCTTCGGAGACGTCGAGTTGTCCGCGCTCCAAGTGGCGGCGTACGGCCTTGATCCCAGCACACGGTTGCCCGCTCACTACCTCGACTCCGAGCTCAACTGGTTCAACCTTACTCCGAAGGGAGGAGCGGATGCACTCATCGCCTTCGATCACGGGTTGCTCGGAGGGCATACGGAAGCGGAGTTGGCCGCCCGCCTCCGGCGGGGGAACACCAGATCGTTCGAGTTTGGGCAGGTAGCAGCCGTGTCTGAACAGCACGCGATACGAACGTCGATCGATGAGCGGATTCTCTCCGTCTCCCCTACGCGCTCCGGCCTCGGCGTGACGGTGAAGATGCCCGAATGGACGGCGAGCGCCGTGGGGTGGGTGCTCGCAGCCGTCATCGATACGGCGCGCGACATCGCGCCGGATGTCAGCGGGTTCGCGGTTCGAGTGACACGGGTCGGATGACGGCAGGTGCGCTCGCCTCCTATCGCCCCTCAGCCCGGCGCATCTCTGCGACGTAGTCCGCGAACGCATCGGGCACCGAGTACTCCGGTTGCCAGTCGAGCAGCGCCTTCGCGTTGGAGATGTCGAGCGGCGTCGTTGCGGACGGGACGGGCCCGTCCGACGGCGTGACCGTTACCTTCAGGTCCGGCAGCACGGTGCGCACCGCGTCGGCGAGCTCTTCAAAGGTGGTGATGAAGCCGTTGCCCCCGTTGAACGCTGTGACACCGGAGAGCGGGATGCCCGCCGCGCGGCGGATGAGACGCCCCAGGTCCTTGCCGTAGACGTACTCGAACGCGCGACCGCGGACGGCGGGCACGACCAGCGGTTCGCCGGTCAGCCCGGCCTCGACCAGGCTGTGGACCGTCATGCCGCCACCGGAGCCCCCACGGAAGTGGTTGTAGCCGAACACGTTGGACGGGCGCACGAACACCAGCTCGAAGCCGTAGTACGTCGCGTACGCCTCGGCGATGTGCTCGTTCGCTACCTTGGACGCGGAGTAGGGGTTGCCCTCGCCCGCCCGGGGGTAGTTCTCGGGTATCGTCCCACCGGCATCGGAGCGGCGGTCGTAGACGCCGTAGGTGCTCACGTGGATGAACCGCTTGACACCGGTGAGCCGTGCCGCCTCCAGCACGTTGATGGTGCCCTGCACGTTGATCTGCATGCCGGTGTAGACCGGGCTGCTGACGCTGTTGCCGATGAGCCCCGCCGTGTGCACGACGATCTCCGGCTGGTGCTGCTGCATCGCGGCCACGAGCGCGGGCAGGTCGCGCAGGTCGCCCTGCACGGCCTCGTATGGCGCGCCGTCGAGTTTCGTGTGCAGGTAGTTGGCGTCGGGCCGGAGGTCATAGAAGACGACGGGGTCTCCCTGCGCGATGGCCTCACGCGCATACGATGAGCCGACGAGTCCCGCTCCGGTTATCAGGCTGGTCATGGTTCGCTCCTTGTCCCCGCTCTGGCTCTCTCCGGGGAGAGGGCGAGGGTACTCGGTAGGGGAGTGAGGCGCAACAGCGAGTGGTTGAACGAGCTCGCGTCACGTTGTGACATCCGCTCGTTGCGCGTTGCCCGCTCTGCTTCCTAGGCTTGCGCTGGATGTTAGACTGCAGAGGAGAAACGATGACGACACAGCCCACAACCATTGAAGAGCGCCTGAGCAGGCTCGAAGGCTCCGTAGAGCGAATAGGCGACCTGGTGCAGCAGGTCGAGGGCCTCCGGTCGGAGATGAATGCGCATATCCGCACCATCTACCTGATGCTGGGCGGTTCGTGGGTCACCCTGATGGCGACAATCGTCGGGCTCAACTTGGCCGGTTAGCAGTCGCTGCGCGGCAGATCCGGCGAGCGGCCGGCAGGGTAAGGGCGCCTATCGTATGCTCCCCAACTCCTTCAGAGAGACGTGCCGATCAGCGCGACGCCCGCCACGACCGAGGCTGCGCCCATCCAGATGCGCTTGTCCATGAGTTCGAAGCGCCGCGCGATGACCTGCGCGAAAAGGATGGCGATGATGGGCGAGAGCGCCACGACTGGCGCGACCGCCGTGACGGGCGCACGGCTCGCCGCATTGTAGAAGAGCAGGACGCCCAGCGACATGCCGGAACCGCCCAGCACCAGCTGCCAGGCGCGGTGGAACGTCATCTGCGGCAGCTCCCTTCTCAGGCGCGGCAGCGACAGCATCGCGACCATCGCCGTCCCGAACGAGAACACGAGCGATGCCGCGATGATGGGCTCGGTCACGTCCGTGACGATCTTCTTGACGAGCGCGCTCACCGTGCCGTAGGAGAGCATCGCGCCGAGCGCCGCGAGAAGGCCCTTGGTGGTCTCTGCGAGCCGTGGGTCCTCTGCGAGCGCAGACGCGTCGGCGGACGGCCCCTGCCGCGCGGCCCATGCGACAAGCACCCCTCCACCGACGCAGGCGAACATACCCACCCCACTCTGAAGGCCGAGCATTTCACCGAGCCATAGGATGGCGATGGTGCCGGCGACCACCGGGTTCGCGGAGACGATGGTGTTGCCGCGCGCAACGCCGATGCGCAGCATCGCGTTGAACACCAGCAGCCGTCCGATGGGATAGTTGATGATGGCGGTGAACACGAGGAGCGCCCAGCCTGAGGTCTGGATCCCGCCGAGCGTGGAGGCGTAGCCGGGCGCCGCGACCCCCACGATGAGTATCGTGCCCGCAATCATCGATACCACCGTGCCGGTGACAACCGGCGTTCCGACGAGCCCAAGCCGCGCCACGGTGGAGCCGAGTCCGAACGCGATGGAGGTGCCGAGAGCGAAGAATACGCCGGTGAGTTCTGTGCTCACGCCGTCGCACCCGTGCGGGGCGCGTCAGTCAAGGCCGTAGAACCGCGTGGGGTTGTCGCGCACGATCTTGTCGACGACGTGCGCCGGTATGTCCTCGCGCCTGCGCAGGATGGCGTGCGCCTCGATCTCGGCGGACTGGTCGGCGTGCGTGTAGTCGGTGCCGATGACGAGGTTGTCCTCCCCGGTGAACTTCATCACGTACGGCAGGTCTTCGTGCGTCTGGCATGCGAGGTAGAAGCGTCCCTGGCGGAAGAGGTCCTGCCCCAGCTCGAACTGCCCCATCCAGCCGGAGCGCTCGTGCCGCGCCTGCAGCTCAGCCATCGCGTATGGCGCCCAGGACGACATCGTCTCGATGAAGCCCACACGCAGGTTCGGGAAGCGCGCCGGTATGCCCGCCAGGACCATGTTGACGAAGGCGTCTATCGGCGAGAGGCTGAAGTTGTACATCGTCAGGTGCGAGGAGAGCGTGTCGGTGATCGCCGGGTCGCCCGCGGCGATGTGGATGCACACAGGTATGTCCATCCGCTCCGCAGCCTCGTACAGCGGGAAGAAGTAGGGGTCGTTCGCGGAGCGGCTGCCTGCTTCGACGCCGCGCTTGAATACGCCGCACGCGCCGTGCTCCTTGCCCCACTCCACCTCCTCCGCCACCTTGTCCATGCTCAGGATGGGCGGGATCACCACCCAGCGGAGACGGCCGCCACTCTCATCCGACTTCGCTCCGAGCCAGCGGTTGTAGGCGCGCACGAGCGCATACTCCACGTCCGGCTTCGCGCTGACGGAAGTGAGGAAGAGGGTGGGGTACATCACCTGCACGTCCACGCCCAGCCGGTCCATGTCGCGCAGCCTCGCGGACACGTCCGTCAGCTCGCGAGTCTCGACCGTCGTGCCGGTGCGCACGTCGTCGCGGTTGCGCCGGATGCGGAGCGCGCCGTCGATGCTCCAGAAGCGGTTGTAGCCCTTCGGCGCAAGCGCCGGGTCCACGTAATAGCCGTCAGGCGGCGAGATGGTAAGCGGGCGGAAGCGCTCGTGCTCCGGCAGCAGGAACGACCACGTTTCGTCGTTCTCGTCCACATGGGTGTCAGCGTCAACGACCGGCATGATGCGCCTCCTTCGCTGGTTCGTGCGAGGCGAGTATACGCCTGTGGCTTGGGGGAGGGGGCTACAATGTAACTTGCTGCACGAGGGCGGCTATGGCCAAGACAGGAACGATACATGTGCGCGTTGAGCCTGAACTGAAGCGCAAGGCGGAGGAGACGTTCTCCGCGCTTGGCCTCTCAGTGACCGAGGCCGTCACTTGGTTCTATGAGGAGGTGGTTGCTCACGGCGGGCTGCCGTTCCCGTCACGAGTGCCCAATGCAACTACTCGGGAAGCTATCCGGCAGATTCGCACCGGCAAGGGCCTCACTGAGTACGCGACCCTAGATGAACTCATGGCGGAGTTTGGGTAGCGCTACCCTTTACAACCCCGGCACGAGCGCGTCGTCCGCGGTCTGGGGCTCGAGGCCGTACACGTCGATTGCGGCCTGTCTGCTGATGAGGCCGTTACGCAGGTCACGGACGACCTTGCGGCGGTCGCGCTCCTTTGGCGAGCCGACGCCGCCCGCGCCGCTGGTGCGAGCCTCTATGATGCAGTCCGCGTGTAGCGGTACGTTGGAGATAAGGCCCAGGTGCGTCTCCTCGTCCTCCGCGCCCGGGTTGACTGTGACGCCTCCCGGCGCGCCGTCGCCTGCTCCTGCGAGCCCGTGCGGCGGGCGCAGATTGCGCGGGTTGCCGCCCGCGAAGCGGCTCTCCGAGTGGATGCGGTAGCGGCGCAGCAGGCCGTTGCCGCCCCGGTGCTTCCCCGCGCCGCCGGAGTCCGGGATGATCTCGAACCGCTCAACTTCGGCGTCGAACTCGGACTCGATGATCTCGACGCTCGTGAACTTGGAGCCGCCGCTCGCCGAGTGCGCCGTGCCCGTCCAGCCGTCGCCGCCGTCGTACGCGCCGTTACCGGAGCGTAGCAACTCGTACTGCACATAGCGCTTGCCGCGTCCGGAGACGTTGCCGATGACTACGAGGTTCGGCGGCGCGTTGTGCGCTACGAGCGGACGCCCCGCCACCTTGCTCATCGCCTCGAACAGCACGTCCTCGACGACCGGGATGGTCATCGAATAGAAGCCGACGGGCGCAGGGTAGGTGGGGTTGACGACGCTGCCGGGCCGGAAGCGGAACTGTATGGTCCGCGCCAGCCCCGCGTTGCCGTACAGGTTCGGGTCGATCATCGCGATGAGGGCGAACTGCGCCATTCCGTAGATGAACGGCGGGCGCACGTTGATGGGGCCGGGGCTCTGGTCGTCGGAGCCGGAGAAATCGGCGATGAGGCCGTCGCCGGACTTCTCGACGCGGACGTGGATGCGCACGGCCTTGCTCTTGTCGACGATGTCGTCGACGTACCCCTCGGCCTCGGCTTCGCCGTCCGGCCACTCGGCGATGGCTGCCCGCACGCGGATCTCCGTCCGCCGCGCCGTGTCCGCGAACGCGCCGGTGACCGTTGGCGTGCCGAACTGCGCGAACAGCTCCTTCAGCCGTCCCGCGCCGATCGTGTACATCGCTCCGGCCTGCGCGTTCAGGTCGCCGACGACCAGCTCCGGCGTGCGGCTGTTGGCCGTGAGGAACTGCATCACCTCCTTCACAGGCTCGCGATGTCGGTGGAAGCGCACGGGCGCGATGTTCAGCCCCTCCCCGAACACGTCGCGAGCGATCGCGTTCCGGCTGCCGGGCGACTGCCCACCGATGTCGCTCTTGTGCCCCATCGAGGAGCAGAACGCAACGACCTCGCCGTCCACGACGACGGGCGTCACGACGACCATGTCGTTTGGATGCGGGCAGCCGGACGAGTACGGGTCCGAGATGAGATAGCAGTCGCCGTCCTCCATCACGTCGTGTGGGTAGTGCCGGAGGACCCCCGCGACGCAGTCCGGGTACGCCCCGCGATGCTGGAGGAGCGCCGAGTGCTGGCCGACGGTGTTGCCGTCGCGGTCGGTGATGCCCGCGGAGAAGTCGTGGGACTCGCGGATGATGGTGGAGAAGCCGGTGCGCATGACGGCGGCCTGCATCTCGCGCATGATGCCGTCGACCCGCGCGCGGATCACTTCCTGCGTGATGACGTCCGGCGCCGGTGCGCTCATTCCGCCTGGACCGCGAGGGCCTCGCTGATGGCCTCCTCGTCCAGCCCGTAGACCTGGACGGCTGCCTCCGTGCTGATGTAGCCGTTCCGCAGGTCGCTCACGACGCGATCGCGGTCGCGCTCGACGGGGTCGCCTGCGCCGCCCGCGCTGCCGGTCTCGACGCGCACGACGTCGCCCTGTTCGATCATGACGTTCGAGATGATGCCGACGTAGCGCCGCTCGTCGTCCGCGCCCGGGTTGACCGTCACCGCGCCGCCGACGCCGTCCATGCCGCCAACGACGCCGTGCGCGGGCGCGAGGTTGCGCGGGCTGCCTCCGGCGTAGCGGCTCGGCTGCTTGACGACGTATTCGCGCCGCATCGCAAGGCCGCCCCGGTACTCGCCCGGCCCGCCGGTGTCCCGCACGAGCTC
>MPMJ01000092.1 GCA_002238425.1 SAR202 cluster bacterium bin16 | reverse complement strand
TACAGGAGTTCCCCCTGGCCCGCGTGCTGGGCTCCAGCGAGACGGTGCGTGCCGAGGAGATCGTCATGGGCGTTCCCGACGGGCGCAGCGTGACCGTGCTGCTCAACGCCACGCCCATCCGCTCCGATGACGGGGAGGTGGAGTCGGTGGTGGTCACCATGCAGGACATGGCGGCGGTGGAGGAGCAGGAGCGCCTGCGGGCCGAGTTCCTAGGCATGGTGAGCCACGAACTGCGGATGCCCCTGACCTCCGTCATGGGCGCGGCCACCGCCCTGCTGAACGCGGCGGACCTGGACCCGGCCGAGGTACGCCAGTTCGTCCGGATCATCACGGACCGGGCCGAGCACATGCGGGAACTCATCGGCGACCTGCTGGACGTGGCCCGCATCGAGACGGGCACGCTGCCGGTGGACCCGGAGCCGACGGAGGTGGCCTCGCTGGTGGACCGGGCCAGGAATGCCTTCACCAGCGCCGGGGGCCGGGACACCCTGGAGATCGACGTCGGGGCCGACCTGCCCCTGGTGATGGCGGACCGGCGGCGCATCGTGCAGGTCGTCGGCAACCTGCTCTCGAACGCCGCCCGGCACTCCCCTGAGTCGTCAGTCATCCAGGTGTCCGCCGTGCGGGAGGGCGGCCACGTCGAGTTCTCGGTGGCCGACCAGGGGCGGGGGATACCCGCCGGCGACCTGCCGCATCTGTTCCGCAAGTTCTCCCGCCGGGAGGACCGGGACGCGGGAGACGAGACCGGCCTTGGGTTGGCCATATGCAAAGGGATCGTGGAGGCCCACGGGGGCCGAATCCGGGCAGAGAGCGGCGGGCCTGGCCTGGGGGCGCGGTTCGCCTTCACCCTGCCGGCGGTGCAGGACGACGGACCCGTCCGGCGTCCCGCGCGTTCCCACGACAGCGAACCGTCAGCAGGCACGGTCCTGGTGGTGGACGACGATCCCCTGATACTGAAGGCGGTGCGGGATGCCCTCTCGACCGCAGGCTTCCGTGCGGTGGTGACGGCAGAGCCGGAGGAGGCGCTGGCGCTGATGGCGGAGCACAGCCCCCGCCTGGCGCTGCTGGACCTGATACTGCCGAACCACGACGGGGAGGAGCTGATGGAGGACATCCTGGCCGTCTCCCGCATCCCGGTCATATTCCTGTCAGCCTACGGCAGGGACGACGTGGTCGCCAGGGTGCTGGAGAAGGGGGCCACCGACTACATCGTCAAGCCCTTCTCACCATCGGAGCTGGTGGCCAGGGTGCGCGCGGCTCTGCGCCGGTTCGCGGGGGCCGAGCACCCGGCGCCGGAGGAGCCCTTCGTGCTGGGCGAACTGGCCATCGACTACGCCGCGCGCAGGGTGACGGTCTCGGGGCGGCCGGCGCCCCTGACGCCCATCGAGTTCGACCTGCTGGCGGCGCTCTCGATGGAGGCGGGGCGGGTGGTGCCCCACGACCGGCTGCTCAGGCGGGTATGGAGTCCGGGAAAGCCGGGGAACGTGCGGGCATTGCGCACCCAGCTGATGGGACTGCGCCGCAAGCTGGGGGAGGACGCCGCCAACCCCACCTACATCTTCGCAGAACCCCGCGTCGGCTACCGGATGCCGGCGGGGGAGACGAGCGGGGAGGGGACGGAGAAGGATTGAAGCGGACTCGTCGATTCGGGAGGGCTGTCGCTACTCTCTGGCCTGTATGACGACGCTGCCGCCGTCCACGACTTCGATGTTCAGGTTGTGGCTGTCCAGGAGCAGCATACCCACAAGCGGGGTGCTGCCCAACGCGTGGGCCTCAATGTGCCGTGGCTGACCGTCCCAAAGCGCAATGACGCGATGTACACTGAAGCCGACTTCGGTATCGTCAGCCAGGGTCGCCCTGCTACTGAGCACATAGGGCAACTCCAACTCCGCCACCAGCGACGGCGGCAAGGTCAAAGCGCCGCTGTAGCCGGTGTCTATCACGGCATTTACTTCCCGCGCCTGTCCTTCCGGCCCACGGAGTGACAGGGGCACGATGGCTTCGCGATTTGCGTTCACAAAGCCCTCTATCACTCGACTCTCCGAGGACGATGACCTCCAAAGCTCACCAGCGCTCGATGCCCCACCCTCACTGCCCAAACATCAGGGGCGGGACGCCGTTCTCGCAGGGCGTCCGCTGCGGCAAGGGCGGTGTCGGCGATGGCATAGTCCCCGCTGCCCACGTCGATAGCGACGACCTCCCCGTGATGGTCGGCTTCGACCTGGAGCCGGATGTCCCGCTCGTAAATCTCGTCGCCCAGGCGGGCGGTCTCTTCCAACGGGAGGGTTGGCGCGACCGGCGTGGTTGCGGGGATGTCTGAGTCTCTCATGCGTCCTCCCTTCGGGAGATGCTTCCATGCTATTCTACTATGTTGCGGGGGCTTGGAACAACGAAGAATGGCCGCACACCGGGGCGGACAGGCCGACAGGCCTGCTGATATGATATGTGCTCGCAGGGACGGTCGGGCTGCCGAGCCACATCTCGAAGATAGCGCTACCTACCGCCCACTCAGGCTCACCAGCGACTAAAGTCCTCACAGTAGGACCTCCCAGCGAAAAGTTCGCAATCGGGCTTGTTGCGCAGAGATAGTCTCATGTAATCTCGGCGGGTCATCTGGCTTGACTGCCACGCGAGGTGTGCGCATGCACTATCCCAGGTTCATAGCGGCGTTCCTAGTCTATGCAATCGTAGACATTGTATGGAACATTTCGCCCATCGCACGGGGCATGTACGAGAGCCTCTACGAGGCCAGCGGCAACGACGCGCTCCTGGACGCCTACGGAAAGCAGATGGATACATGGG
>MPMJ01000025.1 GCA_002238425.1 SAR202 cluster bacterium bin16 | reverse complement strand
AGCGCCCCTCGGTACGTAGGCGGGCAATCGCACAGCGTTCCTCAATCCCGAGCTGCGTATAGCGTTTCCCCATGGCAACACCTTAATCTGGTGTTGCACTTCGTTTGTGAACTTAGGGAACCTCGCCCCTGTCCGGTGTAGGGGCATCCCTTGTGGGTGCCCTTGCCCCCGCCCGGTGTAGGGGCGGTTCGCGAACCACCCTGTCCCCACCGTCCCTTGTGGGCGCCCGTTCTCCCACCTCTCCCTCGGGGAGAGGTCGACGCGCTTGCGCGGCGGGTGAGGGGCGTCCCCTACCGGTCCGTGCGGTACACGTACCGGTCGTCCCACAGGCCGTAGAGCGTGGGCGTGACGTTGCCGAACACGTTGCGCACCGCAGTCAACCGCTCCGACAACGACGTGTAGATGACGGGCGTCTGCTCTGCCGCGATCTCCTGCGCCCGGTGATACATCCGCACGCGCTCCTCGTGGTCCAGCTCCTGGCTCGCCGCCGTGAACAGCTCGTCGATCTCCGCCTCCCACGCCGTCACCGGCTCCGGCTGGTTCGGATACCACAGGTGGAAGTCCGCGTCGCTGTGCCAGAACGTGATGGCGCCGTACGGGTCAGGCCCGCCGGTGAAACCGATGACCACCGCCTCCCAGTCGTACGTCGCGGTCAGCTGACCGACGAGCAAGCCGAAGTCGATGACCTGGAGGTCCACACCGAGGCCGATGCTCCGCATCCCGTCCGCGACGATGCCCGTGGCCCGCTCGCGCACGGTGTTGCCCTCGTTCGTCACGAGCGTGAACGCGATGGGGTTGCCGTCTGCGTCCTCGCGCACGCCGTCGCCGTCCGTGTCCGTCCAGCCCAGGCCGTCGAGCAGCGCGTTCGCCGCGTCGAGGTCGTACTCGTACCGCCGGACGTCCGGGTTGTGGAAGTCGCCCGTGGCGGGGCTGATGGACGACCACTGCGGATAGCCGAGTCCGCCGAGCGTCTCCTCGACGACCCGCTCCTTGTCCACACTGTGCGCGACCGCCTGCCGGAACTCGAGGGTGTCGAACCACGCTCGCGCCTCGGGCCGCACGTACAGCTCCCCGTCCGGGTTCGTGCCGGGGTGCACGTTGAACGTCAGGAACGTCGTGCCGAAGCCGGGGCCGCGCCGGTAGATGGTGAAGTTGCCCTCCTCCTGCAGCGGCTCCAGCACGGGGTGCTCCTCGCCGAGCACGCCGTGCGCGTCCGTCTCGCCCGCCTGGAACAGCTCCAACTCCTCCTCCAGCGTATCGACGACGAGGTAGACGATCTCGTCGATGTACGGGAGGCTGTTGCCCGCGCTGTCCTGCATCCAGTAGTCCGGGTTGCGCCGGAGCGTAACCCGCTCTCCAGGCGTGTAGCTCGTGATGGTGAACGGCCCGGTGCCGATGACCTCCGACGGGTCCGTGTCGACGTCCCAGACCTCCTCGAACGTGCCCGCGTCCACGTACGGTTCGAGGAGGTGCCTCGGGTAGATGGCAGTGCCCATCGAGCGGAGGAACGGCGCGTAGGAGACGGGCAGCACGAACCGCACCGTGTAGTCGTCCAGCGCGGTCACGGCCATCCGCCCGTCCGTCTGCTCGCCGGTCTCCTCGTCCGTGTAGACGAAGATGAACGCCTCACGGCTGGGAGTCGGGATGTCGTCGTTGTAGATGATGCGGTTGAACGTGAAGTCCACGTCCCGCGCGGTGAACGGCTCGCCGTCGTGCCAGGAGACGTCGCGCCGCAGGCGGAACGTCCACTCCCTGCCGTCGTCCGAGTGCTCCCACGATTCCGCGAGCAACGGTTCGATAGCGTCGTTCAGCCACGAGGTCTCGGTCAGACCCTCGAATACGTAACTGAGGTAGCCGGACGAACTCGCGTCGTTCGCGAGCGGCAGGTTGAACGTCAGCGGCTCGCCGATCGTCGAGTACGTGATTGTCCCGCCGTGCGTGCCGACCGCGTACTCGAAGCTCTCGGCGTTGCCGCGCAGCCGCGCAACGATCTCCTCCTGCGTCTCCGGGCCGGGGTCGGGAGTGGCCGCGGGCGTCGGTGTTGGTTCGGGAGTCGGCGTCGGCTCGGGCGTGGGAGCGGGCGCCAACGTCGGTGTTGCCGTGGGCGCCGGAGCCGCGGTCGGCGTGGGAGTCGGGTCGCCGCTGTCGCAACCGCTCAACAAGAGCGCGCTGAACAGCGCCGCCGCAAGGATGAGGAGTATCGCCTTCCGTGTCCGTATCATGCTGCCTCCATCATGAGGTATCTGCTCTTCGCCGTCCTGGGGGGAGTGGAGAGGGGAGTATCCCCGCTGCCACGGGCTAAGCCCGCGGCGTGGGGCGTGTCCCCCAGGCCTGTCCTGAGCCTGCCGAAGGGCGTTCGGGTGGGTGGGTGGAAAGAACAACGCTTGCCAGGGCAGGTTACGCAAAGGTCTCTCGTGCGGACTGACGCTTGCCCACAGGCCGGTTGTCCGGGCGCGGGAACCGATGCAGTATAGTGCAGGCACTGCTAGAGGTTCGCCGAGGAGGAGAGCGATGGCCATCGAGATCAACCCGTTCCAGTTGCCGGACGACCAGAAGGGCTGGCGCGGCATGGAGGTCCACGGACGCCCGCGACGGCGCGTCTACACCGTGCTCGAGACCGACCAGGTGCTCGTCACCGCGCTCCTCCAGATACCCGGCGAGCCGGGCGTGCGCCACAGCCATGAGACCGGCGAGCTCTCCTTCCGCTGGGGCGGCGACATGACGCCCTTCATCACGTGGCACCCTCCCGGCGAATGGCACGGCGGCATCGCCGAGGTCCGTGCCAGCAAGGCCCAGGAGGTCGCCGACGGCGTCGCGCTGCTGCGCTCGCAGCTCAAGAGCGGCGCGGCGGAGGTGGAGTCGCTGCTCCGCATCGCCGAAACGCTCCAGGAGCAGATAGACGCGCTGCAACACCAGGCGCGCAACGCCAAGGGCCCCGCGGGAGGCCCCGGCCTGCTGATAGACCTCCTCTTCCCGCCGTTCAAGACGACGATAGACGACCCCACCTACCCCGAGGTGCGCACCATCACCGGCCAGTGGTACGACTGAGCGCCCCGTCCGCATGGCCGCATCCGCCCGAAGCATCCTTGCCTTGCGTCACCGTGTCTTCTACGGCTGGCGCATGGTGGGCGCGGCGTTCTTCAACCAGATCATGCACTCGTCCCTGCTCTTCCTCTCGCAGGGCTTCTACGTCGTGCAGTTCGAGTCGACGTTCGGGTGGAGCCGGGGCGCGGTCTCATGGGCGTTCGGCCTGCTCCGCATCGAGACCGGCCTCCTCGGCCCCATCCAGGGCTGGCTGCTGGACCGCTTCGGCCCCCGGCCGCTCATGCGCGCCGGCACGGTCCTGTTCGGCGTCGGACTCATCCTGCTCGGACAGATACAGGAGTTGTGGCACCTCTTCGCGGCCCTCACCGTCATCGCCGTAGGCACGAGCCTCGCGAGCTTCCTCACCATCAACACGGCGCTGGCCCACTGGTTCATCCGCAAGCGCGCCCGCGCCATGTCCGTCACCTCCATCGGCTTCGCGGGCGGCGCGGTCGTAGCGCCTCTGATCGCATTGTCCATCACGACGTTCGGATGGCGGGAGACCGCCGTCTTCTCCGGCATCCTCTCGTTCTGCATCGGCCTCCCGCTCGCCCAGCTCTTCCGGCACAGCCCACAGGAACTCGGACTGAACCCGGACGGCGACAGCGACGAGGACGCCGCCCGCCACGCAGCCGCACGCCGCGCCGCGGGCACCGACTACGACTTCACGCTGCGCGAGGCCATCCGCGACCGCTCCTTCTGGCTCGTCTCCAGCGGGCACGGCCTCGCCCTGCTCGTCGTCGGCACCATCCCCGTGCACCTGGTCCCCCACCTGGTGGAGAGCGACGAGTGGAACCTCGCCCGCGCGGCGCTCCTCTTCCCCGGCCTCATGGTCGCGCAGGTCATCGGCCAGGTGAGCGGCGGCATCCTGGGCGACCGCCATCCGAAACGCCTGCTCGCGGGCCTCGCGATGCTCGGGCACGGCACGGGCATCTGCCTGCTGGCATGGTCCAGCAGTGTGCCGGTAGTGGTGGCGGCGATACTGCTGCACGGCGTGTCGTGGGGGATGCGTGGCCCCTTGATGATGGCGCTGCGCGCCGACTACTTCGGACTGCGCCAGCTCGGAAAGATCGCCGGATGGTCGAACACCATCACGGCAAGCGGCAGCATCATCGGCCCCGTCTACGCCGGCATCATGTACGACGCACGAGGCGACTACGTCTTCGCGTTCCTCTCGCTCGGAATGGTCACGATAGCCGGCTCGCTCACGTTCTTCCTCGCCCGCCGCCCCCCGCTCCCGGCGCGGGCCCGCGCCGCGCGGGCGGGTTAGGATACCCCGCGGGGGGGCGCGCCGCGGCCGCCCGCTGCTCCGCCTCGCTCCCGGCGCGGGCCCGCGCCGCGCGGGCGGGTTAGGCTACCGCGCGAGGCCCCACGCGGCCTGCTCGTTGCCCTGCTCCGCGAGGCGCGATGCCACGGACGCGATGAGGTTCCCCATCGCCGTCTCCGACCAGAACCAGCGCTGCAGCTCATCGTCCCTGTCGTCAGGGCGCTGCGAGAAACGGGCCTCGAGGAAGAACGCCTTGAGGTCGTCCGAGGCGAGGCGAAGGAACCGTACGGGCTCCACTCGCTCCGGCGCGCGGTCGTATGCCGCGTCCTCCCCGGCGGCGAACGCCTGCAGGTAGCGCACGAGGCCGCGGAACTGCCGCTGCGGCACGCCACTCAGCCCGACCATCGTCCGGCCCTCGTGCTCGTCCACCCAACGTTCGTAGTAGCCGCGCAGCGCGGTGACCTCGTCGGCGGGGTCGCCGTCGCGGTTCGCCGCCTCCTCTTGCGCGGCGCTCGCCTGCAGCAGCACGGGCGGGGCGGCGGCGTCCTCCGGGAACTCGGCGAGCACGGGCGTGTCGTTCTCCGACAGCAGACCCAGCGCGGCGGAGAGCACCTTCTGCTGGAACGGCGGATCGTCCGGGTTGCCAAGCGCGAACCCGAACGGGAATGGGACCCAGAGCGTCCGGGGCGGCTTCACCCGCTGGGCATGCTCCTTGATGAGCGCAACGGTGACGGTCGGCAGGCCGGTCTCCTCGATGGCGCGCGCGAGCACACTGACCGTGTGCGTGCAGTTCGGTCAGGTCGGCGTCAGGAAGGCCGCGTCCGCGCCCTCCTCCAGCAACAGGCGTCCGACCTCCGGGCCGGTCTCCTCTTCGATGCGGCGCGGGCTGCGCTGCGCCCCCATGAACGAGTAGAAGTTCTCCGTCAGCGAACCCACCTCGCCGCGCTCCGCCATCTCCCGCAGCCGGTCGATGGGGAACGTGACGTTGACGTCGCGCATGATGCCCGTCCGGTCGAACCCGATGCTCATGTGGCTCTGGATGATGCCCGAGGCCGGTGAGGACGACGGGATGACGCGGTACGTCTGGTCTCCGCCGGAGAACGGCACATCGTCGCGGAGGTGCAGGCCGGCCGTCGTCACGAGCGCGATCTTCGCCTCGTTCAACGGCTTGGTCATCCGCACGCAGGGCGCGTCGTCGTGGTCGAAGGCGGGGAAGTTCAGCATCCCCTGCCGTGTGAGGTCAGGGAGGTCTTCGAGTCTCGGCATGGGCTACTCCTCCTCGTCGAGTCCGTCCGTGGATGAGCGCGACTGCTTCCGGCTGCCGCGCAGACGCTTCTCGGCCAACCGCTGTTCCACCGACGCCTGCGACGGTCGCGTGGAACGGCGTGCGCGCGGGGGAAGGGCGGCGCGTTGCAGGATGCTCACGAGCCGCTCTACCGCGTCGTCGCGGTTGCGCTCCTGGCTGCGGTAGCGCTGCGCCTTGATGATGAGCACCCCGTTCGGAGTGAGCCTGCGTCCTGCGGCGCTGCGCAGCCGGCGCTTCACCTCGTCCGGCAGCGACGGCGATGTCGCGGCGTCGAAGTGCAGGTGCGCGGCGGTGGCGACCTTGTTCACGTTCTGCCCGCCCGGTCCTGCGGATGTGACGTAGTGGAACTCCAGTTCGTGCTCGGCCAGATGGATGTTGTCGGTGATGGGGATCATGTCTTCATGGTAACCCCTGCGCCCTCCGCGTTGACAGACCCCCGCCTGCTGCTATGCTCGCTCCATACCCAACCCTTCCGAGGAGAAAGCATGGCGCGCAGCAGCAACGACATCCGGTTCGGACTCAACCCGCGAGGACTCCCCTACGACCGCATCGTCGAGGTGGCGAAGGCCGCCGAAGCCGCGGGCTTCCAGAACATCTCGTTCAGCGACAGGCCGCCGGAGAACAACCTCGAAGGCTGGACGCTCGCGACGGCGGTGGCGCTGCAGACGGACCGGCTCCGCGTGACGCACTCCACGCTCAACGTTCCTTTCCGCAACCCGGCTATGCTCTCCAAGATGGCCACCGCGCTCGACCACGTCACCGGCGGCGACCGGCTCATCCTGACGCTCGGCACCGGCATCCAGGAGAACCACTTCACGACGTACGGCATCGAGTTCGGCACGCCCGGCGAGCGCGTCGACGGCCTGATAGACGCCATCGAGATACTGCGCGGCACGTGGGCGAACGAGCAGTTCACCTACTCCGGCAAGCGCTACAGCGTCGAGGACGCCACCGTCACGCCACAGCCCGTGAACGGCACGATCCCCATATTCCTTGGCGCGGCCCTGCCGCGCATGCTTCGCCTCACCGGACGCGTCGCCGACGGCTGGATACGCAACGGCGGCTGGCCGGCCGAACTCGACGCCTACCGCGTCCAGCTCGCCGCTGTCGAGGAGGCCGCGGGCGCCGCTGGGCGCGACCCCGGCTCGCTACACCGCGTCGTGAACTGCAACGCCTACGTCGGCGACGAGGACCCGGCCACGAGACTCGCGACCGTGTTCGGTAACCCCGGCGGCTTGATGGGAACGGCCGAGCAGGTGCTGGAAACCGTGGCCCAGTACCGCGAGGCCGGCGTCGACACCTTCCACGTCCAGTTCCAGAACGACATCATCGACGAGCAGATCCCAGCCTTCGGTGAACTGGTCATCGCCAGGGCGAATTAGGTCGGCTGCTGCCCCGTACGCACGGGGCCGGGTGCTAGTAGGAGGTAACCCCGAACTCGTTGCGCAGTTCGAGGCCACCGAGGTAACAGTGCAGGTTGTCGATGAAGACGCCCCGCTGGAGGACCCACTTGTCCGGGTCACTGGCGGCGAGCCCGGGGCTGACGATCATGTTGGGGAAGTCCCACGCAGGCGAATCCTCCGGTAGCGGTTCGAATGGCGAGACATTGATGACCGCTCCGGCGATGACGCCTCCTCGAAGCGCATCGCCCAACGCGTCGAGGTCAACGATATAGCCGCCCCCGACGAGGACGACCAGGATGGCGGTCGGGCGCATCAGCCCGAGCTCCTTCATCGTGATCCAGGGCCGCCTGTCACCGCCCGGCGGTCTGGCAACGACGACATAATCGGACTCCGCCAGGAGGTCGCGTGTCCCGTCCGGCCCTGCGATCCAGTCCACGTAGTCCGGTTTGTGTTCCGGGTGAAGGCGCGTTGCCATCACCCGCATCCCGAACGCCCTGGCCTTCTGCGCAACCGCTGAGCCGATGGTGCCCAGGCCCACCACGCCGAGCGTGCTGCCCTCCAGTTTTCCCAGCCCCATGTCCGCCGCCCAGCGGTGAGCGCGCTGGGCTTCCATCATCTGCGGCAATTGTTTGGTCAGCATCAGGATCGTGGCGAAAGTGAATTCGGAGAACGACGCCCCGTGGATGCCGGTGCACGTCGTCACGCGGATGGAGCGCTCTCGTATGGACGGCGTGATGTAACTCGCTCCGCCTCCTCGCGTCACTTGCACCCACCGCAGCAAGGGCATCGCCGCGATGAGGTCGTCGCTGAACAGGTCGCTCGTGAACATGACCTCGGTACGTGCTTGTTCCGCTGGATCGAGCTCGAAGCCGGTATGGAACGTCAAGTTGGGAAACTCGCGCTCCAGGATGCCCATGTCCTCTTCCGACAGCGGCAGACGGACCCATACATCGCCCGGCATCGGCAACCGCTCCCGGACCTACGACTTCCGCAGCGCACGCCCGGGGAACGCGCCGGTGTGTCGCCCCTGCTCCCAGACGAGCGTACCGTTGACGAACACGTACTCGATGCCCGTCGCCAGCTGCTTCGGGTCCTCGAACGTGGCCTGCGCGCGCACGCGCTCCGGGTCGAATACGACTACGTCCGCTTTCGCGCCGTCGCGGAGGACGCCGCGGTCGCGCAATCCGAGACGTCGCGCCGGAGCGCCCGTCATCTTGTGCACCGCGTCCTCCAGCCGGAGTGTTCCCTGCTCGACGGCCTGCCCCAGGAGATAGGGGAACGTGCCATAAGTGCGCGGGTTCGGCATCTCGCCGGTCATGAGGCCATCGCTGCCCACCATCTGCGCCGGATGCTTCATGATGGTGCGCACGTTGTCCGGATTGCCGGTTCGTGCGACGAACGCCACCTCCAGCCGTTCCTCGATGAGCAGGTCGCAGATGGTGTCCACCATGCGCTTCCCCTGCGCATCCGCCATGTCCTGCAGTGAGCGTCCCTCCCACTCCTTGTTCTTCTCCGAACCCACATGGGCGAACATGTAGTCGGCCAGCGAGCCGCCCCACTGCGGGTAGACGCCGTCCGCTATCTGGTCGCGCACGTCTTTGTCCGCGATGCGCTGCAACAGCATCTCCGGTCCGCCTTCGTGCACCCACGGCGGTATGAGCGACAGCAGGATCGTGCTCGCCGCCGGGTACGGGTACTGGTCGAACGTCACGTCGACACCAGCGGAGCGCGACTCGTCCACGAGCGCCACCATGCGTTCGCCCATGCCGGGGACGGGGTTGTGGTAGTGCGATATCTGCACAGGCGCGCCCGACTCCCTGCCGACCACGACCGCCTCGCGGAACGGGTCCAGCAGGCCGTCACCGAGCGCATAGCGGCTGTGCGTCACGTAGATGCCGCCATACGGCGCGACCGCCCCGGCAATCTCAGTCAGCTCGTGGGTATCGCTGTAGATGTTCGGCACGTACGTCAGGCCGGTGGAGAAGCCAAACGCACCATCGCGCATCCCTTGCACGGCCAACTCCCGCATCCGGGCAAGTTCCGCATCGGTGGGCAGACGGTTCGCCCAACCCATCGCCTCGATGCGGAGCGCCGCGTGCGGCACGAAGTAGACGACGTTGCACGATGACGTGCCCTCGAACAGGTCGAGGAACGACGCGACCGACGTCCACTCCGTTCCTTCCGGCGGGGGGGCCGTCCCTGCGGGGCGGGGGGCGGCGAGGGGGCGGCGGGGGCCGCGACGGCGCGGGGGGGGGGCAGGGGGGGGCGACGCCCCCGACCGCCGCCCACTCCGTTCCTTCCGGCGGGCGTCCGTTCACTGCGGCGAGGTAGTCGACGAGGTGCTGCCGGTTCACGGACGAGATGGGTGCGTAGGAGAGGCCGTCCTGCCCCAGCGCCTCAGTCGTGACACCCTGGCTCACCTTTGGTTCATGTCGCGGCGACGTGAGCAGTGCGAAGTCGGAGTGAGAGTGCATGTCGATGAAGCCGGGGCAGACCGCCATGCCGGAGGCGTCTATCGTGCGGCCCGCCTCGACGTTCGACACGTCGCCTTCCAGCACCGTGACGGTATCGCCCTCGATGCCGAGGGCGGCTCGGAACCAGGCGCGCCCCGCGCCGTCTATCACCTTTCCGTTCACGATGAGTGTGTCGAACATGCGCGCACTCCCGGTGGGTTAGACCTCACAGGGCATGATAGCCGAGCGAAGGCTCATGCTAAGCCGCCCGGAACACGGGCGAGGGACGAGGAACACGCTGTTGCGCTTGCCCTAATCCGGGTGGCGGGCACGGCTCGCGGCCTGGGATACCTGCACCGCGCGCTGGGCCATGACCGCTTCCGCCAGCGTGTGGAACCGCCCGGAAACCACCTTGAGCACCTGGCCGAGCAGCCGGTAACCGACGTGCGGATCGCGCACGCACAGGTCCGCGAGCTGCGAGCCTTCGAACCGCGCGAGCGTTGCATCGGTCACGCATACGGCGGTGAGCGAGTAGACGAACGGCTCCACCAGCGCCGACCAGCCGAATATCTGTCCGGCCTTAGCCGTGGACACCTTGCGATGCGGCGTGTCGATGCCCCACCACTCCGGAACGTTCATCCGCAGTTCCACCTCGCCATCGAGCGCGACGTAAAGGTGCTGGGCATACTCCCCGCTCCTGAACAGTTCGCTGCCGGCATCGGCAGTGACCGTCGTCGCCAGGTCCTCGAAACGCTCGATGTGGATGGGGCTGAAGCCTTTGAGTAACTCGCTGTGTGCTAGCACATTCTCCAACGCGGTCCTCCCAGCAGGGGTCATGGTTTCAGCTACGGATTACACCACACGGAGTGCGGCCTGTGAACAAATAGCCTAGCAGATGGGACATCGTGCGATACGGGCTCACGGCGAGAGGTCGATGACGATGTTCCCTATCGCGGTGTTGCTCTCCTGCAGCTCATGTGCTGCGGCGATGTCGTCCAGCGGCATGACCGCCGCGATGGGGTGCGTGAGCGCGCCACCTGCGATGGCGGTCGCGATGTTGTCCACCGCCTGCCGCTTGGCCGATTCCGGCTCCGAGTAGACGAGCACGAAATGCACTGTCGCATTCTTCCGCGAGAGCGCCTGGTACTCGACCGCAGGCTCGCGGTCGCCGGTTGAGGCATAGCAGCCGATCGCGCCATTCAGCCGCAGCGCGCGCTTGCTGGCGGCAAGGTTGCCGCCGAAGTCGACCTCGACGATGCGCTCGACGCCCTCCCCGCCTGTGAGTTCCAGCACGCGCTCCCCCACGTCTTCCGTACGGTAGTTGACCGTGTGGTCCGCGCCTGCGCGCAGGGCGTGCCCCGCTTTCTCGTCAGAACTGACCGTGGCGATGACCGTCGCTCCGCCCCATTTGGCGAGCTGGATGGCGCAGTGCCCCACGGCGCCCGCGCCGCCGGTCACGAGAACGGTCATGCCGTTCACCGGCCCGCTGGCGAACAGGCAACGGTGCGCCGTCATCACCGGAATGCCGATGCACGCGCCCTCCGGGAACGTCACACTCACCGGGAGCGTCGGCGCGTGAGCCGACGGCAGCGCGATGTACTCGGCCGCAGTGCCGAACGGACGCTGCCACTGGCCCTCGAAGAGCCAGACACGCTCGCCGACCCGGGACGCGTCCACACCCGCACCCACCGCCTCGATGACGCCTGCGCCGTCGCTGTGGGGGATGACACGCGGGAACGGCATCTGCGGCCCGCGTGAGCCGGTGCGCGACTTCCAGTCCGACGGGTTCACGCCGGATGCGTGGACGCGCACGAGCACCTCGCCGGGCCCGGGCTCCGGGTCGGGCATCTCGCCGACGTGGAAGACGTCCCGCGCAGGGCCGTACCGCTCGTACCACGCTGCTCTCATCCTGCAGTTCGCCTCCTATACCTCGCACTCGACGTCGAACTCGGCGCAGACGCCCCGGAACCAGTCGACCACGTCGCGGTGCAGCGGGATGCCCTTCACGGAGCGCTCCTCCAGCGCGTCCCACTCCGGATCGCCTGCCACCATCACGCGGTCGTGACCTGTCGCGGGAGGCGTCGCCTTCAGTTCGCGGATGAAGTCGTCCATGCGCGCCTTGAACTCGCCCACGTCGCTGAACGCGTCGATGTTGTACGCCGCGACGTAGTGGCGGTAGTTCTGCCTCCCCGCCTGCATCCCGTAGTCCGTGCCTGAGAGCACGGAGCACATGATGTCCACCGCTACCGCGAGCCCGTACCCCTTGTGCGAACCCGAGTCACGGTTCGTGCCGAGCGGCAGCAGGATGTAGTCGTCCGGCACGGGCGCGGGTTCCATCACCGGCGTGCCGTCCTCCGCCGCGATGGTCCCCGGCGGGAGCAGCGTCCCCATGCGGCGGGCATTCCGCACCTTGTTCACCGGCACCACGCTCGTCGCCATGTCGAATACCCACGGACGCTCCTGTCCCGTGGGCGCGGCGATAGCGATGGGGTTCGTGCCGAGACGCGGCGCCCGCCCAAACGTCGGTGCGACGTCCGGCCCGGTCGCGGTCATGCAGACGCCGATCATGTCGTGCGGTAGCGCAAGCATCGCGTGGTAGGCCGCCATGCCGACGTGCCCGCCGTTGAACATCGTGACGACGCCAATGCCCGTGTTCCTCGCTTTCTCGATGGCGATCTCCATCGCCCTGGGCGCGATGATGACGCCGAGCCCGCGGTCGCAGTCGATGTTGGCTGACGCCCCGCGCTCCCGGACGATGCGCCACTGGGGCGCCGTCTTCTGCACGCCGCTCTGGTAGCGGTCCAGGTAGACCTTCAGCATGTTGGAGACACCGTGGCTGTCCACGCCGCGGAGGTCGGCGGTGACGAGCACGTCCGCCGCGAGCGCAGCGTCAGCCTCGTCGAGTCCCACCTTCCTGAACAGCGCCTCCGTTGATTCGCGCAGCGGGGCAGCCTGTACACGAACGGCATCCTCTTCGCGGATGTGGAAGCTCTGTGTCACGACTGCGCCTCCAGTGCTGCGAGCCCAGCCGCGGCGACCGCCTCGTCCTCTGCAGGGCGCGCGCCGCTGACGCCTATCGCGCCGACCATCGTGCCGTCCGGCCTGCGAACGGGCAGCGCGCCCTGCCATGGGATGAGCCGCCCGTTCTCCATCATGGAGAGGGCGCGGACCACGGGCTGGTCCCAGCGGTCGCTCAGATCACCGCTCGGCATGTCCCATGCGGCGGATGCAGCGGCCTTACCCTGGGAGATGGGGACGCTACGCCAGAGCGCGCCGTCCATACGATTCAGCGCGACGATGTCGCCGCGAGGGTCGAGCACCGCGATGCTCACACGGATACCAAGCTCCTCAGCCTTCGCAAGTCCCGCTTCGAGCATCCGCACCGCTTCGTCCAATCGCAACGGTTCCATGGGTACGCCCTCCTCCAGTGCGAACCGGAGGATAGCGCATAACGCAGGCGCCCGGGGCTCAGCACGAGTGAGGGTCGAGGGGTGGGGTAGCACGGATGCCGAGGCACGTGTATAAAGCACAATCGGCGTTAAAAGAGGTGTCCTGAGCAACTGGGGCGCCCGAGTTCGCCGTTCGGAGTCGGCCCCCCAGTCCCCCGGGGCCACCTCATCCTGCGGCTCGCTCAAACCACAGTCACTCAGGACAAGGTGAATCTTAATCAGCACGTTAAAGCACTGTCAAGCGATTTTGAGCAGATTTCAGCGCAGTTTTGCAGCCTCTCTCATAGTGATACCTGGCCAGTGGTGCCAGGAGCGCCAGTATCAATAACGGGCCACTTCCGGTTCTCGCATGCGAAGCCCCTTGCGCCCCACCCTGCCCTACGACTCGTAGCCCAGGCGCTCCATCGTCTGGCCGTCCAGGTCCGGCATCACGTACGGCGGACGCCGCTCCGCGGTGACCGAAACGTTCGGGTCCTCCAGGTCAACGCCCATGAAGACCAGCTGCCGTGTCGCGATGTGCTCGACTCCCCCGCTGCCGAGCACACGGAACGGGCGGTCGTGTCCCGGGTAGATGACCTCGGCTTCTTCCAGCACACGCTCGATACTCCGCCGCGAGTCCTCATCGTTCCAGAAGACGTTCGCGTTCACCTTCGTTATCGCCACCTGCGCGTTCGCCACGCCGTCGCCCGTTATGGCAACCGGCCCCTCGGGCGTATCGACGATGACGGCCATCGTGCCGGCGGAGTGTCCCGGCGTGTGTAGGATGCGCACCCCCTTCTCAATCTCGTAACCGTCCTCGACCTCTTTGAGGTTGGGGATCGTATCGAGCATCGCGCTCGTCCAGAGCGGCGTGGCCCAGTCGTTCGGGTGAGGGTTACGCGCGTACCGCCGCTCCCACTCGTGGATCAGCACCTCGGCGCTGTCGAGCACGTCGTAGTTCTGCGCATGGTCCCAGTGCGAGTGCGTCATCACCGCGATATCGATGTCGGACGGCCCGAGACCGCGCTCCGACAGCGCCTCGAGCAGGGCACGCCGCCGCCCGACGTGGCCCGTGTCCACGACGATGTTGCGGTCGCCACGCACGAGGAGCGTGCTGCAGTAGCCGATGGAGCCATAGTTCGTGGCGATGGACTCTCCGTGCAGCAGTACGTCAACCGTCGGCATGGCGTCTCCTTGTGGGTATCTCCCGATCCTCAGCCTAGATCCCGTACAGCCTGCGGGGGTTGTGCAGCAGGATACGTTCCTTCTCCACCTCGTCCAACCGTTCGTCGGACTTGAAGACTGAGATGGCGTCCACCTCGCTGGACGGGTCGATGTGGCCGTAGTCCGTGCCGATCACCAGGCAGTGCTCGCCCGCGTAGCTACGGACATAGGGGAGGTCGTCGTCGGTCTGGCAGGTGACGTAGATCTTCGCGTCTCCGAAGGGGTCGGCTGACATCTCCCTGCCTCCAGCGCGCCACCGGTTGGCGATCTCGTGGTAGATCCAGGGCACCCAGGAAGCGGACGACTCGATGAACCCCCAGCGCAGGTTGGGGAACAGCGCCGGGACTTCGCTGTTGAGCAACGAGTGGCAGACCATCATCGTCGGGGCGCGGAAGAGCGCGAACGAGTTGGCGTTCTGGAAGATGGAGCCGAACAGCTGGCGGTATTGCGGGCTGGCGTTCGCGATATGCACTGCGATGGCCATGTCCAGCCGCTCCGCTTCCTCGAAGAAGGGGTAGAAGTAGTTGTTGATGAGGTACTTGTCGCCATCGAAGGGACGCAGGCACACGGCGACGGCGCCGTTCTCTTTGGCGAACCGCATCTGCTCGATCGCCTCGTCCGGCAACAGCGACGGCACGACACACGACCAGCGAAGCCTGCCGTCGGCCTGTTTCCAGATGTCCGCGAGCCACTTGTTCCAGCTCCGGCAGAGCGCGGCTTCGGCGTAGGGGTCGGGGCTGACCTGCTCTATCCAGAGCGTGTTGTGCAGCACCTGGACGTCGATGCCGAGATGGTCCATCTCCCTGAGCCGGAGCTGCACGTCGTCGAGTTCGCGGGCTTCGCGCGGCGTATCCATACGGCGTCCCGCCGTCTCGGACATCGTGAGGAGTTGCTGCTCGGATAGCGACGGAAAGCGGAGTCCGCGTATCTTCTCCTCGATCACCCAGAACTCTTTGGTGGGAGCGGAGGGTGACGTGTAGAGGATGGGCCGGTACTTCTCCTCGGCGGGTTCGAGGTAGTCCCAGGTGCGCTCCGTCTCGCAGACGTGGGCGTCCGCATCAATGACCCGCAACTTCGTTTCGGTAGTCATGGCTCACGCCTCCTGTTCCTGCGGTTGCGGCCCGAGCGTAGCAAAGCGGAGGGCACTCGTCCATCAGCCCGATCCAGCATGCGCTCAGGCCCCGCTACGACCGGAGCGCAAGGCCTTGGTAGCCTCAGGGTCTACGACCCCTCCGACGACGGCAACGCCGTAGTCGCGGCGCGCGGCTTCCTCAGTGACCCAGCCCGCGAGCACGTCCCGCAACACCAGTTCCGGGTCCCGCTCGAACGGGTCGCCGTACCCGCCGCCGCCGGATCCGGCAACGGCGAACGTATCGCCGGCTTCGAGGTCGTAGAACCCTGAACCGCCGAAGTACTCCTCGCGCTCCGTACCCGGATGGAGCGCGAACTCGCCGGTGCGGCCCGGTCTTCCGCCGTCGGAACCGGAGGAGGGTTTCTTCACCCGATCGGCGCGACGGTTCAGCTTGGCGGGCTTGAGCACCTCGTAGATGCGGCGGTAGCTCAGCCCTCCCCGGTACTTGCCGGGGCCGCCCGAGTCCGGGACCATCTCGAAACGGCGCAGGCGCAGGGGTGCGGCGTTCTCGATGATCTCGATAGGCGCAAGGAAGAGGTTGGACGACGAGTTCGTGGCGACGCCCGACTCGCCGTCTCCACGGTTCGAGCCTGCCGTCGCCGCGCCGAGTATCTCGTAGTGCGTGTAGGGGTGCGGGCCGACCTCGCCCGCGGGCCAACTGAGGGCAAGGGTGCCCCCGCTCCCGCCGCTGTGCGCAACGCCCTTCTCCGGCTGGAACTTCCCCACCACTTCGACCAGCAGATCGATGAGCCGGTGCATCGACTGCGTGCAGTTACCCACCGGCGACGGGTACTCTGGCGAGACGACCGTGCGCTCGCCGAACCGGAGCTTTATCGAGCGCCACATGCCGTCGTTGAACGGGAAGTTCGGGTCGATGAGCGATACCAGCGCGAACGTCACCGACGCCTTGACGACGGAGATGACCATGTTCGCGGGGCCTCGCGTCTGCGGGTCGGCGCCGTTGAAGTCGAACTCAATCTCGCTGCCCTTCTTCGTTACCGTCACGAACAGGCGCACCGGGTCGCCCGTGCCGCTGCCGTCGTCGTCGAGCCACGCCTCACCGGAGAACGCGCCGTCGTTCCAGCCGCTGAGGTACTCCTTGAACAGCTTCTCCGTACCGTCGAGCGTCGTGTTGAAGGCGTCCAGCACGGCGCCTTTCCCGAAGCGGTCCAGCAGCTCGACCATCCGCTTCGCCGCAGCCTTGGTGATGCCGATCTGGCTGTTCATATCGCCGAGGACGAGGTGCGGGCTGCGGACGTTGGTCTGGATGAGCCTCGTGAACTCCTCGAACACCCTGCCCCGCCGCGCGTACCTGATGATGGGGAGCAGGAAGCCTTCCTGGATGAGCTCCGTGGCGCGGCTGTAGGAGCTGCCCGGCATCGCGCCGCCGAAGTCCGGCTTGTGGGCGGCTGAGCAGCTGTACGCGACCAATTCGCCCTCGTGGAAGACGGGTGTCATCACGGCAAGGTCCGGGGCGTGGTGCACGAAACTCTCGTACGGGTGATTGCTGATGTAGATGTCGCCCGGCTTGATGTCGTCCCTGCCGTAGACGCGCCAGACCGAACCGACGAAGTGCTGGAAGGAGTAGCCGTGGATCAGCGAGCCGGGAGGGCCGAGCAGGCGCGCCTCGGAATCGAGGAACTCGTATGAGCAGTCCCGCGACTCGCGCATGAGGGTCGAGTACGCCGAGCGCGCGAGCAGCACGTTCATCTCGTCCACCATGCTCTGGAACTTGGTGCGGATGATCTCCGTATTGAATGATGCTGCGAGGGTCATCGTTCACCGCCGCGTCATGATGATGTTCGCGTGCTCGTCGACCTCCGCTCCCCAGCCCGGCGGAACGACGGTCGTCGAGTCCTCCTGGTAGACCACCGCCGGGCCCTCAAACCGCTCACCGCTCGACAGCTCCCCGCGGTAGTAGACCGCCCCCGAGACGGCGTCGCCGCCGAAGTACATCTGCCTGTGCGCGGAAGGCCGAGCCTTGCTGCGCCTGGGTTGCGCGACCGCCTTGTCGTGGCCGGTCTGCATCTTGGGCGTCGGCACGACTGTTCGCACGCGAAAGCTGACGATCTCGACCGCCTCATTCGGCGCGGAGTGGCCGTACAGCCGCTGATGCAGCGCTTCGAACCTCCTGCGTATCTCGCGTTTCGCGCTATCGGCCAGCGCGCCCTTGCGCACCGGCACGCGCAGTTCGAAGCCCTGGCCGACGTACCGCACGTCGGCTTCACGCTTCAGCCGCGCGCGCCGAACGGGCAGCCCCTCTGCTTCGACGTCCGTCAACGCCTGCTGTTCGAGCCTCGCGAACTGCCGGTTGAGCTCGTCGACCGGCGTGCTCTCCAACTCCGACACCGACGTCCACACGTAGTCGTGGATGACGTCGGAGCAGAGCAAGCCAAGCGCGGAGAACGCGCCGGGGCGGGGCGGGACGATGATGCGCCTGATGCCGAGCTCCTCCGCCACGCCCGCACTCCGCAGTGGGCCCGCTCCACCTCCTGCCACCAACGAGAATTCACGCAGCGAGATGCCCTTCTCCGACGCCAGCGCGAGGATGCGGTCGGCCATCTTCACCTCGATGACCTTCACGATGCCCCACGCGGCTTCCTGCGGGCTGCGGCTTCCCAGCGGCTTGCCGACGCCCTCCATCAGCGCACGATCGGACGCCGCCGGGTCGAGCGACATCGCTCCGCCGAGGAAGTAGTCGGGGTCGAGGTACCCCAGTGCCATGTCGGCGTCCGTGATAGTTGCGTCAGTCCCGCCTCGACCGTAGCAGGCAGGGCCGGGATCGCTGCCCGCGCTGTCGGGTCCCACGCGCAGCAGTCCGCCCGAATCGACACGCGCGATGGTGCCACCGCCCGCGCTGACGGCCTCGACATCCACCATCGGAGCGTAGACCGTCCTTCCCTCGATCTGGCCCTGCGTGACCTCGACCGGCACGCCGCGCTCGACGAAGGCAACGTCGGCGCTCGTGCCACCGATGTCCAGTGACACCAGATTGCGGAACCCTTGCGTTGTGCAGAGGAATGCTGCGGACACGACGCCCGCCGCAGGCCCCGACAGCAGCGTGTGGTGTGTACGTCCGCCCCTGATGGCGGCGGAGAACGGCATGACGCCGCCGTTCGACTGCATGAGGTAGCGCTGCGACGTGGTCACGTCCAACTCGGCAAGCTGCTGGTCGAGCGACCTGAGGTACGCCGTGAGCACCGGCTCCAGGTAGGCGTTCACCAGCGTCGTTGACATCCGGGGCCACTCACGAATCCGAGGCATGATCTCCGACGACAGCGAGATGATGCAGCCGGGGTGCTCTTCTTCGATGATGCGCCGTGCCGTTTGCTCGTGGGACGGGTTCGCGTAGGCGAAGAGGAACGAGATGGCTATCGACGTGACGCCATCGTCCTTCAGTGCCCGCACCGCCTGGCACGTCGCCTCCTCGTCGAGCGGAGTGATGACTTCGCCGCTCTTGTCGACCCGCTCCGGCACGTCCTTGATGTGCACCGGCTGCACGAGCCCCTCCGGGCGGTGGTAGAAGAGGAGGAACGGCCGGGGCTGCGAACCGGTCTGCACCTGCGGGATGGCGCGGAAGCCGCCGGTCACGAGCAGTCCCACGCGCGCGCCCTTCATCTCAAGCAACGCGTTCGTCCCGATGGTGGTGCCGTGCAGAAACGCCTCGACGTCGCTGCCGCTGACGCCCCAGTCCCGCTCCAGTTTCGCCAGAGCGTCCATGACGCCGACCGTTGGGTTCGCCTTGACCGTCGGAACCTTCTCTATCCGTGTCTCTTTGGACCTCGTGTTGAAGGCGACCAGGTCGGTGAAGCTGCCTCCAACGTCGACCCCAATGCGCCAGTCGCTCAAGAAGTCCCCCAGGCGCCGCCGTAGAACCGCGCCGCGTTCCGGTAGAGGATGTCCTCCTTGGCGCTCTCGGAGACCGCCTCGTTCTCGAGGAGTTCGTCGATCTCGACGCGGATGGTGTCGATGTTCACCTCGTGCGGGAAGTCGCTGGAGAAGACGAACGCGCCGCTTCCGTACTTGTCGATCGCGTTCGCCAGCATAGGCTCGTCACCCTCGATGCCGACGAACAGCCGCCCCGCGTCGATCAGGCGCTGGATGTACGCCTCGACGTTGTCTCCCTCATCGATCTGCAGGAAGCGGCGTTGCGGGTCGACCGGCGTGAACGCGTCGTACGCGCCGGAGCAACGCTCGATCACCATGAGGAACCAGCCGAGCCCGCCTTCCAGGAAACCGAACCGCGCGTTGGGGAAGCGATCGAAGATGCCGGTGAAGAGCATGTCCGTGAAGGCGATGCTGATGGCGAAGGAGTGGCCGAGCGCGTGGACGCCCGCGAACGGCGTCATGCCGTCCAGTCCCATCGCGTGGTGTGCGCCGGCGTGGATGCCCAGTACGCAGCCGAGCCGGTCAGCCTCCTCGTAGACGGGCCAGAACTTCCTGTTGCCGAGCAGCGCCTGCAGCCCGGTGCCGGGCACCATCGCGCCGACGAAGCCGAGCTCAGTGACGGCGCGGCGCAACTCGTCGACCGCGGCGTCCGGGTCCTGCATCGGCACGAGGGCCGCCGCCTTCACGCGCTCGTCCCTGCTAAGGTAGTCGTCGTACAGCCAGTCGTTGTACGCCCTTGCCGTCGCTATCGCGAGGTCGGGGTCGAGGATCTTGCCGAACGACAGCCCGCGTGTGGGGTAGACGACCGTGCCGTCGATGTGGGCGGAGTCGAGGAAGTTGCCCCAGCCCGCGACTCCGCCGGGGTCCCGGAATGCGCCGTCGGGGTACCGGTGGGACTGGTGGTGCAGGTGGTCCGGCGCGGGGAACGGGCCCACGCCCCTGACGGCGTTCCCGCCGAGCAGTTCCGGGGGGATGCGTTCCATGATCGCCTTCACGTCTTCAATGACATGCCCATCGCCGTCGAGTATCCGCATGCCGTATTCCTTTCTCCGCGCGAGGGGGGACCCCGAACAAGATTTCAACGGCCCTCGCATTTTGAAATCTTGTTCAGCATTTTACGAGTGCGGGGGGAGGGCGAAAAATGAGTACCTTGATCTCCTTGTTATGGGGTGTTTTCAAGGCCGTGGCCTGCTTCCCGCGATCAAGGTATCAAGATTTCACCGTTTACAACTTTTCTCCTCCGCTGTCATAGGTATTTCCTATAGCTGTGCGGGTCTGCCATAGGTCCTGTCTATAGGAGGGACAGGCGGCCTGCACATGCGCGCAGCATAGCGGATGCAGGGGTGATGGCGTAAGCGGCGGGTGTCACTGCATGGGCTGCCCCTACGCCGGGCGAGCCTTCGCGCCAAGGCGCGTGCCTTCGCAGGAACGCTCCAGAGCCTTGTCATGCCGCGGACGCGGTGACGGATAACCCCGTGAACTCGCCGCGTGGGTGCCGGAGTTGCCGTAGCAGGGGGTGTCGCCTCGGCGCAGGCGGCAAGCACTTGGAGGGTCAGGATGCAGGCGAGTGTCCACAGGGAACGGCGCAGGAGCAGCAGTACCAGCCGACCTGCTACCGAAGGGTCCAGGCGGGGACGCTACTCGTCCGTGATATCGATCCAGACGCCGTCCGTATCCGCAATCTGGAGCTTCCCGCGAGCGCCTGACTCGAACAGCCGCCGCCTGACGTCGGATTCGGCGCTGCCGCCCAGGGCAACCGGCGCCAGCAACGTGTTCCCTCCCGTCAGCCGTGCCAAGTCCGATCTGAAGGTTCCCAGGTCGTCCACATGAAACCCGAAGTGTTCCGGTCCAGGCCGTTTGATCGCCATCCCTTCGAAATACGTCATGCTCCATGGGAGGACGCGCAGCATCACTCGGCCGTCGGAGAGCGTATACCCAAGGTCATCGGGGTCCTGCTTGACGGGCGCAAGCTCGAAGACCTCTTGGTAGTAGTCAGCGACGCGGTCCGCGTGCGGCGTTCGGACCGCATAGAGGTTGACCCACCGGTCCTGCTCCCGGGCGTCTTCGGCGTAGACCTCCTTTAGATTCTCGCTGTGCGCTTCCGCCAGGTCGAAGTGGTTGCCGTCGGGGTCGTTGGCGCTATAGGCGGCGAACGGCCGGCTGGACGGCCGCTTGACCATAGCGGCGTCCTCGTACGCCCTCATCCGCGTCTCGACGGTCCCCAGGTCGTCTACGAGGATGCCAAAGTGATCGAGTCCCGCGATGTAGCCGTCGCGCCGCGGCAGTATCTGCAGGCCTACGTTTCCGTCGGTGTGCGAAACGGCCGATTCGGGGGGGCTGGAGCCAGGCTTCATACCGAACAGGGACTCGTAGAACTTGCCGAGCATGGCGTACTGAGGGCTGATGATGGCGATGTGGTTGATACGTGCGAACATGCTGTTCCCTCCTGATTCCGACCAATCGCGCGTTGCGGGATTACGTGCGCGAGCGTATCACGCGTCTTCAGAAAGTGGGCGTGTGCTACGCTCATGCCATGCAGTTGCGGAACGTGGAACGAGGCCTGACCTACGCCGACATCGCCTTCATCCACGAGGCGCTCGGGGCGGACGCGCCCGCCGAGGACGAGATGCCGCAACTGCTTGCGGACGAGGAGCGACGCGCGCAGCTGCTCGGCAGCCAGCGCCTGTTCGACGCCCTCATGCCGCACGACGGCTCGCTCGCGCCGGTCTCACCACGGCTGTTCTTCGAGGCGCTGCTGCGGCGCGCGGTCGACGAATTGCAGGGCGCACAGCACACGTTCGAACGCACCGGCTCGGTCTCCGGCGAGCGCGTGCCCGTGTTCGACGCAGCGGAGGTGGCGGCGTTCGCGGCGCAGCCGCGCATCCTGCATTACCTCGCGGCGGCGCTCTCCTCATTCACGAAGGTACACAGCCACACGGAGCGCGTCTGGGTGCGGCGCGGCGTGGTACGCAAGGTGCGCTACAGCGACCTGGACGTGCACTCGATGCTGCGGCTCATCCAGCAGACCGAGGAGCACGAGCGCCTGCCGCTCTACCGGCGCACCGGCGACCTCTGCCTGCTCATCGTCGGCGTCTTCCCGGACTTCGCCGCGACGGCCCAGCGCTATCCGGGCACCGGCGCATTGCGGGCGCAGTCGGCTTACCGGCGCAGGCTGAGCACGGAGGAGTACGAGACCGTCGCATCGGAGATGTACAGCCATGCCGCGCGGTACGACACGGGCGAGATGGCAGCGGTCCACCGCGCGCTCAGCGACCACGTCACGGACGCGAAGAAGCCGCTCAATTTCATGGCCGAGCACTACCTTGGATTCAGGCGGGACCGGCTGTTCGGGATGGGGGAGTAGAAGGATCGTACCGGTACTCTTGCCCTCGCCTGCGCGCAGGCGTAGAGTCGCGGCCAAGTGAACAGATGACGCAGTCGGAGGTGCGCGATGGCCGTGATCGATTCAGATGCCCACGTCGTGGAATCGGAGCGCACGTGGGACTTCATCCCGGAGGACCTGCAGCACCTCCGCCCCATCGTCCTGCTGCCGAAGGAGGGCTACAAGTCGCCCTCGCCTGAGTTCTGGTACGTGGACGGCCGGGCATTCAGCAAGGGCGTCAACGTCGGACTCGACACGGACGAGGCCACGCGCGAGGCGAGCGACATCGCCAGGCGGCTCGCCCACATGGACGAGCTGGGCGTCGACACGCACGTTCTCTACCCCAGCATCTTCCTGCGACCGCTCGCCACGCACCCGGAGGTCGACCTTGCGCTCGCGCAGGGCTACAACCGCTGGCTCGCCGACATCTACCGGCAGGGCGGCGGACGCCTCCGCTGGGCCGTCGTCCTCCCCACGATGTCGCTCGACAAGTCCATCGAGGAGATGCAGTTCGGGAAGGACAACGGGGCGTGCGCCGTGTTCATGCGCGGCATCGAGGGGCCGCACCGGCTGAGCGACCCGTACATGACGCCCCTCTGGGAGGAGGCGCAGCGGCTGGACCTGCCGGTGTGCATCCACGCCGCGACAGGCAACTTCAACTTCTTCGACTACTTCGGGCGGGACGCGGGCTTCTCCACGTTCAAGCTCTCTGGCGTCGGAGCGTTCCACGACATCGTGATGAAGGACATGCACCTGCGCTTCCCCGACCTGCGGTGGGGGTTCGTCGAACTGAGCGCGTCGTGGGTCCCGTACGCGATGAACGACCTCGCTCTGCGGTTCGAGAAGCGGGGCAGGGCGTGGCCGGGGCGCGAACTGCTGGCTGAGCGGAACATCTGGGTTGCCGTGCAGACCGCCGACGACATCGACTACGTCATCGACTGCGCGGGCGAGGACAACCTCGTCCTCGGCACGGACTACGGCCACAACGACACGTCGACCGAGCTCCACGCGCTCCGCAACCTGCGCGAGAACGGCGGCTTGGGCGACGACGTAGCGGACAAGATACTCGACCACAATCCAACCAAACTCTACGCGTTGTAGCGCACGAACCAGAACACCTTCGGGAGGACCTGTCATGGCACGCATCGGAAGGATCGGACGCTTGGGACGGCTCATGCTCCTTGCGGGAGCGCTCGCGGCCATCGCCGCATTCGGCGCAGCCTGCGGCGACGACGAGCCGGACTTCCCCACTCGCGACGTCGAGTGGTTCGTCGGCTTCGCAGCGGGCGGAGGCTTCGACACCGCGAGCCGCATCATCGCCGACAAGATGAGCGACGACCTCGGCGTGAACGTCGTGGTGCGGAACATCGAGGGCGGCGGCGGACGGCGCGCGGTGCAGGAGATAGCCCGCTCCGACCCGGACGGCCACGCCATCTCCATCATGAACATGCCGAACCAGATAACGGCGGAACGGCTCGACCCGGAGGACGTGGACTTCAACGAACTCTCATGGGTCGGGCGTGCGGTCATCCAGACCTACGGCCTGTACACCGCGTCTGCGAACGACTTCAACACACCTGAAGACCTGCAGGGCATGCCTGACGTCCGCTTCTGCCTGAGCGGCCTGGCCGGGCACTCCTTCCTCGTCGCGTCCGTCACCACTGAGGTGATGGGCATCGCATGGAACCCGGTGACGGGCTACCGCGGGCAGGAGACGCAGGCCGGTCTGCTGCGCGGCGACTGTGAGCTGGCGCTCGGCCCGATCGCGGGCACGACGCTGACCGCAGTGCAGGGGCCGGACTTCAAGGTGCTGTGGATGTACTCCAGCGAGCGCTTCGGCCCGGTGCCGGACGCACCGACGGTTGACGAGCTTGGCTTCCCCGAGCTCGGCGGCTCCAAGTTCGCGAACAACGGACTCGTCGCGGCAGCCCCCGGCACGCCTGACGACATCCTCCAGATTCTGGCGGACGCCTTCGACAGCGCTCTCCAAGACGCAGACGTCATCGCGGGCATCAACAACGCCGGCATGGGCGTCGAGCGGCTCACCCCCGATGAGACGGCCGTGGTCGTTGAGGGGATGGACGGCATCGTCTCGGAGTACATCGACACGGTAAGGCAGAAGTCGCAGGCACAATAGCGAGGGAGGCCCGACAACCTTATGTTCGAGGCATTCCTCGACGGACTCGCGGGGATGGGGAACCCTGCCGTGATCGGGGCGATCGTCTTGGGCACGGTGCTCGGCGTCCTGTTCGGGGTGATTCCCGGTCTCGGCAGCGTCATCGCGATGACGCTGATCCTGCCGTTCACGTTCGGCTGGGACCCCATCATCGCGATGTACGTGTTCGCGGGCATCATCGGCACCGCGAGCACGGGCGGCGGCGTGCCCGCCATCCTGCTCAATACGCCGGGGACGATCGCGAACGTCTGCACGACGTTCGACGGTTTCCCGATGACGCGACGGGGCGAGGGCGGACGCGCCATAGGACTTGCCGCAACGGCGTCTGCCCTCGGCACGCTGTTCAGCATCGTTGTGCTGGCGGCGCTGCTGCCGCTGGCGGAGATCATGCTGCGGGCATTCACGCCGCCGGACTTCTTCTGGCTCATCATCCTCGGCCTTATCGCCGTGACGTTCGCGTCGCGGCAGAACATGGTGAAGGGGCTCGCGGCCGGCGGCGTCGGCATCCTCATCGCGCTCATCGGGTTCAGCCCGGTGTTCGGCGTGCGGCGTTACACGCTCGGCAGCGAATACCTGTGGGACGGCATCGAGATCGTGCCGCTGGTCATCGGCTTCTTCGCGCTGAGCGAGCTCATCGTCTACACGTCGCGCGGCGGGTCGATAGCGCGCGACGCCAACGTCAACCTCGGCGGGTTCCGGCAGATCATGCGTGGGGCCGTGGAGGTATTCCAGTACAAGGCGATCCTGCTGCGCGGCTCCGTCATTGGCACCGTCATCGGGGCCATCCCCGGCGCCGGAGGGGCGGTGGCGAACTTCCTCTCCTACTCCACGGCCAAGCAGGCGTCCAAGACGCCGGAACTGTTTGGCACCGGCTATCCCGGCGGGGTCGTCGCCTCAGAGTCGTCCAACGACGCGAAGGACGGCGGCATCCTGCTGCCGACACTCACGTTCGGCATCCCCGGCAACGGAGAGATGGTCATCCTGATGGGCGCGTTCGTGCTGCACGGCATTCAGCCGGGGCGGGACCTGCTCGTGAACCGGCTGGACATCGTGTGGGCCATCATCCTCGGCGTCATCGCGGCGCAGGTGCTCACGACCATCATCATCCTCGGAGGAGGGGCGTGGCTGGCGCGCATCAGCCTCGTGCCGGTGAAGTACATCGCGCCGTTCGTGGCCATTCTCTCGTTCATCGGCGTCTACGCCGTGCGCAGCAACATCTGGGACGTGGCGCTCGCGGTGTTCGCCGCCATCGTCGGCTTCTCGATGCGGCGCGCCGGGTTCCCGCTCATCACGCTGGTCATCGGCTTCGTGCTCGGACAGCTGGCGGAGGAGAAGTTCACGCAGTCGCTCCAGATATCGGGCGGCGGCTACTCGATATTCTTCACGCGCCCGGTCTCCATCATCCTGTTGCTCGGCATCGTATTCATGCTCGGATGGTCCATGTACAAGGCCGCGAAGAAGAACCCTGCCCCGCAGAGGGCGGAGCCATGACGCGCATCAACGGCTTCAACCTGGGCGTCTACGCCTTCCTGCTCACTATCGCGTTGAGCATCGTCCTCGGGGCGACCGCCTACGCGGGCAAGCAGCAGCTCACGGCGTTCGTCATCGGGGTCCCGACCATCACGCTGCTCGTCTTCCTCGTTCTCGCCGAGGTCACGCCACGTCTCGTGAAGCTGACCGGCGCGTTCGGCGTCTCGGAGGACGACGCCCCGCAGGCCGCCGAGGACGACGCGGGCGCAAGCCCCGGCGGCATGGAGACGGGCTCGTGGTGGCGCATCGGAATCGTCTACGGCTGGCTCCTGCTCTACTTCGCCATGACGTTAGTCTTCGGGTTCTACATCGCGATACCGGTCTTCATGGTGCTCTTCCTCACCATCGAGTCGCGCCTCATCCCCGTCTTTGCCGTGGGCGTGATGGTGGCGGCGGGTCTGCCGTTATACATCATCTTCCGGCTGGTGCTGGACATACCGCTATGGCCGGGCATCCTGCCGCGCATCATCCCGGGCGTCATCGGCGGCGGTATCGTCCCCCAGCTGAACTAGGGCGCTCTACCCGCCAACAAGCACGATCCTCCGCCCTCGCAACGGTTGCACCGGCCTGTTGTTCGGCCCGCCGCTGAATGCCTGGAGCGCATCCACCTGCTCTTGCGACACCGTTCCGGGATCACGCAGCACCACCCACGCCACCGGCTCGTGGCACGGAGGCGTCGTCTTCGAGCCGGTGTAGTTGTAGAACGCGGTGGAGCGCGGTGTGAAACCCGCCGCCCCGGAAGGGAAGTCCGCCGCCTCTCCAGAGGCAGCGTTCAGCATCGCCTGAAGGACGGGGTTCGGAGGACCCAGCTGGTAGAGGACACCGACCACGAGGGCTTCGCCGGACGCGTCCTCGTGCACCATGTGGAGTTCCGCCGTGAAGGCTTCGTCGTCCACCGTGTGCTCGGCGGGAGCGTGGAAGTGGGCCGACTGCAACTCGTAATGCAGGTCTCCCAACGCCATGCTACTGCCCGGTCCGAACTCCACAACGATGGAGCCTCGCACGAGCGCAGCCCCGCGCACTTCGCCGCTATACGAGAACGACAACGCAGGAACGCCGGCGCGTTCGTAGCCGGTGATGTCTACCGGCGACTGCTGGACGCCTTCGCCGCAGAGCGCGTACTCCGGAGCGAGCGACGCCCAATGCTCAGGGCCGGTTGGCCCTACGTAACCCCACACCATGCCGCTCAGCTCAGGTACTTGGCGATGACCTCGTCCAGCGGCAGCACCTCGCTGTGCAGGACGTTTCGCACGATGCGGAGCGCGTAGTCCTTCACCTCCGGCGGCTCGCTCTCCCGATGCACCATCGTGCAGTCCTCCACTACGACGACCTTGTACCGCAACTGGAAAGCGTCGGCGGCGGTCCACAGCACGGTGTTGTCGGTCGACGCCCCGGCGATGATGACCGTGTCCCGGTGGGTCGTCCGCAGGACGTAGTCCAGGTCGTTGTGGGAGAAGCCGCTCAGGTAGCGCTTGTAGACGAGGATGTCCTTGTCCACCGGCTGCAGTTCAGGGATGACGTCGAGCGCGTCGGTGCCCTCCTTCATCATCACACGGGACCACTCGCCGACCTGGTCGCTCTCCCTCCGCATCGAGTTGACGTGGATGATCTGCGCCTCGGCGGCGTACGCGGCATCCTTGAGCCGCCGGACGTTCGCCACCATCTCGTAGCCATACGAGCCGGGCGCCCAGCCGTAGCCCTTCGCCATGTCCAGGATGATCACTCCTATGTTCATCTCTTCTCCTTTGCGCCCTACCCTGCCGCTTCCTTGAAGCGGCGCAGGGCGTCGATGTGTTCGTCTGCCGACGTCAGTCCCGCGCGCAGCGTGTTGAATGAGATGTGCGTCGCGCCCATCCTCTGCCAGGCCTCTGAGTCACGCAGCGCGCCGTCGATGCCGCCCCGGGACACGGCGACCCGCGCGTCGACGCCCACGTCGTCCTGCGAGCGCCCTGCCTCTGCGACGAAGTTGCGGAACGCCGCCACCCGCTCCCTTCCCTGCTCGTCCGCCTGCAACTGGGGGAACCAGCCGTCGCCCAGGCGGGCGATGCGGCGCAGCACGCCGTCCGAGCGTCCGCCGCCGAACCAGATGGGGATGGGACGCTGCACCGGCAGCGGCCTGATGCCCGCGCCGGGGATGCTGTGCCACCTGCCCTGGAAGTCGACGGTCTCATTCGTCCAGAGCGCCCGCAGCAGTTCAACCTGCTCCTCGGAGCGCTTGCCGCGGTCGTGGAAGTTCTCGTTCAGTGCCTCGTACTCAACATCGTTCCAGCCGATGCCGACGCCGAGGCGAAGCCGTCCGCCGCTGAGCACGTCCACCTGTGCGGCCTGCTTGGCGAGGAGTGCCGTCTGCCGTTGCGGCAGGATGATGACGGCGGTGACGAGCTCGATGCGGCTGGTCAGCGCGGCGAGGTAGCCGAACGTGACCATCGGCTCGTGAAAGACGTCCTTGTGCGAGTAAGGGCCCTGCCAGTCCGGCCTGCGGTTGGTGTCCGCACCGAGCACGTGGTCGTAGAAGATGAGGTGCGCGTACCCCAGGCCCTCGGCGGCCTCGGCGAACGCTCGCACCGCGCCCGGGTCTTCGCCTATCTCATTCTGGGGGAAAACAACGCCTAGCTGCATGTACGCTCCTGGTCCGGGGTAGTCGAAGGGTTGTGGGTCCCTCGCGACCCGTCTCCTGCCTACGACGTCAAGAACTCCAACACCACCTCGTTGAACCGGTCCGCGGCCTGCTGCGGCAGCATGTGGCTGACCCCCTCGAACGGCACGAGGCGAGCGCTCGGAATGGTGGCGGCGGTCTGCTCGCCCATCTCGAACGCGTTGGTCTGATCGGCAGTACCCCAGCACACCAGCGTCGGCGCCTTGATGTGGGGCATCCTCCGGAGGGTGTTGTACCGGATGCGTGTGTCCGGATTGGTCATGTGGCGCATCACTGACGCGAACGCCTCTCCGTGGCCCGGCAATGAGTTCTTGCGGATGTACGGCGCGGCCACCTCATCGTAGTTGACGGTACCCTCGGGGAACCGGTGCGAGAATTGCTCTCTGATCTGCTCCTCGGTGGGGACTTTAAACTCGACCATATTCTGCAGCGGCCGCGTCGCTGTCCCGCCGCCCGCTACGTTCACCACCTTGTTTACGCGCTCGGGGCTCTCGTACGACAGCAGCGTGACGATCCATCCGCCCATCGAGTGCCCGACGAAGTTCGCCCGCTCAATGCCGAGCACGTCCATGAATTCGCGGACGTGGTCAACGAGGTATGCGAAGGAGAACTCCTGCTGAAAGACGTCGCCGACGCCCCAGTTCAGGCAATCGATAGCGTAGACGTGGAGCTTCTCCGAGAGCGGCCCGATGTTGCGGATCCATGACTCGCAGCCGCTCGTCCAGCCTGCGCCGTGGATGAGGATGGTTGGATAGCCCGCCCCGGCTTCCCAGTACCGGGTATTGCCATGAACCATCTCAGCGTACCGCTCAGTCCAGACTTTCGTAGTCGTAGCCACATGCACTCCTTTCAACCTCACCGGGTTGCAGCAATGGTCAATCACCCGTGGAAGGACTTACGGTATACCGAACCCGAAGTTGTCGAAGATGAGGCGCGCGTACACGCCGGGTAACCCGACCCGTCCTGTCCGGTGCATCAGGTTAGCCTGCCCCGCTCCCTGCGTCGAGGAGGTGTGCCGCTCGCAGGGACGGCTCGCCCGCTGCTGCAGGCATGCCCGCGTACAATCGTGCACCCGTAAGGAGCCCACCATGCCAACCTGGAAACGCCTGCTCATCGCGTGGTTCTTCGTGCCGGTGCACCGGCTGCTGTTCCGCCTCTCGGGCGGCCGACTGCTGGGCCGCCTGGAAGGCACGGGAGTGCTCATCCTCGTGACGAAGGGACGGAAGAGCGGCAAGCCGCGCTCATCGCCCCTGTTGTACTTCCGGTTCGGCGAGTTCGACGACTTCATCGTCGTTGCCTCGAACTACGGCCGGGACCGTCATCCGATGTGGTACCTGAACATCGCCGCCGACCCGAACGTGTCCGTCGAGGCGAACGGCGAGCGCTTCGCGGCGGAGGCTCGCATCACCGAAGGAGAGGAACGGACCGCGCTGTACGACAGAGTGATCGCGACGAACCCGCGCTTCGCCGTCTACTACGCAGCCACCGACCGCCAGATCCCGGTCGTCTCGCTTCGCCGCGTCGAGACCGGCAAGGAGGGGAGTTGACTCCCCTCCCCGGTCCTCAGGAAAAGACGACTGCCTACGTCTTTCGCGCGTCGGTGACTCCCGCGACGCCGGTGCAGTAGGGGATGAACGCCTTCATGTTGCACTGAGCGCCGTTCTTTGCGAGTTCGGCCTCGAAGATCTCGTGGATCTCGCGGTCCTCATCCTCGTACTCGACCTGGATGCCGCCCTCCTTCATGCTCACGTCGCCACCCACGGCGGTGTTGGGCGCGATGAAGCCGCCCTTGCCGTCGCGCAGCGCCATGTAGCGGGCGCGGGTCGTGCCGGAGTTGAAGTGCTGGTGGTACGTCCCCTCGCCGGGGATGATGACGACGGTCCCGACCTGCCAGTCGCACTTGATCATGTCGGAGCGGTCGGGCTTGGTCCACAGGAGGGAGAAGCCGGAGTCGCCGCTGAGCAGAAAGAGGTGTGCGCCAGGGCCGTGGCGGTGGGCCTTCTTGTAGGTGCCGATGGGGAACTCGGAGATGTGGTTCCCCATGTCGTTCTTGCCCATCTGCAGCATGGCGTTGATGCCGCCTGCCCCGCGCTCCTTCCAGCCGTAAAGCGCCATGTCCGGAGCGTTGGGGATGAAGTTGCTCTCCCAGATACGCTTGTTGTAGAGCGTGCCGTTGCCGGAGAACCACGACTCGTCATCCGAGTAGCGGGAGCGGAACATGAAGTCGTTGTTGAACATGAAGTCGGTGTCGCGGAAGAGGCGCATCATGGGCGGGGCGTTGGTCGTCGCCATGTAGCGCACCTTCTCGTCGCCGGAGCCGTTGAAGTGCTGGTACCAGGCGTTCAGGGGAACGGTGAAGAGGGAGCCGGCCCTCCACTCGAACGTCTGCTTGCTGTCCTCGTCCATCCAGACGGTCGTCGCGCCGCGCCCGGAGACGATGTAGAAGTTGATCTCGTACATGTGGTGCTCGGGCTCGGACTTGCCGCCGGGCTTGATGTCGACCACGTGGAGGTCGTTCGGCAAGAGCGCATTGTCGATGTGGACAACCGCGCCATCGCCGCCCTTGCGCTCCCAGGGACCGACCTCGACCTCGTGCCAGTTGGGGATGTAAAAGGTCTTGTGGACCATCACTCCCTCGCTCTCCAGCCAGTTCTCGTAGGCGTCGGGGATGCGGAAGTCTTCGAGCTGTCCGGTTGGCGTCTCCGCCACCTTCATGTCGGTGCCTTGCATAACCATGGCGCGCCTCCAATGCGAGAGATGGCGCGAGCCTATCGCAACGAGAAGCAGGGTACAAATGCCCCCATCCGTGCTGCGGCTTCATCCCCGCGCGGCTATCGCTTCGTAGCGCGCGAGGAGGCGCTGGGCGCGCTGCACCACCGGCACGTCGATCATCTTGCCATCGAGCTGGAAGGAGCCGCGGCCCGTCTTCTCCGCCTCGGTGTTCGCCTCGATGATGCGTTTGGCCAGGGCAACCTCCTCCTCGCCGGGGCTGAATGCTTCGTTGAGCACGGGCACGACGCTCGGGTGGATGCACGATGCTCCCTCGAGCCCGAAACGCCTCGCCTTGAGCGCCACCTCCCGTACGGCGTCGAGGTCCTGGTAGTCGGCGACGGTGCCGAAGATACCGAGCGCCATCACTCCCGCGGCCTTCGCCGCGTACACGGACTGGGTCTTCGGGTAGAGCAGCGTCTCGGCGTCCGGCTGCATCCCCAGCGACGACGCGAGGTCCTCCGCGCCAATGGTGATGGCGGCGATGCGCGGGCTCGCCTTCGCGATCTCGCCGATCTGGAAGAAGGCCTCCGGCGTCTCGACCATCGCCAGGAATGACGTCGCACCCACCGCCATCCCACGCTCCGCTTCCAGCTCCGACACCATCTCGTCGAGCAGTCGGACGTGGGCCGGACCGGCGATCTTCGGCAGGACGAGGGCGTCGACCGCGGGGCATACGCTGGCCTCGATGTCCGGCACGGCAAGCCGCAGAGGCTGATTGACGCGCACCAGCACGTCCGCGCCCGCTTGCCCGACGCGCTCCCCAGCCGCCTGCACGCCCTCCCGCGCCGACGCCTTTTCTCCCGGCGGGACCGAGTCTTCGAGGTCAAGGATGATGCCGTCGGCGCCGCGCTCGTGAGCCTTGGCGAGGTAACGCTCGACGTTCGCCGGCACGTACAGCAGCGACCGCCATACCGGTAGCTTTCGTTCGTCGGTCATCCGATCACACCTCTCGTTCGAAGGTCGGCCAGCTCTTCCGCGGAGACGCCCGCGCCGCCGAAGATCTCGTCGTTGTGCTGCCCCAGCTGAGGCGCGGGGTAGCGGAAGGTGCCCGGCGTCCGTGACAGCCGGGGCACGATGTTGTGCGTTGGGACAGTCCCCACGTCCTCGTCCGGCAGGTCGACCACGACCTCGCGCTCGATGACGTGGGGGTCGTCGAGGAACTGAGCGATGTTGTAGACAGGCCCGGCGGTCACGCCCGCTCCGTTGAGTTCGGCGAGCGCCTCATCCAATTCGCGTTCGGCCATCCAACCACCGATGATGGCGTCGACTTCGTCCCGGTGCCGCACCCGCTGGGCGTTGTTCCGGAACCGGGGGTCCGCGATGGCGTCCTCCCTACCGACCACCCGGAAGACGCGCTCCGCCATCGACTGGATGGACGCCGACAGCGCCACCCACTTCCCGTCCTTCGTTGCGTAGACGTTCCGGGGCGACGCCGTATTCGAGGCGCTGCCCACGCGTTGCTTCACGCTGCCGTCGATCCGGTAGCCGGCCGCGTCGGCGCCAAGGATGGAGAACACGGGTTCGAGGAGCGAGAGGTCGACCACCTGTCCCGCGCCGCCCTTCACCTCCTGTTCGCGCAGCGCGATCAGCACGGCCATCGCGCCGTACAGGCCCGCCGCCATATCCGCCAGCGCCATCGGGGGCAGGACGGGCTCGCGGTCGGGGAAGCCGTTGCGGTCCGCGAACCCAGACATCGCCTCCACCAGCGTGCCGAACCCCGGCCGCTCACGATAGGGTCCGGTCTGGCCGAAGCCGGAGACGCGCACGACGACGAGGCCGGGGTTGTCCGCGTGCAGGGTCCCCGGCGCAAGTCCCATCTCCTCCAGCCGTCCTGGGATGAAGTTCTCGACGATCACGTCGGCGTCTTTGGCCAGCCGCCGCACGAGCGCGCGCCCGTCGTCCTCGCGCAGGTCGACTGACACGCTCTTCTTGTTCCGGCAGTACGTCTTCCAGTGCGTCTGGACGGAGCTGTCGCCCCAGGCTCGCAGCGGGTCGCCATTCGGCAGCGCCTCGATCTTGACGACCTCGGCGCCGAAGTCCGCAAGCTGGAGGGTCAGCATGTTCCCGGCCACGAGCCGCGACATGTCGAGCACGCGCAGACCGTCCAGCGGTCCGCGGTCGTCGGGATCGAACTGCCTGGCGTGAAGCCCCATCCTCCGCAACTCCTCTCCCCGCGATTCTACTGCCCTGTTGCTTGCGAGGGGCTAGCCGTCCTGCCCGAAGACGGTGCTTCCTACTCTCATCGACCGCATCACCTCGGCGACAGCGTCCGCGATGAGCTCGCCCGCGCGCGCCGACGCCTCATCCAGGGCCATCGGAGCGTTGACGATGGCCACAACCGCGTCGATTCCCTCGGCGTGAACGTCCTCGAAACCCCTGCCGAGTGAGCCGCAGACGGCCAGAACCGGGATATTTCTTCGTTTCGCTCGTCGCGCGACTCCGATCGGGGCCTTGTTGTAGACCGTCTGGAAGTCGATCTGCCCCTCGCCTGTGATAACGAGGTCGGTCCCCTCCAGCCTTTCGTCCAGTCTGATGTGGTCCAGCACGATGTCGACACCCGTCCGCAGCGAACCTCCAAGGAAGGCCATCATCCCCCCGCCAAGCCCACCGGCAGCGCCGGAGCCGGGGACGGCGTCGATGCTCGTTCCGGTATCGCGTTCGACGACCTCTGCAAAGTGCTTCAGCGCTGCGTCCAATTGCTGGACCATACCGGGCGTTGCCCCCTTCTGCGGACCGTATACGGCCGCGGCGCCCTCGGGGCCGGTGAGCGGGTTCGATACGTCGCACGCCACCGAGAACCGGGCCTCGGCCGCCCGTTCGTCCAATCCCGACATGTCCATCCTCTGCAGACCTGCAAGCGCCGCTCCTCCCGACGGAAGGTCGCCTCCCGCCTCATCCAGCAGCCGAACGCCCAGAGCTTGGGCCATCCCCGCGCCACCGTCGTTCGTTGCGCTTCCGCCGATCCCCACGATGAAGCTGCGGAAACCGGCGTCGAGCGCCTCACGGATCACCTCGCCGAGCCCGTACGTGGTTGCGTGCAGAGGATCGCGTTCAGCGAGCGAGAGCAGCGCCAAGCCTGAGGTGCGCGCCATCTCGATCACGGCGGTCTGCCCGTCGCCGAGCGCTCCCCACTCCGCCGTGACTGGCTTCCCGATGGGGCCGGTCACCGTCGTGGAACGGATCTCCCCGCCCGTTGCTTCGACCAGCGTTTCCAGCGTTCCATCGCCGCCATCCGCCACCGGCACGAGCACAGTCTCGGCGTCCGGGACGACCCGCAGCACACCTTCCTCCATAGCCCTGGCGGCATTGAGGGCCGAGATGCTTCCCTTGAAGCTCTGCGGTGCGATGACGACTTTCATCACTTGCCTTCCTCGCTCCTCACGAGCGGACTGTGAGGATACTATCGAGCGCAGCCCTCTCAGGCCATTCTCCATCTCAGGAGAGAGGAGATGTTGTCGGCGGCTACAATGCGGGCGGCGGACCCGCCTGTCGGACGCAAGGAGCTGATCATGAAGGCATTGGAAGCGATGGCCGAAATCCTGAAGCGGGAGGGCGTCGAATACCTCTTCTGCTATCCGACAACCGACCTGATCGACGCCGTTGCCGACGTCGGCATCAGGCCCATCGTGTGCCGACAGGAGCGCGTCGGTCTCGGCATGGCGGACGGCCTCAGCCGCGCCAGCAACGGCTCGAAGATCGGGGTGTTTGCGATGCAGGCGGGGCCGGGCGCCGAGAATGCGTTCGCAGGGGTGACGACAGCCTACGCGGATTCCTCGCCGCTCCTCGTATTGCCGTCGGGGTACCCGCGTGACCGCGAGGGCTGGCCCCGCTACTTCACCGCGGAGCGCGGCTACCGCAACGTGACGAAGTGGCTCGAAACCGTCAACGTCCCCGAGCAGACCGAGGACGCGATGCGGCGCGCCTTCTCCCGGTTGCGCAACGGCAGACCCGGCCCCGTGATGGTCGAGCTGCCGACCGACGTCGCCGAGCTGGACATCGGCGAGACCGGTTACGAGCCGGTCACGTCAACGCGCACCCTCGCAGACCCGCGAGACGTGGAGCGCGCCGCCCGCGCCCTGGCCAACGCCAACGCGCCGGTGATACTGGCGGGACAAGGCGTGCTCTGGGCCGGGGCGACGGACGAGGTCGTCGAGCTGGCCGAGATGCTGGGGGCGCCTGTCGCGGCGACGCTCCTCGGTAAGAGCGCGTTCCCCGAGACCCACCCGCTCTCCATCGGCACAGCCTCGACATCCACCACGCCCATGGTGCGCAGCTTCCTGGACAAGGCCGACGTCATCCTCGCGGTGGGAGCGAGCCTGGCCAAGCACCAGATGAACCTGCCCCTGCCCGAGGGCCGCACCATCATCCAGCTCACCAACGACGAGGCGGACCTGAACAGGAACTACGCCGCCGCTCACCCCTTGCTGGCGGATGCGAGGCTGGGTATGCGCCAGCTCATCGACGCCGTCCGCGACGCGGGCGGAACGAACGCCAGCCGCCGGTCGGCGGTCGAGGCCGAGATTGTGTCGGCGTACAACACATGGGTCGATGCGTGGCGCGGCAAGATCGAATCGCAGGATACGCCCATCAACCCGTACCGGGTCGTCTGGGAGCTGAACCGCGTCATTCCGGCGGACGAGGCCATCGTCACGCATGACTCCGGCAGCCCGCGCGACCAGATGGTTCCGTTCTACCGGTCGGCGGGGCCGCGCAGCTACATCGGCTGGGGCAAGTCCCATGCGCTCGGCACCGGCCTCGGCTTTGCGATGGGCGCCAAGCTAGCAGAACCGGACAAGGTCTGCATCAACTGGATGGGCGACGCCGCGTTCGGCATGACAGGCCTCGACTTCGAGACCGCGGTGCGCAACGGCATCCCCATCGTCACGATGGTGTCGAACAACTCGACGATGGCCATCGAGACCAGGCGGCTCGTCGGCTCGCACGAGAAGTATGGCACGCGGGACGTTGGCGGCAACTACGCCGACCTTGCCCGCTCGCTTGGCGGCTGGGCGGAGCGGGTCGAAGACCCGGAGGAAGTCGGCCCCGCGATCCTGCGCGCTCGCCGCGCCACCGAGGACGGCCAGGCAGCGCTGCTGGAGTTCATCACCTCGGCTGAGACGGCGCTGAACCGTTAGAGCGGGACCGGAAGGGGGAACGTTCATGCGCACCAACACCGCCAGGGCGAAACTGCATGAAGGCGAAGTCGTCTTCGGGGGCATCGTCACCCGTTACGCTCCCGACACCGTGGAGATCCTCGGCGCTCTCGGGTACGACTTCGTCATGATCGACTGCGAGCACGGCCCTGCCACCCTGGACCAGGTCGAGCACATGGTCCGCGCCGCCGAGTCCTTCGGCATCACTCCCATCGCCCGCATCCCCAACCACGCCGAGCAGACCATCCTCCGGTTCCTCGACTGCGGCCTCCAGGGGATAATCGTCCCCCACGTCAACACGGGAGAACAGGCCGCCGCGGTTGCTCGCGCCGCTCGTTACCACCCCGAGGGCTACCGGGGAGTGGCCACCGGCCGGGCACACGACTACGGCATCGGCGTCTCCCGGAGCGATGCGACGGCGTGGATCAACGCGCAAGTGCTGGTCATCCCGATGGTCGAAGACATCGAGGCCGTCAACAACCTCGACAACATCCTCCAGGTTGCAGGCGCCGACGTGCTCCACGTGGCCCCTTCCGACCTGGGCCAGAGCCTGGGCAACCCCGGCGCCGCCGAAGTCCGCCGGGTAATGAGCGAGGTCATCCCACGGGTCCGGGCCGGGGGCAAGTTCGTTGGGGTGGGTGGCAACAGTCCAGCCGACACCGCCGGCGTGGCCGAGTTCATCAGGCAGGGCGCGAACTTCGTGACCGTCTCCGCGTGGGGCCTGCTCCGCGCCGGCGCAGAGGACTTCCTCAGGAACGTCAAGGCTGAGCTTTAAGAACCTCGTAGGGAGCGCTATCGAAGCTCTTCCGCGATCCTGGCCCTGCAGGGACGCCACACGGCGAGGAGCTTCCATGCCAACGGTGAGGAGTCCCGGGCACTGGAACTGTTCCGTGGTCTATTGTTAGTCTTGGGCGCAGAAGAGAGGAGTAGCCGCATGGCCGTTGACAGCGTCGAAATCACGGAACGCGCGCCCTTCGCCGGCGGCGCGGAATCCGGCGGAGCCGGCCCGTACGAGCGTGTCGACGGGCTGCTGACCCACGCCGTCGACCCCGCGAACCCGGCGAACGCGCTCATTACCGACCTCGCGCTGGCGCCGCGTGGCGCCGATGGCCTCGTGCGCTTCACGGGCGATTTCACGCTCATCGCACCGGCCAACCGGGAGCGCGGCAACGGCGAACTGCTGATCGACGTCGTGAACCGGGGACGGCGGCAAGTGATGCCGACCTTCAACATGGCGCCGCCGTCGCGCGTGGGATCGTCGGAGGTCCCCCTCGGCGACGGTTTCCTCTGCCGCCGGGGTTACACGGTGTTGTCGGTCGGGTGGCAGTGGGACGTCCCGCGTAGTCCGGCGATGATGGGCCTCGATGCTCCCGCGGCTTTCGAGAACGGGAAGCCTGCGACGGGGCAGGTGCTGGTCGAGATCAGGCCCGACGCGCCGCAGCGGACGCGGCTGCTGGCGAACCGCGTCCACAAGCCGTATCCGGCAGCCGACGTCGACGAGCCGCAGGCCCGGCTGCTGGTGAAGGACTGGGAGGATGGGCCGTACCGGGAGATCCCGCGTTCGGCATGGCAGTTCGCCAAAGAGACGAACGCCGGCCTCATTCCCTCCGCCTCGCACATCACCGTCGAGGCGGGGATGGAGCCCGGGAAGATCTACCACGTCGTCTACACCACCGACCACGCTCCCGTGGTGGGCGCGGGACTGCTCGCCGTGCGCGACGCCGCAGCGTGGCTGAAGCACGGCGGGAGCGAGCTCGCGCCGTCCGGCTTCGCATACGCTCACGCCTACGGTGTGTCGCAGACCGGCCGGCTGCTCCGGCACCTGCTCTACCTCGGCCTGAACGTCGACGAGGAGGGGCGGCAGGTGTACGACGGACTGCTCGTGCACGTCGCCGGCGCACGCCGGGGCGAATTCAACCAGCGCTTCGGCCAGCCGTCCGTGCAGTCGACCCCGGGGTTCGGCCACCTCTTCCCGTTCGCGGACAACGAACTGTCCGACCCCTTCACTGAGGAGCGCGACGGCCTGCTGCGCCGGGTGCGCGCCGCCGGCGCCGCGCCGCGCGTCGTCTACACCAACACCTCGGCGGAGTACTGGCGCGGCGACGGCTCGCTTACGCACATCGACCCCACGGGGCGGCACGACCTCGACGAGGCGCCGGAGTCGCGCACGTACCTCTTCGCCGGCACGCAACACACGATGACCGACTCGCTTCCCGCGCCGGGCGACCCCAACGTCGACGGCACGGAGCGCCGGTTCCCCGGCAACGCGCTCGACTATCGCCCACTGCTGCGCGCCGCGCTCGCCAATCTGAGCGCATGGACGCGCGGTGATGCCCAGCCTCCGCCGTCCCGCCATCCCCGGCTCGACAACGGCGACGCCGTAACGCGCGCCGAGGCGCTCGCGAGCCTCCGCGCGGTGGATGACGACGCGAAGCCCGACCCGGAGCGGCTGTGGCGACTGCGCGAGGCCGACATGGGGCCGCGCGCCAGCGAAGGCGTCGGCGCCTACCCTGTCGCCGAAGGGCGCGCCTACCCCAGCTTCGTCTCCGCGCTCGACGCCGACGGCAACGAGGTCGCGGGCATCCGGCTGCCGGACATCGAGGCGCCGGTGGGGACGCACTCCGGTTGGAACCCGCGCCACCCGGACTCGGGGTCGCCGGAGCAGATCATCCCGATGGTGGGGTTCTCCCTGTTCTTCAGTCCGGACGAGGTGCGCCGCCGCTACGCGGACAGGGCGGTGTACGAGGCGCAGGCCCGTGCTGCGGCGGAGCGGCTCGCCGCCGAGCGCTACCTGCTCGCGGAGGACGTTGCGGTCGTCGTCGCCGGCGCCCTCTCGCGCTACGACGACGCGCTGGCAGGGCATTCGGGGGCGGAGTAGTCTTGGGGCGCAGAAGAGGGTGGTTTGTCGAACGCGGGCAGAAGCCACGGCAGGTGAGGTCATGGCGTTGACCAGCCTGGTTCGGAAGGGACGGCAATGACGGAAACCTACATCGGGAAGACGGTCTCCGATTTCACACTTCAGTCCAGCGATGGACAGACGATATCCCTTGGCAGCCTTCGCGGACAGAAGGTCCTGCTGTACTTCTTCACGAGTCCGGGCGGTGGCAACTGAACCCGCATGGCTCTTGGGTACCGAGAGCATGCTGCGGGGTTCACCGAGAAGAACGTCGTGCTGTTCGGGGTCCATGACGGAAGCCTGGATGCTGCACGGCAGTGGGTCGAGAAGGAGCAGCTTCCGTTCGCGGTCCTGAACGACCCTGACCGGCGAGTAGGCATTGAGCTGGGCATGTCCGCTCTCGATGGAGAAAGGTACGTCAATGACCCGTCAGACGGGAGAAGGCCTGCAGTTGTCATCGACGAACACGGCGCGATCTGCGCGTGGGAACGGGACATGAACCACACCGATCAGATCGCACAGTTGCTGGAGCGTCTGTAGGAACCGGCCCTGCCTCAGGGCGCAGTCCTCGATCGTCCTTCATGGCCGGTCGGAAGAACACAGGGAAACAAGGAGAACCCAATGAAGTTCGTGATGTACAACGACAACCAGCCCGGCATCCTGACCGATGCGGGCGTGATAGACATCGGCGACCTCTGCCCCGGCGGCGGGCAGGCCGCGATCGTCCATCTGGTCACCAACTACGACGACCTGAAGCCCCAACTGGAGACCCGCGCAGCCGAGGGTGCGCGGGTCGAAGGCGCGCAACTGCGGGCGCCGCTGCCGCGCCCCAACAAGATCCTCTGCATGGGCGGCAACTACCGCGAGTTCGGAGCACGGGAGCCTTCACCGATGTGGGGCTTCACCAAGAGCCTCCACAGCATCCTGGACCCGGGCGGCACCGTGGTCCTCCCTGACATAGACGCCAACATCTTCCACCACGAAGCAGAGCTGGTTTTGGTCTTCGGCAAGGGCGGCAAGGACATCCCGGCATCGGAGGCCATGGACCACGTCTTCGGCTACACGGCGGGTGTGGACGTCTCGGCGCGGATGCCGGCAACCGGCGGCGGGCGGGTGCCCAACACACTGCCCGTCGCTGAGCACAAGTCGCACCCCACCTTCTGTCCCCTCGGCCCCTGCATAGTGACCAAAGACGAGATCGCGGACCCGGAGAACCTGCAGGTCACCCTGAGCGTCGACGGCGAACTGCGCGTCAACTACAACACCGACGACCTCGCCCACTCCATCGCCGAGTCGATCGAGTTCGTCGCGGCCATCGAGGAGATCAGCCCCGGCGACGTGCTCTTCATGGGCACCAACCACCAGGGCCTCGGCGCGATGCAGGACGGCGACACCATCGACATGGGCGTTGAGGGCGTGGGCAGGTTCACCCTCACGGTGAGCGACCCGCTCAAGCGCCGATGGCCCAGGGGCGTCGACGAGGCGTCCGCCAAGGACGTGCGCGAAGGCGCCGGCGGCCCCGGCCGCCAGGCCCGGCCTCTGCCGGCCGCATAACAGTCGTTCGCGGGAACCGCAGGGCCCGCTCCTCGTAGGGACCGAGTGGCCCTTGGAAATGCAACCCGGCAGTCAGGGATGCTCACACATACAGTGTTTCTGGTGCCCCCAGCGGACACCATATTCTAGTTTCAGGACGTTCCTTGCAGCCTCGTGTCGTTAGCCCTACGCTAGGCCGTTACCTTCTGCAGGCGTTCCGTGAGACTGCTTGATGTTTCACTGGCCATCCCTTAGTATGGCATCATAAAGTGACAACGCAGGTGACAACAGATGCCACGTCTATCTGGAGCATTCGTTAGGACCGTAACCAAGCCCGGTCGCTACGGCGATGGCGGACGGGGCTCGCATGGACTTGCCTTACTGGTCAAACCCACCACAACGGACAGGGTGCCCAAGTCATGGGTGCAACGCATCCGGGTCAATGGGCGGTCTACGAACATCGGGCTAGGGCCGTACCCCCTTGTCACCCTGGCACAAGCACGCGAGGTCGCCATCGAGAACACGAGGGCCGTAAGGACCGGGGCAGACCCTCAAGCCGACCGCAAACGTAAGACGACAATCCCGACCTTCGCCGAGGCAGCCGAAAGGGTCATCGCTCTCTATTCTGAGAGTTGGAAGGATGGCAGCCGGACTGCGAGGATCTGGCGCTCACGGCTCGCAGAGTACGTTTACCCCGCCGTTGGGCGTTTCAGGATTGACGAGCTCACAACCGCCCACGTCCTCAATGTGCTCACTCCGATATGGGCAACCCGGCGAGAGACAGCCCGGAAGGTGCGGCAGTATCTCAATGCAGTCATGGCATGGGCTGTGGCCCAAGGCTACCGTGAGGACAACCCAGCTGCGGCAGACGTTATCAGCGCGGCGATGCCACGCGCAGGCAACGTGACGCAGCATCACCGAGCCCTCGGGTATACGGACGTTCCGGCTGCTCTTGCTGGGGTGCAGGCCTCCAACGCCTACGCATCCACGAAGGATGCGCTTGCGTTCCTCGTGCTTACAGCAGCCCGATCTGGCGAAGTTCGAGGCGCGACCTGGACAGAGATCGACCTCGATACCGCGACGTGGACCATTCCTGGAGCGCGCATGAAGACAGGGCGCGAGCACCGTGTCCCGCTATCCAGCGCTGCACTTGAAGTGCTGCATCGAGCCCACGAGTACGCTGACTCGTCCGGCCTCCTGTTTCCGTCCATCAGGGGAAGAGCGCTCTCAGACAATACGCTGTCGAAGCTACTGCGCGACAACGGAGTCCTCTGCGTGCCGCACGGATTCCGCTCCACGTTCAGGGTGTGGGCCGCAGAGTGCTCTTCTGCGCCGCGGGAAATCGCGGAGATGGCATTGGCTCACGTCGAGGGCAGTGCGGCGGAACTTGCGTATCGTCGGACAGACTATTTCGAGGCGCGAAGGTCGCTTATGGAGGAATGGGCAAAGGCCTGCCAGCCTTAGGGGACGGAGGTTTCCATCTCCTCCGAAGGGGGCCGGGCAGGCATCCACTCACCGATGGAGAACTTCCCGCAGGAGAGGACCCCCGAGCACCGTGGCCCAGCCCTGTCAGATTTCGGACCCATCGCTCTCTTCCAACAGCTTCGTCGCTCCTACAAGCAATCAGCGCAGGCGTCATCAGCCACCAGTGATCGCTGGTGTCTCAGTTGAGACTGGAGCAGACTGAGACACTACTCATCACTTGGGGCCTGTAATTGGACTCATGTCGCTGAGGGCATGTACCGTCATCGGCGTATGTGCCTTTCGGCGACATGAGGGGAACGGTATCGCGGGGTCATTTCCTGACACTTTGAAGTGTTAGTGACGGATTGAAAATGACCCACCAATGACGGAATGGAATTGACCCACCCCAGAGCAGAACATCCTCCCTGCAGACTGACGGGGAGGAGAACGTTGCTGAAAGGTGGGACGATGAAAGAC
>MPMJ01000091.1 GCA_002238425.1 SAR202 cluster bacterium bin16 | reverse complement strand
TCTTGCCCCAGTGGCGTACGAGCGCATACCGGAGCTTCCCGTTGGGCGAGAAGACGGCGGGCTGATCGAACGGGCGGTTGTCCGAGGCGGAGGTCATGAGAGTTGACTACCAGCGCCACGGCACCGTGTCAACTTGCCCGCGGGAACGCCGATGACCCCCATCTCCCATGAACCCCCGCATCCGCCACTACGCTCGACATTCCCACAGTGCACACTGAAAAACGCCCATCGTGGAAGCGACCGGACAGGGCAACACCTATTCGGATTACGGGGAGAGCGGGAGTGCGCAGAGACCCCGCGCCGCCGGGAGCTGTGCGCGGTCCCGGTGGGCGACGTAGCGGATGCTCCCGTCGGAGAGCGTGTAGCGAACACAGCCTCGATGTCCGTGGCGCTCGATCAACCCCCAGGTGTCCACGAGGCTGCGCATCACCTGGCTCACGCGGCCTTCCGAGACCCCGAGCCAGCGCCCGAGGTGCCCGCGCGGCAGCATCGGGTGGTCGGTCAGCAGGTCGAGCACCCGCTTCTCCGACGGGCTGAGGCCGAACGCAGGCGCCGAGCGCGCCATCCGCTCCGGATGGGGCAGCGAGGCGCGTCTCCGGGCACGCTGCTGCGGCAACGGTCCCCTGCCGGTGCGGCACCGCGAGCGCACGTCGTGGAGCGTGCGGTACTTGTCGTAGCCTCCCAGTGTCCGCTCCAGCCAGAGGCGGCTGTCCTCGCTCTCCAGCGCGTCGCGCGACTCCACCCCGACGAAGCAGTCGTCGAGGTGGGTGCGCCTGCACAGCCGCACTGGCCGTCGTCGCCTTCCTCTCCACCGTCATCGGCGGCATGGCGGGGCTCGGCTCCGCCATCATCATGATCCTGTGCTCACGTTCGCCGTCGGCATCCGCGAGGCCGTCCCTATCGCCACCGTCGCCGTGATGATGCAGACCTGGTCGCGCATCTGGGTGAACCGCCACCTCATCGACCGCAGCGTCGTCAAGTGGTTCTTCATCGGCGCGTTCCCGACGTCCATCGTCGGCGCGACGGCGTTCGCCAACCTCCCGGCGGACCTGTTGCAGAAGGGGTTCGCCGTATTCCTGCTGCTCATCGTCGCCTTCAGGCATACGCGCCTGGCGCAGGGCGGGATCCGGATGAGCCCGCGCGCGTTCACGGGTGTCGGCGCGGGGCAGGGCTTCCTCTCCGCGCTCTTCGGTGGCGCGGGACCGTTCGGCGCGGCGTTCTTCCTCGCCTATGGACTGCGGCGCGGCGCGTTCGTCGGCACGATGGCCTCCGGCATGACCATCATCAACGTCGTCAAGATAGGCATCTACGGCACCTTCGACCTGCTCGACTCGCAGGCCCTCATCCTCGCCCTCTCGCTCGGCCTCGTCATGGTCGTGGGCGCGTACGTCGGCGGCGCCATCACCAACCGCGTCTCCGACAAGGCGTTCGTCTATATCGTAGAGATCGTCATCGTCGGGGCGGCTATCTCGCTGCTGGTGCGTTAAGCCCCGTCGTTCCTGCGAAGGCAGGAACCTCGCAGCCCTGATTGTCATCCCGAGCGCAGCCCGCGCTAAAGCGCGCAACATCCTCTCCGGGTCTCCCCTTCCGCTCACCCTGAGCCTGTCGAAGGGTCCTGCGCAGGACCCTCGTTCTCGTCATTCCCGCGAAAGCGGGAATCCAAAGTGCCCGCCAGGGCACGCGAGGGGGCTAAGCGGCGAAAGAGAGCAGGGTCACGGCGCAGCTGGCGGAGACAGGTCTTCGCCGCGGATCGGTATCCCGTTGTACATGTCTTGGATACCTTGCCATGCGTAGTCGGCGGTGTACCATGTCGGCCCTTCCCATGGCTTGGCTGCGTCAGTGATAGCGACGACGGTGTATGCCTGCCCGCGCCAGCCAGGGGTCAGGTAGTCCTGCTTATACCTGTCCCAATGCTTCACACGCTTGTCGCCGTCGCTGAGGCGTGTGGGGCTCCCTATCACCTCTGCTACGTGAGTGCCGTCGATGTAAACGGAGAAACGGTGTCTGTTCTGAGAGAACCCCTTGTCAGGTCTACGTTCAATATGTGACATGTCTTACTCCCTGCTTTGTGGAAGATAGCCACACAGTATCGGCCAGCGACTCCGGTGGATGCCCGTTTGCATAGGCTTCCACGCCTCCGGGTAGGCGAAGTAGGTCAAGAACACTGGTTGCACTTCCAGCTGAGACATATAGTCGTCGCAGGTCAGTTCGGCAGTGGGCTCCGGATATGGCTCGTATGGCACGAAGTCCCTGCACTCTTGTGTTGTGAGCCAGTGCCGCCAATGGGCCAGCCTCGTGCCTAGCCCATAGATGTTGTGTTCATCGAGAATCTCCCCGTAGAAGGCATCGTCGTACCCATTCAGGTGATAGAGGGTGCTCTCCTCATACCGGTAAGTAGAGGCACGCATCAAGGCATAGGCGTAGACGGTGTTGAACTGGTCGCATATCTGTGGGAGATACTCCTCACGCGCTTCTTCCGTCAGGTTGTTCAGCCGGAGCCTTGCTTCACCAGCTTCTTCTCCAATCACCCAGAGCAGTGAAGAGGGCGGTGGCGGGGGCCGAGTCCCGCCATCCACCGCCCAGCCTGAATGCTCACGCCACTCTCCAGTAGCGTGGTACTCGTTGAACCGCCTCCTTATCTCCTCAGCCTCCTGCCATGCCTGCGTATTGCGTGCAATCTCCATGTCCTCGAAGAACACCCGATGCTGAGGAGCTACTGGCGTCGGGGTGGCCGTTACGGTTGGCATTGGCGTGGCTGTCGGTGTAGCCGTTGGACGCGGGGTGGGAGTTGGCCGTGGCGTAGGAGTTGGCCGTGGCGTAGGCGTAGGCGTTGTCGTTGGGCGAGGTGTGGGCGTCGGCAGGTCGTCCGAGGACATCACCACCCACTCTACCGTAGGCGTACAGAGGCACAGAGTAGACCGTAAGGGGGCGGCTGGGTCGTGGGCATGGCCACTGTGGGGTTCTGCGCGTGCGCGGGAGCAATGCTGGAAGCACTTGGGGTTTACCGCCGGTGGCGAGGAGGGATTGCAAGGGCCACGCCTGGCGATTGCAATCTTGCAACCTGCGGTGACCGGGTCAGTGGACAACCGCTACGAGTGGATGGGGCATTCTTGCACGCGGTGGATGGAAGGTGAGGGC
>MPMJ01000024.1 GCA_002238425.1 SAR202 cluster bacterium bin16 | reverse complement strand
GCGCCGCGATCCGCCGACTCATAGGAGCCCTCCTGGCCGAGCAGCACGATGAGTGGCAGGTCGCCCGACGCTACCTCGCCGGGCCCGCCACGCTCATGCTCCCTGAGGATGGCAATGAGGAGGCCATGCCGCTGCCTGAAGGCGTAGCAGCATAACAAGACAGTGAGGGGGTGACGCTCTTACACCACTTGACGGGACACTACCCGGGTTTACCCTTTCACCATGAGCGGGTGTACCCCTTCACCATGAACGGGAGGGGGCGAGGGCGCACGTGGGGGACAGGGCGGTTCGCGAACCGCCCCTACGACTGGATTCCCGCCGGTGGCGCGCTGAAGCGCGGGCTGCGCTCGGCATGACCATCTTCCGGTCTTCCCGGAAGGAGTAGACTGCGGGAGCGTCCGGGGCGGCCTTGGCGTCCGAGCGAGGCGCTGCCGCCACCGGGAACCCGCTCCCGGAGTGAAAGCTGTGGCCGTTTCGTCTCGTCCGCTCGGGTGGGTGACCCGGGATGCCTGGCTGATGGTGAGCGCCCGGTTCCTGAGGACGTTCGCCCAGTCGCTCATCGCCGTCTTCTTCGGGATATACCTCATCGAGCTGGGCTACAGCCTCGTGCAGATGGGGCTGCTGGTCACCATCGGCTCGGTCGGCAGCGCCATCTTCGCCACGCTGATCGTCTTCATCGGCGACACGCTGGGCAGGCGCCGGTTGCTCATCGGGTTCACGGCGGTGATGGCGCTCGCCGGGCTCGGCTACGCGTTCACGGAGCGGTACACGCTGCTGGCGTTCGTCTCGTTCTTCGTGGGAAGCCTGGCCATATCGGGGAGCGGGCCGAGAGGGCCGGTGCAGCCGCTGGAGCAGGCGGCGCTTCCCGACACGACCACGGCGGAGCACCGGACGGACCTGTTCGCGCTCGCGGGCATCGGCGAGCGGGCCGCGCGGCTGGCGGGCACGATCGGCGCAGTCGCGCCCGCCGTGCTCGTCCCGCTCCTCGGCGTGAGCGAGATCACGGCCTTCAAGCTCATGTTCGTCGTCTACGCCGTGCTCATGCTGGTATCCGGGGCCATGTACGGCCTGCTGTCGCCGTCGGTCGACTCGGGCGTGAGCGGCGGCGGGTGGCAGAACCCCCTGCGGCTCGAGTCGCGGAGGACCATCTTCACGCTCGCCGCCATCGTCTCGGTGGACGGGTTCGCGACGCGGTTCGTCTTCTTCAGCCTCGTGGGGGCGTGGTTCTACCGTGAGTACGGCTTCAATCTCACCGAGGTCGCCTACGTGCTCGCCGGGTCGACGGCGCTGAACATGGTCTCGCTCTGGGCCGCCGCGCGCCTGGCGAACAGGATCGGCCTGCTGAATACGGTCATCTACACCCATATCCCGGCGGTGGCGGCCACCATTGCCATCCCCTTCGCTCCCACGGCCTGGCTGGCGGTGGCCCTCTGGTACGTGCGGGCGTTCTTCGGGCAGATGGACGTCCCCGCCCGGCAGTCCTACATGATGGCGATTGTGAACCGGGACGAGCGCGTGGCCATGGCCAGCATCACCAACGTGAGCCAGGCCGCCATCGGAGCGGCAACGCCGTCGCTTGCGACCGTCCTGTGGCAGGCGCTCTCCGCGAGCGCTCCGCTTGTCGCCTCCGGGGGGGCCCAGACGGGCCAACCCAGCCCGCCCGTCCGGGGGCCGGCCCTCTCGGCGAGCGCTCCGTTCGTCGCCTCGGGGGCGCTCAAGACGGTCTACCTCGTCGGCCTGTACATGGCGTTCAAGGACGTCCACCCGCCGGAGGAGCAGGAGCGCGCCGAGCGGAGGCGGCTGGAACGCGAAGCGCGGCGCAAGCGGTAGGGGCCCTCACCCCCGACCCCTCTCCCCCTGGGAGAGGGGAGTCGACCACCCGGCGAGGCCTGCCACGCCCTCAGCTTGCAGCCGCTAACCGCCCACGCCCTGCCTGGAGCAGCGCGTTGCTACTGATCCCGAAGTTTGTGCCGGCTGCGGGCCGTATTTCGGAGTAAATTCCCATTGCAGCGAGCGTTAAACGTTACTATCCTGTAAGTATCGGGTTGGATTGGTCCATTCGATGGGAGCCATCCGCACATGGAGCAGGGCAGTGGTCGGATAGAGGTCAGTAACCTCTGGAAGGTGTTCGGCGAAAACCCGGAGGCCGCCCTGCAGCCGGAGTGCGAGCCCATGACCCGCGAGGAGATACGGCGGGCGCTGGGCGTCGTCGTCGGACTCAGGGACGTTTCGTTCACCGTGGACACGGGAGAGGTCTTCGTGGTCATGGGCCTGTCCGGTAGCGGCAAGTCCACCCTGGTGCGCTGCCTCCTCAGGCTCACTGAGCCCACCGCGGGGCAGGTCTGTTTCGACGGCGAGGACATCCAGGGCTACTCCGCCAATCAGTTGGTGGAGTTCCGGCGCAGCAAGACCGCCATGGTCTTCCAGCATTACGGCCTCCTCCCGCACCGCAACGTCATCGACAACGTGGTGTACGGGCTGGAAGTGCGGGGTATGGACAGGGAACAGAGGTACGAGGCCGCGCTCGAGGCCATCAAGGTTGTGGGGCTGGAGGGCTGGGAACACAACCACCCCAATCAGATGAGCGGCGGGATGCAGCAGCGCGTCGGCCTCGCCAGGGCGCTTGCGACGAACCCCACCGTGCTGCTCATGGACGAGCCCTTCAGCGGCCTCGACCCGCTCATACGGCGGGAGATGCAGGACGAGCTCCTCACTCTCCAGACGGAGCTGCAGAAGACCATCGTGTTCATCACGCACGACCTGAACGAGGCCCTCAAGATGGGCGACCGCATCGCGATCATGCGGGACGGCGAGATCATCCAGATGGGTTCGCCCGAGGAGGTCGTCACGCTGCCCACCGACGCCTACGTCACCGACTTCGTGCGGGACGTATCGCGGGCGAAGGTCATCCAGGCGAAGGCCATCATGCAGGAGCCCGGCGTGGTCATGTACGAACGGCAGGGGCCCCGCGCCGCGCTGTACGCGATGAACCAGCACGGCCTCGACTCGGTGTTCCTCATCGCACGTGACTTCACCCTCAAGGGGATGCTGACCGCGGAAGAGGCGAGGGACCTGCTCCTCCAGCGTAAGGAGTCCCTGGAAGAGGCCCACCTCGTCCCCGCAGTCACCACGGACCCGGATGCGTTCATTGAGGAGGTCGTTCCGATGGCAGCCGAGACCGAATACCCCATCGCGGTGGTTGGCGAACACGGGAGCCTGCTCGGGGAGATCGACCGAGGGACGCTCCTCACGGGGCTGTCGGGGAAGAGGTAGGCGGGACCGCTGCGGGAACGACGGCGGACACCTCTTTGTGTCACCACCCCCTGACGCGGTGCGCGCTGCGCCCGCTGGGGTACACTCGCGTCAGCGATGAACCGGAAAGGCCCGCCCTTGATGGAGGAGGAGGCTTGCCATGGGGATCCTCGAACGTACGTACGCTCCTGAGGCCGGCGCTGCGGTCGATGAGGTGCTCATCTCGTCGGACTCACACGTCATCGAGCCCGCGGGCCTGTGGAAGGAGAACCTGCCAAGGGAGTTCCGCGACCGCGCTCCCGACCTCGGAGGCGCCCGCAGGAACGACGCTCCCGGCGGGATGAAGGGGTCGGAGCGGGTCAACGAGATGGCCCGCGACGGCGTCAGCGCCGAGGTGCTGTATCCGACGCACGGCCTGAAGACGCTTGTCCTCGGCGACCGCGACCTGGAGGAGGCGTGCGCCAGGGTCTACAACGACTGGCTGGCGGACTACTGCTCGGCGGCGCCGGACAGGCTCATCGGCCTCGCCCTACTCTCGACGTACCGGATCGAGGCGGCGGTCGAGGAGATGGAGCGCAGCCGCAAGGCGGGGATGGCGGGCGTCATCGTCTGGCAGGTGCCCGACCCCGCGCTGCCCTTCACCTCGCGCCACTACGACCCGCTGTGGGCGCGCGCCGAGGAGCTCGACATGCCGGTCTCGCTGCACATCCTCAGCGGCCACGGCTACAACCTGCGGCAGTCGTTCGGGCAGGGGGAGGGAGGCATCGAGCAGGAGCGGACGAGCGTCAACCTGAAGCTCGTCTACGCGATGGACGCCCTGTACGACTTCATCTTCTCCGGCGTGCTGGAGCGCTTCCCCCGGCTCAAGCTGGTGCTCGTGGAGAACGAGATCGGCTGGTTGCCCTTCGTCCTTGAGCAGTGGGACTACTACTTCCGGCGCCACGGTACGAACAGGGCGGCACTCGACCTCACGATGCTCCCCAGCGAATACTTCAACCGGCAGGTGTACGCGACCTTCTTCAACGACGCGGTGGGCGGCAGGCTCCTCTCCTGGTGGGGCGCCGACAACTGCATGTGGTCCAGCGACTACCCGCACGGCAACTCGACGTGGCCGGACTCGCGGCAGATCGTTGCTCGGGACATGGGCAGCCTGCCCGCGGACGTGCGCGCCCGGTTGCTGCGCGACAACGTCTCGAAGCTGTATGGGATCGAGGTCGGGGTCTGATTCCCTCTCCCCCCGCTCATCCTGAGCCTGTCGAAGGGGGCGTGTGACATCCGCCTCTTATGCAGACCTCCGACCTCGCGCTATGCTGGTCGCTGGGCGGCGGTCACGTCCGCCCCGCCGTGTCCAGCCGGGCGATAGTCCACGAGCCGTGGGTAGGAAAAGCGACAGAATGCAACACTTTTCAGAAAAGCACCTCGCCGCCTCACTCCTGAAGCACTCTGCTTCAGGAGTGAACGGGCTGTCGCATTCTGCTGCCTTCTGTACTGGTTCGCGTTGCACTTCGTCCGCATAGGTGTTGCACTCTGTCCGCATCGGCGTTGCATTTCGCTATGGGTGAGCATACGCCCGCAGTACCCTCACCCCAGGCGGGCTCGAATTGTCATTCCGAGCGGAGCCGAGGAATCTTTCAGGGAGGCGCTCGTCTACAACCTCCCTTCCCACCCCACCTGGGCTGCGAGATTCCCGCCGGGTGCGGGAATGACGGGGTAGGGGCAGGAACGCCGGGGTCTCAGATGGCGCCGGGGCCGACGCGGATGCAGGCGGTCCAGTGGCCGGGGCTCGTCTCCTTGAGCGGCGGGACGACGGCGCGGCAGTCGTCGATGGCCATGGGGCACCGAGTGTGGAAGACGCAGCCCTGCGGCGGGTTCTGCGGGCTGGGGATGTCGCCCTGCAGCACGATGCGCTCGCGGGCCTCCTCCACGGTGGGGTCGGGCACCGGCACGGCGGAGAGCAGCGCTTTGGTGTAGGGGTGCTGTGGGTCCTCGTAGAGGTCGTCGCAGGGCGCGAGCTCCATCAACTTGCCCAGGTACATGACCGCAACGCGGTCCGAGATGTGCCGCACGACGGAGAGGTCGTGCGCGATGAGGAGGTACGTGAGCCCGAGCTGCTCCTGCAACTCCTGCAGGAGGTTGATGATCTGCGCCTGGATCGAGACATCGAGCGCCGAGACAGGCTCGTCCGCGACGATGAACTCCGGCTCCGCAGCGATGGCCCGTGCGATGCCGATGCGCTGGCGCTGGCCGCCGGAGAACTCGTGCGGGAAGCGGTCGGCCATGTACGGGTTCAGCCCGACGACTTCCAGCAATTCCTGGATGCGCTCCCGCATCTGGGCCTTGCCCTGCACCAGCCCGTGGACGCTCACCGGTTCGCCGATGATGCCGGCCGCGGTCATGCGGGGGCTGAGCGACGAGTACGGGTCCTGGAAGATGGCGTTGATGCGCCTGCGCATGGTGCGCAGTTCCCTGCCGCCCAGCGTGCTCATCTCCACGCCGTCGAACTTGACCTCGCCTTCGGTCTGCTGGTGCAGTTGCAGGATGCAGCGCCCCAGCGTGCTCTTGCCGCTGCCGCTCTCGCCGACGAGGCCGAGCGTCTCGCCGCGCTGTATCGTGAGCGATACGTCGTCCACGGCCTTGACCTCGCCGATGCGCTTCTTGAATACGATGCCGGAGGTGACCGGGAAGTACTTCTTCACCCGGCTCACTTCGACGAGAGGGGAATCCGCGGATGACGTGGTCATGCGGCGCTCCCTGTTTCGACGGCCCAGCAGGCGACGTGGTGCTCGGCAGCCGCGCTCCTGACGTGGCGCACCTCCGGCACGTCCTCTTCGCAGCGTGCGATGGCGTAGGCGCAGCGCTCGCGGAAGGCGCAGCCCGGCGGGAGGTTGCTCAGGTCGGGCGGCATCCCCTCGATGGGGATGAGCCGCTCGCCCTTCGGCTTGTCGAGCCGGGGCACGGACGCCAGCAGGCCTTTCGTGTAGGGGTGCTGCGGCTCGTCGAACACCTGGTGGAGCGTGCCGCGCTCCACGATGCGGCCCGCGTACATGACGTTGATGCGGTCGACGTAACGCGCGACGACGCCGAGGTTGTGCGTGATGATGATGACGGCGATGCCCAGCTCCCGCTGCACCTGCTGGATGAGCTCGAGGATCTGGGCCTGGATCGTGACGTCCAGCGCGGTCGTGGGCTCGTCGGCGATGAGCAGTTTCGGGCTGCAGGAGAGCGCCATCGCGATCATGACGCGCTGGCGCATGCCGCCGGAGAACTCGTGGGGGTAGGCGCGGAGCCGGTTCGCGGCGTCTGGTATGCCGACGAGCTCCAGCAGCTCCGACGCCCGGGCGTGGGCTGCTTCGTTGTCGTGGCCGAGGTGCCGCTGCACGGCCTCGGTGAGCTGGCGGCCTATCGTGAGCACGGGGTTCAGGGAGGTCATCGGCTCCTGGAATACCATGCCGATGCGGTTGCCCCTGATGTCGCGCATGGCCTTGTCGTCCTGCGCGAGGAGGTCTTCGCCCATGAAGCGTATCGACCCGCCCAGGATGCGTCCGGGCGGGCTGGGGATGAGCCGCATGATGGAGAGCGCGGTGATGCTCTTGCCGCAGCCGCTCTCGCCGACGATGGCGAGCGATTCGCCTTCCATGAGGTCGAAGGTGATCCCGTCCACAGCCTTCACCACGCCGGCAGACGTGAAGAAGTGCGTGCGCAGGCCGTTCACTTCGAGGAGAGCCGTCAAGTAAGTCCCCACTCCACGACGCATCAGCGCCGTCCGATACGGCGTGAACCTAGCCTAACGAGGGGCGGGTGTAAAGTGCGCTACGCCTTGCGGGGCACCTTGTAGCGGCGTCCGCGTTCGCGCACGGTGCGCTGCGCGCCGAACTCCATCACCGGCACGCCGTAGCCGCAACTCGTGGCGGTGCTCTCGACGTCGACCACGATGGCCTGCCGCTGTGGCAGCGCGATCTCCTCCGCGGGCGCGGCGAGCAGTTGCTCGGCGAGGGGGGACTCGGCGACAGGAGTCACCGTCGCGTGGCCGTACAGCCGCACGACGGCGGCATCCTCGCTATCGAACGAGCAGACCATGACGGTGATAGGGCCGCCAGCCGTCGAGTGCCGCGCCGTCTCGTTGCCGCTGCCCGTGTAGTCGAGGTAGGCGACTCGGCGTTCGTCCAGCACGTGGAGCGGCACGCCGCCCTTCGGCGAGACGTTCACCGCGCCGACGTGCATCCCCGGCGCGAGGCCGGGGTCGGCGGTGGCGACGAAGAAGACCTGCGCCTGCCGGATGAGGTCGGCCTGCTTGTCCGTGATGCGGTCGAAGTAGTCGGCCATGGCGCCTCCTAAACTGCCCGCGCCACCCAGACGAGGTCTTCACTGTCCTCGGTGACGGGGCCGCTGTCGAAGTCGCCGTAGACGCCTTCTAGATCGAATCCGCATAGCTCCAGCAGGTGCTCCATCTCGTACCGGAAGATGTAGCGCTGTTCGTAGTCGCGCATGAGTCGCCGCTCGACGACGCCCTCGTCGCTCACTTCCTCGATGATGAGGCGGACGTCGTTCACCTGCGTCACGGGGTCCCAGCCGTTCTGCCCCCAGACGACGAGCGTTCCGCCTCCGGCGCGCTCGACGTCCTTCTGGTGGTAGGCGAGGCGGGAGGTCTCGTCGTTCACCAGCGAACTCGCGTCCGGGTTGAACGTGTCCATCGCGAAGACGCCGCCGGGTGCGAGCCGCTCCCGAACGCGGGCGAGCGACTGCCGCTGCTCCTCTGTCGTGAGCATGCTCTGGAAGGAGCGGAACGGCATGATGACGAGCGGGAAGCGCTCGGCGAGTTGCAGTGTCGCCATGTCGCCGGACTGGAAAACGCAGCGCTCGGAGAGCCCGCGCTTCGTTGCCTTCTCATGGGCGATCGCGATCATCCTTGGTGAGATGTCGATGCCGGTGACGGCGATGCCCTCACGGGCGATGGGCAGGCTGATGCGTCCCGTGCCGCAGCCGAGCTCCAGCACGGGACCGCCGGACTCGCGCGCCAACTCGACGTAGAAGTCGATGTCGTGCGTCAGGTCGGCGTAGACCGCGTCGTAGATGTCGGCCCAGTCGTCGTAGGGAAAGTCGAATGGCATGGGGCCTCAGGCGGGCACGGGGAGATTCACGTCGACGAAGAAGACCTCCGCCGCAGGAGGGGGCACAGACGCGCCGGAAGCGCGGAGAGAGCCGATATAGGCGGGAAGCGTCTCGCGGAAGAGCGCTTCCGCCCGCTCTGGCGTGTCGGCGGCAGCGACGATAGGCCAGAGTTCCTCCACAAATGCCTTCCATCCTCCGTCCTCGCGGTAGACGACAGCGTTATAGCCCTCTACCACGATTGCGCGCGCGGTTGGCTCGGGCAGCGTCTCCCCGTGTTCCGACATTCCCTCGAAGTGGAATTCGAGTGCTTCGCGGATGTTCACCTTCATCTCTTCCGGCGTGCTGCCGGTGGAGATGCAGCCGGGAACGTCCGGCACTCCCGCGCAGTAGTTGTTGGGAGTTCTGCTGATGACGACCAAGTACCGCATGCCTGCCGCCTCTACTTCAGTCCCGCTTGCTTCCTGATCCCGTCCCAGAGCCATTGTCGCACGTCTTCGCCCAAGCGCCCCGGTATGGTAACCGTTCCGGGTTTCGTGGGGTGATGAAACTGCCGGTGGCTCCCGCGTGTGCGCACCAGGAACCAGCCATCCCACTCCACCATTCGAATCGCTTCTCTTACCTTATGCACCATGAGATGTCGCCCGCAAGCATCATTGGCTGTGCGGGGCGCAGTAGGCAAGAGGCTGGTGACACTGAGGAGGAGTCCGCCTGTCAGCCCCCGCCCATGCGCTGGAGCGCGCGCCTAACGCGCTCGTCGGTGGGGGCGTCGGCGGTGCCATCCTCGGTGGCGAGCGCCTGCCGCGCTTCGAGCGCGGAGTAGCCGAGCGCCATGAGCCATTGCAGCGCGGGGTCGCCTGTGCCACCCGCGGTCGTAGCGACGCCTCCGCCGGTCACGAGCGGCGCGCCTATCTCTTCCTCCAGCTTGCCCTTGAGGTCGAGGATGATGCGCTCGGCGGTGCGCTTGCCGACGCCCGGCGCGCGGCTGATGGCCGCCGCGTCGCCCGCGACGATGGCGGTGGCGAGGTCTTCCGGCGCGAGCACGCTCAGCACGGCGAGGGCAGCCTTCGGACCGACCTGGCTCACGCCGATCAGCATCTCGAACAGGCGCCGTCCGTGCTCGGTGGCGAACCCGTACAGTTGGAGGTCGTCCTCGCGGACGATGAGGTGGGTGTGCAGCCGCACGGGACTGTCCGCGCCGGGCAGTCCGCCGAGGTCGTGCGCAGGGACGAAGACGCGCAGCAGGATGCCGCCGCCGACGCGTACGACGACCGAGTCGGCGTACTTCGCCTCGATCGTGCCCTCGACGCCCGCGATGATGCTCATCGTGCACTCAGCCGCGCGGCGGTGCGGAGTGTCTGTACATGGCAGAGTGCGATGGCGATGGCGTCCGAGGCGTCCTCCGCCATCGGCTCGTCGCCGAGCCCGAGGAGGATGCGGACGGAGCGCTGCACCTGCGCCTTGTCGCCCGCGCCGTAGTTGGCGACGGCGCTCTTCACCGTTGCGGGGGAGTACCGGTGGATGGGGATGCCCGCGCGCGCCGCGACAAGCAGCGCGACGGCCTGCGCCTGCCCCACGGCGATGGCGGACTTCGCGCCGCGCGCCGGCGCCACGAACGGCTCCTCTATCGCGAGCTGGTCCGGCGTCCAGCGGTCCGCGAGCGCCTGCAGTTCGCCGTGCAGCAGGTGGAGCCGCTCCGCGATCTCCTTTGAGCGTCCGCCGTCGAACGTCCCCCACGCGAGGCAGCGTGGCGTCTCGCCGTCGTCGTCGAGGTCGAGGATGCTGTAGCCCATCGTCTGGGTGCCGGGGTCGACGCCGAGGATACGCATGGCGCTTCGTCCGTTCTCCTCTACCGCAGGGCGTAGCGGTCGTTCTCTTCGGCCACGACCGCCTGCTCCTCTGCGAGTTTGGTGAGCGTGGTCAGGAGCTGCCGCTCGGCGAGGCGCTCGCGGGACTTCGGGAGGCGGGTGTAGATGCGCACGCGGAGCTCGGCGGGCGAGAGCGGGCCGTCGCGCAGCGCGTTCAGGATGGCCTGCTCGCGCTCGTGCCGGTGCTTGATGAGGGCGTTGAGCCGTGCCTTGGGCCGCTTCACCGGGCCGCCGTGCCCGGTGTACATGATGCGGGCGTCCACGTCCTTCAGCATCTCCAGCGTCCGCATGTAATCGGCGAGGTTGCCGTCGTGCGGCCCGATGCTGGTCGTGGAGACGGCGAGGACGGTGTCGCTGGTGAAGAGCGCCTTGCGCTCCGGCGCGAAGAGGGCGAGCGAGCCGGAGGTGTGGCCGGGCGCCCAGACGGCTTCGAGCGAGAGGCCGCCCAGCTCGCGGCGGTCGCCGTGCTGCAGGTCGTCGGCGACGTGCAACTCGCCGTGGAGGCGGTCGTTCTCGATGGCTTCGCGGTCGTTGGGGTGGCATGCGAGCGGCGCACCGGTCTCGCGGTGCATGTGCAGCGCGCCGCCGCCGTGGTCGGGGTGGCGGTGGGTGATGACGATCTCGGAGACGGGCGGCGCGTTGACCTCGCGGATGTAGGCGGCGCGGGCGTGGTGGTCGTCCTCGTTCTCCCAGCCGGTGTCGATGAGGACAGCGGTATCCGAGCCGAATACGAGGTAGGCGTTTGGCGGCGGGAACCCCGGCAGCGGCTCCCGTCCGAAGGTGAGTTGGTGTATCCCCGGTTCCAGTTCCATGTCGTGGCGCCATTCTAGCGTACTGGCTCTTAGTCCCCGCGTCCCGTTACCCCGTCGACTGGCTTAGACTATGGGCAATCCCTCCACCTGAGTAAGGAGCGTTCTCAGTGAGCGACGTTGCGTTTCAAGACATGCTGGCCGGCAACCACTGCTGGGGGTGCGGGCCGGACGCGAAGGACGGCCTGAAGCTGCGCAGCTACTGGGACGGCGACGAGACGGTGTGCACGTGGATGCCCCGTCCCGAGTTCGCCGCGGGGCCTCGGCACATCCTCTACGGCGGCATGATCGGCAGCGTCATCGACTGCCACAGCATCTGGACGGCCATCGCGGAGGCGTACAAGCTCGAGGAGCGCGAGGTCGGCTCGGGGCCCGTCATCTGGTACGCGACAGCGTCGCTGCATGTGACCTACCGGAAGCCGACGCCGATAGACCAGCCGTTGACGATGCGCGCGCAAGTGACGGAGTTGGTGCGGCGCAAGGCGCTGGTGAGCTGCTCGCTCACCTCCGGCGGCGTCGAGACGGCGACGGGTGAGATGGTCGCGGTGCGGGTACCGCCGGAGTGGTTCGAGGACTAGCAGGAAGGAGGGCATGGCGATGACGGTGAGCGTTTCAGGACTGGTGGGGCATCCGTTGGAGTTGGGCCACGCGGACCTCGCGGCGCTGCCCGGACAGGTGGACGACGTCTCGACGCTTTCGCCGGGACGCGAGGGGTCGGCGGTGCGCATCGCGTCGGTGCTGGAAGCGGCGTCGGCGCAGGCGGGCGCGGAGTTCCTCACGCTGGAGGCGGACGGCGGATTTGCGGCGAGCATCCCGCTGGCGGCTGTCGCCGACCAGGCGCTGCTGCTGTACGCGCTGGACGGCGAGCCGCTGCCGCACGAGAAGGGCGGCCCGGTGCGCTTCCTCATACCGGACCCCGCCGCGTGCGGCACCGCGGAGATAGACACGTGCGCGAACGTGAAGTGGCTGAACTCGATCAGCCTGAGCACCGAGCGCGGACGCGACGTTCGCCCGGCAACGCTGCGGGCACACGAGGCCCTGCATGAGGCGGAGCGCAAAGAAGGAGGCGCGTGATGGCTCGTTTGGAGGAGGTAACACGGGAGTCGGTGGCCGAGGAGTTGCGCGGCGCTTTCGACGCGCTCGTTGCCGACAGCGGCGGGAACGTTCCGCTCGGGCCGGGAGCCGTCGCGGCGCTGAGTCCGGAGATGGCGCTGCGGCGACGCCCGCTGAGCAACTACGTGCGCTGGGAACTGACGCTTCCCCAGCATGTGCAGGAGCTCGCCATCCTCGCGACGGCGCGGCAGATGGACTGCCCCTACGTGTGGAACGCGCACGCCCCCATGGCCCGGAAAGCCGGTGTGAGTGCGGAGCTTGTGGACGCGATGCGCGAGCGCGCACCGCTCCCCGCGATGGCGGACGACGAGTCGGCGGTCGTGACGTTCGTGACGGAGGTGCTGAGCGGGCACCGCGTATCGCAGGGGGCGTATGATGCGGCCATCGCGCAGTTCGGGATGCGGCAGACGGTAGACCTCATCGCGCTGGCGGGACAGTACGTCACCAATGCGTGTTTCCTGAACGCGTTTGAGGTACCTTTGCCGGAGACCACGGAGCCGGTGTTGCCGGTCTGATCCTGAGGAGGCAGACGATGGGCATCATAGACGCGGACGCGCACGTAATTGAGATAGACCAGACGTGGGACTACATGGACCCGTCGGAGCGTCACTACAGGCCGGGTACGGCCTACCAGACGCTCGAGAACGGCGAGGTGATGAAGTACTGGATCGTCGGCGGGCGCGCCATCAGGACGGCGTGGCCGGGCGGCGGCCCGCGCGGCGAGTTCGGCCTCTTCGTCGGCAACGTCGTGCTGCCGACCGACTCCAAGTTCATGCTGGACGTGCAGGCACGCATCGCCCACATGGACGAGCTCGGCACCGATCTGCAGGTGCTCTACCCCTCCATGTGGACGGGACCCATCACCACCAATCCCGCCGAAGAGGTTGCCCTCTGCCGGAGCTACAACCGGTGGATGGCCGACATCTACGCGGAGGGCAAGGGCCGCTTCCGCTGGGCGGCGGCGATGCCCGTGCTGGACCTGGAGGAGGCGGAGCGTCAGCTGCGGTTCGCGAAGGACAACGGCGCGGTCGCCATCAACCTGCGCGGCATTGAGGTTGGCAACCGGCTCATCAACGACCCGTACTTCTACCCGGTCTACGAGTGGGCGGCGGAGCTGGACATGCCCATATGCCCGCACTCCGGCACCGGGAGTTTCGAACTGGACGCCATCTTCGGCAGCCGGGAGACGCAGTTCGAGCGCAACAAGTTCAGCGGTCTCTCCGCCTTCCACACGCTGTTGATGTCCGGCCTGCCGGAGCGGTTCCCCAACACGAAGTGGGGCATCATCGAGTTCAGCGCCGACTGGATCCCCTACCTGCTGAACGACCTCGCCCGCCGCATGGAACGCCGTGGGGACGGCCTGAGCAGCGACCCGCTCACCGAGAACAACATCTGGGTGACGGTGCAGTTGAACGACGACCTGGAGCAGATCCACAACTACGTTGGCGGCAACCGGCTCGTCATCGGCACCGACTACGGCCATGCCGACTCCGCGACCGAAATATACGCGCTCAAAACGTTCGAGAACGACGAGCGAATGCCCGCCGAGAGTCGCGAGCGCATCCTCTGGGACAACCCCAGAGAGCTGTACGGGATCCAGAACTAGCCCGGCGGCTTCTCAGCCAGACACCTGTGAGGGGCGCCCACCGGGCGCCCCCTTCACGTTGTCGCGTTGCATGGCTCCTGGCGCTGAGCCCTGTCAGGTCCCCAGCGCCAGATTCGGCAGGAAGAGGACGATCTGCGGGAAGGCGACGAGGATGCCCAGCGATATGAGGTCGAGCACGACGAACGGTATCGCGGCCTTGTAGATCTCGGTGATGCTGGCGGTCGGGATGACGCCCTTCAGCGCGAACAGCACGAGGCCGAAGGGCGGCGTCTCAGCGCCGATGGATATCGCCACCAGGAACAGCATCCAGAACCAGATGGGATCGAACCCCAGCGGGCCGATGATCGGCGAGAAGATGGGAATCGCCACCATCATCATCGATATCTGGTCGAGGAAGAGGCCCAGAAGGATCAGCGCGCCCAGCATGGCGAGCAGCAACAGCGTCGGCGACAGGTCCAGGTCCACCAGCACGTTCAGGAAGCCCTGCGTGGCCCCGCTCAGCGCCAGTGTCTGGCTCAGGGCGATGGACCCGCTGATGATCATGAGGATCATTCCGGCGATGCGCATCGCATCGCGGAGTGCGTCGCTGAGCACGTGCATCGAGAGGCGCCGGTAGATGAGCGCCACGACCACCGCTCCGATGGCCCCGGTGGCGGCTGCCTCGCTCGGCGTCGTGATGCCCAGGAGGATGAACCCCATGACCATGAAGAAGACGATGGAGAACGGAGCGAGTTTGGCCGTCGCATAGAGTTTGATCTTCAGAGGCGCGGGGGGAGCGTCGTAGATGGGCGCGAGGCTTGGGTTCAGGCGCACACGGACGAACACGAAGATGACGTACGTGGTGGCCATCATCAGGCCGGGGAAGAACCCGGCCACGAGCAGCTTGCCCACGGGTATCTGCGCCAGCGTTGCCGTGAGCACCGCGAGGCCGCTTGGCGGAATGATGGCGGCGAGCAGGCCGGAGTTGAATATCGTCCCCAGGGCGAGGCGCGGCGAGTAGCCCCGCTTCTCCATCTCCGGGTAGAGCGTCGAGCCAAGCAGCGCTGTGTCCGCGATGCCCGCCCCGCTCAGGGTGGCGAGGATGGTGCCGGAGCCCATCGTCACGTAGAGAAGGCGCGCTCTGACCTTGCCGATCCACTTGTCGACGGCGTCGATGATCAGCCCGAACGCGCCGGAGCGGTAGAGCACGGCCCCCATGAGGAAGAACATAGGCGCCGCGATGAACCGGAAGTTGGCGACGGAGTCCACGATGCTGCCCGTGAGGAGCAGCAGGCCCTGCGTGCCGCCCGTCACCCAGATCAGGCCGACGATGTTCAGCCCGGCGAACGCAAACGCGACCGGTATGCCGGACATGAGCAGCAGGACCAGCAGCGTGAAGCCGATGATAAGGACTGCCCACCACTCCATGGCCTAGCCTTCCGCCTTACGTGGGTTGCAGTCTCGTGCGGACGTCGTGCGGATGGGCGGGGTCATATCTCGGCGAACTCCGATGGGGTAAACGCCTCACCCTCTACACGGTCCCGATCGCGATACGAGGCGTATGCATCGCGCAGGAACTGGATGCAGAGCGTTGCGAACCCGAACGGCAGCACCCACCAGATCCAGACCTGCCGGATGCTGAACGCGTCGCCCCGGATGATGGTCCCTGCGTCGAAGCCCTCCCAGACGCGGCTGCCCGTCTTCCACACCAGTACGGCGCAGACCACGGCCGCGAGGATGGACGTGCCCACCTTCATGAGGTTGGCCGTTCGTGGGCTCACCCGCTCCATGACCAGGGTCAGGCGGGTGTGCCCGTCGTGCTTGAGCAGCCATGCCCCGGCGAGGAAGGGGATAGCCATGACGGCATACTCGTTGATCTGGATCACCCAGGGCAGCGAGTTGTTGAACACCCGCCGCATGAGCACCTCAAGGCCGATCGTCAGCGCCATCACCGCTATCAGCCAGGTGGCGGCGAACGCTCCCATGTCGACCACAATGTCGAACGCCTTGCCCAGCATGTGCAGCGTTCGCTTCAAGGGGTGCGTCTCCTTCCGGGACGGCGGCAGTGCCGCCGTCCGTTCGCGGTCGGGCGCCCCAGCGGCCCGGCCTCAGCCGAACCGCTGGATGCTCATGCCCGCCTCGCTCTTCGTCCGACTATCCTGTTGCGTTCTGGACACAGGCAGTCGCGTCTCGCATCCGCTGGACGTAGGACGCAGGCTCGTTAGCCTCGAGGAAAGCGAACTGCGACTCCAGGTTGACGCTGTCCACGTACGCGGCGGCCTCAGGGGTCAGCGTGATGATCTCCACGCCGGAGTCGGCCATGACCCCCAGCGCTTCCTGGTCGAGCCGGAAGAACTCTTCGGCGGCCCAGTGGTTGGCGAGTGTCATGCCGTCTATCACGCCCTGCTGGAGGTCGGGGGGAAGGCCGTTCCACGCGTCCAGGTTCATCACCCAGGCCAGCTGGCCTGCGCCGACGGACTGCTCCACCACGTACTTGAAGTGCTCGTGCCAGCCGAACTGCACCGCGAGTTGTGCGCCACCGCCGATGGTGCCGCCTTCGACGAGACCGCGGTCGAGCGCTTCGTAGAGCTCGCCGATCGGCATGGCAACGGCGGTGCCGCCGAGTGTCTCGACGAACGCAGTCGCGGTCGGGCCGGCGGCGCGGAGCTTGATGCCGTCGAGCAGCCCGGTCGCCGGGTCGATCGGCTTGGTCAGGTAGGTTCTGCTGCCGACCCGCGGGCTGACTCCGCCCAGGTACTTCACGCCGACCTCGTTCGTGTAGAACTCGTCGATCAGGTCCCACATGCCGCAGGCGACCTTGCTGTCCAGCGAGCCCTTGACCGCGTTCCACCCGCAGGCGAGCGAGGTGAAGTCCGGGTGGTAGGCGCAGGTCGTCGAGTTCACCTCGAACAGGCCGTCCCTCGTGGGCACGAGCTGCTGGAACGTCGGGACGGACTCAGGGCCTCCTGCCCGGACGATGCGAACGCGCCCGCCGGTGGCCTGCTCGACTGCATTGATGACATTGCGGTCGCCGAACTCCTCCAGGGAGATTCCCTCGGCCCAGGCGCTGATCATCTGCAGCTCGAGGACCTCCGGCTCCGGCGTCGGGGTCGGCTGGGCCGGCAGCGGCGTGGGCGTGGGGTCGCTGCCGCACGCAGCGAGCAGCGCAACGAACAGTACGAACCCGAGCAGGAACTGCAATCTTCGTAACATGGTTACCTCCGTTTTATCTGTCGGGGCCGCCGAATGGCTCCCGGTTAAGCGACCGCCTCTTCCAGTTCGTAGAAGCGGATGGTGTTGTTCCGGAAGATGTTGCGCTTCTCGTCGTCGGAGAGGTCGCCCCGGTTCCGGAGGATCTCGATGTCCTCGACGATCTCGGCCGGGTGCTCGTGCCAGTAGTCGCTGGCGTAGAGCACGACCTGGTCTCCCAGGCGGTCGATCGCGTAGCGGAGGCTCTGCTCGCCGCTCTGGCAACTCAGGAAGATGCGCCCGCTGGTGAAGAGGTCCACGGGATCGGTGACGCCTTCGCGCGTCCGTCCGGTGAACCGGTCGATGAGGTACGGCACCCAGCCGGTGTCGGCTTCCAGGTAGGCGACGCGGAGTTTCGGGTACTCGTCGAACAGGCCGGACATCATCATGCTGCTCGCCTGGATCATCTGGGCGAGGGGGTGCTCAAGCAGGACAGCCTCGGTGCGAGCGAGGAAGTTCGTGCCGAGTCCGATGGACGGCGCGCCGTGAACGGCCAGTGGGATGTTCAGGCGTTCAGCTTCCGCGTATATCGGCCAGAATGACGTGTCGCCCAGGGGTCTGCGCACACCCATGTCCGCACTGTTGGCCGGAAGCATCGCGCTGACCATGCCGAGTTCGGTGACGCTGCGGCGCAATTCCTTGACGGACTCGTCCACGTCCTGCAGGGGCAGCAGCGCCACGCCCTTGAATCGGGGGCTCCTGCGGGAATAGCGGTCGTGGAACCAGTTGTTGTAGGCGCGGCAGAGCAGCACGGCCCAATCGGCGTCCTGGATCATGCCAACCGACAGACCGGCGGTCGGATAGAGGACCGTGGACTCGATGCCGGTCTCGTCCATGAAGCTGAGCCACTCTTCGGCGCCCACATAGCCGGGGTGCAGGCCCGCAGCAGCGCGGAAGACATCCCGCTGATAGCCGTCGAGCGTGGGGAAGAACGGGAAGTTGGGCCCGTCCTTGATCCCGCTCCTGACAGGCTCGTCGAGGTACTCCCGTATCTCGTCGTCGTGTTCCTGTATGTGTCCGTCGCCATCGATGATCAGGTACTCGTTGTCCGCCATACTCCCAACTCCTTGTGCTGAATGCTTGTGGAGCCGCCCTGCATTACCCCGTGCGGGGGAGCACGACCGGCTTGACCTCTCGGAACTCAGACATCGCTTGCAGCGCGTCGGTGACAGTGTCCAATGTGTACGTGCCGCTGATGAGGCGTTCGAACGGGAAGCGGTCCTGGCGCGTGGCGAGGAACTGGAGCGCCTTGTAGAAGTGCCGCCCAACCGCGCCGATCACCCCGTTCACCTGGAGCGACTTCACTGTGATCAAGCCGCCGGGCAACGTCATGTCTCTGCCCTCGACCCCGATAGCGACGAACCGCCCGCCGCGGCGCACCATCGTCAGGCCCTCGGGGTTCGCGGCGGACGTTGCGCACTGCACCACGATGTCCGGCCCTATGCCGCGCGTCTGCTCGCGGACCCATGAGATGCGGTCGGCCGCATCGGCGACTTCGTCGATGTTCAGGGTCTCGTCCGCGCCCCAGTCCTTCGCGACGGCGAGGCGTTCGGCGGGCGCGCCGATGACGATGACCTTCGCTGCTCCGCGGTCGCGGGCCAGCGCACTGGCGTACAACCCCAGCGGCCCGCATCCCTGCACCACGACGGTCTCGTGCGGTTCGATTGCGCCGAGCCGCTCGAAGCCATGCACCACGGTCCTCAGTGCGCAGGCGGCGGATGCGGCAAGGGGCGAGGAGACTTCCTCGGGAACCTTCACGACGTCGCTGGTCGGCGGGTAGTAGTGGTACTCCGCGCAGCCGCCCTGCACATAGGGGAAGACGTCCGCCCGCTGGCGTCCGAAGGCGTAGCTGTTCACGCAGAGATTGGTCTGCCCGGCCACGGTGCAGAAATAGCAGTGACCGCAGTGCGTATAGCTGGCGATGATGCGGTCGCCCTTGACGACAGGCTGCCCCAGCACGTCCAGGCGGTTGCCGCGTACTTCCTCGACGATGGCCGCTGTCTCGTGTCCGGGCACGTATGGCCGGCTCTCGGCGGGGATGAGGTCGCCCTGCCAGTAGTGGACGTCGGTGCCGCAGAGTGTCGCTGCGTCGACACGCGCGAGGATGTCGCCATCGCTCAGGTCGGGGAGGGGAACGCGCCGCAGTTCGACAGGGGCGAGAACGTCCGTCACTACCGCAGCCAGGCAATCACTCATATCGGGGTCTCCTCTCCCTGGGACTCCTGGCAGACAGGGTGATGTACGATTCCGTTGCGACTTTCGCGGAGTATCGGAGCCTTCAGCAGGAGTGTCAAGTTACAGATACGATAATCTGCGCAGTAACGCGGAAGCGTTACGATTTACCTACAGCAGGTGTTCCTGTCGTGCAGCCCGCCTCGGGCGGAGTATGATGGGGCCACGCTGCGGGACAGGAGGCTGGACGATGCCGGTTATCGACGCCGATACGCATGTAGACGAGACCGAATTCACCTGGCAGGCACTGGAAGGCGCCCTTGCCAGGTATATCCCCACGACGATGACCCCGCCCGAGGAGGCGATCGAGCACGCGAACCTCGATCCTCACCGGAGCCGGTTCTGGCTGGTGGAGGGCCGCCTGCAGGTTCGGGCGGTTCGGGACGATGAACATCACCCGGCGCGACCCCGAAGGGAGCTGGAAGACCTGGAGGGACGGCTGGAAGACATGGACCGGATGGGCGTGGACATCCAGGTACTCTTCCCAACGTTCTTCATACGCTATATATCGCTGAACCCGGAACCGGAGGCGGCGCTTGCCCACTCCTACAACCGTTGGGTGGCGGAGAAGTGCGACCAGACCGGCGGTCGGCTGCGCTGGGCGGCGGTGCTGCCGTGGCTCGACACCGATGCCGCCATCGAAGAGTTGCGCTGGGCGAAAGAGAATGGCGCCTGCGGCATCTTCAAGCGGGGACTCGATCTCCTGAAGCCGGTGGGCGACCCGCACTTCTTCCCGGTGTACGAGGCGGCGAACGACCTCGACATGCCGCTCTGCGTGCACACCGGCCACCCGGGCAGCGACGGCGACCGTGGCTTCCCCATCATGTCGGCGTTCCTCTCGGTCGTGAGGTCGAAACTGCCCGCTCGATTCCCCAACCTCAGGTTCGGGTTCATTGAGGCCGGGGCGTCGTGGATCCCGTACGTCCTGTCGCAGATAGCCATGAATGAGCGCTCGGACACGCTCCATGAGCGGGACGTCAAACTGGGGATGTCCCAGGAACTCTTCCGGGAGAACCGCCTGTTCGTCTCCATCGACCCCGTGGACGACGTCGAATACCTGCTCTCGCTCGGGACCGAGGACAACCTCATGATCGGCACGGACTACAGCCATTCCGACGTGTCTGCAAACGTGAGCGCGTTGAACGAGGTCCGTTACTGGGCGGACTCCGGCAAGATCAGCAACGAGGTGGCCGGGAAGATTCTGGAAGACAATCCCAGAAGGTTCTACGGCCTGTAGGCAGACGACGTTCTTAGGGAGGAGACCAGGATGACGAACCGGGTCGTTGGAACCCCGACGAGGCGTGTCGAGGGGCCGGACAAGGTAACGGGCAGACAGCAGTACTCAGCCGACATGGAGATGGAGGGACTGCTCTGGGGCAAGATACTCCGCAGTCCTTTCCCTCATGCGCGGATAGTCCGTATCGATGCGTCCCGAGCCAGAGAGGTCCCCGGCGTGCACGCCGTCATCACTGGGGCCGACTATCCCCGGCTCATCGGTCGGGCGATGAAGGACCTCCCTGTCCTGGCCTACGAGAAGGTGCGGTTCATCGGCGAGCGTGTTGCCGCCGTGGCTGCTGAGACAGCCGCCGCTGCGAAGGAGGCGCTCGACCTCATCGAGGTCGAATACGAAGAGTTGGACCCCGTTTTCGACATGCAGGAAGCGATCACCCCCGGCGCGCCCATCGTCCACGACGACCCGACGGTCTATACCGGCGCGTTCGTCCATCCCGAGCGCCCCGATCTGCCCAACCTCTGCTCCTTCGACCGCTGGTCGCGCGGCGACCTCGCGGCGGGCTTCGCGGCAGCCGACCACATCTCTGAGAACACGTTCCGCACGCAGAAGCAGCACCACGTCTACATGGAGACGCACGCCTGCGTGGTGTCGGTGCTGGGAGACGGCACCGCCGAGGTGTGGGCCTCCAACAAGAGTCCGTATGCGCTCAGGGGCCAGCTTGCCATGTCACTTGGCGTGGAACCGGCGTCGATCCGGATCTACCCGATGGCGGTGGGCGGCGACTTCGGCGGCAAGGGCTCGCCCATGGACACACCGGTCGCCTACCTGCTCTCGCAGGTCGCTGGCAGGCCGGTCAAGATCGTCATGGGCTACGACGAGGAACTCCTCGCCGCGAACACGAGGCACCCGAGCGAGATCATGGTGCGCACCGGAGTGACCAACGACGGCATGCTGACCGCACTGGAGGTCAGCGCCTGCTTCGACAGCGGCGCGTACGGTGCGTTCAAGGCGGTCCCGAACGTCAACCTCCATGCCATGGAGCAGACCGCAAGCTGTTACCGCGTTCCGGCCTTCGACGTGAAGAGCTATGTGGCGTACACGAACGTCATCCCGTCCGGCCACATGCGCTCGCCCGGCGGGCCCCAGGTCACCTTTGCAGTGGAGTCGCATTTGAACATCGTGGCCGCCGAACTCGGGATGGACGCGGCCGAACTGCGCCTGAAGAACCTCGTGCAGCCTGGAGACACAGCTCCGAACGGTGAGCAGTGGGTCAACATCAAGGCGGTCGAAACGCTGCAGGCCGCGCTGGACGCCGTCGGCTGGAACGAGCCCAGGCCGCCGCTCGTGGGGCGTGGCCTTGCCATGTACGAGCGCGGCCCGATCGGCGGCGATTCCAGTTGCAAGCTCGTCCTGCACACGGACCGTTCGCTGAGTCTCATCCTGCCGATCCCTGACCCCGGACAGGGCGGCCCTACTGTGATGCAGCAGATCGCGGCGGAGCACCTCGGCGTCGACTCCGACCGCCTTGCCGTACGGTTGGTGCCGACCGACCAACTCCCCTTCGATATGGGTGTCGGAGGAAGCCGTACGACCTTTGCTGTGGGTGTGGCGGTCGCCCAGGCGGCGGAGACGCTGATGGCGCGCCTCAAGGAGACCGCCGGCGATGCCCCCTTCGACGAGGCCGCCGCAGCGCTCGTGGCGGCGGAAGGCGGCGACGTCACCATCGAGGTCTACCGCAAGACCCCCTTCATTCCCGACCCCGCCACGACCGAATTCACCGCCCAGGCGGCGGAAGTGGAGGTCGACCTGGAGACCGGGCAGGTGAAGGTGCTCCGAGTCGTCACCTCGCACGACGTAGGCACGATCATCAATCCGGCAGGCCACCAGGGCCAGATCGCGGGCGGGGCCGTCCAGGGCTTCGGCATGGCCATGATGGAGGAGTTCGCCCTGGACGGGGGCAAGCCGGTTGCCCTGAACCTCGCCGACTACAAGATACCGACCATCATGGACGTCCCCAGACTCGAAACGGTGCTGGTTGGCCGTGACGATGGGCCTGGCCCCTTCAACAGCGGGGCGATCGCGGAATCGGCGAACGTGCCGACGGCGGCTGCGGTCGCCAACGCCGTGAGCGATGCGATAGGGAAGCCGGTGCTCCAGTTGCCGGTCACCGCCGAGTACGTCCTCGGACTGCTGCGCGACAGTTCCTGAACGGCGCCTCGGCGCCCTCCCCGCCTCCTCGTCATTCCCGTGAAAACGGGAATCCAAGGAGCGGCGCAGAGAGCCGCTCGCAAGGCGCTTGCCTTCGAACCTACACTCGTCCGCCAGGGTCAATGTTCGCGCAAGGCGGCGAACAGGGTGGACTCGCGGGAAGTCCAGCGCAAAGCGTCAGGCGGCGGAACGCTGGTGCCGCGCACGGGGCATGGACTATTCCATAGAGCACGTCGCCTAACCCCCCAGCCACTGACACCCGCCCCTTTCGCGGTCGGCCTCTGACCGCGTACGCTGGTTGCATGACCGTCGTACCGGGCATTCAGTGCGCGACCGTGCTAAGAGGCGGTGAGCAGAAATGAGCAGGAATGAGCAGAAATTGACTAGGAAAGAGCAGCGAATGAGCAGTAATGGACAGTTGGACTGCTCGCGCGGAAGGCCGGATTCAGAGGTGGATCGAGGCCGGTGAGCAGAAATGAGCAGCAATTCCCTCTGAAGCCTCTTCGGCGCAGCGCGGCGGCCTCCACCCGCCGTGGCTCGACCGGCTCACCCTCAGCCGCGGGGGGGCGGCCCCCCCCCGCCGTGGCTCGACAGGCTCACCATGAGCGCGCGGCGTGGTATCGTCCGCAGGGCAGGGGAGGTGCAACACGATGAAGGTCATTGACGCGGACGCGCACGTCGACGAAACCGACGCTACCTGGGACTTCCTCGAGCCGGAGCATGCCAAGCTGCGCCCCATCACCGCGGTCGCGGTCGAGGATGCGGCGACCGCCGGCATAGCGAAGAACTTCCTGCGTTACTGGAACATCGACGGTCGCATGCGCCTGCGCCGGATGCGCGACGACGTGCGTACCGGCACGACCGAGGCAACTCGCGAGTTGAAGGACGTCTCCGCGCGCCTGCGCCAGATGGACGAGCTCGGCGTCGACGTGCAGGTGCTCTACCCGACGATGATGCTGAGCGCCATCAGCGAGAAGCCGGAGGTCGAGGCTGCGCTCTGCCGCTCCTACAACCGCTGGATCGCCAGCCGCTGTGCCGAATCCGGCGGACGCCTCCGATGGGTCGCGTCGCTGCCGGTGCTGAGCATCGACGTTGCCGTCGAGGAGATGGCGTGGGCAAAGGAGAACGGCGCGGCGGGCGCGATCAAGCGCGGCGTCGAGGCGGGACAGCGCTCGGCGGGCGACCCGTACTTCTACCCGCTCTACCGGCAGGCGGAAGAGCTGGACATGGCGATGTGCATCCACATCGGCGCGGGCGAAGTAACAGAGGGCATGACGAACCCAATCTGGCAGCACCGCCTGCCGCCGATAGACGCGTTCGTCTCGCTCGTGCTGGAGCGCGTCCCGGAGAAGTTCCCGCGGCTGCGCGTCGGGTTCGTGGAGGCGATGTCGTCCTGGGTGCCGTTCGCGCTCGCGGAGTTGGAGGCCCGGAAGGAGCGCATGGCCTGGCTGATGGACATCGACCTGCAGGAAGACCTGCTGCGGGAGTGCCGCTTCTACGTTGCCTGCCAGACGCACGAGGACCTGAACTACATCGCGTCGCGGACGGGCAGTGACAACCTCGTCATCGGGACGGACTACGGCCACGCGGACCAGTCGGCGGAGATCAACGCGCTGAGCATCCTGCGCGAGAAGGGCGAGCGCGAGGAGATCCCCGCGAGCCTCGCGGAGAAGGTGCTTACCGCCAACCCCGCCGCGCTCTACGGCATCGACTAGGGCTCGCCGAAGAACCGGACGGCGTTGTCCCACATGAACTTCCGCATCGTGTCTTGGCCGATGCTCGGCCAGGCCTGCACGATGGACGGCGAATTGGGGAACTGGCACTCCGCGTGCGGGTAGTCCGACGCGTACATGAGGATGTCTTCGCCGAGGAAATCCATGACCATGCGGACCATGTCTTCCTCCTCGGTCATCTCGATGCTCGCGAAGAATCGCCCGTTCGCGACGTACTGGCTCATCTTGTGCTGCAGGTCGGCGGTGAACCCCACGTAGGCGGCGTTCACGTCCATGCGCCGCACCCAGAACGGCAGCCAGCCGACTCCTGATTCCAGCACCCCGAAGTTGATGGGGTAGCGGTCCATGATGCCTGCGCCGATGAACGAGGCCATCGTCTTCATCGCGCCCCACGGGTGGGAGCAGAGGCGCGCGAGGAAGCGGTTGTTGTCCATATCCTTGTAGCCGGGGAAGTAGGGCGGCGCCCACGTCATGCTGTGGTGCACCGCGCCGAGGCCCCGGTTGGCGGCGGCGGCCCAGATCGGCTCCATGCGCGGGTGGTCCATCGGCTCCCCCCCCCCCGCGGACCGCGGCGGGCCCGCAGCACCACACCCCCCTCACCCCAGATCGCCTCCATCCGCGGCTGGTCCATCGGCTCGCCGACTCCGGCGAACGGCAGGACGCCGGCAGCCCACCGCTCCTTCCCCCAGCGGTCGACCTCCGCGACGGAGCCCTCGACGTCCGTGCCGGAGACGGCGAGGAGCGCCTTGAACCGCCCCGGATGCGCGGCGGCGAGATCGCTCACGAGGCGGTGGTAGGCGCGGATCAGCCCCATCTCCAGCGCGGGGTCGCCGAGCAGCGAAACGCCGATGGCCACGTCCGGCACCATCATGTGAACGTCCGTGCCTTCCTCGTCCATGTCAGCGACGCGCTGCTCGAACGAGTCGTCGATGACGCCGACGCCGGGGAGCTTCTCGCCGGTGTACTCGCCGAAGTGGAGGCGCGAGTGCGCATCCTTCGGGACTTCGCGCGGCTCGGCGTCGCCCAGGTGCCTCCGGTACGGGCTGAGGCTTACGGCATAGTGGTGCCGCGACGGGTCCTCGCGGGGTGTGGTCGTCTGATCGGAGCGCGCGCCGACCTTGTACTGCTCGAGTTCAGGCAGGCGTTCGCGGAACTCGCTGTCGAAATAGGGCTCAAGCGCCTCCACCGACGGGTGGATGTGCGTGTCCGCGTCGAAGACTCTCTGTCCGTTCAGCATTTGCGTCCTCCGTGAGAGAGGAGTATATCCCTCATCTTATGACAGCGACTCCCCCACCGAGCAGCCCGGACGCGATAGCAGTGCGCGAGGTGGACGCCGCGCGCTGGCCCGATTTCGAGTGGTTGTTCGAGTCGCGCGGCGGGCCCAGGTGGTGCTGGTGCCGGATGTGGCGCAGGGACGCCGCCGGCAGGATGCCGCACGACCGCGCCCACATGAAGGAGTCGATGCGGCAGAGGATCGCGGGAGGGGGTCGCGTGGGCCTGCTGGCATACGTGGACGGCGAGCCCGCTGCGTGGTGCTCGGTCGCGCCTCGGGAGACGTTCGTTGCCCTTGGCGGCGTGGAGGAACCGGGAGAGGACGAGAGCACGGTCTGGTCGCTCACCTGCTTCTACGTGCGGAACGCATTCAGGCATCGCGGGCTGATGGACCGGCTCATCGAGGAGGCGGCGCGGCACGCTCGCGAGCATGGAGGGTCCGTCATCGAGGCGTACCCCGTTCCGCCCGACGGGCCGAGCTACCGCTTCTGCGGGTTCATCCCGGTCTTCGAAGCGCACGGGTTCTCGGAAGTGGGCCGCGCGGGGACACGTCGGCATGTCATGCGGCGGTCGTTGGTCTGAGCGTTAGAGGATCTGGTCGAGGAAGGCCTTGGCGCGCTCTTCCTTGGGGTTAGTGAAGAACTCCTCCGGGGTGCTCATCTCCACGATCTCGCCTTCATCCATGAAGATGACGCGGTCAGCCACGTTGCGCGCGAAGGCCATCTCGTGGGTGACGCAGATCATGGTCATGCCGTCGGCCGCGAGTTCCATCATGGCCTTCAGCACCTCGTTGATCATCTCCGGGTCAAGCGCGGAAGTCGGTTCGTCGAACATCATCAATCGGGGATTCATGGCCAGCGCACGAGCGATGGCGACACGTTGCTGCTGTCCGCCCGAGAGCTGACCGGGGTACTTGTCGGCCTGCTCGGGGATGTCCACCCGCGTGAGGAGTTGCAGAGCGAGTTCTTCCGCCTCCTGCCTCGGCATGTGCCGAACCTTCTGCGGGCCGATGGTGATGTTCCGCAAAACGGTGAGGTGTGGGAAGAGGTTGAACTGCTGGAACACCATGCCGATCTCGGCGCGTATACGCTGCAGGCTTCGCGCGTCGTCAGTCAGTTCTATGCCATCGACGACGATCCGTCCCTGATCGTGCTTCTCCAACTGGTTGATGGTCCGCAGCAGGGTGGACTTGCCGGAGCCGGACGGACCGATGATGACGACAACTTCCCCCTCACGCACGGACAGGTCCACACTCTTGAGGGCGGTAAAGTCGCCGAACCGCTTGACCACTTTCTCGATCTGGACTATCTCGGCAGCGTCTTGCTTGTCCATTTACCGCCTCTCGCCTGCGCTCAGCCTCTTCTCCGCGGCCCCACCGAGAAGAGACAGCATGTAAGAAACGCTCCAGTAGATGAGGCCGACCACGATGTAGATCTCGAAGAACGCGCCGTCCGCGATGTCCGTCTGGCCGGCGAGGATCTTCTTGGCTTGCTCGAGGGTATTGATCAGGGATATCGCCGCGAGAAGGGCGGTGTCCTTCCACAGGGCGATGAAGCGGCCGATTATGGCGGGGATGACGGCCTTGATCGCCTGCGGCAGGATGATGAAAACGTACTTCTGCAGTGCGGAGAGGGCTAGCGCATTGGATGCCTCGTACTGTCCGCGCGGGATGGACTGCAGACCTCCCCTGATGACTTCGGCGATGTAAGCGCCGCCGAAGAAGGCGAACACGATCATCACCCGGAAGACCAGGGATATGCTGCTGAACGCTTCGCCGAGTGGACCCAGCTCGTCTTGGAGGAAGGTTGCGAACAGGAGCCATACCAGGAGAGGCGCCGCGCGGACCACTTCTATGTATCCAACCGACACGAAGCGTATGGCCCGGTAGGGGGAGATGCGCCCCAGTGCGAGCACCAGCCCGATGAAGAATGAGAAGAAGCCCCCCACCGCGAAGATGAGGATGTCCAGGAACGCGCTCCCCCAGCTGTTGATGGAAACCCCGAGTTGCAGCAGCACTGCGGCGGGTACGAGCAACACCCATCCGGCGCCGATGGACTGCAGCAGTATGGGGCTGCCTCTCCACCGGCTCAGGACGTGCTTGCCGAACAGCGCCCCCAGGACCAGGGTCACGAGGAGCGCGGCCATGATGAGCCAGGCTCCACCGAACGGCAGCGCAAGTCCCAGTGAGAAGGCGTATAGCCAACTCGGCGCCCAGCCCTGCTCCCATACCAACTCGCGGTCTATGCCGCTGATGGTGGAGGTCTGGCCGCCGGACGTTATCTCCTGGGTGAACGGTGTCTCCTTTATGTAGAGGTCCGTCCCCAGGCCCAGGGTGAGCATGACGACGGCGATAACGCCGACGGTGATGAGGTAGGGCCGCATCCTGCCGACCCAGATGCCGTAGGAGACCGAGGCCAGGACGACGGCGGCGAAGGCGGCTATCCATATCCGGTAGAGCTCCTCGCCCGGGTACCCCCCGACGAAGAACAGCCTGCGGTTGAGAGAAACCAGGGCCCAGTTCGCATCGAACAGGACGAACTTCGCGATCAGGATGGCGAGGATGAGTCCGATGCCGAGCGTGACACCGCTGATGAGCGAGTTGAGCTTCGAGTTGAACAGATTCGCCCGCGCCCATTCGATGCGCTGCGCTACCGGTGACTGGGATGCGATGACAGCGCTCATTTGACCTGCACGTTCCGGTTGATGGTGTTCATGATGAACGAGATGACCAGGTTGGTCAGCACGAACACAACGAAGATGAAGAAGTAGGTCTGGAGCAGGCTTCCCTCGTTATTCACGATGCGGTTGGATATGAGAACAATCTCGCCGTAGGCGATGGCGTGGGCCAGCGTGGAGTCCTTGTTCGCGTTCTGGTACTCGTTGTTCAGAGCGGGGATCATGATGCGCAGCGCCTGCGGCAGGATGATCAGAGTGAGCTGCTGGTATGCGGAGAGGCCGAGAGCCGCCGCCGCCTCGCTCTGTCCGCGGGAGATGGCCTGTATGGAGCCCCGGACGATCTCTGCGATGAAGGCGCTGAAGTAGAGCGAGAGCGAGATGAGCGCACTGACATATCCCAGCTTGAGTACGTTGCCGCTTTCGTACGAGAAGAAGCCGGACGCGGCCTGCACCACTTCAGGGAGCGTTATACGGACAGGCATCAGCAGCGCGAGGTAGCTGACGACTGCTATCCCTCCGAAGGTTGCGGCTGCCCAGGTGTTCGGGTGGGTGCTCTGCCCGGTGTCGTTCTCCAGCTTCATCCGCCGCCTCCGGATGACTGACCCTGCCGCGATGCCAACGGCGAGTGCTATCAGCCAGAACGGCCACAAGTCATTGCCCGCTCCGACCCAGGGGACGGCTACTCCGCGGTTGCTGATGAAGAGCACGCCGTTCAATCCTGCGCGGTCCTGGATCTGGGGCAGCTCCCTGAACATGGCGAACGCGAAGAAGAACATGATGAGCAGGAGCGGGAGGTTACGGAAGAGTTCGACGTAGAGCTTCGCCACACGGCTGAGGAGCGGATTCGGGGTGAGGCGCGCTACACCGATGACGAGGCCGAGGAACGTGGAGACGGCGATGGCGAAGACGACGACCGAGATCGTGTTTCCGGCGCCCTTCAGGATCCCGCGCCAGCGCGGGTCGCCCGCTTCCACATTCAGCGCTGGGAAGATGGAGCTTCTGTCCGGACTGCCGTAGGGCTCAAAGAGGAAATCGAAGTCGAAGAAGTTGGCGGCATAGACAGAACTGGCGACGTAGAAGACGAATGCTGCACCGAAACCTCCTACGGCCACGTTGATTACCAGGTGGCGGTACTTGTTCCGGTACCAGATGCCCGCACCGAGAGCAGCGGCGATGGCTAAAGGCCTGGCGAGCACGGCAGGGAGCCTGCTGCTGCGCCGGGTTTCGGGTAGGCGTTCTTGCATTGTATGAACCAGCCGGTCTCGCCCTCACGGGCGGTGTGACCGACGCTATTTGACAAGAGCGGGCAGGAATCGTCAATTCCTGCCCGCTCGTTCTTGTCTATGCGCGTTGGGTTAGCGCATCGGCGGGGCGTAGATGAGACCGCCGTCCAGGTAGGAGGCGTTCGGGGAGCCCGCACGTGTGAGTCCGACCCTTTCGAGCGTGGCGTCGTAGGCCTCGCCGTAGTTGCCAACCTGGGCGATGACGTCCTGCATGAACGTGCCCGCGATCTTGCCGTGGCCGATACCGAGGTTGCTCGGAGCGCCGCCGTCGAAGCCAACGCCGAGCAGGCGGGCAACGGTGTTGTTCGGCGGGTTGGCAGCCATCTGGCTGACGTTGCCGGAGGTAACTCCCTGCTCCTCAGCGATGATCATGCCGTTGACGACCCAGCGCACGAGGTCTTCCCACTCGGAGTCGTAGTCGCGGACGCTGGGGCCGAGCGGCTCCTTGGAGAGCGTCTCGGGAAGTACGACAGCCGAGATGCCGTCGTCGGTCTGGAGTGTGAACTGGTGGCCGCCCAGCTGGGACTTGTCCGATGACCAGGCGTCGCACTGACCGCTGATGAAGGCGGCGCGCAGTTCGGGGTTCTGTTGGAAGGTCAACTCTTCGTAGCGCAGACCCTGCTCCGTGAAGAAGTCGGAAACTGCGCCCTGGGTGCTGGTGCCGTCCAGGATGCAGATGGTTGCGCCACCGAGCTCACTCACGCTCGACAGGCCGGCGTCTGCCTTCACCATGATGCCAGCACCGTCGTAGAAGGTGGTGGGCGCGAAAGCGACGTTCAGGTCTGCGTCCCGGCTTGCCGTCCACGTGGTGGTGCGGATGAGCACGTCGATCTCCCGGGCGGCAAGAAGCTCGAACCGGTTGGCCGAAGTGGCCTCCTTGAACTCAACCTTGCTGCTGTCACCGAAGACAGCGGCGGCGACGGCGCGGCAGTAGTCCGCGTCGTTCCCGTCAACGGAGCCGTCCGGGTTGAAGACACCGAAGCCGGGGGTGTCCGCCTTGACGCCACAAACGAGGTTGCCGCGGTCGAGCACGACGCCCAGCGTGTCTTCAGCTGCCTGTCGCCCCTCGAGCGTGGAGATCTCGGACTGGAGCGAAGCCACTTCAGCTTCGAGCTCCATAACCCTTTCCGATTCTCCGTCGTCGCCACAGGCGACCATCGCGGTCAAGGCGACCGCAAGAACCGATATGACCAGTAACATTCGCACTTTCATCTGATGACCCTCCCAAGGTTCGTTTCGTTCCAGTGCCGAAGCTTGGCGGCGGATGGTGCCGTCTCGCTGACGGATTATAGTGCATGCAACAACTACTGACTACTAACACAACCCATCCGATACATTGTCTCAGGATAATTCGGGTTGCAGGTCTCTGGAGAACTGATAATAGTAGGATTCTCTGGTTCATCGTTATGTCCAACATGATGCAACCTGCACGAGGAGGCCTTCGTGAGCATAGTCAGCCGCTACACCGTTGAAGAGTTCGGCCATGAGGTCAGGCGGTCGCTCAACGTCAATGAATCCGGCATGGAGTCGATCCTCCAGCTTGGGCACCTGCTGCAGCGCTTCGGTGGGGAGAACAGCCGGGACTATTTCTGGAGCATCGGCGAGCCTGCCACCATCAGCTCAGGCCTGCCGGGACAGAAGTTGTACGACGACCCCGACGGCCTGTTCCGCCTGCTGCTCGCGCAGTACCCGCCGAACACGCCGACCGCCATCCACAGCCACGAAGGCTGGGTCGTGATCGGCTTGCTGGAGGGCAGCGAGCGCTACACGTCCTGGCGCCGCGTCGACGACGGCTCAAGCCCGCTCGCGACGCTGGAACTGGTGCAGGACCATCACATCCTGCCCGGAGAGTTCGGCTACCTGTACGACGGGCCGTTCAACGTGCACCGCCAAGCTGCGGAGGCCGAGGGCGCCGTGGAACTCGTGCTGATGAAGGGCCGTGGTCAGCGACTTGAGCACATAGACGAGGCCACGGGTGAATGCTCGCAGCCGATGGAGTTGAACCGCTAGCGCTGCGTCAGGGCGAGCGCGCCGGTTCTTCGGCAGGCGAGGGCGGCGGCAGGATACCGATACGTAACCACCTCCCTGTGAAGTAGTAGCCGCCGTAGAGCGCGAATCGGATGAGCATCGCGATGGCGATCGCGATGGCGATACCCAGCGCTTCGGCGGATGTCCACCTCGACAGCACGAACGCTATCGGGATCTCCATGACCCACATGCTCATGAACGTCACGAGCATTGGCGCCAGGGTGTCGCCTGCTACGTTGAACGATTGCTGGAACACCTGCCCGCCGCCGAGCAGGGTGCCAGCCACGGCCTGTATGCGCAGCCAGACCACGGCGGTATCAACGAACTCCGGGTCGCTGCTGAACAGGCTGACGAAGAACTCCGGGAAAACGATGAGTAGTATGCCGGCGGCGCCCCTGATAGCCATCACGTAGCCCACAGCCCACTTGACGGTGCTCCGCGCGCGGGCTGGCTGCTCCGCGCCGAGGTTCTGCGCGACCAGGATGCCGGACGCCCGCCCCATCCCCTGGCTGCCGATGTTCGTCATCCGCTCCAGCCTGCGGGTCAGCGAGTATGCCGCCAGCGGAAGGTCCCCGAAGGGAGAGACGAGCCTGATGAGCACCATCTCGGAGAGACCGCGCTCCATCTGTGTCGCCGTGGCAGGAGCGCCGATCTTGATGATGCGCCACATCAGCGGCAGGTCCACGCGGTAGTCGAGCAGCGAAAGCTTGAGCCGCGAGGAGCCCGAGCTGAGCGCGTACAGGTTCCAGACAACGCCCACGACCTGCGCCGCGGCGTTTGCTGCCGCCGCTCCGGCGATGCCCATCTCCGGCATGCTGAACCAGCCGAAGATGAGGAACGGGCTGATGATGAGGTGCAGCACGCGCGACGCTATCGTGGACTTCATGTGCGTAAAGGTGTCGCCGGACGCCTGCAGTGCCGCTCCGGTGGTCTGCCGGAAGCTCTGGATGCCCGACGAGACGAACTGGAACTGCAGGTAGAAGACCGCCACGTCCGCTACGGACTCGCTCACGCCAACGATGCGGAGCAGGAAGGGAGCGAACAGGATTCCGAAGATAGTCAGCACGAGCGAGAGCAGGAACGTAAGCGTGAACGCCTGCATCATCGCGTGGTTCGCGAGGTCGATCCGCCGTGCGCCGACCGCCCGTGCGATGACGGCCTGCATCCCCACGTCCAGCCCCATCCGCGCCATCATGATGAGGTGGCCGTACGCCTGCGCGACGCCGATCCCGCCTATCGCGTTGAACCCGGCGACCTTCGCGGCCCAGAAGATGTCGGCCAGCTGGTCGGACGCATTGAAGACGCCGGCGACCATCTGCGGCCACGCGATGAACCAGAGGTTGCGCCGTACGCCGCCCTGCGTCAGGTCGCGCGTCGCGTACGCGGAGCGCATGCGTCCGTGCCGCGTGGGGCGCATGTTCAAGCCGCCTGGGCTCGCAGGAGAAAGCCGGAGGCCGCCCCGACGAGCATGGAAGCGACGGACGTCCAGAGGAAGATGATGCCGTTCACCCTGCGCGCGGTATCTTCTCCCCAGAACCCCCGCAACGAGAGTGCCGTCTTCAGTGTGAGCCAGGCGATACCGGCCAGCACCGCATCCTCCGGAGAGAGGAAGACGACTCCTCCTATCAGCAGACGTTCGATGATGCCGTTCCCGATCCCTACCCAGAGAGGAGGAACCGTCCACGAAGTGGCGCTATAGCCTCTCAACTCGCGGGTCGCCCACCTGCTGATGGGCCGGACGGTCAGGAATACAACCACTGCGGCTAGCTGAACAGCACCGAAGAGGAGCCAGGCTTCGCGGGTTATGTCGGAGAAGGATGGGTCCATAAGAACTCTCGCTCTGTATTACCGGAAAGTAGAAAGCCGCGCAAGCAGCGCATTCCGCGAACAGACCGCTTGCGGTTCACTAAACCCTACCTTCGCCAAGTAGCGCCATACTAGAATGGGTACAGAGTACGTCAGGAGAAGCGTGACCGCTCTCAGTACACTTCGTATCGTTGGTCACCGGGGCGCTGCGGCGCTCGCTCCGGAGAACACGATGGCCTCTTTCCGGCAGGCGGTTCTAGCCGGAGTGGCCGCGATAGAGGCCGACGCCCGGCTCGCATCGGACGGGCGCGTCGTCCTTATCCACGACGACCGCTTGGACCGCACTACCACGTACACGGGCGCGGTGCAGGGCTTCACAGGGGACCAGTTGGCCTGTTTCGGCGTACCCGACCTGCGAGCACTGCTCACTGGGTTCGACTCCCATATCGACTTCTACATAGACATGAAACAGTCCGGCCCGGCATTGCCGGGCGCGGTGGCCGGTGTGGCCTGCCGCACGGGGATGTCGCATCGTGTCTGGCTCACCGGCACGGAGTTGCGCCAGCTCCAGCACGCCCACCGTCTCGACGGGAACATCCGTCTGAGCTGGACGCTCGGAGTGCGTCACGGCACGCTCACCGGTACCTCGGTGGTCGAGGCCGCCCTGCTGGGGGTGGAAGAACTCGCAGTCAACGCGAAAGAGGTGAGCAGCGGGCTGTTGGAACTCGCCCATGGCTTCGGCGTCGATGTGCGGGCGTTCGGCATCGACTCGCCCGATGAGGCGTTGATGCTGATCGACCTCGGCTGCACCACGCTCACGCTGGACGACCCGCGTGTCACCGAGCTGGCGGCGACAGCCGTCTGACCGCTGTTCGCTCGGAACCTACGTGGTATCCAGCACGTACGCCGCGTAGAGCAACTCTCCCCGTTCGTTGTTCTCGAACGTGAGGCTCCCCTCGGGGAAGCTCGATTCCAACTGCGGGATGAGCGTCAGGTAATTTTCGGCCAACAGCCAGACCGTCGGCCCACCCACCGTCTTAGTGTCTATCTCACCGCTCCCGCCGAAGATCGGGCTGCCGTTGGTGGTTTCGGTATCGTGAAGGAACCATTGCACGACTGCGTTCGTCTCGGGCAGGCGATCGTTGTAGAGGCGCACCTCGTACCCGGCGCCAAGCGTTTGCGCGAACCGCACCGCCTCGACCTCCTTGCGGGCCAGCGCCCATTCAGACTCGATGAGCCAGTTGTCGTAGTCGCGGGCCTGCTGTCCGGCGAAGAGCAGCACGAATGCGGCCAGCGCGACAGCAGCTACCGCGTTTCCGAACCACCCTGCGAGGATCGGGATGGGGAGCGCGCCTGCAAACCGGTTCCAGCGGTTGTGCACCAGCGACACGATGGCGTCCAGCCCGACGGCAGCGATGGCGAGGACGAAGACGATGCCGAGCAGGTAGCGCCGGCTCTCCGCGTCGGGCGTCAGGATGGCGGGCACGAGCGAGAGGAGCCATCCCGCGAGCAACAGTTGGCTGGAGCGTCTTCTGACGGACAGGAGGAGCGTTGCCAGCCCTATCCAGAAGAAGACCTCCGTGCTGAAGTGCAACAGCGGTATCCCTCCGGTGCCGACGTTGCCCTCGCGCGGCATCGGCGTGTGGACGTACGTGATGACCTCCCACGCCCGGCTCATGAGGGGCACGGGCGAGAGGGGCGTCCTCTCGTACAGGCGTAGCGACGCCTCGATGACGTCCGACGTGAGGTAGAAGAAGATCATGTGCGCGCTGACCGCAACGGAAGCCCCGAGGAACCAGTAAACCTCTGTGCGACGTGTTTCCTTGCGCAGCAGCAGGAAGAGGATGAGCACTCCCCACACCGCGACGGCGTAGACGGGGAACGACTTGTAGGTGTACCACCCCAGCCCGAACAGGACGCCTCCGAGTCCGGCAACCCACCAACGGTTCGACCGGACGCCCGCGATGAACAGCCAGATGCTTGCTGCGAAGCAGAAGACGGCGGGCATGGTCGGAAACGCGATGCGGCTGAACACGAGGACCCAGATGTGGAAGGTGAGGAACGCTGCGGTGAGGATGGCCGTCCGAGCGGAGAAGAGTTGGCGCATCAGGAGGTAAGCCACGGGTATGAGCGCGACACCGGGGAGTACGGCGCTCCATCGGGCCGTGGCGATGCTCGCGTCCTGGAAGAGCAGGAGCAGCGCCTGCAGGTGGACGAGCCCTGCGGGTGTTCCCAGCGTGACGCCGGTCCATGCGCCGGGCCAAACCTCGCCCTGAGAGATGCGCAGCGCCTCGAGCGCCAGCTCCGCTTCGTCGTTCGCGATGCCGGGCGGCACCGTTTCGAGGTTCTGCGTACGGATGACCGCCGCAACGAAGGTCAGCGCTGCGAGCACTGCGATCTCCCACAGCCGTATCCGGTTATCTGCGTGCGCGGGCTGCCTGGCGAACACGGGGAGAGCGGCGAACGCACGCGCCAGGGGAGCCAGGGCTCCGAACGCTCGCTGACTCAGCCCCCGTGTTATTCCCCACGCAACGCCGATGCCCTCGACGGCGGATTCCGCAGGCGCTTGCCATCGGGTTGAACGTGACAGAGTTGGGGCGGAAGGAACACCGGGAGACGTGAGCGCGTAACCGCAGTAGAAGCAGAAGCGGTGGTGCACGGCGTTCGCCGTGCCGCATTGCGGACAGGTGGTGTTCAAGCGAGGCTGCTCAAAGGCTGTCGGGGCGATGGTAGGAGTGTACCGGTTCATCCTACCGCATCCACCGTGATTGCGGTTGTGCTCGTGGCGTCGTGGAGGCTTGCCCGTCCGTGGGGCTGGGAGTATCTTGCGGATAGTCCGCGCGTTTGGAGGCGCATTAGGCGATGCTCACCGCTCAGCAGAACGAATTACTCACCCGGGTTGGCTCCGGCACGCCCATGGGCGAGACGCTGCGTCGCTACTGGCTGCCGGCGCTGCTCGATTGGGAGTTGCCCGAAGCGGACTGTACGCCCGTTCGCCTGCGGCTTCTCGGCGAGGACCTCGTAGCGTTCCGCGACACGAGCGGACGCGTGGGCGTGCTCGACGAATACTGCCCGCACCGGCTCACGTCGCTCTGGCTCGGCCGGAATGAGGAGAACGGCCTGCGCTGCGTCTACCACGGCTGGAAGTTCGACGTGACGGGCCAGTGCGTCGACCAGATGAACGAGCCGAAGCAGTTCGCGTCCAAGGTCAAGACGGTCTCGTACCCCGTCGCCGAGGTGGGAGGCGTGCTATGGGTGTACATGGGGCCGAAGGAGAAACAGCCCCCACCCCCCAACTTCGCGTGGACGAGCGTGCCTGCTGAGCATCGCGTGGTGACGAAGGTGGTGGAGGAGTGCAACTGGCTGCAGGCGCTGGAAGGCGGGATAGACACCTCGCACGCGCCCATCATGCACCGGGCGCTGCGTGCGAACCCGTCACAGCCCGGCATACCGGTGAACGATGCATTCGTACAGGGCGCCGCGCCGTCGCTGGAAGTGGACGTGACCGACTATGGCTATCGCTACTTCGGCATCCGACAACTCGGCACGGACCAGCAGTACGTGCGCGGCTACCACTTCGTGATGCCATGGACGCAGCTGCGCCCGGCGGGCAGGGGAGTGCAGAACCAGACGCACGGCCACCACTGGGTGCCCATAGACGACTACCACTGCCTCGTGTGGAACTGGTACTACAACGAGGCCATGCCGCTGGACAAGGGCGAGGCCGGGCCCGAGGAAACGGGCAACATCTTCGGTGTGGACGTGGACGCGGAGAACGGATTCCGCGCCATCCGCAATCGCTCCAACAGCTGGTTGATCGATCGTGCTGCGCAGAAGACTGAGACGTTCACCGGCATCGTTGGCATCAACACCCAGGACCGCGCGGTGCAGGAGATGATGGGCCCCATCGTGGACCGCTCCCGCGAGCATCTTGGGCCTGCGGACAAGGCGATCATCACCGCGCGAAAGCTGCTTGAAGAGGCGGTGCGGACCGTACAGGACGGCGGCGACCCGCCGGGCGTTTCGCCCAATTACTACGAGCTGCGCGCCGCCGAGAGCGTCCTTGCCGCAGCCGACGATTGGCGCACCGACCTCCTCCCGCGCATGGACCCCTCCCTGGCACGCGTCTGAACCGTACCGGCGCTCCGAACATCCCCCTTCTGACCTCGTGCTGCCTGCGCGTTGACGCTCTGCATACGCAGTGTTAGGTTCCCGAGTGGGTTATGCCCAGCCTGCCTGCCCCGTATGTGGACCCCGCACGAACCGACGCAGCACAGGTGGGATATCCCTCATTCGTCACAGGGAGGATGACATGAGAGGGAAAGCTGTCTACACCGGTGCGCGTGCTGCGCTGGTAGCGCTCGCGGCTCTGATGGCCGTGGCGTCGCTTGCTGCCTGCGGGAGCGACCCCACCGCGACTCCGACTCCTACGCCGGCACCCCAGGCGACCCCGACGCCGGTGCCCGGCCTGCTGGAGCAGCTGTACGCCGCGGCGCAGCAGGAAGGCGGGATTGTCTGGGCGACGACCGACACGGAAGAGCGCACCACCGCCATTATCGGCGCCTTCGAGGCGAAGTACCCCGGCGTCGCGGTGAGCCTCATCACCGCGAACAGCGCCGAGCTGCGAGAGCGTCTCTTCCTGGAGGCGCAGGCGGGCAAGATTACGGTTGACGTTACCGACCCCGGCCGTGACAACCGTGTTATCGAGGAGGACCTCGCCGAAGACCTGACGGACATCGTCGAGGAGCTTGGCGTCGACCCGAACCTCGTCTACTCGGACAACCGCATCTGGCTGAAGGTGGGTGTGCCGCACGCGCCCATCTGCAACACCGACAGGCTCTCAGCGAGCGAGTTCCCGCAGTCCTACGAGGACCTGCTCGACCCGAGCCTCGAGGGCGAAATCGTTGTCGAGAACCGGCTGAAGGGCTTCATCTACCTGACGAACCTGCCTGAGTACGGGGACTCGCGCCCCGGCCTCTGGGAGGAGGACCGGGTTGCGGAGTACCTGGCTGCCGTGAAGGCGAACGACCTCAAGGCACAGCGCGGCAACGGCGTCGTCGGCGACCTGGTGGCGTCCGGCGAGGTCTCCTGTGCGCTGGAGATCAACCTCAGTTCCTTCGAGACCTTGCGTTCGGACGGAGCGCCACTGGACATCGTTCCGGTCGAGACCATCTCGGTGGAGCCGGTGCACCACTTCGTGCCGAAGAACTCGCCCAACCCGAATGCAGCCAAGCTGTTCGCCGCATTCCTGATGGGCCCCGAAGGACGTGCCCTCTGGACGAAGGTTCGCCCGACATCCGACCTGGCTCTTGTCGAGGACACGCCGTACGCCAACCTGGTCAAGTCCAAGGGCTCGAAGATCGTTCCGCCGGGGACCGAGCTGAACGACCACTTCGGCAGACTGACGGACAAGTACCTCGAGGCCATCGGCATCCCGACCGGATAGGGCTCGAAGCCTCAATGCAGTGAGGGCGCCGGGATGACCACAGAATCGTCCCGGCGCCTTGTGGCCTGAGGGGCAGCACAGTTCTGCCCCAGGAGTGAGCGGCGCGTCATGATCGGGCAGCAGACAACGGTGGGGCGCACTCTGCGCCGGGGGCTGCGGACGGACCCGCAGGTGCTGATCGTCATCGGCTCCCTGGGGGCGCTGCTGGCATTCCTCGTTGTCGTGCCACTGGTGCTCGTGCTGTGGTTCAGCTTCCGCACGGCGGGGCCGGGTGAGAGCGGCGGCACGTTCACTATCAGCAACTACGTGGACACGTTCCTCAATCCGCTCACGTACGAACTGCTCATCAATACGTTCTGGTTCTCGGTCGGCTCGATCATCGTCGGCCTCATCATCGGCGTCGGTTTTGCATGGCTCATTGAGCGCACGAACACGCCGTTGCGCAACTTCGGCTTTGTTTCCATCGTCATCAACAGCGCGATGCCAGCGGCCATGTTCGCCATCGCGTGGGTGCTCGTGCTGAACCCCCGGACCGGCCTCGTGAACCTGCCGTTCACGGCGTTGCTGGACTGGGACAAAGGGCCGTTCAACCCGAACACCATGTGGGCGATGATCTTCGTGGAGGGGCTCCGGCTCGCGGCAACCATCTTCCTCATGGTCATCGGGCTCTTCCGCAGCATGGACCCCTCACTGGAAGAAGCGTCATCCATGTCGCAGGTGGGCACGTTCAAGACGGCGCGCCACGTCACGCTGCCCATCATGACGCCCGGCATCCTGGGCGTGGTCGTCTACATCGCGACGTCGACGGTCGGCGTGTTCGAGATTCCCGGCGTGATGGGGATGCCTGCGAACATCCACGTGCTTGCCACGCGGATCTACCTCGCGACGAGCCAGGTCCCGCCCGACTACGGCTTCGCCACGAGCCTTGCGACTATTGCGGGCATCCTCGGCGTGGTCGGCATCATCATCTACCACCGCGTGACGCGGATACAGCAACGTTTCGCCACAGTAACCGGCAAGGGCTACCGCCCGCGGCGCATCGAGTTGGGGCCGACAGGCCGCTTCATCAGCGCGGGCCTCATCATCCTGTTCTTCATCCTCACGTTCGGCCTGCCGATGTTCATCCTCTTCTGGGCGAGCCTCATCCCGTTCTACCAGGCGCCTCTGCCGAAGGCGTTGGAGTTCGTGAGCCTGGACGCATACCGCTTCATCCTCACCGGACCCGGCAGGCACGAGTTTATGCAGGGGCTGCGGAACTCGCTGCTGCTCATCCTCGTAGTGCCCGCGATTACGATGCTGCTCTCGGCGGTCGTCTCGTGGTTCGTGGTTCGGAGCAGGGCGCGCGGCAAGTCGATACTGGACATGCTGGCCTTCATGCCGCACACCGTGCCGGGCATCGTCATGGGGCTTGCGTGGCTCATCATCGGGCTGTTCATCCTCGCCCCGACCTACGGCACGATATGGCTCATCGTCATAGCCCACGTCTCGCTGTTCATCGCCTACGGCACGCGGACGACGAACGGGGCGATGTTCCAGATACACCGCGAGCTCGAGGAGGCCGGCGCGATGAGCGGGGCGGCGTGGTTCAGCACGTTCCGGCGCATCATCCTGCCGCTGCTCATGCCGTCGCTGGTCGCAGGCTGGCTGTGGGTCGCCATCCACAGCGGGCGTGAGTTGACCGTGGCGCTGCTGCTGCAGTCCAGCTCCAACCGCATCATCTCGGCCTACGTCTGGCAGCAGTTCTTCGGCGGACGGCTCAGCCTCGCGGCAGCTGCGGGCGTGCTGCTCGTGCTGCTCATCATCATCCTCGTCGTGCTCACGCGGATCGTGGGTCAGCGGCTGAGCAGGCAACACTAGGGGGAGGTCGAACGTGACCGTAGCGCTTCAGGTGAGCCACCTGTACAAGCAGTTCGAGACGGACCAGGGCGAGGTACACGCGGTCATCGACGTCTCCTTCGACGTCGAATCAGGCGCGTTCTTCACGCTGCTCGGCCCGTCCGGCTGCGGCAAGTCCACGACGCTTCGCTGCATCGCAGGGCTCGAGCGCCCGGACGACGGCGATATCACGCTGGAGGACGCGGTCCTCGTGTCGTCGAGCCGGGGTATGTGGACGCCCCCGCACAAGCGGCCGATGGGCATGGTCTTCCAGTCGTACGCGATATGGCCGCACATGAACGTCTTCGACAACGTGGCGTTCCCCCTGAAGCAGGGGCCGCAGAAGTTCTCGAACGCGGAGACCCGGGACAGGGTGATGCGCTCGCTCGCGCTCGTCCACCTGGACGGCCTGGAGAAGCGCCCCGCGCCGCAGTTGAGCGGCGGCCAGCAGCAGCGGCTCGCGCTGGCGAGAGCGCTCGTGAACGAGCCGAAGGCGCTCCTGCTCGACGAACCCCTCAGCAACCTGGACGCCAAGCTGCGCGAGGAGATGCGCATGGAGCTGAAGCAGCTCACCTCCACGCTCGGCATCACGACACTGTTCGTGACGCACGACCAGCTGGAGGCACTGACGCTCTCCGACCAGGTGGCGGTGATGGACAGTGGACGCCTCGTGCAGTACGGCCCGCCGCGCGAGATCTACGAGGCGCCGCGCAACCGGTTCGCGGCGGAGTTCATCGGCTCGGCCAACTTCTTCGAGGGCACCGCCATGGATACCGTGGGGACGGGTGGCGTGACCGGCGTGGAAACGGAGCACGGCGTGCTGCGCTGCACGACGGCAGAGGCGGTGAGCAAGGGGACGCGGGTTGCCGTGGCCGTGCGGCCGGAGAACGTGATGCTGCACACGGGCGCCCCACCCGCCGGTGACGACGTCAACGTGCTCTCCGGCAAGGTGCAGAGCGTCGTGTATCTCGGCAACACGCTCGACTGCCAGGTGGAAGTGGGCGGAGCGCTCGTGAAGGCGGACGTCCATCCGGGCGAATCGGTGAGCGAGGGCGATGCGATTGCGCTATCGTTCAAGGTATCGGCCTCCCGGGTCGTGCCGGTCGGCGTGGCCGTCGCGGCGGCGGAGCAGGCGGGCTAACCCCAACAGGAGCAAACGCATGAGACTGGAGAACCAGGTAGCTATCGTTACGGGCGCAGGAAGGAACATCGGCGAGTCGGTGGGCCACCACTTCGTTGGGGAGGGCGCGAAGGTCGCGCTCGTCGACGTGCGCCTCGAGGCGGCGCAGGCTGTCGCCGACGCCATCAACGCCGACAACCCCGGCTGCGCCATCGCGGTCCAGGCCGACGTATCGTCGAGCGAGGACGTGCAGCACATGGTGAGTGCGACCGTCGAGGCGTTCGGTGGCGTCGACATCCTCGTGAACAACGCGGCGATCACCGACCACACCCCCGCGCTCGACCTGCCCGAGGATGAGTGGGACCGCATCATCGACGTGACGCTCAAGAGCGTGTTCCTGACGTGCAAGTACGCGGGACGGCAGATGCGCGACCAGGGGCGCGGCGGCAAGATCATCAACATCGCCTCCACGTCCGGCCACCGGGGCCGCGCCGACGCGACGGCTTACTCGGCGGCGAAGGGCGGCGTGTTGAACCTCACCCGCTCGCTCGCCATCCAGTTCGCGCAGTTCGGCGTCCGGGTGAACTCGCTGACGCCCAACCGCATCGGCTCGCCCGTGGGACAGGAGGAACTGCCGTCGGAGGGCCGCGGCGTGTCGAACCTCGTGGGACGCCAGGGCATGCCGCCGGACATCGCGAAGGCAGTCGTCTTCCTCGCATCCGACGAAGCCGACTTCATTGCGGCGGCGGACCTGCTGGTCGACGGTGGCTCGCTCGCAGGCGGCGTCGCTTTCTCGTCCCCTCCCCCGAGCCGGTAGGCGCCTGTCACACGTCGGCCGTCGATTCGCGCCTTCTCCGGCACTCCCGCGAAGGCGGGAGTCCAGGCATGCGCGTAAGCGCATACCCGCCGCGTTCTGAAAGTGAACAGGCAAGGCGGGCGTGATGGCCTGTTACACCTCAAGCCGGAGCTAAGCCCCTGCTCATATGCGATTGTGCATGTGCGTGGCGGTTTGTGACACCGCTCGTACTCCTGTGGAAGACGGTGCTACGAGTGAATCGCGCTGATGTTCCTGCCGCAGGTGGAACAATCTGCAACATTCTGTAACACGCCGCTCCTGCGGCGAGGGAGCCCCACGAGGGACACCCCTTGCATCAACCAGCGTACCGCCCGCAAGGGCGACCGCGTAAGCGGCGCGTGTCAGATCCCCTCGGAGCTTAAGTGCGCCGAGGTTCGAGAACGACATGGTTCTCGGCGGCATCGAGCGTGCAATGGCAGCGATTGAGGATGTCGCGCCCAAGCAGCGACGGGAGACTTCCGGCTGAGTGCTCGTTCTCAGGGGAAGGGATGTAGACCTGTATGCGGAAGCTGCGCCAGTCCTCTGCGTCTTTATCGTAGAAGGAGACGATGGCGTACTCCGGCGTGTAGCGTGCTTGGCCCCCGACCCCACTCGTCTGGAATGATGCCGGACCAAGGGCGCTGCCATCGATTCCCAGCTTGTGCGCATCGACGGGATGCAGGGTCGTAGCGTCCGCTCCCGTGTCGAGGAGGAATTCCACTCTGTTTCCGACGCCGAGCCGTGGAAGATAGACGCTGCCCCCGACGTATGGTGCGGGTTCGCCGCTTGAATCGAAGTATCCTTCTATCGCCACGCTACACGATCAGCAGTACAGGTTCTCTTGAGACATACCTGATGGCAAGATTCTGTTTGAGCCCCTGGGCGTTCAACCGCGCCAGCAATTCCTTGAGATCGGGGTCGAAGCCAACGATCTGCTCGTGATACACCGCGACCCAACAGTCCGGGTGCTGTTCGCGCAATTCCGGAACGATGGACGCCAGATAGCGGCTGTCCCGCTCGAACTGTTCGAGGTCGACGCGCATCTGCTCCCAGTCGAGCGAAGCGATCGCGTCTTCGTACTCTCGGGGAAACTCGATATCCCTGCCCATATCGTCCTCCGACGGCGTGACCCGCCACCGCCAGTGTAGCGCCCCCACCGACACCCTCCAAGTAGCGCGTGTCACACGTCCGGCGACAGCCACACGCGAAGCAGCACCGACTCCGACGCCGGCAGCGCCACCAGCGTCCGCGCGACCACACCCCGCGACGCCAGCGCGCGCTCGACCTCCGACGGGGCGTCGACGCCGCGCACGACGTCGATGCGCGCGTCGCGCTCGCGGCCCCGGTAGTAGACCGTCGCCGGAGCGCCGCTTTCGACGTTGCGCCACCAGAGAGCCCGAGCGCTCGTCAGTATGCGGAGCTCCCCGCCGCCGGAGCGCCGGGACAGTACGGGAACGAGGTACGTCCTGCCGGAGCGCCGTCCCTCGCAGCGGATCACGATGAAACGCGGGCCGAGCAGCGGGTGCAGCGGCGAGCGCACGACTCGCGCGATGGTCGCGTTCACGCGACGGAACACGGCGGGGATGACCGTCGCCACCATCCACCGTGCTAGTCTGAGCTTCAGCGCGCGCATGGGTATGAGGCTATCGGGGGCGGGTGGGGGTGTCTATTGTCAGTTGTGGAGTTTAGCGATAGCAGACTCAGCGTCTGCTATCGCTTGACGATAACCTTCCTCGTATGCGCAGTAAGGACACTTGTGTCGGCCTGCTCCCCCTTGGTTATCGGGGAGACGAGTCATTAAAGGTTCCAAAGGGTCTCGGTTGTGGCTATTCGCTTCGCCGTGTTTGAGACAATCCATGCCGTGCACCTCATCGTTGGGTCTACCTGCCTAGTTTACCCCGATTCTGTGAGGTGCATCGGGGCAGGGGGGGTGTCTATAATCCACGCCGATGGCGGAGATACAGTCAGACCCTGGCGACTTGATCTCCCTGCGGGAGGCATCTGAACTCTCCGGCTACTCCCTGTCCCATCTTCGACACCTCGTGGCTACCGGCAATCTGTGGGGCAGGAAGATTGGCCGCAACTATGTCACCTCCCGTGCGGCGGTCGATAAGTACAGGCAATCCCCTCCTCCCCCAGGTCGGCCAAAGGAGGGTTGACAATATAAGCGATACCGCTTATATTTATGAAGTGACGCCTACACATGAGAGGAGACCCGCTTGCCACGCGCACAGAAGCCAAGTGCTAAGGGACTTTCCGACACCGTAGTCCCGTATGTAGCGACCTCACCATCATCGAATGGTCGTAGCCGCACGCCAACGAAGGGCCTCCGCAAAATGAAGGAGGCCACTTGGGCTAGCTACGCCAAGTATGCCAAGGCGTATGAGACGGTCGTCGTCGAGGGTAAGGACATTCGGCTTGAGGGGCATCGGCGCGTCAAGACGTTTGGCCCAGGGCAGGACGAAGAACAGCAGTCAACTGTCTGGTCATTCCCTGACCGAGGCAACTGGGCTACCCACAAGGCGAGTTACCGTGGGAACTGGTCTCCTTGGGTACCGAGGAACCTCATTCTCAAGTACAGCGAGCCGGGCGATACGGTGCTCGACCAGATGGTCGGTGGCGGCACAACGCTCGTAGAGTGCAAGCTGCTGGGGCGCCGCGCCATAGGCGTGGACATCAACCGCGATTCGCTCATGCTCGCTATGGACCGGCTGAATTTCGATCTCCCAACTCCGATGGACGACCTGTTGAGCGAACCGCTTCCCGAAATCAAGTTGTTTCAGGGGGACGCCCGTCGCCTTGACGCCATCCCGTCGGACAGCATCGACTTGATAGCGACGCACCCGCCATACGCAAACATCATCCCGTACTCCAAGGCCGCTCCTATCGAGGGTGACCTGTCACAGGTGCACACTCTCAACGACTTCTTCGATGGGATGGCTGCGGTTGCAGCGGAGAGCCTGAGAGTACTCAAGCCCGGCGGCTACGCGGGCATCCTGATAGGCGATACCCACAAGTACGCCCACTACGTGCCCATGGCCTACCGGACGCTGGGCGCGTTCCTCCAGGCCGGGTTCATCCTGAAAGAGGACGTCATCAAATTGCAGCACAATGTTCAGACAGCCCGTACGCGCTGGCGTCCGTGGTTCCTGAGGAACTTCTTGGACACCATGCACGAGCACCTGTTCATCTTCAGGAAACTCCGCCCTGACGAGGATGAACGTAAGTTCTCGGCGAGCAGGCTCTGAATCCAGTAACGGGGAGAGGACGACGTGGACAGCACTGCTTACTTCACCGACATACGCCGCATCGTTGCGGGGACAATCGATGACCTTGATGGTAACGCCATCATTGCTCCCGACGGTGAGATTATTGGCAATGCAGAAGGCTCGATAGCAGAACTCCAGCATGCATTGGCTTGCCTGGACATCTTGGAGTTCCGCTTCCCGCCGGGCACTGAGTAAGCGAAGGGCCGCGTCCTCGTAGGAAGCACGGCCCCTCAGTAAGTGCAAGGGTTATCCCTTCTAAGCCACTGCCGGCCTGTTGCGTGGAGTCGAGTGCAGGGCTGCGCGCCATTCCGTTTCCAACTGGCGAGCAAGTCGGCCATACCCAGCAGCTCCGGTAAACGTGGTTGCCTCGCCCTTCGCGCTGGGGTAGTCCTCCGCGGGGCGCTGGCTCCCTGGGGCAGTAAACCAGAAAGGGTAGTCCGCAACGGTGGTGCTCTGTGTCATAGACCGGAAGTCGGCGAGCGTCAAAGAGGGGTCATCGCTTTGGAGTTTGGTCACGAGTATGGGAGTAAGTGCGGCGTGTCCTGCCGAGGCTCCAATGCTTCCCCAAAGAACAGTGGTGTGCGGCTCCGCATGCGCAGCGGGGTTGACCTCGGCAACCGCAGCCCAGAAGTTCTTTATGACCCTCGAGAGGAATTCCGTTCGTCCTGCCAGCGCGTCCCCAACCATCAGATGGCCACCTTGTTCCATCTGATCCAATAGGGACTTGAGGTCCTCATTGGCGAGCAGGGGCTTAAGGCTGGTCAAGAACGCTTGGAGCTTGACCGGCCTAGTCACGTGGTCATTCGGCATCTGGATGCGCCCATTCCAGCAAGAGTCCGTGTCGCTGTTCAATATGCTGGCTATTCGGGACGCTTCATATTTCCATGCGTCTTGGTCTGGTACCACGGTGTCATTCGCCAGGGTCATTAGGCCAGTCGTCGCCACAGTCATTAGGCCACCCCGGGCACGACTGATGGGGACTTGTATCAGGTCGTAGATGACGGGTCAAACACCCCCTTTGGTCCCGATAGGGCG
>MPMJ01000002.1 GCA_002238425.1 SAR202 cluster bacterium bin16 | reverse complement strand
CGACGTCCACGTCTCCAGCGACGCCCGCTGGTCGTTGATGAAGTAGTGGTCGGAGCGGAACACCGACGGGAAGCCGAGCCGCTCCGCCAGCTGCAGGATGTGCAGCCACCGGTTCCAATCGAGATCGTGCTGTCCCTCTACCATCAGTCCAACGTCCATGGTCGCCTCGTTCCTGAAGATGGACGACAGTTTACGGGAATGGGACCCTGTAGGGGTGGTTCGCGAACCGCCCCCCACGCCGCCTACAACGAACCGACGCGCCCCGCATGACGACTCCCCGCGCGCGGTGTAGGATTGCGGCGTTGCACAGCATTCGTTCCCAAGGAGGGCTGCGATGGCAGAGCGCGTGTGGGAGAAGTACCTGAGCGAGGCGGACCTGGAGCACGTTGCGGCGAGCGGACACAAGACCCGCGGGTTCGGGTCGCGGCCCGCGCTGCTGATGATCGACCTCTACCGCTGGGTGTTCGGCGACAAGCCGCAGACCGTGCTGGAGGCGAAGGACGAATGGCCCGGCAGTTGCGGGCTCGCGGCGTGGGAGTCGCTGCCGCACATCCAGCGCCTGCTGGCCGCCGCGCGCGAGACCGGCATCCCCGTCGTGCACGTCACCGGCCTGCCGGAGAGCGAGTCCGGCGTCATCGGCTGGGCGTCGTCCGGGCGCAAGGACTCGGGGCGCGCGGGCTACATGGGCGGCGGCGCGAAGCGCGAGGGGATGTACGACATCATCCCGGAGGTCGCGCCCATCGAGGGTGAGGTCTTCCTGAAGAAGACCTCACCAAGCGCATTCTGGGGCACGCCGGTCACCGGCCACCTGACGGCGTTGGGCGTCGACACCATCATCGTCGCGGGCGAGAGCACCAGCGGCTGCGTCCGGGCGTCGGTGGTCGACGCCTGCACGAACCGCTACAAGGTCGTGGTCGCGGAGGAATGCGTGTTCGACCGCCACGAGGCGCCGCACGCCATCAACCTCTTCGACATGAACCAGAAGTACGCGGACGTCATGGCGCTCGACGAGATCATCGAGTGGATGCACGAGTGGCAGGCGCCGGAAGGTTTCGGCGACGCCGAGTGACGATGGCCCGGTGTAGGGGCGTCCCTTGTGGGCGCCCTTCGGTTAGGGCTCGTTGTGGCGATGCGACGGCCACCCGCGTATGCCTGGGTACCCACGAAGGGTACCCCTACACCAGACACCAGGCACCGCCACTCCTGGTGCCTGAAGGTAGGCGTGTGACCGGGAACCACGGGAACAGACGGAGGAGCGTATGGGACGACTCGACGACAGGGTGATCATTGTGACGGGGGGCGCAGCCGGCATCGGGCGGGCGTTCGCTGACGGCTTCGTGCGCGAGGGCGCGTCCGTCGTGCTGGCCGACATCAACGGTGAGCAGGCCGAGCGCTCGGCGGAAGAGATCCGGCAGGCGGGCGGACAGGCACTCGGGCTGACGGTCGACGTGTCGGACCAGGCGCAGACCGAGACGATGGTGGCCGAGACGCTGTCACGCTTCGGCAAGGTAACGGGACTCGTGAACAACGCGGCCATCGCCATCCGCGTGCGCCACACGCGCGCGCCGTTGGAGGAGATACCGCTGGACGAGTTCGACCGGATGCTCGCGGTCAACCTCAAGGGCGTCTTCCTCTGCTCTCGCGCAGTGCTGCCGCACATGAAAGAGCAGGGCTACGGCAAGATCATCAACATGAGCTCCGGCACATTCTTCAACGGGCGCGAGAACCTCGTGCATTACGTCGCGTCGAAGGGCGGCGTCATCGCGTTCACGCGGGTGCTCGCACGCGAGGCGGGCCCGTCCGGCATACGAGTGAACTCGATAGCGCCGGGGCTGACGGCGAGCGAGACCGAGGAGCACTCCCTGGAGGAGTTCGCGGTGCGCATCCCCAACCGGGCCATCAAGCGCATCGAGGTGCCGGAAGACCTCGTGGGCGCGGGCATCTTCTTCATGTCCGCGGAGAGCGACTTCATCTCCGGCCAGACGCTCGCCGTCGACGGCGGAGTCGTGGTGCACTAGGCGGCCATGTCATTCCGAACGGAGCGCAGCGGAGTCGAGGAATCTCTCGGGTGGGGTGTGGTGCTTCACCGGCGTTCCCCGAGAGATGTTTCGGCTTCGCTCAACATGACACAACTACCGTACCCCTCCACGTGGCCTGACGGTCGCACTGGATTCCCGCCTTCGCGGGAATGACGGGAACGGCGGAAACCAACGAGAGGTAATCGCATGGGCAAGCTGGACGAGCGAGTGATCATCGTAACGGGCGGCGCGCAGGGCATCGGGCGTGCGTTCTCGATGCGGTTCGCGGAGGAAGGCGCGCGCGTGGTCATCGCGGACATCAACGGCCCCGCCGCGGAGAAGACGGCCGCGGAGATCGGCGAGGCGGGCGGCGAGGCGATCGCGGTGCCCACCGATGTCTCCGACCATGAGTCGACCGAGGCGATGGCGCAGGCCGTGCTCGAGAAATGGGGCCGCATCGACGGCCTCGTGAACAACGCCGCGGTCTTCCAGCGCCCGCAGATAACGCGGGGGACGGTCGAGGAGATAACGGCGGAGGAGTGGGACCGCGTCATGGCGGTGAACGTTCGCGGGCCGTTCCTCTGCTGCCGCGCGGTGCTCCCGCACATGAAGGCGCGCGGCTACGGCAAGATCGTCAACATCAGCTCCGGTACGTTCTTCTCCGGACGCTCCAGCACGCAGTACGTGGCCTCGAAGGGCGCGGTCGTCGGCATGACGCGCACGCTCTCGCGGGAGGTCGGCGACTTCAACATCACGGTCAACTCGATAGCACCGGGCTCGACAGCCAGCGACCCTGAGCGCGACGAGTCCAACTACCAGGGACGCGTTCCCGACCGCTCCATCAAGCGCGTCGAGCGCCCCGAAGACCTCGCTGGCGCTGGCGTCTTCCTCATGTCGTCCGACAGCGACTTCATGACCGGCCAGACGATGATCGTCGACGGCGGCGCCGCCCTGAACTAGGGCACTCGTCGTCATTCCCGCGAAGGCGGGAATCCAGAGTGACCGGCCGGTCACTCGTGCGCACAGCGCACACCCCTTCCTTGGAGGCACAACACATGACCTCAGCATTCGACGCCTGGCGCGAACAGATCGAAGCACACGAACGCGACGCCGCTGCGTTCGGCGGCGGGCACGGCCATGGGCATGGCCACAGTCAGGGACAGGGCCATCGCGCCTTCAGGCGCGCCAACCGGGCATTGGACCCCTGGCGCACCGACGATCCGGTGCTGAACGGCCTCTACGCGCTCCTGGGAGCGGATGCCGACGTCCTCGACATCGGCGGAGGCGCGGGCCGCTACGCGTTGCCCCTCGCGACGCGCGCCAGGCACGTCACCGTGGTCGAGCCGTCCGCAGACTCCGTTGAGATGCTCACCTCCCGCGCGGCGGAGGCCGGGCTCGCCAACGTCACTGCCATCAACGAGGCATGGGAAGACGCCGAGGCGCCGGCTGCGGACGTGGTGCTCTGCTCGCTCGTGCTGCACCACGTGCCGGACGCCGTGCCATTCGTGACGAAGATGCAGGAATACGCCAAAGACCGCGTCGTGCTCGTGGAGATGATGGAGACGCCGGGCGCGCTGGAGATCCCCTTCTTCGAGCGCGTGTACGGCTCGGCTCCCACGCCCCTGCCGGGACTCCCGAGCGTGCTGGACCTGCTCTGGGCGATGGACATCTTCCCCGACGTGACGATGGTCAGCGCCGACGCAGCCGTGCTGGAGACGGACCGGGACGCGGCTCTGGAACAGCTGCGCGGTCGGCTGAGCGTGAGAGAAGGCACCGAGGCGGACACTCGGCTCCTCGCTGCAGCGGAGGAACTGCTGGAAGAGACGCCCAACGGCCTCGTCGTCAGGGGCGTGGCCCCCCAACGGCAGGCCATCGTCACGTGGAGACCGGGTAGGGCTGGGCCTGCTAGTACATGATCATGTGCGTGGGTACCAGCCGCTGCTTCACCGGGTCCACTGCCAGCGCCAGACCCTCCAGCGTGTAAGCCCCTATCAGAGGCGGGCCGTCGTCTTCCCCGAATATGACGAGCGTTGCCACGTTCTCACCGTTGACGATTGCGCGCGCCTCGCCGTATTCCATGTCCACATGCCGCCCATCGGCCAGCAGGAGCCTGCGCTTGCCCAAGGGCGTGACGCCCAGATCGCGAAGCAGTCGGGCGGGCAACGTAGTGTAGGCCGCACCGGTGTCGACCGTCGCCTCGATGTCACGGGAGTGCTGCCCGTCCATGCTGGATATCCGCAGCGGCCAGTTGAAAGTTCCCATCCGAGACCTCGCCATCTGTTCTGGAGGTTCATTGTAAACGATGCCGTGTGACACGCGCCCCTTACGTCTTCGCACCATCGGCGCATACCCTGTCTCCACGGCCCCCATACCCCGTAGCAGGGCCGTTAGCATCAGCAGCGCAGGAAATTGACCGGAAGGACCCGTTATGAAGCGCAGCGTCCCCCAGAACACCCGTGGGTGCCTCAGCCGCAACCCGAACAGAATTGAGCAGGAATGAGCAGAATTGAAGCAGAAATGAACAGCAAATGAGCAGGTTTGGGCAACTGAACTGCTCACCGCAAACGCCGGATCCAGAGGTGAATTTCGGGCGCATGAGCAGAAATGAGCAGCAATTCCCTCTGAAACCTTTCCCTCCGGGGCCAACGAACACCTTGCACGCACCGCCGTTGCGCCCGCCGCTGGCAAGCAGATACCCTCAACGCACAGGCGCTCACACGGACGCCTCTAAACAACGTAAGGAGAGAGTCGCATGGGAGAGATCGTCTGGGCCGCAGGATCGGTGCACGCTCCACAGTTGCTGACGAGGCCTCCGCAGGAGGACCAGGCGCAGTTGCAGGCAGGGATAGACGCGATGGGCGTGCTCGGCAGCGAGCTGGACGCCACCCAGCCGGACGTGCTGATCCTCATCGGCATCGACCACGTCGAGACGTTCTTCCCCGGCTCCGTGCCCGCGTTCGCGATCATCACCGGCGATACCGCGACTGCGGAGTTCGCGGGGCATGAGTACGAGGTACCTATCCACCAGGAGATGGCGACGGCGCTGCTGAACGGCCTCGTGGAGGAGGGGATAGACCTCGCCTACGCGCACGAGGGGCTGCTCGGCCACGCGTTCGCCACGCCGCTGGAGTACATCCACCAGGGCAGGGCTATCCCCATCGTGCCGATGTTCGTGAACGTCTACCTGCCGCCGCTGCCGACGACGCACCGCTGCCTCCAGGTTGGCGAGGCGATGCGGAAGGTCATCGAGTCGAGGCCGGAGAAGGTGGCGATACTCGCCAGCGGCGGGCTGTCGCACTACCCCGGCACATGGAAGTACTTCTACCCCGAGTACGAGTTCGACCACTGGGTCATCCAGGAGCTCGAGGAAAGCAGGCCGGAATCGCTGCTGGAACTCAGCGGCGAGCAGCTGGACGAAGTAGGCAACACGGAACTGCTGCCGTGGCTGATGATGCTGGGCGCGACCGGCAACCAGCGCGGCGAACTGCTGAGCTACCAGCCGACGTCCCACCACGGCCACGGCGTCATGCGCTTCATCCCGGACCGTGGTGGACGCGGCCAGGAGCCCCGCGACATCCCGAAGTTCGGCGGCTTCGAGTTCAAGGGCCAGGGCTACGAGTTCTACAAGTACCCTACGCTCGAGACGTACCCGCTGAACAAAGCCCTGTTCGAACTCCGGCGCGACGAGAACCTCCGCGCGCGCTTCGTCCGGGACATGGACGGCGTCTCCGCGGAGCTTGGCGTCACCGGCGAGCAGGCCGCGGCGCTCAAAACGATGAGCACCGACGTGCTCGCAAAAGCCGGCGCCCACGGCATCCTCGCCATCACCACCACCCTCACCCTCCAACGCTCCGCCAAAGAGGCCGGCATCGAGATTACATCGGTAGCCTGAGCAGGGCACAGCCCTTCACCCCATGGGGCCAGAGAGACAGAAGATGTAATGTGACACGGTGCCGTTGACGCTGTTAGAAGCACCGCGTTACGTTAGGAAGTGGAGGAGCACCCATGACGACACCAACCGAAGACGTGCCTCACTACTTCTTTGAGTACGCGAAAGAGAACGAGCGCCAGCACGCAGAGCTGGGCAGGCGCATCGCCGAGTCTGAGAACCGCCTGCTCTGGCGAATGCTGGTCGGCATGGCCGCGATAGTTGGATTAGCTACGTGGCTGGACAGAGTGATCGGCGGCTGAATCAACGGCGCCATGACTACCGACCCACGCCCCCGCTGCCCGTGGCCGAGCGATGAACTGATGCTCCGCTACCACGACGAGGAGTGGGGCGTCCCGACACACGACGAGCGCACGCTGTTCGAGTTCCTTGCGCTGGAAGCCGCGCAAGCCGGCCTCTCCTGGCGCACCATCCTCCACAAGCGCGAGGCGTTCATCCGCGCGTTCGACGGCTTCCACCCGGAGCAAGTGGCGCTCCTCGGCGAAGCCCACGTAGAGCGGATGCTGCAGGACCCCGGCATCGTCCGCAACCGCCTCAAGCTGAAGGCCATCGTCCACAACGCCCAGCGTTTCCTCGAGGTCCAACGCGAGTTCAGCAGCTTCGACGCCTACCTCTGGGGCTTCTTCGGCGGCGCGCTGCCCCGCCCGGCTGTGCTGACCGAGGACATGGTCCCCGCGACAACCCCCGAGTCTGACACGCTCTCCGCCGACCTGAAGCGTCGCGGCTTCAAGTTCGTTGGCTCGACCATCGTCTACGCCTACATGCAGTCAGTGGGACTCGTGAACGACCACGTCACCGGCTGCTTCAGAGCGCCGTGATCTACCGTTCCTCCTGCTCGCGAAGAATGAGCAGCGTGGTTGGGATGCCGGCGGCGATGATGAGCAGGATGGCCGGCATCGCGGCACGGGCGAAGAACGCCTCGGATGCCGCGCTCCAAACGGACGTGGCGAGCGTCCGGAAGCCGGTCGGGCTGAGGATGAGCGTAGCAGGCAGCTCCTTCATCGTGAGCAGGAAGACGAGTGCGGCACCTGCCGCTATGCCCTTCGAGAGCATCGGCAACGTCACGAGCCGGAAGGCGTGGAACGGCGTCTTGCCCAGGCTTCTTGCGGCCTCCTCCAGTCGAGGGCTGACCTGCTTCAGCGCAGTCTGCGTCGCGCCCACGGACGCCGGAAGGAAGAGCACGACGTACGCCGTCACGAGCAGGAACGTCGTCTGGTAGACCGGTGTAAGCACGGACGCGCCGAAGAAGACGAACGCAAGCGCAACGGCAAGGCCCGGCAGGGCGAACCCAACGTAGGCGAGGCGTTCCAACACCGATGAGACCCATCCGGGGTAGCGCACGGTGAGGAGCGCAACGGGAGTGGCGGCGACAGCGGCGGCCGTGGCGGCCAGCGCAGAGACGTAGATGGTGCTGACCGTGTTGCTCCAGAGGAGGTCGAGCGGCTCGCCCGCCGCGACGCCGCGCACCACCCAGTAAACGAGGAGAGCCATCGGACCCGCGAGCGAGAAGAAAACGACCGTCGCGGCATAGAGCGCTGCGGGCCACCGCCAGCGTCCCAGGTTCGCGATGTGCGGCACGCGCTGCGCCCCGGGCGTGATGCGGTAATACCTCGCACTCCCTCTCGTCCGGCTCTCGGCGATGAGGAGCGCGATGGCGAGCGCCGTGAGCGCCAGCGACAACGCAGCGGCGATGCTGCGGTCGAACGCGGTCTCGTACTGGATGAATATGACCCAGGTGAACGTCTGGTAGCGCAGCAGTGAGACGGCCCCGAAGTCGCTCAGCGTGTAGAGCGCAACGAGCAGCGAGCCCGCGACGATGGCTGGTCGCAGGAGAGGCAAGGTTACGGAAAAGAACGCCTCCATAGACGACCTGCCGAGGCTTCGCGCGGCCTCCTCCATCGCGGGGTCCACCCGCTGTATCGCGGCCTTGACCGGCAGCATGACATACGGGAAGGAGAGGAGCGTGAGCGTGAGCGCCGCGCCCGGCAGGCCGAAGATGGAAGGCAGGCGATCGACGCCGAGCGGCTCGAGCCACCCCTGCGCCATGCCCTTCGGACCCAGCGCGGTGATGACGAGCAACGCGAAGACGTAGCTGGGGATGGCCAACGGCAGCGCGGTGAGCATCCCGAATACGCGCCTGTAGGGAAGGTCGGTGCGGAGCGTGAGCCATGCGAGCGAGACGCCGATGGCGGCGCAGGCGGCAGTGACGATGCCGACAAGAAGGACGGTACGGAGCAGGATACCGAGCGTCCGCATGCTGAAGAGCACGTCCAGCCCCGCCGTGCCGGACTCGAGCGTCCGCACGAGCAGGTAGACAGGCGGCAGGAGCATGAGCAGCCCGATCGCCGCGGCGGGCAACCAGATGAAGACGGGCGGCATCCTGACGGGCCGTACCCTGTGCTGCTCCTCAGGGGTGTTCGCTACGCTCTGCACGGGGGCTATCTTTCACACTCATCGGGACTGGCGCAATGGGATAGCACTGCCCCAGCGTCGGGGAGGAGCGACGCCAGGGGCAGTGCGGAACTGGCGTGCGTTACGGGAGCGCCCCGAGGTCGCGCAGGATCGCAGTCGTGCCTTCCAGGTCGGAGAGGTCGGCAAGAGCTATGTCCGGCCTCGCGATCTCGTCGAGCGGCGTCAGGAGGCGGTTGATGTTCACGCCTTCGACGAGCGGGTACTCGAACGTCTGACCCGCGAAGAACTGCTGGGCGACCGTCCCGAGGAGGAACTCGACGAAACGGTCTGCGTTCTCCCGGTTCTCGGCTGTGCTGAGGATGCCTGCCCCGGAGACCATGACGAGTGCGCCGGGTCCGCCGCCGGCCGGGTGGTAGTTGCGAGCGGCGAAGTCCTCGCCCTCCTCGGAGATGAAGCGGTAGAGGTAGTAGTGGTTGACGAGCCCAATGTCGATCTCGCCCGCGGCGACGGCAGCGACCTGCGGCGTGTTCTTCGGGTAGATGATCGCGTCGTTCTCGACCATGCCCTCGATCCACTCTGCGGTCTTCTCCTCGCCCCAGAGCTTGCGCATACCGGTGACCATGGTGAGGAACGAGCCGTTGGTCGGCGCCCAGCCGATCCGGCCTTTCCACTTCGGGTCCGTGAGATCGAAGATGTCGGCCGGGAGCTCGCTCTCCGGCACACGGTCCGGGCTGTAGACGAGCACCCGGGCCCTGCCGGAGATGCCGGCCCAGAGCCCCTGCGGCGACCGCGCCCACTCCGGGGAGCGCTCCAGGATATCGGCGGGCAGAGGAGCGAGCAGCGATTCGACTGCGCCGAGACCGCCGGGGTCCTGCGCGTAGAAGACGTCGGCGGGGCTGTTCGTGCCCTCCTCAAGGAGGGTAGCAGCAAGCGACGCCGTGCCACCGTACTTGACCTCCACGTCGATGCCCGTCACGTCGGCGAACTGCTGGATGATGGGGTCCACCAGGCTCTCGCCGCGTCCCGAGTAGATGACCAGCGAACCGGGGACCTGCGGCGCCGGTGTGGGGGTCGCCTGCGGTTGCGCCGTCGGCGTGGGAGTGGGGTCGCTGCACGCAGCCAGGGCTGCGGCGATGATTACGAGCGCCGCGATGGCAAGCGCGCGTCTGAGGTAGGGAAGAGGTCGCATAAGGCTGTATCTCCTGAAGCGTATTAGGCTGACCTGTGCAACGTAGTTAGTATGCACTAACCATTGCACGGAGTATATGCGACAACAATCGCTTGTCAAGGGGTATCAACGGAGGAAGTCAGAGAGCAGGCTGCGAGATTCCCGCCTGCGTGGATGATGGCGGATAACGGAGTAGACGAGGACCCGGCGGATCAGCCGGGGTAGCCTGGCGGGAGGAGGTTCGGGACGGAGTCGCGGATGGGGTAGACGGTGCTGCACTCCGCGCAGGCGAGCGCACCGGTCACGACGTCATCGCCGTCCGCGCTCTCCACGGTGAGCGTGAGCGGCGCCTTGTCGGCGGGGCAGGCGAGGATGTCGATCAGGTCGCGGTGCATCGGCGGCGCTCCGGCGGATTGGTGGGAGGCATGATACAGGAGAGAGGCATGCACGGGAGAGGTTGAGCGTACGATCGGCCCGCCGTTTGCATTGCATGCTGACGCGGGCTACTATTCGCCCTGCCAGAGTACGACCCAGACCGACCGAAGTGCAGCGAACGTGACCCTGGGAAGGGGTTGGCGATGGATCTGCCGAGTGTCACAAGGTCCGTGGGTACGGCGTCGACAGCAACGTTGATGCCGTTTTCGGCGACAAACCGCTATCCCCTCTGCTGTTTCGTATCACCGCCCAGGCGTCAGCCCGCCGGGCGGTTTCTCTTTGTTCAATGACGAGGTCCTGTGAACCGGAGCAGGCGCGCATGTGCTCCGGAGGGAGATGAGTGTCGGCCTAACGGAGGAGGGCAGAGATGACAGAGGATTTGAAAGTCACGCAGGCGTCGGAAGACCAGGTCGCCGCCAACAGGGCGGCCCAGCATGGCTACGAGAGTTGGATCAGGTCCATCGGCATCCCAGTACACGAGGGCTACTACCTCGACGACCTCCGCACCATCGAACTCGGATGGTGGGAAGAGCGCCAATGCAACGCTGCGTTCCTCCAATTAGAGGGGCAGCAGGGCGTGGCGGAGGCCCGCGTAACGGAGATCGCGCCCGGCCAGACGCTCCCGCCGCTGAAGTTCGCGCTGGACGACGTGGTCTACGTGCTGGAAGGTCGCGGCTTCTGCACCGTCTCTTCGGACGACGGCCAGAGCTCGCGGACGTTCGAGTGGCAGAAGCACAGCCTCTTCCTGCTGCCCCGGAATTACACGCACCAACTCTCCAACGCCCAGGGAGACCGCCCCGCGCGGCTTCTGCACAACAACTACCTGCCGGTAGCGATGGTGGGAGTGCCGGACCCGGAGTTCTTCTTCAACAACCCCTCTGCTTCGGGCGCAGACCGGCTGGTGGGCGAGTTCTACTCAGAAGCGAAGGTGCACAACCGGCCTATCGCCAACGGGCGTGTCCGTGCCCAGTGGATAGGCAACTTCTTCCCGGACATGCGCTCCTGGGACAAGCTCGTGCCGTTCTACGGGCGCGGCGCCGGGGGCACTACGGTATTCATCGAGTTCCCCGATTCACCGATGACGTGCCACATGTCGGTATTCGACGCAGGCACCTACAAGAAGGGCCACCGCCACGGGCCGGGCTTCGTCATCGTCATCCCTCGCGGCGAGGGGTACTCCATCATGTGGCCGGAGGGGCATGACAAGATCATCATCCCCTGGCACGAGGGCAGCGTATTCGTGCCACCGGCGAGGTGGTTCCATCAGCATTTCAACGTGGGAGAGGAGCCGGCGCGTTACCTTGCCCTCCATCCCCCACGGCCGTTCTCCGGTACAGGCGAGCGGGTCGAGAACCCCGCCGCAAATCAGATCGAATACCCGGACGAGGACCCGTTCATCCGCGAGAAGTTCGAAGGAGAGCTTGGCGCACGCGGATCCAGGAGCCTCATGCCGGAGATCGCGTACCAGGACCGTGGCTTCGAATGGGACTATAGCGCCGTCGAAGCGCAAGTGAGGTCGTCACAGACGTAGGGAACATAAGCCTGAGATGAGAGGAGGGCTCGACCATGAGCTTCAAGGGGACTCTCGTAGCGGCATTCCTTCTGACCTGTCTGTTCATCGTGGCGTGTGGAAGCGAGGCGACTCCCACACCCACTCAGCCGCGGCCCACACCCACGCCTGAGCCGGCGGCCCCCGGTGCACCGACGCCCACCGCCATGGCTCCGGCTGCTCCGACAGCCACCCCGGTGCCGGGCGCTCCAACCCCGACGCCCGTGCCGCCGACTCCCACGCCCACGCTGGCGCCGACGCCTACTCCGCCGCCGTCATTCGACGCGGAGGCGCACTTCCGCGGCAAGACGATCAGGCTGCTCGTGGGGTTCAACCCCGGCGGCGGAACGGATACGCAGGCCCGGTTCCTCGCAGCCAACCTGGGCAAGTTCATCCCAGGCAATCCGCGCATCGTCGTCTCCAACCACACGCCGCAGATGGCTGCCTCCAATTTCGTCTGGAAGTCCGAACCCGACGGGACGGTGCTCCAGTACACGGCCGGCACCCTGATCACCGACTCCTTCGAACCGGAGGCTGAGTTCACGGTGTCCGAGTTCGGTCTCATCGGCGCGCCCCAGGGCGGCAACCCCTTCTGGGCCCACCGCGGAACGCTGCCCTACACGGACATCAGGGATGCGATGGGGAACCCGAACGGCGAACCGCTCGTCCAGACAGGTCCGGGGAGCGCACCGGAAGTGACCGGCAGCGCTCTCGGCGGGATGCTGATAGCCGACTGGCTCAACCTGCCCATGGACTACAGGGTTGTTGCAGGCACGGGCACGGAACAATCGCTTCTCATGCTGGAACGCGGCGACATCAACGCGCTGATCATCTCGCCAGGGAGCTCCTGGTACACGCTGCCTGCGCGGCGCCCCGGTTGGTTCGCCGACGGGTTCCTGAAGCCTTTCGCAAGCCTGCTGGTCCCCGGACAGGAGATCCACGCCAACGCGGAGGTCGAGTTCACGGCGCCGCACGCGCGGGACCTGCTCGAACCGGACCAGGCGTCCCTGTTCAACGCACTGACGTCTCCCCAGCACATCGCGTTGAAGCACTTCGCCGGCCCGCCCGGCATGGATCCCGCCGTACTCGCGACACTGCGCAAGGCATGGGACGACGCGAATGCCGACCCGGAATTCAAAGCAGACTTCTCCCGCGTGCTCGGCACCGACGTGGCTCCGGTGCCGGGAGCGCGGCTCCAGCAGATCTACATAGATACGGTCAACGGGTACCGCGTGCACTTGGACTCGCTCGGCGAGATACAGGAGAGGTTGTTCAGCAAGTACATCGAGTGATATGACGCCGGGCTGATGCGCACGAAGGCCTGCCGGAGAGGAGCAGATGCCTGATTTCAGTCAGGTGTTCGTGGGACTCGGGCACCTGGGGACCTCCACCTATTGGATCACGTTCGGGGCCGCCGTCATGATCGCGGCGGCCGCGGGCGTGATACCGGGACTGTCGGCGCCGCTGCTCATGGCGCTGGCTATCCCGTTCGTCGTCTTCACGATCGACGACCCGGTCGTGGGCATCGTCTTCCTCGCGACCATCACTGGCGTCGAAGAGATGCTGGACGTGCTGCCCATCATCGCGATGGGTCATCCCGGCGGCGGGCAGGTCACGTTCATCGAAGGGAGGCCGCTCTCGCAGCGGGGACAGGCCGCACGCGCGCTCGGCTTCGTGTATGTCGTGTCGGCCATCGGGGGCGTAGTGGGCGCGGTCGTCCTGCTGCTCGCCATGCCCGTCCTCAAGCCCTTCATCCTCTCCTTCGGGTTCGGCGAGATCGGAGCGATGGGCCTGTTCGGCGTTGCTCTCGTCGGGGCGCTCAGCCGTGGAGCGATGGTGAAGGGGCTCGCTGCCGGGCTGCTGGGCATCCTGCTGTCCACGGTAGGCACCGACCCATTCACCGGAACAGACCGCTACACGCTCGGTTCTCTGCAGCTCGATTCGGGGCTCCCGCTCATCGCGATGACGGTGGGGTTGTTTGCTCTCCCCGAAATGATGGACCTGACCATGACGAGGCGAGCGTTGGCATCGTCGAGCGCCGCGCTCAACATCCGGGAGGTATTCGCGGGTGCAGGCCTGGCTCTCAGTAAGACACCACTCATCATCCGGCACTCGATACTTGGCGTCATGATGGGCGCCATACCGGGCGTGGGTTCGCGAGTGGTCTCCTGGCTCTCGTATGGCGTCGGGATTGCGCTGAGCAAGGACAAGAGCCAGTTCGGCAAAGGCTCGTTCGACGGTCTCGTCTTCTCCGAATCGGTGCAGAGTTCGAAGGAAGGCGGGCAGGCGATCCCGACCCTGGCGATGGGCATCCCCGGCGGTTTCAGCTGGGCGTTCGTCCTCGTGGCGATGCTGGCCTACGGCATCTCTCCCGGCCCGCCGATGCTCACACGCTTCGCTGACATCACCACTCTCATCGTGGTGAGCCTGGTGCTTGGCAACGCGGCACTGGCTATCGTCGGACTGCTCGCCTCCGGTCAACTGGCGAAGCTGAGCCGCATCCCATACCCGCTGCTCGCCGCCGCCATCATCCCTCTCGCGTTCCTGTCATCCTTCCAGGACATGCGCCACTGGCTGGCCATTCCCATCGTGCTGGGGTTCGCGGTGGTAGGGATGCTCATGAAGTTCTTCCGCTGGCCGCGTCCACCGATGATCCTCGGCTTCATCCTGGGCCCCATCATCGAGCACAACCTGTTGTCGGCTGTCAGCATCCATGGCCCCGTGGGGATGCTTACGCGGCCCATAACCATCACCCTGATACTCCTATCTGTCGGCGTAGGCGTGGGTTTTGCCTTCCTCGCCTCCAAGAGCGAAGCGACCGAGCGCAGGATGGCCGAAGTCAGCGGCAGCGCTCCTTCGGGCGCGAGTTCCGACCCACCGAGACCTGCGCAGAAACCGCAAAGGAGGATCGGCTTCGCCTGGCGTTCCTGGGAGCACCTGTTCCCACTCACGGTGATCGTGGTGGCGCTGGTGTTCGTCGTCGAAGCCATCGACTTCCCCACGAGGGCGCGGTCGATGCCGGTGATGGTGGGCATCGGGTTGCTCGGACTGGCCGGTCTGCAGCTACTGCTTCAGTTGAGGGGAGTGCAGTCCGGGGACATACTGGATCTGGGCATGATGAGTAAGGCCGATGAGCAACGCCGCACCGGCAAGGTGCTGCTCGCGCTGTTGGGTCTCTTCGTCCTGATCTCGATAACCCTCGGACTGAAGTGGGCCGCAATCGCCCTCGCCCTGGTCTTCCCCGCCGCCGTCTCTGGCAGGGCGTATGCAAAGTGGGGCCTGCTGACCGGAGCGCTCATCACGGCGCTGGTGATCGGTCTGTTCGACAACGTCCTGTTCGTTATCTGGCCCCAGCCCGCTGTGTGGCTGCTGCTACAGAACCTGTTCGGCTGAGCGAGTGCGCTTCCTCGACGCCTACCCCGCCAGTTCCTGTTCGACGATGTAGCGCAGCACATCCGACAGAAGGAAGACGACGATACCCAGAATGACGACCGCGTTGACGTGGCCGAGCGCGGCAGCGACGGCGCGGATGCGTCCGGGTCGTACCGCGATGGCCTCTGCCAGACGTCTGCGGCGGCGGATGGCGATGAAGAACATCCAGGCTGAGAGCGCAACCTTGAGGGCGAGCACCGCGGCGTAGCGCGCGGTGGCGGTCGGCTCCGAGATCCGCGAGAAGAAGAGGACTGCGCCGGTAACCACGAGCGTCCACATCGCGAGCTTCACGAGCCCGCCGAAGCGCTCGGTCGCGGCGCGCACGCTGTCGGAGGAGAGCGAACCGCTCGTGACGGCAGGCCTCAGGACCAGCAGGTAGAAGATGCCGCCTCCCACCCATGCCACGGCGGCGATCGAGTGCACCCAACGGGCGGCGAGCAGAGCAGCGTCGGTCATAGCGGGCGGCATGGTAGGGGAGCGCGGAGCGTTCGGCAACGCAGTGCGACATCCGCCCCTTACGCGGATGCCCTCCGAGCGGGTACGTTGGTCGGTGACGGTACGAGCGCCGTGGTGGGCCTGCCTTGGCACGAGGCAAGTCGCAGGAGTGGAATGTCTCACAATGTCTCAGGATGTCCCACATGGAGTGGACACAGCAGCGCAGCCCACACCTGCGCGCGGGACAGGGAGGAGTGGTGCGAAGATGACAGCGCCGGACGGCGAGCAGCCTGACAGGGTTTCCATGCGCCGGACACCGGACATCCCGTGCATCCTGGCCGCCGGCATCGCTGGCGCAGGCGTGCGGCGCGTGCGTACCATGGACAGACGACTACGGAGGTGTGTTGATGGCCGATGTCGCGCTGTATCACTGGGCCGGGTGAGGAACGTGCAAGACGGCGAGGGCGGCGCTCTCGCAGGCAGGTATCGCGTTCACAGAACGGGACTTTTTCAAGCAACGTCTCTCCCGCGAGGAGATCGAGTCGCTGCTGGGCGGCAATCCTCCGAGCACGCTGTTCAACCTGAGGTCGGCGACGTTCCGCAAGAGCGGCATCGACCCGGGATCGCTGACGGAGGAGCGGATGCTGGACCTGCTGGTGGAGGAGCCGCGCTACTGGAAGCGTCCAACCGCAGTAGTGGACGGAAGGCTCGTGGCCGGAGCGAACGCGAAGCAGCTTGGCGCGATGCTGGGGTTCTGATGACTATACGGGTGCTGCCTGCTGGGGTTGCGGCGCGGATCGCGGCGGGCGAGGTCATCGAGCGTCCGGCCTCGGTGGTCAAGGAGTTGGTCGAGAACTCGCTGGACGCGGGCGGGCGCGTCATCGGCGTTGAGATACGGCACGGCGGGCTGGCCTCGATACGCGTTAGGGACGACGGCTGCGGCATACCGGCGGACGAAGTGGCGCTGGCGTTCGAACGCCACGCGACGAGCAAGCTAGCCTCGGTGGAAGACCTGGGCGACATCGGAACGCTTGGATTCCGTGGAGAGGCGTTGGCGAGCATCGCGGCTGCGGCGAGCGTGCGCATGACGACGCGCACGGCGGACGTGGAGTCGGCGACAACGGTCGAGTTGGAAGGCGGCGCCATCGTTCGGCAGTCGGCGGCAGGCGCGGGCGCAGGAACGACGATCGAGGTCGAGGCGCTCTTCTCGACGATACCGGCGCGACTCAAGTTCATCCGGTCAGCCGCGGCGGAAACGGCGCGTGTGCGCCAGACGGTCGACCACCTGGCGATGGCGCACCCGCACATCCAGTTCACGCTCAGGACGGACGGCAAACTACAACTCGCAACGTCCGGCAACGGCAGCCTGCGCGACACGGTGGCGGCTGTGCACGGCGCGGAGCTGGCGCAGGCGATGATCGAGGTCGGCTCATGGACGGGGGCCTACCCCGTGTGGGGGCTCGTGGGAACGCCCGAGCAGAACCGTGCGAACCGGACCGGCATCAGCCTGTTCGTGAACAACCGCTGGGTGCAGCATCGGGCCATCGGTGTTGCCATCGAGGAGGCGTATCGCGGCCTTCTGATAGAGGGGCGATTCCCGATAGCGGTCGTGTTCCTGAACGTGCCGCCCGGCGAGGTGGACGTGAACGTGCACCCGAACAAGCGCGAGGTGCGGCTGTCGCACGAGGGCGATGCGTTCTCCAGCGTGCAACACGCGGTACGGGGCGCGCTACTAGCGGCGTCGCCTGTTGCGGAAGGGGAAGGTCTGTTGTCGCAGGCCGTGGCTGCTCCGCCGTCGCTTCAGCCGGAGCTGACGTTCACGACACAGGAGCGGGAGCAGTCACCGCTGCCGGAACCCTCGCCTGTCGCATCTGATGAGCACGAGCCACTAGCACCGCCTCCTGGCGCGTCTCCGCTGTCGCGACTGCGCGTGCTGGGGCAGGTCGCGAATACGTACATCGTGGCGGACGGGCCGGACGGCATGTACCTGATCGACCAGCACGCGGCGCACGAGTCGGTGCTGTACTACCGGCTGCTGCGACAGTGGGCGAACAGCGCGCCGGAGGTGCAGCCGATGCTGGAGCCGCTGGCGATGGGCCTGACACCGCAGCAGATGGACGCGCTCGGCGAGGGGCGGGCAGTGCTGGAGCGCTACGGGCTATTCGTGGAGCCGTTCGGTGACGACACACTCCTGGTGCGCGCAGTGCCGGTGATGGCGCGCCGCGTGGACGCCGCGAAGCTGGTGGCCGAGGCGCTGGACGGTCTCTCGACGCGCTGCAACGGGACGGACACGCACCTGTCGGCGGCTGCGTCCATCGCGTGTCACAGCGCCGTACGGGCAGGGCAGACGCTCGACCACCAGGAGATGACGGCGCTCGGCGAAGCGTTGGCCTCCGAAATGAACCCGCAGCACTGTCCCCACGGCAGACCGACGGTCATCCGAGTATCGAAGGACGTGCTCGGGAGACAATTCGGGCGGCTGTGATGGGCTTGACGCTCGTACTCGCGACGCGGAACCAGGCGAAGGCAGCTCAACTGCGTGAACTGATGGCCGGGCTCGACGTGGAGCTGTCGGACGGGGCGTCGTTCACGGATGCGCCGGACGTTGACGAGGAGGGTGGTTCTCACCTCGCTATTGCCATCGGGAAGGCAGTTGCGTGGTCGCGGGCGCTCAGCGCGCTCGTGGTGGCGTCGGACGGCGGGCTGAGCATCCCTGCACTGGGCGACGGCTGGTCGAGCCTCATCACGCGTCGCGGCACCGGCGAGGACGTGCCGGATGAGGAGCGCGCACATCGTCTGCTGCGTCGAATGCGCGACCTCGAAGGCGAGCGTCGTGCATGCTGGTGGACGGAAGCGGTTGCGGTCGCACGGGCGGGTGAACTGCTCGGCGCGTGGGAAGCGAATGGGCTGGAGGGCTACATCGCACAGGACTTCGTCCCCCCGGAGGGCGGCACAAATGGGTTCTGGGTGGGCGGTCTCTGGGTGACGCCTGACGGCGTGCGCCGCTGGGCGCTGTCTGGGGAAGATACGGAAAGGCTGGGCGACCCGTGGATGTCGCTGCGCGAGCCGCTGCGGGGGTTGATAGGGCGGGTGGAGTAGGTCACGGCAGGGGGACGCCGCCGCCGGCCGCGCGGGGGGGGGCGGCCGGGTCCGGGGGGGGGGGGGGGGGGCGGGTGGAGTAGGTCACGGCAGGCGTACGCGTCCGCTGTCGCGGCGGATGAGGCCGTCGCGTTCGAGGGCGGCGAGAAGGTCGGGCAGTGAGACAGGGCAGGGCGCGCCGGACGCGGTTTCGGCGTCGCTGATGACTCCTTCGAGCGTGTGCTCCTCGACGCCGGCATCGGGCTGCTCGCGCAGGTAGTCGACGATGCGTCCGCGGAAGTAGCGCGCCGAGCCCTGGAACCTCGACTGACGCGGCGCGTACGGAACGGACGATTCAGCGAGAGCAGGGTCGCCGCCGGACTGCAGGTACGGCGCGGCGGCGCAGCGCGGTCGCAGCGGGCAGAGCATGCAGCGCGGTTGCCGGGAAGTGCAGAGCGTTGCGCCGATGTCCATCAGCGCCTGGTGCCAGTCGGCTGGTGTGATGGGGCTGTCTTGCTGAGGAAGCAACGATTCGGCGAGCGGATGGATCGCTTCACGCGACGGAGCGTCAACGCCGTGGACAGTACGGCTCAACACGCGATAGATGTTCGTGTCCAGCACCGCGACGGGCTCACCGAACGCAAAAGATGCAACTGCAGCGGCCGTGTACGGACCGATACCGGGGAGCTTCCGTAGCTCGTCGGCCGTGCGGGGAAGTTCGCCGCTGTAGCGCTCTACGACTTCCCTGGCGAGATTATGCAGACGGACGGCGCGGCCGTTGTAGCCCATGCCGGCCCAGATGCGGATGACCCCAGCGGGCTGGGCGTCGGCAAGCGCCTGGAGGGTGGGGAAGGCGTCGAGGAAGGCGTGGTATTTCGGGACGACCCGCTCCACCTGCGTCTGTTGGAGCATGATCTCCGATACGAGGATGGCGTACGGGTCCGCGATGCCGCGCCAAGGCAGGACGCGGGCGTTGCGCGCGTACCACGCGGCGACGGCATCGTGGATGGCGCGAGCGTCGACCATCGCGCTACGAGGCCGTGAGCAGGCCGTCGAGGATACTGCGCAGGTCCTCGGCTGAGACAGGCCCGATGAGCTTGCGGACGATGCGCCCCTCGGCGTCCAGGAAGAACTTCTCGGGGACGCCGCGTACACCGTACGAAACGGCCATCGTGCCGCGTGGATCGAGGATGTTGAGGTAGGTCACGTCATAGCGCTCGATGTGCTCCTCTGCATCGGCGGGACGGTCCCAGACGGCGATGCCGACGAACTCGACGTTGGCGGAGTCGTACTCGCGGTACACCTCCGCGAGGTCGGCGGCTTCGATCCGGCAGGCAACGCACCACGACGACCAGAAGTCGACCATCACGACGCGCCCGCGCAAGTCCTCCGCGTCGACACGGCCCTTGGAGACGAGGTCGTACCCGCCGAACCAGGGCGCTTGCCGCACGGGCACCTGCGATTCGCTCGACTCTTCATGCACGAGCACGCCGCCGGGGTTGCCGTCGGAGCGCAACTGGCCCCAGAAGAGCAAGCCGATGATGGCCAGCACAGGCGTCATTGCCAGCAGGAAGAAGAGCAGGCGTCTCCTTCCCGAGGCAGGCGTATCGCTGGGTGGCGCGTCGGTCTGGGGTGTGTCGTCGGGGGATGTCATGGCGCGGTCAGGGTTAAGGGTAGCATCCCGCTCACCGGCGGCGTCTGATAATCAACCCGGCGGCGACTGCAACGGCCGCTCCGGCCACCGCCAACGCCACGAGGAACTCGGCAGAGATGCTCCCACCTTCGGTCCCCAGTGCAACTGGCGGCAGGGCCGTGGCAACCGGCTCTGGTGCGGGCGTGGGCGTGGAGGTCAGTGGGAGAGGCGTTGGGGTTGATGTCGGGGTTGGCGTCGGAGTGGACGTTGGCGTAGGCGGCAGTTGAGGGGTCGAGGTTGGCTCCGGCGTGGATGTCGAAGTTGGCCTCGGCATGGGCGTTGAGGTGGAGATCGGGGGCGGAGCAAAGGTTGCGGTTGGCCGCAGTGTAGGCGTTGCGATGGGTGAATGGATAGGGGTAGGGGTAGGCGTCGGAAGGGCGACACCACACGCGGAGACATCATCGGCCATCAGGAATGCCGGAGACCAGTTGGACAACGGTGTGCCGTCGCTGTGTACGACCCTGACGGTCAGTTGCACCCTGTCGTGGTCGCTCCAGAGCGAACTGCCCAGTCGGGCCATGTCGATAATGAGGTGGGCGCCGGTCCCCTGAGTCCTGCTGTCGCGGAAGGAGACCCGGTAGACATTCGCCGACGTAATCTTACGGAACTCCAGTGTGGGGTCGCCGCTCGCCGGAATGCCTTCGAACTTCAGGGTTAAGCGTCTCTCGTAGGTGTTCGCTGAGTTGCGCACGGCACAGAACGGCGGTTCCGGGTCGACCGACTCGACAGTTACCGGGTACTCGGGAAGGGGGGCCGGTTGGGTAGGTGTGCTGTCGCCCGCTGGCGTTGGGTTCCCGAACGGGTTTCGGTAGACGAGGACCCTTCCGCGGTTGATGTCTGACATATACAGGTTGTCGTTCTCGTCGAAGGCGGCGGAATACGCCATCGACCAGAGGTCACGGAGGTATGCGTCCGGCTGCGTTCCTCCGCCCAGCGGGTCTTCGTAGACACCCGCGAACCTGCCACCCGTGTACATGTTGTAGCCCACCACCATCCTGTTCATGCTGTCGAAGGCGGTCTCCCACGTCGCTGCTTCCAGCGGCCCGCGGTTGCGGTTGTCGATGTTCACGTGGGGTTCGTAGTCGCTGACTACCAGGTTCTGGCCGCTCCTTCCGTGTTCTTCGAACACCCTGGTGGCACGAATGGCAAAGAGGGTTGTGGAGTTGTTCGTCGGCAGACGCTCCGCCGGGAAGATGAGCAACCGGCGGTTGCCCTCGATCTCGAGTGCATGGTCGGAGACATACAGGTTGCCGAACCGGTCAAGCGACAGGGCGCCGGGGAAGCAGAGCATGTCCGCTGCGACATTCTCGAAGACGCTCGCGATGTCCGGTTGGTGTGCTCTCAGGTCGGCCCGCCGGTTACACTTGGTCCCGGTCGCATCGACCTGCCCCAGGATGACGTCTACGACCGGCTCAGTCAGAGGGTCCCGGATGCGCAGCACGCGATGGTTGTCCGTATCGCTGAGCCAGAGGAACCTTCCTCCTTCAGACGGCGCCAGCCCGAAGATGCGCCCTCCGGTCTCCACCCTGCTGCCGCTTCCCAGGACCGGATAGGAAGTGCTCGCTGTCCAGAGCGTGGCCACGGGAGCGGAAGACTCATCCAGCGGAAGATCATAGACGTCGATGAAATGCCGCCCCTCCCAGCTCAGGCTCCACAACCGGCCCGCGTCGTCGGCCTTGACCCTTCCGCAGCAGTTGGCCCCCGGACGCCACCGCGCGTTGCCGATGGCGCCGTCCGCTTCCTGGCCGTTGCTGAGTTCGTCCAAGCCGTTCCAGAACAGCAGGCGCTGGAAGTCCGGAACCACCAGCTGGTCCCCGTAGACGGCGACGCCTCTCGGTGTGCGAAGACCCTTGAGCCCCTGATTGTTGTACTCACCCGGCGGGTAGAACAGGCGCTTGTCAGGCTCAAACACCACCGAGCGGGAGAAGTCCTGGCTGCCGATGGGAAAGCGGAGCACGTCCTGCGGTGACGCCGCCAGTGAGATCAGCATGTTGTCCTGGGTGTCGAAGGCGATGCCCGTTGCGTCCCAGAGCTGAGGCCATCCCGGCACACTGCTGAAGCCGGGCCCGCCGCCTTCCTGCGGCTCGTACGACGGCTTTCCGATGATCGCGAGAGGCCCTCTCCCGTCCCAGCCCCACAGCTCGACCATGCCGTTGCGCTGGTCGTTGACCCAGAGCCCCCGGTCGTGGGGGTCGACCTCGATCGACACGGGGTTGTTGAAGCTTGGACCGATAGTGGCGTCGGCTTCCATCCCCGAAGTGAAGGGCGGATGGAATACGAGCACCCTCTCGTTGTCCGTGTCCACGACGTACAACCTGCCACGGGTGTCGAACCTGAGCGCCGACGGCGTATGGAATGCGCGCATTGAGGTACCCGGTGCAGTGCCACGGAAGCCTTGCTGTCCCAGTACGAGGTCTGCGCGCTTCGCAATCGCACCGGAACCGCTGCTGGCTGGGAACCGCAGCACGCGATTGTTGCCGCTGTCCGCCACCCACAGGTTGCCTTCGGCGTCCAGTTCCACTCCGGCGCCGTACAAACCTGGCTCGTAGCGGTTGCTGTCCGCATGGAAGCAGAGCGTTTCGGCTGTTGCTGATTCGAACGTGCCCTGGTTGCACATCATGCCGGAGAAGTCTCGCTGTCCCCAGACCTCGTCGGCGCGGGCGTCGGACCCGAACGGGTCGTCGTACTGCAGCACACGGTTGTTGAAGGAGTCCGGCACGTAGAGCGCACCGTCGCGCCCGATGGCCATGGAGACTATCGACTTGTGCTCCGTAGGGCTCTGCGACACGTCGGGTATACCGCACAGCGTCTCGGCGCTGGCCGGGGCCCTGTTCGGGAAGTTCTGCACCCCGCTGTCCCCGTTACAGGCCCCGTGGTCGTTGGCTGCAGGTTGGCCGATAACGATGTCAGCATTGCACGGACTCTCGCTGGCGTAGCACTTCTCGAGGTCTATGCCCAGTATGCGGCTGTTGCCTGCGTCCCACACGTATGCACGCCCCGGAGCCGTGGAGCGGTCGATGATGACTCCCCCAGGGTTGAAGACCTTGAAGGGCACAATCTCGCCAGGCCCGATCTCGGAGAAATCGGGCTTGCCGAGTATCACGTCCGCCCAGAGGTCACCCGGCCTGCCGCGGACAGGCTGGCCGAAGGGGGCTTCGGCGATTGCGTTGGCCGCACCAAGGGCATTGGAGTTCGCTGCACCGGTTACCTGTGCATGGACGGGGTTGGAAGAAGATGGGGTCACGTAGACCGAGTACAGCGCGAAGGATGCAACGGCAACTGCGATAACCAGTACAGGTAAGAGAACTCTAGCCAGACAAACTCGGAAACCCATACCCCAAATCTAGCATGGGAACCCATTGAGTACCTGCTGAGAGGCAACCTGAGCGTGGAGTGGATCGGAATCGGGCAATAGTAAAGACAGGAGGTATCAATACCCCCTGTCTGGGTTCCAGTCACACAGGATTCAGGGCGCTCGGTTTACTGGTCTGCGCCGGAGAGTTCGTGGGCGACGATGGACGCCTCACCGAGGGTCATGACCGTCTCGGTGGTGCTGCCACAGACGACCTCGTAGCTGGAGGACATGACGCCCGACGTTGCCGACGTCGTGCTGCCGCCCTCGGAGACCTCGTAGACCTCCGCGCGGCCCTTGGGGCCTTCGATGACTGTGATGAGTTCTCTGTCCGCCATTGGTAGTTCCCTCCCCGTTGTTTGCGGTTGCAGCGCGTGGATGCACGCAGGGTCAAATATACCACCGAGCGCCCGCCGTTCAAGCGGACGCCCGGTGGCATCTAAGGGGCAACCGGGGGTTAGAAGTTGCCCCGGGTGAATACACGGCGGGCGTTGCCCTCCATGACGTTCTGCTTGTCCTCGTCCGTCAGCCAGTCGATTTGGTTGAGGATGACGGGGGCGAGGTCGTCGGTCTCCCAGCCTTCGAGGTCGCCGGCGGGGAGCTTCTTGCCCTTCTCATACTTGAAGTCCGGGTGGACGGAGGAACCGCTGCCGGGGTTCTCCGTGCCGAACATCACGCGGTCCGGGCCGCAGATCTGCAGGCAGTAGTCCAGCGACTCTTTGGTGTAGAGGTTGCTGTCGTAGTACATGCGGCGGAGGCTGGTGTCGAAGTCCTCCAGGTTGGGGTTGCTCTTCATGTCGTTGTAACGGCGGACGCGCCAGCGGCCGATCTGGTAGGGGACGGAGCCCCCGCCGTGGGCGACGATGATCTTGAGGTTCGGGAAGTCGGTGAAGACCTTGCTCGACGGGCGGGCGAGGTTCAGCACGGTCTGGGACTCCGTGGTGATGAAGTGCGCGCTGTAAGACTCGTGCGGGTTCTTGCACGCGGCGGAATGGATGAGGCCGGGCACGTCCAGCTTCACCATCGCCTCGTAGAGGGGGTACCAGTATTCGTGGTCCATCGGCGGGGTGTGGTTCGGGTCGGTGGGGTCGCCCTGGCCCTCTTCAGGGTCGGGGTTGATGAGGCAGCCGATGAAACCGAACTCGTTGACGGTGCGCTCGAGTTCAGGAACGACGTGCGAGGAGTCCTTCGCGCCGGAGACGTGGGGCAAACCCGCGATGCCTTGGAAGCGGTCCGGGTGCGCCTTCACCTGGGATGCGATGACGTCGTTGTTCATCTCGCACCACCAGTGGACGATTACCTCAGGCTTCTCGGAGTGCATCAGCTGGAAGGGGCGGGGCGAGAGGAACTGGACGTCGGTCTGGACCTTGTCCATGATCTTCAGGTTGTTCTGGGCGAACTGCTCGATGCGTTCTTCCGAGATACCGCTCTTGCCGTGGTAGCCGCGCCCGGAGAGGAGCCCGGCCTTGGCTGCGTACAGCTCGGGTGGGGCCACGGTGTGGGCGTGCATGTCTATGATTCTCTGTCCGTTGAGCATCTCTCCTCCTGATGTGTTCCGCTCGCGGTCTGGTTGGGCTTTGGCGGCGAGCATGCAGACGAACAGCGCCGCAACGATACGCCAGCGCTGTGCTGCGTTTCTACATGCGCAGGCATGGGGTGTCAAGTACAGAGGTATTATTGGGACTCACTACGAATAACGAGCGGTGCCGTATAGCGCGCGCGGTTTGTAGCGCGTGGTAGACTAAGCGCGGACCCAGACCGAACACACTTCCAGCGGGCGCCCGCGTCCGCGAGATTCCGCACAACGGAGGTCAACATGGCCGAGATAGTGCTTGGAGCAGGAACGTCACACAGCCCCATGCTCGCGTTGAACGCCGAGCAATGGCCGCGCTATGCCGTGGGTGACCTGCGGCACCCGGAGTTGGTCTTCCCCCCGGAAGGCTGGGCGATGCCGTATGACGAGGGACTGGCCCGTGTGCCGACGGCGGTGAAGGAGAAGCCGCTGACGGACGAGGTATTCACGGCGCAGGTGGACGCCTGCCAGCGCGGTATCGCCGAACTGGCGCGGACGTTCAGCGAGGTGAAACCGGACATCACCGTGATCATCTCCGACGACCAGGACGAGTGGTTCTTCGAAGACAACATGCCGACCTTCTCGGTGTTCTGGGGAGAGTCGGTGCCCATCAAGCCGCGAAGCCTGGCCGCAGGGTTCCGCGACCCGGACATCACGCAGTCCATCGCGGACGGCTACGGCGACATGGCGTTGGACGTGCCCGTGGCGTCCAACCTGGGACGGCACGTGATCGAGTACATGATCCAGAACGACTTCGACGTGTCGCACTTCACCTACCTGCACGACACCTACGGCGGGCAGGTTGCGCGGCGCTACCCGAAGGAGAACGGCGAGTTGGACTCGGTGCGGAGGACGGAACCGCGCGAGCAAGGCCTGCCGCACGGGTTCGCATTCGTGGTGAAGCGGCTGTTCAACAACGAGCCGCGCACCATCCTTCCAATCTTCCAGAACACCTGCTACCCGCCGAACCAGCCGACGCCCAAGCGGTCGTTCGAGTTCGGGCGCGCGGTCGCGAACGCGGTCCGCGCATGGGACAGCGACGCGCGGGTCGCGATCATCGGCTCCGGTGGGCTGAGCCACTTCGTCGTCGACGAGTGGCTGGACCGCACGGTGCTGAAGGCGCTGGAAGAGAAGGACTCCGAGACGCTCATGACGATTCCGCGCAATCACCTGTACTCGGCGGCGTCCGAGACGCAGAACTGGATAGCGGTCGGCGGCGCGATGGCGGACACGGACCTGAATTTCGAGACCATCGAGTACGTTCCGGTCTACCGGACGCCGGCGGGCACCGGTGGCGGTTGGGGATTCGGCCGCTGGGTGTAAGCCGCACCCTCATAGCGTGTGAAAGAAGCGCCGGTGGACATCCGCCGGCGCTTCTGGTTAAGGGTGCTTCGACAGGCTCACCACGAACCGTTTGTCTCGTTAGCAGGGAATGATTGCCTAATTCGCCGAGACGGTACGGAAGCGCGCGACGGCGACCGTGAGGAACACGGCAGCGAAGAGCAGGAGCGCAGCCATGTGCACGAGCACATCCTGGCCCTCCGCGCCGAAGAGCATGAGCTTGTTGAAGGCGTCATTCGCCCAGCCGTGTGGTGTGAGGCGACCGAGCGCCTGCATCCAGTCCGGCGTGATGAAGAGCGGCCACCAGCATCCGCCGAGCGGCGCCAGCGTGAGCGATGCGAGCACCGCCGCTGATGAGGCGCTCTTCACCGTGCGGACCAGCGATGCGAGCATGACGCCGAACGCGGAGGAAGCGACGGCCATGAACACGGAGATTGCGATGACTGCAACCGGGGAGACACCGAAATCGATGGAGAAGGCGAAGATGCCCAGCGCCCACAGGAAGGCGAGCTGAAGGAGACCCCGATACAGGCTTGCGAGCATCTTCCCTGCGACGATGGCGGAGCGCCGGACGCCGTTCGACAGCAGGCGTTCCAGGGTCTGTGTCTGGCGCTCACGGGCGATGGCCTCCGCCCCCAGCGCAGCAGCGAAGAACAGGAACATCGTGAGGTAACCGGGAAGAGTGAAGTTGGAGGCGTTGAACGGCTCCACTTCTCCCACCTGCTCGGTGGTGAAAACGATGGAAGGCGGCGCAGCGCCGAGTTGACCGAGTTTCACGAGATCGAGCGAACCGAGGCCTTCCAGTTCTGTGACACCACGCACGGCAAGGCTGAGCGTGCCGATGCGTCCGCCTATGGAACGCGCGAGCCCGCCCAGCACAGCCTCGGTCTCAGGATCGCCGTCGGCGGTGATGACCCATATCTCCGCGCCCTCTCCGTTGAAGATGCGCTGCGTGAAGCCCACGGGGAAGAGCAGATAACCGGGGATGCGGCCCTCGTGCAGCGCCAGCCCGGCATCCTTCGGGTCCCATTCGTCCACGCCGGTGGCGTCGGCAATGGTCAGGAGGTCGATGACCTCACGGGAGAAGCCGCTCTCTTCCTCCGTGGCGACGGCCATCCGCAGCTGTTCGTCCTCGGGGCCGAGGTCGCCAAGGGCGAGCGAGAAGGCGACGATGAACAGGATGGGGAAGAGGAGCGCGAACCCCATGGCGAACCTGTCCTTGAAGAACAGGCGGGTGTCCTTGAACGAAAGAAGCAGGGCTTGCCGGATGACGAGGCGCATCACTTCGCCTCCGACGAGACGCGGAAGAGAACGCGCGCAACGATTAGGCAGACGACCGCTACGCCGCCGAGGAGCGCCATCTCGAACGTGGCGTCGCCGAGCGTCGCCGTTTCACCGAGGATGCCCTCGTAAGCGTCGATGGCGTAGCGGTTCAGCGTGAACCGGCTGAGGAGTTCGAGCACGCCGGAATCGCCGATGGGGAAGAAGGTGCCGCCGAACACGGTCATGAACATGGTGATGAACACGGCGCCCCATGTGGCCTGGTCCTCCGTCCGCGCCACCGTGGCGATGAGGAGCGCTATCGCGCTGGCGGCCGCGGAGACCACGAGGGCCAGCACGGCGCTCTGCGCCAGTGCGTTCAGGCCGGCGATGCGCAGTACGACGAACGCCAGTACGAGGAGGATGATGGTCTGCAGCATGCCGCGACTGACGCCTGCGAGGAACTTCCCCGCGAAGAGTTGCCCAGTGCTCAGCTGCGTCGTGAGCAACCGCTCCAGCGTGCCGTTGCGGCGCTCCTCGATGAGCGTCTGGGCGTTCAGTGTGACCGAGAAGAGCAGGAACATGACGATGACGCCCGGCAGCAGGCGGTCGAGGATGTCCTCTTCTTCCGACTCCTCGTTGAGGGTCTGGTTGACGACGCGGACGGGCGGATCCCTGCGTGCATCGCCCAGGAGGACCCCGGTGTGGGCTTCCACCTGTTCAGGCGGGATGGCATCGCTGACCAGTGTGCCGAGCGCACGGCGGAGTTCGTACTCGGAAGCGAGGCCGTCCGCCACACCCTGGACGATGGCTGCGGTTATCTGGCCTGCGTCACCGCCATTGCCGCGCCGTTTCACGCGTACGGTAGTGGGCATCCCGGACTCGAGTGCGGTGGTGAACCCCGCGGGGATGACGAACCCCGTGAGAACGGCGGAGCGGTCGAGCGCATCGTTGAGTTCCGCTTCCGTGTACCGCCTCACGTCCAGGCCGTCGACGTCCTCGATGCGCTCGATGAGCTTGCGCGCGGCGTCTCCGCCGTCGAGGTCGGCGACGTGGGCGGTGGAGTTGAACGACGTCTCACCGCCGAAAACGCCGACCATCAGTGCGAATAACAGGATGGGAAGTGCGATGCTGAACGCAAGCGCGCCACGGTCTGCAAGGAATCGCTTGACCTCGAAGAGTGCGAGCAGGAGCGGGCGAACCATGCTAGTCGCGGAGGCTCCGGCCCGTGAGGCTGAGGAAGACTTCCTCCAGCGTTGTAGTGTCGGCGTCCCCGACCTGCGCCTTGAGTTCCGCAGGCGTGCCGAGGGCGATGATGTGCCCCTCGTCCATGATGCCGATGCGGTCGCAGAGGCGGTCGGCCTCCTCCATGTAGTGGGTGGTGTAGAGGACGGTCATTCCCTCGTCGCGGAGGGCAAGGACGGTATCGAATATGTGGTTGCGCGACTGCGGGTCGATGCCGACGGTGGGTTCGTCGAGGAACAGCATCTGCGGGCGGCTCATCAGCGCGATAGCGATGTTGACGCGCCGCTTCATGCCGCCGGAGTACTTGCGAACGGCGTCCTTCGCTCGGTCCGTCAGCCCGACGCGCTCCAGTACGTCAGCAGCGCTCTCTTTCGCCTGGCTGCCGGACAGTCCGGCCATGCGTCCGAAGAAGACGAGGTTGTCGGTCGCGGAGAGTTCCGGGTAGAGAGCGAGCTCCTGCGGGCAGACGCCGATGAGCCTGCGCACCGCGTCGCTCTCCTTCGCCACCGAGTGTCCGCCGATGTTCACGTCGCCGTCGTCGGGATCGAGGACGGTGGAAAGCATGCGGATCGTGGTGGTCTTGCCCGCACCGTTGGGGCCGAGCAGCCCGAATATCTCCTGCGAGCGAACAGTGAATGAGACTGAGTCGACTACCTGCACACTGTCGAAACTCTTGGTGAGGCCGGTGGCCGCAAGGAAGGCTTCCATGTGAGCCATGGTATCAGAGCGAAGGGACAGCTCCTGAGTGCGTCAATCCGGTGATTGGAAGTCGGGAACGCCCTCCGCGATTGCTGAGGTCCAGCTGTCAAGGTCGGTGACCCAGCCGTAGCGCCGCTTGATGGCGAATAGCGCCTGGTCATGGGTCTCCGGGATGATGCCCCCGCAGCAGTCCTCGATGAGGACGGGGAAGTACTCGTAGAAGTACGCGTCCCGGGCGGTTGCCTCGACGCACGTGGGTGTCCCGATGCCGGTGATGAAGAGGTGCCGAACGCCGAGGCGCTTCAGCACGAGGTCGAAGTCCGTCCGCTGGAACGCGCTGTAGAGGTTTTTCGCGATGACGTACTCGCCGTCCTGCGGGCTGAGTTCTTCTACGATCTCGCCGCCCCAGGTGCCATCGATGCCGACGGCGCGTTCCATCGCTGGGTCGCTGATGTCCGCACGATAGGCGGCGCTCTTCCAGTACCAGGGTGAGTCAGGGCCGGCGCGCATGATGGGGTCGGCAGGGATCACCATGCGGGTGAAGAGGACAGGCATGCCTGCTGCCCGGGCGTATGCCAGTGCGCGCTGGATCGTTGGGATGACGCGCCTGCCGTGCTCTGTGTCGACGCCGGTGAGGTCGAAGAATCCGCCCGGCTTGATGTCGTAGTTCTGCATGTCGATGACGCACAAGGCACTCTTCGACACCTCGAAATCTATGGCTTCGGGCTCGGCTCTCAGGTTCAACTGCATCATGCCTCTCCGTTGCGGGCGGTCTCCGGGGACGGTATAGGCGTGTCCCAGAGGTGTCAATCGGCCGGGTGCAGGATGTCCTCTCCCCCGACAGCACGCAGCGTGGACGCGAACGCCTCGATCGCGCGAACCGGGTCCTCACCTGCGAACTGCACGCGGGCGATGAAGTGCCGCGTCGGTGCGCGCTCCGCAAAGACGAGCGCCTGTTCGGCTGCCCGCTCGGGCGTGCCGTGCGCAACCATGGCGTCGACCAGCCGGTGCAGTTGCCCCATCGAGAGGTCGGATACCTGGGAGACGTCTTCGAGCGAGGGCATGCGCTCCCGCATCAGGCGGGAGTAGACCCTGTTGCGGTTCAGCAGACCGGAGAGGGCGTAACGGGCGGCGCTCTCGTAGGCTCGCTCCTCGGAGTCCGCCATGAACACCGGCAGTCCGAGCGCAACCGGGATGCTGTCTGCGTCTCGTTGCGCTTCGCGGGCGCCGGCTGCCACATGCTCCATCGCTGTGGCGACGACTTCAGGGTCGACGCCCACCATCGCGTAGACGCCGTCGGCCGCAGCTCCCCCGGCCTCCAGCATCCTCGGACTGCTGGCGTTGATGTAGACCGGCACGGGCGCCGCGAGTGAGAACTCGGAGCCCAGCGTATGGCGGATGGTCTCTGCTGCATTCGCCAGTTGCGATGCGCTAGCGCCGGGTTCTCCCAGGTAGCGCACCGCGAGGTCGCCGCTGCCGACCATGAGGCAGGAACGCCCCGGCGCGGACTCTCCAAGGGTAGCGGCCAGGCTCGCCAGCATCTTCGGATGGCGGGTAACGGGGTTCGCCACCGATGGGAAGACCGTCACCCGTTCCGTCTGCTGCGCGGCCAGCACCAGCCGAACGAACACGTCCCTGCCGGTGTGCGGGTGGTCGGGCATGCCCACGCCGGAGAAACCGAGCGCCTCCGCCCTGACCACGAACCGCGACGACTCGGCCAGCGGCAGGTCGGTGGAGTCGTTGACGTCGATGCGGAGGCCTGAGACCGATGTGGGGTAGGGCATAGGAAGACTGCCTGCTGAAGGATCCGGTTGCTCGTACCATACCAACGTCTCACCTTGCTCTCACGAGGCCAGGAGCCGGGTATCATCCACTCACGAGGGACGATGCCATGTGCGGAAGGTACAGCCTCATAGCGGATATAACGCAACTTGCGATGCGGTTCGAATTCGAAGCCGCCAGGCTGGAGCAGCCTCCGCGCTACAACATTGCGCCCACACAGCCGGTGCTCTCCGTTCGGGGCGGCGGACCTAGGTATGCATCGTATATGCGCTGGGGGCTGGTGCCGTCGGGGGCAAACAGCATGTCCGTGGGACCTCCGTTGATCAACGCACGCGCCGAGACCCTCTCCGAGCGACCGAGCTTCCGCGCTGCTCTGAGGGAACGGCGTTGCCTCATCCCCGCCGACGGCTTCTATGAGTGGCGGCGTGGCAGCGGCAGCCGGTCACCGGTCCGAGTCACGATGGCGTCCGGGGAGCCTTTCGCATTCGCCGGCCTGTGGGATACGTGGCGCCACCCCGGCGGCGAGCATGTCACCTCCTGCACGATCGTCACGACGGAAGCGAACGAACTGCTCCAGCCTGTCCATGACCGGATGCCGGTGATCCTGCCGAGAGAGCTGGAACCGCTGTGGCTGAACGAGGAGGTACGAGACCCCGCTCTACTCAGCAGCGTGCTGGTCCCTTACGACTCCGGCCTGATGGATGCGCACGAGGTTTCCACCCTGGTCAACTCTGCCGTCAACGAAGGGCCGGAACTGTGGGAGCCTCCGCAGCAGACGAGGCTTCTCTAGCGGACGAGGAACGGGGCAGCCATGAGGCTGCCCCGTTGCGTTGACCTGTCGTGAAGCAGCGTTCCGCTAGTGCTCCCGGCCGTCAGAGAACCACTTGCCCTTCCTGAGCGCGCCGCCGCTGTCGATGCGCTTGCCCGAGATCTGGTATTCGGCCTTGATGCCATCCCACTCGCCCAGGCGCGCGCCCGAGCCGGAGAGCACAGCCTCCACGTCCGGCTTGCGGGGCGTCGTGCCGCGGTAGGGGCCGCCCATCTCCTCGTAGCCTGGGTACATGTAGTGCTCGCAGGGCAGGACGATGGTGCCTTCTTCCTCGCGGTGGACGTTCATCGGTTCGCCGCCGTCCTCCACGACGGAGGCCTGCTCATCGAGCATGCGGCGGAACATGATGATGCCGACGTCCGTAACGCCGAGGCGTTCAGTCGTGCGGTCGGAGACGGCGCCCTGGATGACCCACGCAACCTGGTCCTGCGCGGCAACGAAGTCGCGGATGATGCGCCCGTTCGCGTCGAAGAGAGGGCGCTCGTCGTACGGGATCTCGGTCTGGGGTTCCTCGCCCTCGTTGTACTGCCGGTAGTTGGTGATGATGTGGTAGGTGTGGGTGTCGTCAACGGGGACGCGGATCTCGAGGCCGTGGCTGACCCGGAGGATGTTGGGGAAGAGGATAGGGTGGCCGATGGCCCAGTGGTCGTCGCTCTCCTGCTCGTCGCCGACGAGCCTGCGCTTGATAACGCCGTAGTCCGTGACCTCGAACCCAATCTTGCGGTGGTCGGCCCCACGCGCGCCGACGGCGGTGTTCCACGCGTCGCGCTCTTCGGGCGACTTGATGCGGTTCATCTGCCAGCCGCCCCAGTAGCGGTGGAGCCACTGGAAGTGCAGCGGGTCGAGCGAGTTCTCCTGGCACTGCAGCCAGTTGCAGGGGAGCAGCGTCCCCCAGGCGTCCTTGTGGCCCTCCCAGTTGAGCACGTCCCACTTGGGAAGAACAGGAGCGGGCAGGGGGCCCATGTAGACGAAGATGAGGCCGCCGAGCTCCTCCACGGGGTAGGACTTGATGCGCACCTTGTCCTTGAACTTGGAGCCTTCGGGTTCCGAGGGCTGGTCAACGCACTGGCCGTGCTCGTTGAATATCCAGCCGTGGTAGGCGCATCGGATGCCGTTCTCCTCCGGGATTCCGTAGGAGAGGTTGGCCTTGCGATGGGCGCACGAAGGCTCGATGCAGCCGACCGTGCCACTGGCGTCGCGGTAGAGGACGAGGTCCTCGCCGAGGAGGCGTACTTCTTTCGTGGGGTTGTCGGCGTCCAGTTGCATGCTTCCGGCGATGGGGTGCCAGTAGCGGCGCATCAACTCGCCCATCGGCGTGCCGGGCCCGACCTTCGTGAGGCGATCGTTCATCTCCGCGGTGAGCATGGCCTACCTCCTCAGTTATCTGCGCTCAATCGTATGTTCGGCTTGGGACGCGGTCAATGCGAATGGCCGGGGTGTTCCCCGGCCATCCCTTGCTTACGTGGACGATACCGACGCTGTCTTGAACTTGAAGTCGCGGTCGGTGTACACCCCCGGCGCCATCTGCGATTCGAGGCCCCGCTCGGCGAGCTGGTTCTCGAAATACTCGCGGATCCACGGGTCTTCGTCGACGTACTCGATGTTGACGCCCTCAGCGTTGCCCTGCTCGTCCTCGTCCTTGCCGAGGAACTGGACCGGCGGGGGGGGGCGGAGGGGGGGGGGGGGCGGCGGGGGGGTGCAGCGCGAAGTAGCGGGCGGCCTTGAGGCCGAGGTTGAAGTGCTGGTGGAAGTACTGGTCGGGCGGAGTGACGGCGCTGCCCTCGTGCCAGGGGTAGACCTTCTTCTCGCCGCCGTCCTGGGGCCACATGATGGAATAGCCCTCGCCGCCGGGGATGACGATGAGCCGCCCGGGCCCGTGGCGGTGCGCCTTCTTGTAGGTACCTGGCGGGAAAACGGACATGTGAGCCGATATCTCCGAGCCGGGGACGTACATGGCGATGGACGATCCGCCCGCGCCTCGGCTGCCGGCTGCGGTGAGCTTGTCCCACGCGAGCAGGTCAGGCCAGAAGTTGCCGCGCCAGACCGTGCCGCCAACGGCGCCCCACGCGCTGCCGAAGTCCTTCTCGATGTCCTTGGCCTCCGAGAAGAAGTCCTGGTCGGCATCGTCGAGGATGCTCTTGTTGACGTGGGGGTTGTTCATGAAGAACTCGGGGTCCGGGATGGTGCTCATGGCGATGGGTAGGTAGTTGAAGAAGAGGAGGCGAACCGGCACGTTTCCCATATTGCGCAACTCGCACCACGAGTTGCGAGGGATGACGAACACGCTGCGGTCCGACCACTCGAAGTCGCGCTTGGCGTTGCTGATCTCGCCCCAGACGGAAGCGAAGCCTCGCCCGGTGAGGACGTAGACCATCTCCTCGACGCCCAGTTTGAAGGGGCTGAGCGAAGCTCCGGCCGGTATCTCCTGCACACGCGCTTCGGTGACGCCTTCCATGTTGGTGAAGCGGACGAAGGCCGTGTCGCAGCCGCGGACGTCCCAGTGGGAGAGTTCGAGGCTGCGAAGGTCCTCAACGTAGCAATCGGAGAGCACGGGTACGCCCTTGGCGGCCTGCTCGTCGAGCCAGTTGTCATGCGTAAAGTAACTGCGAACCATAGTTGTTGCGCTCCTTCCCTTTTCTGTTCGGGCGGGCCGTTCTTTCCGCTCTCCGGTTAGAGAGCGCGTACCTCAGTCATCGCTTCGTCCAGGAAGACGCCGTAGATGTCGTCCGGATCGGTCTGTACGGAGTCGCCGGGGCTCTCGGGCCCGAACGGCGAGTCGATGATGGTCACGGGCACCGTGCCACCGGCGAGCGGGCCGGAAACTTCCGCCGTCGCGCCGTTGGAGAGTTCTACCTTGTCGCCTGCTTTCAACGTCTCAGCGCCCATCAGCCCGACACCCCCTCAGCGATCTCCTGGTTGCGCTTCTCGGCGTCCTCGCCGCCCTCGGCGCCGCGCTCGTTCATGATGGGGCTGTACTTGCTGGCCATGCCCTGGCGTGCAAACGCGAACGCCTGGCCGCCGCCAAGTTCGGCGCGCTTGGACCAGTGCTCCGTGTCCATGCCGAGGTAGACGTTGCGTTCAGGGTCGCGGAACGTGTTGATGGGGTCGCCGCCGTCCTCGACGATGCGTATCTGCTCCTCCAGCATGCGGCGGAACATGATGACGCCCTTGTCCGAACGTCCGAGGTGCTCCCCCGTGCGGTCGGCGATGAGGCCCTGCGTGATCCACGCGGCGACGTCCTGCGCCGAGTTGGAGTCGAGTATCTCGAAGCGGACCCGTCCGTCCTCCTTCAACTGGATGAGGGGAGGGTGGAAGAGAGGGATGTCCTCGTCGCGCTGGTCGGGATCGTCCGCCGACATCTTCGGGTGGCACATCACCCACCAGTGGCCGGTGCGGTGGTCGTCCAGCGGCACACGGATCTGGAACGAAGGACCGACGCCGCGCGCGATGCCGGGCGTGTCGCCCGGGTCCTTCCACGAGTCGAGCGCGATGCCGCTGCCGCCTTGGCGCAGGAAGTAGGGGAAGACGATGGGGTGCCCCTGCGCCCATTCGGGGTCATCGTAGTCGCCGCCCTTCACGAGGCGGCGCTTGATGATGCCGTACTGGAACTTGTCGAAGCCGATGCGGACGTTCTCGTACCGCGTGCGCACCTTGTCGCCCTCGCCGTTCATGATGGCGACGTAGTTGCCCCACTCGCCGTGCAGCCACTCGGAGTGCACGGGGTCGAGCGAGTTCTCCTGGCACTGCAGCCAGTTGCAGGGCAGTTCCGTGTAACCGATGTCCCGCACGACGCCGTCAATCGAGAAGACGTCCCAGTTCGGAAGCAACGGCACGGGGCTGGGGCCGAGGTAGGCGAAGATGAGGCCGGCCTTGACCTCCAGCGGGTACGCCTTGATGCGCACCTTGTCCTTGAAGCGGTTGTCCGGCGCCTCGGTTTCCTCGTAGGGCTGTTCGAGGCAGCGGCCGGTCTCATCGAACATCCAACCGTGGTACGGGCAGCGGATGCCCTCGTCGGTCGGGATGCCGTAGACCATGCCCATTCGGCGGTGGGGGCAGTAATTGTCCACGAGCCCGAAGACGCCCTGCTTGCTCTTGTAGAGGATGAGGTCCTCACCGAGCAGGCGGATGGGCTTCGTGGAGCGGTCGTTCATCATGGCGACGGCGGCGATCGGATGCCAGTAGCGGCGCATCAGTTCGCCGGTCGGGCTGCCGGGCCCGACTCGTGACAAGCGGTCGTTCTGTTCGGCGGTCAGCATGCATTACCTCCCTGCAGTGAACGCGGATAGACGTACGTGCGCGAGTGTAGCAGAGAACGGCGAGGCGTGCGTTGCGCTAAGCGCGGGGTACGCTCAACATGACAATGCAAGCGCCTGCCGCCAACAAGGCCTGATCGACTCTGACCAGTTGCCCGAACCACGGGCTGACCTCGTTCTTCATGACTTTCCTGATGAGCCCCCCACTCGTAAGCAGGGGGGTAAGATGACATTTTGCCATCTATATCGAGCAGGCCACGGCCTTGTTCCGGGGGTAAGGCGTCAAGATGCGCGGGCAAACGCGTGTTGTGTTGCGGAAGGGACCAGAGCCAGTAGCCGGACCCTCCAGGGTCATTCCCGGAGCAGGCGCTGGTTGTGGGGACATTGCAGGGCAGTGTCATCGGTTAAGGATAACAGGTGACATAGGGACGACAGGAGGGGCGAATGACAGGCCCCTCACTCTGAACAGTTATCGATGGCCAGGGGTGGAGCGGGAGACGGGACTCGAACCCGCGACATCTTGCTTGGAAGGCAAGAGCTCTACCACTGAGCTACTCCCGCCAGTGACCTTCACATTATAGCGGCGCATCCCCCTACGGCGGGCGGGTGTCCGCCTGTTCTGGTGCGCGGCGCGTCTCAACACCGAAGATAGCGACCACCAGGGAAGCGGCGACCAGGAAGCCCGAGACGGTGATGAACGCGGATTGGAACCCCGCGTTGTCGGCGACCGAGCCGATGACGATGGGGCCGAATACCTGGCCTGCGATCATCGAGAGCGACCAGACACCGAGGAACGCGCCGCGGCGGTCGTCCGGAGCGAGGTCCATCGCGTAGACCTGGTTCGTGCCGGTGGCGAACGCCTCTGCGAGTCCGAAGGCCAACACGGCCAGGAGCGCGCTCTCGAAGTCGGACAGGCCGGACATCATCCAGACGGCTACCGATGTTGCAAGGAGCGCAAAGACCAGCGTGCGCTTCCGTCCGATGCGGTCGTTCGCGATCCCGGCGGGGATGGCCGCTCCGAGCGCGAGGATGCCGGAGAACATGATGAGCGTGCCGACCCGCGCCTCGTCCAGTCCGGCGGCGTTCGCTCCCTGCACCGGGAAGAACGTACGGAACACACCGGTCCCTCCGGTGACGAGGTTGACGGAGAACGTCGCGATGATGAGCACGAGGAAAGCCCGCGACCGGAACATGGCGAGGTTCAGGCGTTGGAGGATGCCGCTGCGGCGCGAGGGACTCTGTGCGGGCTTCGGCCTCCTGCGGGAGTCGCGCACCCAGAACAGCGTCACGATGATGACCGCGACCTTGCACACGGCGATGAACAGGAAGACGTCGCGCAGGTCCCCGGAGAAAGCAACGAACCCAGCGACCAGCGGACCCATGAGCGTTCCTGCGCGGGACGACGTCTGCCGGAGGGCGACTGACCTGCCACGTGTCGCGAGTTGGGTGTAGTCGGCCATCAGGGCGTTGGAAGCGGTCATCCATGTCCCGATGCCCAGGCCCGCGAGTAGCTCCATGAGGAAGTAAGGGACATAGGCGTTGGAGTTGTACTGCCCGATCAGCGCGACGATGTGGATCACCGCGCCGAGGATGATGAACCACTTCCGGCCGAAACGGTCGGTGAGATAGCCGGTGAGCGGGCCGGTAAACGACCGTGGCGCGGCGCTTACGGCGGAGACGAGCGCCACGAGCAGGAACGATTCGCTGAGTTCGTAAGCGAAGAGCGGCCTGACGAGCCACAGCCCGCCGGTGCCGAACCCCCAGAAGAAGAACATCAGGAAGACGGGGAGCGTCCGGGGGGTGAGCAGGTCCAGGAACCGCTCGGAGGATGAAGAAGAGCGCATCGCTTGGCGATGGTACTACGTTGTTATTCAACAAGGACGGGGCAGGGAAGTGTGGTTCTCACCAGGCAGTGCGTAGCAGGCGCCGGAGTTCAGGCAACAGACGAGGGACATTGTTCTGAATGATGTCCCAGACGACGTCATCATCGATGCCCAGGTAGCCGTGGGCCACGCGGTTGCGGACGCCTATGATGTTGCGCCACTCGACCTGCGGGGTCGATTCACGCACGTCAACGGGCACATGCGTTGCCGCTTCTCCGATGAGTTCGAGGTTGCGCAGAACGGCATCGTAGGTCCGGCTGTCTGCAACGAAGGCCGTCTGGGTCATCCCTTCAGCGTAGGCCAGTACCTTCTCGCCGCAGGCAAGCATGTCCTGGATGTAGAGACGCCAACTCCGCGGCTCTTCATCGAGATTAGACATGTACGCAGTCTCGCTCCACAGACTGTCGCAGTTCGGGACGTAACGCCTTGTCGGTCACCAGGTCAACTGTCCGGCCTGTCAGGCCTTCGATGTAGAACTGCACACCGAAATATGATCGAGACGTGGCAGGACCATCAAACGTGACCAGGATGTCGAGGTCGCTATCGTCAGTGGCCTCGCCACGCGCGAACGAGCCGAACAGGGCGAGGCTTGTCACGCCGAAGCGTTCGCTGAGCGTTTGCTTGTGCGATTGCAGCAAGCGGAGGAGTTCGCTCCTGTTCATGACCCTCCCCTCAGTGTCGGACATCCAATCATCCTGATTATACCCACGCTCGATAGCATGGACTTACAGCCGTCCAAGATTGCGCGAGTAGAATCGGGGCATGAGTACGCAAGGCGACCAGCGCGGCGTCATCGGCGGACAGGTGATGCGCTTCCAGCGCGTCACGTCGACGATGGACGTGGCGTGGCAGCTCGTGGAGGCGGACGCGCCGCACGGGATGACCGTGGTCGCCCAGGTGCAGACGGCTGGCCGGGGCCGCTTCTCACGCCGCTGGGTGTCCGGCGAAGGCGACAACCTGTTGACCTCGGTCTTGCTTCGCCCCCCGGTGGACGCCGCACCGCTGCTGAGCATCGCGGGCGCACTCGCAGCGTCGGATGCGGTGCGGGCGCTGACGGGGCTGGCGTGCGGGTTCAAGTGGCCGAACGACGTGCTGCTGAACGGCAGGAAGGTCTGCGGCGTACTCACGGAGGTCCGCGCGGACACGGACGGCAACGTCATCGCGGTGCTCGGAGTGGGACTGAACGTGAACCTGCACCCCGATGAGCACGCGGAGATAGCCGAAGGCGCGGCGAGCCTGGCGTCGGAGATGGGGATCGAGTTCGCGGTTGCCGATGCGGAACAAGCGTTCCTAGCCGGGTTGCGCGAACGCTACAGCCAGTGCCTCGATGCTCCGCAGGCGCTGGTCGGCGACTGGTCGGCGCGCCTCGCGACGATCGGCAAGGAAGTCACAGTGCGTCGACGGGACGGCGCGGTGCAGGGGATGGCGGAAGGCGTGGACAGCGAGGGGCGCTTGCTGGTGCGTCTCGCGTCGGGCGACGTGCGCGCACTGGGTGACGGAGAGATCGCGCCGGCCTGACGCGTGAGTAGAGGCACTCTTATCCGGCCTGCACCTCGTCTCGTGTGCGTTACAATGACGGAACAGTCCCGATTCGGCGCATCCCATGAGTAACGCACGAGAGCAATCGCTTGCCCGCCAGCGCGTCGTCGCGGGCAGCCGCCTGCGCCTGGAGCGATTCCTGCAGCGCAGGGGCTACCAGCCCATAACGACGCCGATGCTCGAGCCGACCGACCTCTTCCTGAAGAAGTCGGGCGGCGAGCTCGCGGCGCGCATGTACTCATTCACCGACCCCAGCGGGCGGCGCGTCAGCCTGCGTCCGGAGTTCACGTCGTCCGTCGTGCAGGCGTTCGTCGTCGGCGAACTGCCGGGCCCGCTGCCGCAACGCTGGTGCTATTCCGGTCCTGTCTTCCGCTACGAGAAGGGCGGCGACTCCGGCGAGTTCGAGCAACTCGGCGCGGAGTTGATCGGCGCCGGTAGCGTCGCGGCGGATGCTGAGATGCTTGCGCTCGCCGTGCAGGGGCTGACCGTGCTTGGCGTACGCGGCCACCGGCTGCGCATCGGGCACGTCGGCGTCGTCGCGGCGATGTACGGGGCGCTGGGCCTCTCCGAGCGTTCCAGTGTGTTCCTCATGGGAAGCCTCGCCGCGCTGCGCTCCGGAAGCGAATCGCCCGAGGACGTGCGGGCAAAGGCGGCGCGCCTTGGACTGCTCGCTCCGGAAGCAAGCGAACACGTCTCACGCATCACAAGGGCGATGGCGCCCGAGGACGCCGCAGAGATGGTGCGCAGCTTCGTGGGGCAGGGCGTCGCTGGCTCAACCGGGCAACGCACGCCTGACGAGATACTGCGTCGCTACCTCAAGAAACTGCGCCTGGCCGACGAGCCGGGTGCGTTCGAGAAAGGCCTCGCCCTCTGTGGCGAGCTCGCCCGTGCCACGGGCCCTGCGGCGCGCGTGCGCGGCAAGCTCCAGCGCATAGCATCGCGGTTCCGCATCCGCAAGAGCGCCCTCGCGCCTCTGGAAGGCGTGCTGACCGCGCTCGAGCAGTACGACCTGCGCGGCGTGCCGGTCGTGCTCGACCTCGGACTCGCGCGCGGACTGGCCTACTACACCGGCCTGCAGTTCGAGATCGAACACCCACGGGTACGCGGCACGCACGCGCTAGGTGGCGGCGGACGGTACGACGACCTCATCGAAGCGCTCGGCGGAAAACGCAAGACACCGGCGATCGGCTTCGCCTACGGGCTGGACCACGTGGCGCGCCTGCTGCCGGCAGGGTTCGCCGAGGACGATGTCGACGGCCCGGCACAGGTGCTGGTGACGGCGCAGGAGACCGCGTTCAGCGAAGCGGTGGCCACTGCGGAACGCTTGCGCGCGCAGGGCATCCCGGTGGAGCTGGACCTGGAAAGCAAGAACGACGCTGCGGCTGCGAAGTACGCGAGGCAGCGCGGCATCGAGACCATCATGCGGGTAGGGCAGGACGGCCGTGTTGCAGAACAGTTCGTCTAACGGCCAGGTGCGGGACAGTCTGCGCCTGGCTATCCCGAGCGACGGCGTCATGTACGAGGGCACGCTCGATTTCCTGAGCGGCAGCGGCATGCGCGTGCGCCGTCCGAACCCACGCGGCTACACCGGCGAGATGCGCACGCTGCGCGGCGTGGAGATCGTCTTCCAGCGCAATTCGGACATCACGGCGCGCGTGGAGGAAGGTGACGCCGACCTCGGCCTCGTGGGGTTCGACAACTTCGCGGAAACGCGCATAGACGACGGCGACGCGCTCGTCGTGATCGAGGCGCTGGGCTACGGCCACTGCGAGCTCGTGACGGCGGTGCCGGACTCGTGGGTGGACGTCGAGTCGATGGCCGACCTCGCGGACCTCTCGATCGAGTTCCAGGAGAGCGGGCGGGAACTGCGCATCGCGACGAAGTACCCGGTGCTCACGCGCCGCTTCCTGCACCAGCACGACGTCAACTACTTCACGCTCAAGCGCCTCTCCGGTGCGGTGGAACCCACTCCGGCCATCGGCTACGCGGACTTCATTGTCGACCTGACGGCGAGCGGCCAGACGCTGCGAGAGAACCACTTGAAGCAGGTCGCGGACGGCAGGGTGCTGGAATCGGAAGGCGCACTGATCGCGAACAGGCGCATGCTGCGGGAGCACCCCCAACGGCTGGAGACGGCCCGGGAGATCATCGAGCGCATCGAGGCAAGCCAGTCCGCATCGGCATACTCGCGGCTTACCGCAAACATCGAGGGCGAGAGCGAGCAGGCGGTGGCCGCGAAGGTGCTGGAGCTGCCGGAGGCGAGCGGCATCAGCGGCCCGACGATATCGCCGGTGTACTCACGCGACGGACGGCAGGTCTACTCGATAACGGTCTCCATCCCCAAGCGCGACCTGACCGCGGCGGTCGACCACCTGCGCAGCATCGGCGGAGCGTCGGTCAGCGTGTCGGACGCCGTATACCTCTTCCGCGAGGAGAGCAACATCTACGCACGGCTGCTCGGCGCGCTGGGACTGTCGTGATGCGCGTACTGCGCGGCATCGATGCGGGACTAGCGGCGCTGACGCGGCGTCCGGGCTACGAGGAGCCGGAGCTGACGCCCGCGTCTGCCGCGCGCACCGAGGCGTTGTTCGGGGGACCGCTCACCGCGAGCCAGGCGGTCGAACGCATCGTCGCTGACGTTCGCGCGCAGGGCGACACGGCTATCAAGGACTACGCCCACCGCATCGATGGCGCAGAGCTGGATGCTCTGGAGGTTCCGCGCAGCGCCTGGGAGGACGCCGCGCACGGGATAGGGCCTGAGTTGCAGGATGCGCTCATGATCGCTGCAGGGCGGATACGCGCGTACCACGAGGCTGCCATGCCGCGTGCATGGGACGACGCGGACGCGGGCTACGGACTGCGGAGCGTCGCCATCGAACGCGTCGGCCTCTACGTGCCAGGCGGCTCGGCCGCGTACCCCTCGACCGTGCTGATGTCGGCGATACCGGCGAAAGTGGCCGGCGTGTCGGAAGTCATCGTCTGCACGCCGGACCCGTCGCCCGTGACGCTCGCCGCCGCGCTTGCCGCAGGCGTGGACCGGCTGTTCGGCATCGGCGGGGCGCAAGCGGTGGCGGCGATGGCGTTCGGAACGGCGAGCGTTCCCCAGGTCGACAAGATTTGCGGTCCCGGTAACGTGTTCGTCTCAATCGCCAAGCGGCTGGTCTACGGCCACGTGGACATCGACGGCCTCTACGGCCCGACCGAGACGCTCGTCATCGCCGACGATACCGCCACCCCGGAGATCGTCGCCGCGGACCTGCTCGCGCAGGCGGAGCACGACGAACTGGCTTCACCCGTGCTCGTGACGACGAGCGAATCGATCGCGGATGCGGTCGAGCGCGAGTTGGAGCGCCAGGTCGCGCTGCTGGAGCGCGAGCCGATAGCACGCGAGGCGTTGGCGCGACAGGGAACGATCGTCATCGTGGACAGCATCACGGAGGCGGCTGTGGTCGCCAACGCGTTCGCACCGGAGCACCTCTGCCTGCTCACCGCCGACCCACACGCCTGCGTCGGCCTGATACGCAACGCGGGAGGTATCTTCGTCGGCGAGACGTCGCCCGAGGTCATGGGCGACTACGCGGCGGGGCCGAGCCACGTCATGCCGACGGGCGCGACGGCGCGCTTCGCGTCGAGCCTCGGCGTTCACACGTTCCTCAAGCACGTGCCGATCGTCGGACTCTCATCGAAGACGGCGCGCGAGATCGGCCCGGCAGCGTCGGCGCTGGCTCGAGCGGAAGGCCTGACGGCGCACGCCCGCGCGGCAGAGATGCGGCTGGAAGGCGCCGGCGAACCGTCCGGAAGGAGGCGCCCATGACGCGCCGGAACGTACTCGATTTCGTACAGCCGCACTGGCGCAACCTCCATCCGTATGAGGCGGCCGAACCCCCTGAGTCCCTCGCAGAGCGCGGCGGCATCACGGAGGCTGAAGTCGTCAAGCTGAACGCGAACGAGAACCCGTACGGGCCGTCGCCGAAGGCGCTGGAAGCGCTGAACCACTCCGCGCGAGCGCACATCTACCCGGACCCGGCACAGGTCGCGATGCGTCGTGCGCTCTCCGGTTACACCGGCGCGAGGCCGGAGCAGATCGTCGTCGGGAACGGCAGCGACGAGATCATCGACCTCGTCTTCCGTGCGACGCTCGAACCCGGCGACGTGGTCGTGAATGCACCGCCGACGTTCGGCATGTACGACGTGATCGCGCATATCTGCGGCGGCGCTATCGTCGAGGTCGAACGTGACGAACATTTCGACATCGACGTTGGCGGCATGCTCGCAGCGGCCGAGGGCGCGAAGCTCATCGTGCTCGCGTCCCCGAACAACCCTTCCGGCAACGGCACGCCGCTCGAAGACGTGGAGCGGCTGTTGAGCGCAGACTGCCTCGTCGTCGTGGACGAGGCGTATGCCGAGTTCGCCGGACGCAGCGTGCTCCCCCTCGTGGACAAACACCCGAACCTCGTCGTGCTGAGGACGATGAGCAAATGGGCGGGACTGGCCGGACTGCGCGCGGGTTACGGCATGATGAACGAGGAGATGGCCGAGGTGCTGATGCGCGGCAAACCGCCATACAACGTCTCGCAGGTGGCGGAGGCAGCGCTGCTGGCGTCGCTGGAAGACGCCGAGATACTAGACGAACGCGCGCGGCTGATCGTCCAGGAACGTGAGCAGATGACCGGCTTGCTTGCGGAGATGCAGGGAGTCGACCCGATGCCATCCGACGCGAACTTCATCCTCTGTCGCTTGCCCGAAGGACGCGGCAAGGCGATATACGACGCGCTCGCTGACCGTGGCGTGTCGGTGCGATACTACTCACGCGGCAAACTCGCCGACTACCTGCGCGTCAGCGTCGGAACGCCGGAACAGACCGGGCGGTTCATCGAGGCGCTGCGCGCAGCCTTGCAGCAGACAGCATGACGGACCGCATCGGAACATACAGCAGGGCCACGGGCGAAACGTCCGTATCGGTCACCATCGGACTGGACGGCACCGGGCAGGGGAGCATCGCAACCGGCAACGGGATGCTCGACCACCTGTTGAACCAGCTCTCCCGCCACGGCCTTTTCGACCTCGACATCAAGGCCACCGGCGACAGCGCATTGACCGGCTGGCACCACACCGTGGAGGACTGCGGCATCGCACTCGGGCGGGCGTTCGCCGATGCCATCGGCAGCGGAGCAGGTATCCGCCGCATGGGCCACGCAATCACCCCGCTGGACGAGACGCTCGCACGCGTGGCGCTGGACATCAGCGGCCGCGGCTACGCAGTCGTCGACCTCGGCGTTAGCGGCGCCACCATCGCCGACCTGCCGGGCGACCTCGTGCGCCACTTCCTGGAGTCGTTTGCGGTCGAGGCGCGGATCACGTTGCATGTCCACGTGCTGCACGGCGTCAACTCGCACCACAAAGTCGAGGCCTCGTTCAAGGGGCTCGCCAAGGCGCTGCGCGACGCTGTCGAGATCGACCCGCGCGCAGGTGGCAACACGCCAAGCACCAAGGGCGTGATCGGGTAAGACGCTCTCGCCGTGGCAGCCGAATTCCCGAAGCTCTCCAACCAAAGTCGTGAAGTGCTCTCGACCGCTGAGCGAGAAGTACGGCGGTTCAACCATAGCCACATTGGGACAGAGCATGTCCTGCTCGCCCTCGTTCAAGTGACGGATGGACTAGCAGTTCGTGTTCTGGGCAGCATGAACGTTGAACCCGATGACGTGCGGGCTGCGATTGAACCGACGATCGTCAGAGGCGAGCGCCCGTTTCTGGACGATTTCCATCTCACCCCTCATGTAAAAGAAATGGTCGAATTCGCAGTAGACGAGGCCCGCCGGTCCGGCTGCTTCCTCATCGGGACGGAGCACTTGCTGATGGGCATCACGCGGGGAGACGGCGTCGCTGCAGGAGTTCTGGAGAGCCTTGGCGTCTCGCTCGACATGGTTCGCGCTGAGGCGAAGCGCCTATCCGAGTAGAACGGTTTTCCAGGTTGGTTTACTCACCCCGGCCTGATGTCCGCCTCGTAGGCCTCGATGACAGGGTTGGCGAGGAGTTTGTCGCACATCTCGTGGACGTCCCGGTGGGCTGCGGGTTCGTCTGGCGCTTCCACATCGAGCGTGAGCATCTTGCCGACGCGCACGTCGCGCACGCCGTCGAACCCGAGGGAATGCAGGCTACCGAGCACGGCGTTGCCCTGCGGGTCGTTGACGGCGGGCTTGAGCATTACCTGGATGCGGGCGGTGAACCGCATCACGCGCCGCTTCCCGTACCGCACGACTCACCACGGGTTTCGGAGTCTGGACCGTTGGCGCGGTGATCGTCGACGAAGTCGCGCATCGCGCCGGTCTCGCTCGGCGTTACGGTGTCCAGCCAGCCCCACGCAGTGACCTCGATCTCTCCTTCGGTAACTGCGGAGTGCGGGTGCATCACGTAGCAGTCCGGGTACCCGGGAAGCGATTCAACGAACGCTTGCAGCTCTGCACGCTGCGAGTCGCTGGAGAGTTGGTAGTTGAACACAATGGCGCCGTTGCGAAGGTTGCGCACGACGGCTTCGTCTGCCACTTGTTCCTCGTGGACGCCCCATGCGGCGGCTTCAGCCCAGCTCGGTCCGGATGTCGGTGGTGACGTGTCGTACTCGGCCGTTGCGCCGGGTTCGAGCAGGTCGCCCTCCTGGATGGCAAGCTGCGTCCCGGCGATGTCGCGCGGTTGCGGATCGACGGGAGTCGGCGTGACGCCGAATGAGGGCAGGGCGAGGCCGGTGATAAGGGCCAGCGCGATGATGAGGCCGCCCGCCATGAAGAAGCGGCGCTTGCGTGCGCGTTTCGCGGCGGAACGCTGGCGGCGCTCCTGCCGCGAAACGGTCCGGCGCGATGCCCTGCGTTCGAGCTGTGCTGGGGTCAGAGCTCCGTCTTCCCGCACGGCACGAGTGGATTGCTGCTGGTTGTCGTCTGCCAAGAGAGGTGTCCTTCAAGTGTGGTGGTATCGCGGAGTGCCTCAGGCGGTCTGGCCGGTGAGCTTCCGGTAGGCCTCCCAGTAGCGCTCCGTCGTCTTCTCTACGACGTCGTCCGGTAGTGCGGGTGCGGGAGGTGTGCGGTCCCAGTCCTTCTGCGTGAGGAGCCAGTCGCGCACGAATTGCTTGTCGTAGTTGGGCTGCGACTTGCCGGGGTTCCATCCGCTCGCGTCCCAGAACCGGCTGGAGTCGGGCGTGAGCACCTCGTCGATGAGGATGACCTCACCGTCCCGAACGCCGAACTCGAACTTGGTGTCAGCGATGATGATGCCGCGCTCCGCGGCGACGTCGTGGGCGTGCTGGAAGACAGCGAATGAGAGTTCCTGGAGTTTCGTTGCCATCTCCGCGCCAACGAGGCTCGACATCTCCTCGGCATTGAGTGGCTCGTCGTGCCCGATCTCAGCCTTCGTCGTGGGCGTGAACATGAGCTCAGGGAGCCTGCTGCCGTCCACGAGGCCGAGCGCCATCGGGACGCCGAACATCGTGCCGGTCGCGTTGTAGTCGACGAGCGCGGAGCCGGTGAGGTACGCGCGCACGACGCACTCGGCGTCGATGCGGTCCGCGCGCTTCACGACCATCGCCTGCTGCGCGATCTCCGGCGCGAGGTCCTTCAGCAGCGGGTGCTCGGCCAGGTCGCCCAGTTGATCCTTGTCCTCCGCGAGCGCGATGAAGTGGTTCGGCACGATATGGCGCGTCTGGTCGAACCAGAACTTCGACATGAGCGACAGGACGCGGCCCTTGTCCGGTATGGCCGTGGGCAGCACGACGTCGAACGCGGAGATGCGGTCGGTGGCGACCATCAGCAACAGGCCGTCGCCGAGGTCGTACGTGTCGCGCACCTTGCCTCGGTAGAGGCGGTTGGGAAGTGGCGTCTCAAGCAGTGGCATGGTCTCGCTCCCGTATGGAATCAGCATTCGCGGCGAGGCCGGCGCGTTCGAACAGCGCGTCGACATTCGCCGTGTAGTAGCCGTAGTCGAACAGTTCGGCAAGCTTCCCCGCATCGAGGTGCGCCTGCACGTCAGGGTCGTTCTTCACGAGTTCGCGGAAGTCCCCGCGCTCGTCCCAGGTCGCGGCAGCGTGGCGCTGCATCATGCGGTAGGCGCCCTCGCGAGGCATACCCGCCTCGATGAGTGCGAGCATGACGCGCTGTGAGAAGAGCAGCCCGCGCGTCGACTCGATGTTCGCCATCATCCGCTCGGGGAAGACGTTCATCCCGCGCACGATGCCGGTGAACAGGTCGAGGATGTAATCGAGCGCCATACAGGCGTCCGGCAGGATGATGCGCTCCGCCGACGAGTGGGAGATGTCGCGCTCGTGCCACAGGGCGACGTTCTCCAGCGCGGTGAGGGCATTGCCGCGGATGAGGCGTGCGAGCCCGCAGACACGCTCAGAGAGGTCGGGGTTGCGTTTGTGCGGCATCGCGGACGAGCCGGTCTGGCCTGCGCCGAACGGCTCCTCGACCTCGTGCACCTCGGTACGCTGCAACCCGCGTACCTCGGTCGCGAACTTCTCCAGCGACGCGGCGGTGACCGCGAGCGCCGTCATGAAGTTGGCGTGTCGGTCGCGCTGCACGATCTGGTTGGAGAGCGGCGCGTAGGGGATGCCGAGCGCTTCACAGGCGTAAGTCTCGACCTCCAGCGGAACGGTGGCGTGCGTGCCAACGACGCCGGATATCTTTCCGACGGACGCTTCCCGCGCGGCGCTTTCCAAACGCCCACGGTTGCGGCGCATCTCGTCCCACCAGAGCGCGAGTTTGAGCCCGAATGTGGTCGGCTCCGCGTGTACGCCGTGGGTGCGACCCATGATGAGCGTGTGCTTGTGCTCGAGGGCGCGCTCGGCGATCGTCTCGATGAGCGCGTCCACGTCCGCGAGCAGTATCGCGGCGGAGTCGCGCAGCTGCAGGCCGGTCGCGGTGTCCCACACGTCGTTGGACGTGAGGCCGTAGTGTATCCAGCGTCCTTCCGGACCGAGCCCTTCGGTGACGGAGTAGAGGAACGCAGTCACGTCGTGCCGTGTCTGTTCGAACTTCTCGTCCAGCTTCGCCGCGTCCCATGAGGCCCCGCGTATGCGCTGCATGTCCTCAGCAGGGATGACGCCGAGGCGCGCCCACGCTTCGCACACGGCGATCTCGACGGCCAGCCAGCGGTCGTACTTGCCCTGGTCGCTCCAGATCTGCTTCATCGCCTCGCGGGCGTAGCGGTCGATCATGGCCTGACCTGCGCGTGCGTCCGGGCGTGTTCCAACACGCGCGCTTTCGCATACTCAAGCACGGGGAAGAAGTCAGGCAGTTCCCGAAAGGCGATGCCGCGTTCACGGCAGATACCCGCAAGCGGTTCGCGGGCGAAGACCATGTCGGCACGAGCGGCGGGGCAGGCATCCGAGACGCCGTCGCCGATGTAGACGACCTGCTCGCCGTCGCGTCGCGAGCGCTCCAGTGCCATGCACTTGCAGTTCCCCGGCCACCACGCGCACGACTCATCCGCGAAGGTGTACTCGTACGCCTTGGCGTCTGGACCGTGCGTGCGCACCGTGTGCGATTCCACGTCCACGCCATGCTCGTCGAAGAGCGCCTCGACGTAGTAGTCGAGCCCGTGGCTCGCAACAACCAGGCGTATGCCGTTCTCCGCGCAGTACGCCGCGAGTTCGGCAAAGCCGGGGCGCAGTTGCGCGTTGGAGCGGACGTAGTCCGTCTGCTCTTCGACGGTCGCGGTCATCTGGCGGAACGCGATCTCCTGGTATTCGGCGAGCGATATCTCGCCGTCGGCGCGGCGTTTGCTCACGTCCCGCCAGTGGACGATGCCGGGCAGGGAGACGTCCGGCTGGAAGCGTTCCAGCAACATCTGACCGACGTTCTGCACGGCGGCGGTGTCGTCGAAATCGCAGAGGATGATCATTCGGCGGGGCGTTGCGGGGTCTCGTTCAGCGCTGGCGGAGCCGCTCGCGGTACTGCTCCACCGCATCTCGAATATTAGCATACTTGATGCCCAGAACCTCCGCTGCGAGCAGGGCCGCATTCCGCGCGCCCCACGCCCCGACAGCGACCGTCGCAACCGGTATGCCGGGGGGCATCTGCACGATGGAGTAGAGCGCGTCAACACCGCCGAGCTCGCTGGATGCTATCGGCACGCCGATGACGGGCAAGGTGGTGTGCGACGCGACGACGCCCGGCAGCGCCGCTGCGCCACCCGCTGCCGCAACGAACACCTCGACTCCGGTGCTCGGAGCGTTCTCCACGTACTCCTGCACCTTCTTCGGGTTCCGGTGGGCCGACGCTACGATGAGCTCGGCCTCGACGCCGAGGTCTGTGAGCGTCTTGAGCGTGTCTTCCATCACGGGCTGGTCGGTCGCGCTTCCAACGATGATTCCTACCTGTGGCACGGGGCTTCTCCTCTGGGGGTAGGTTAGCGGTACCCGTACTTTATCAGACGACCCTTACTTGGGGGTCGCCTGCTACAATGACACAACCGACTCAGCGTTCAGGCAAGGTGCCTTCTCTGGAGGACAAGGAATGGCAACGCTGACCCATCGACCGGAACTGGCCACTGAGCCGGTGGGTGATTTGTCACCCGCTGGCTTGCCTGGGGACACGCGCGCCGAGCTCAATAAGATTGAGCAGCAGATGCATGCCATTGTCGCTCCACTGACCCAGATCCATTCGCTGCCCATGGCGGAGGAACAGGCAGTACTGGTTGCACCCGGATACGCCTATTTGGTGATGCAATGGGGACAAACCTGGCTTCGCAAATTCAGTTCTCTTCCCGAGGTAACCGCCCGAAGCCCGTTGTTTGATGACATCGGCCGTTCCGACATGGTCTCCGAAGACATCAAGGAGAAGCTCTACGGTGCACTGGAGTCCTCGATGGGCTATTTCGGTTGGATTCACCGAAGCTACGAAAACCTCGACACCGATGAAAAGCGACGCGTAACTGAGGTTCTTGAACAGGTAGGGCTGGATGTGGCTGCTGCAGAAGCAGCGCTCCTTGCCGTTGGTATGGTCATCAAGGGAATGCCCGGGTCTACTCCCATGGCGATTCCAGCCCTCGCTGAATTCGTTGACCGCTGCTGGACCGAGGTCGAGGACGCCCTTATGAGCCTCGCCAGGTACGACGATGAAAGCGGTGCCGTGTCGCTGGGCGAGGTCAGGGCGGAACTTGGCCTATAGTGTCTCGTTCAAACCGAAGGCGCAACGCGAGTTCAGCGCGATAATCCGATCCGCCAATCCTGCCACCCGTCGAAACCTGAACGACGCCTTAACGCGGCTGGAAGGCAATCCGTACCCGTTGCCGAACCCCTCAGGCTCACAGGACGCTGTCTGCCGACTGCACAACGTCGCCGACCCGGCAAGCGGAGAGTGGCGCATCAGGGTAGGGAACTACCGCATCCGCTATCGAATAGAGGGGAACTCGGTGGTTATCACGCGAGTCGCCCACCGCTCGGAAGTGTACGGTGACCTCTAACCTCACCCCACCGCGAACGACGCGATGTCCCTGCGGTAGTGCTTGCCCTCGAACGTCACCATGTCCGCTGCCGCGTAGGCGCGGGCGCGGGCCTCGGCCATCGTTGCGCTGCATCCCACCACGGTCATGGTGCGCGAACCGCCAGTGACGAGTCTGTCATCGTCGGCCAGGGCAGTGCCGGCCTGGAAGACGACCGCCTCGCGTTCCGCCTCCTCCAGCCCTGCCAGCACATTGCCGGTCTCGTGAGGGCCGGGATAGCCGCCTGGCGCCAGCACGACACCGACCGTGCAGCCGCTCCAGCGCAGGTCGATCGAGGGCAGGGAGCCGTCCAGCGCTGCCTCGACGACGTCCAAGAGGTCGTTCTCCATACGCGGAAGGATGAGTTGCGCCTCGGGGTCACCAAGGCGGGCGTTGAATTCGATGATCGCTGGCCCGTCGTCGGTGAGCATGAGGCCGCCGTAGAGGACGCCGGTGAACGGTGAACCCTGACGCGCCATCTCGCGGATGATCGGCTCGATACACGTCTCGCGTATCTGACGCTCCATCGCGGCGTCCCACCATGGGGGCGGGCTGTAACCGCCCATGCCGCCGGTGTTCGGTCCCTGGTCGCCGTCGAACACGCGCTTGTAATCGCATGCGGGCACGAGCGGTGTGACGCATTCGCCGTCCGTGAAGCAGAACACGCTGAGCTCCTGCCCCACGAGACACTGCTCGATGACGACGCGCTCGCCCGACGCTCCGAACGCCCGGGTTACCATCGCGTCGTCCACTGCTTCGAGCGCCTCGTCGACGCTCTGCGCCACCACGACGCCCTTGCCCGCGGCGAGGCCGTCTGCCTTGATGACGAGAGCCGCGCCCTGTGAGCGCACGTACTCGCGCGCGGCGTCAGCGTCGTCGAAGACCTCGAATGCAGGCGTCGGCGCTCCGGCGTCGCGCATGATCTGTCGGGCGAACGATTTGCTGCCCTCGATGCGGGCAGCGGCCTGCGTCGGGCCGAAGATGCGCAGCCCTTCGCGCTGGAAACGGTCCACGATGCCGAGGGTCAGCGGTAGCTCAGGTCCGACGATGGTGAGGTCGATGCCGTGTTCGCGGGCAGCCGACACGAGCGCGCCGAAGTCGGTCACGGCGATCGGAAGGTTTGTCGCAATCGCGGCGGTTCCTGCATTGCCCGGCGCCACGAACAATTCCGGGTTGCGCGGGCTCTGAGCGAGTTTCCACAGGATGGCGTGCTCACGTGCGCCGCTCCCAACGACGAATACCTTCACTCCTTGTTCCTCGATTGCCGCAACATGACCAACGCGATCACCAGGCAGACGATGCCGATGCCCATCGAGATGAAGACGGTCGGCACGTCCCACTCGCCCGCGATGCCCAGGGCCAGGCCGCCGATGATAAATGTGATGCCGAACGCGCCGAACACTGTCCGCACGGCGCGTCTGAGGTTGACTATGCCCATCGAAGCTATTCCCACTCGATGGTGCCGGGCGGCTTGCTCGTGATGTCGTAGACGACGCGGTTCACGGTTGGGACCTCGTTGACGATGCGGTTGGAGATGCGTGCAAGCGTCTCGTAGGGCAATCGCGCCCAGTCCGCCGTCATGGCGTCCTCGCTGGTGACCGCCCGGAGCGCCACGACGTGCTGGTACGTGCGCAGGTCGCCCATGACGCCTACAGTACGGGTGTCCGTGAGGACGGCGAAACTCTGCCAGAGCTGATCGTAGAGGCCGTCGCCCTTGATCTCGTCCATCACGATCCAGTCGGCGGCGCGCAGCGTTTCCAGCTTGTCGTACGTCACGTCGCCGATGATGCGGATGGCGAGGCCGGGGCCGGGGAACGGCTGGCGGTTGATCATCTCCGGCGGCAGGCCGAGTTCCGCGCCGACGAGCCGCACCTCGTCCTTGAACAGGTAACGCAGCGGTTCGACGAGGTCCAGCTGCATCCGTTCCGGCAGTCCACCGACGTTGTGGTGCGTCTTGATCTTGTGCGACGCGCTGTGCTCGGCGGTCTCGCTCTCGATCACGTCCGGGTAGAGCGTGCCCTGCGCGAGGAAGTCGACTACTCCCATCGTGCGGGCCTCCTCCTCGAACACGTTGATGAACTCCGCGCCGATGGTCTTGCGCTTCTGCTCGGGGTCGGTCACGCCCGCAAGCGAGGAGAGGAACCGCTCGGTGGCGTCTACGTAGACGAGATTGAGGCCGAGGTTGCGCTCGAACACGGCGCGGACGCGCTCCGGTTCCTCGCGGCGCAGCAGACCGTTGTTCACGAAGATGCACGTGAGCTGATCGCCGATAGCCTCGTGGACGAGCTGGGCGGTGACCGCCGAGTCCACGCCGCCGGAGAGCGCGCAGATGACCTGCCCGTCGCCGACTTGGTCGCGTATCCGCTGGACCGTCTCTGAGACGAAGTTGCCCGGTGTCCATGAACCGGACGCGCCGCACACCTTGTAGGCGAAGTTGCGGATGATCTCCGCGCCCTGCGGTGTGTGAGCAACCTCCGGGTGGAACTGGATGCCGTACATGCCGGCGTCATTTGCCATTGCTGCGATAGGGGAATTCTCGGTGTAGGCGACCGCCCGGAAGCCGGGAGGCATCGTCGCGATGCGGTCGCCGTGGCTCATCCACACGGCAGTCTCGCCGTCGAGCCCGTCGAAGAGCGGGCTGGGGTCGTTCTTGTGGACGACCGCGAAGCCGTATTCGCGTTCGGTAGCAGGGATGACGTTGCCGCCTAACTGATGCGCGAGCAGCTGCATGCCGTAGCAGATGCCGAGTACCGGGACGCCGCTCTCGAATATCCACGGCTGGGCCAGCGGAGCACCCTCGCCGTACACGGACGCGGGTCCGCCGGAGAGGATGATGCCTTTCAGGTTGAGCCCGTCGACGGCTGCGCGGGGAGCGGTGGCGGAGATGAGTTCGCAGTAGACGTTCTGCTCGCGGACGCGGCGGGCGATGAGCCTGCTGTACTGCGAGCCGTAGTCGATGACAGCTATACCTTCGGGTTTGAGGGGTTCGGGCTCGCCGCTGCTCCGGCGTTCACCGGAGGGGTGCTCACGCTCCTGGGCGATCCCCAGGTAGGTGGAGACTTCAACGTCGCCGCTCGTCGACACCCGGTGCGTCCCGTCGGTGAGCGGCGGTGGGGCGTTGTCGTTGGGCGAGTCCATGCGGTACTGATCAATGTATAACGGCGCGCGTCGCCGGTCAACGCATGGGATTTGTGACACGCGCCCCTTTCGCGGTCGCGTCGTGCCCACGTACGCTGCCTCCATCGCTGGCGCAGACGACTGTAGCCGCCGTAGATGGCAGGTGAGCAGAAATGGATAGAAAAGAGCAGATAAGTGCAGTAAATGAGCAGCGGATGAGCAGTAATGAGCAGTTTGACTGCTCATCGGTAAGGACGTGTCCAGAGGTGAATTCAGGGCGGATGAGCAGAATTGAGCAGAATTTCCCTGTGAAGGCTTCATCGCGGGCTGTCCATCCACAGGGCACGCGACGGGGCAAGAGATGGGATGAGGGAGGCCGGTGCTATACTCGGAACCGTCTTGCTCGTAAGGACGGTACTCTGATGCCTCTCGCCCCCGACAACCCCAACAACCGCTCCGTCGCGTCCATCCTGTTGCGCGAGGGCGGCGTCATCGCGTTCCCCACGGACACGGTCTACGGGCTCGGTGCGTCGGCGTTCAACCACGCGGCGGTCTCCATGATCTTCGTCATCAAGAACCGCAGCAGGGACCAGGGATTGCCGGTGCTCATCGCATCGGAATCGCAGCTGCCGGAGGTGGCGTCGGACGTGCCGGACAGCGCCTACGCGCTCGCGGAACGCTTCTGGCCGGGCGGACTGACGCTCGTGGTACCGCGCAACACGAACGTTCCCGCGCTCGTCGCAGGCTACGGCGACACGATAGCCGTGCGGCTGCCGGACCACCCGTGCCCGCAGACGCTCGTGCAGGCGCTCGGGAAGCCGATCACGGGCACGAGCGCGAACCGCCACAACGGGCCGGAACCGTCGAGCGCGGCCGAGGTGCAGCGGCAGCTCGGCAACCGCCTCAGCATGATCCTGGACGGAGGCGAGAGCCCCGTGGCGGTCCCGTCCACCATCGTCGACACCACACAGAACCCGCCGAAAGTGCTCCGCCCCGGCGGTATCACTTTGGAGCAGATGCGCGATGTCTGCGAGGTCGCAGGCCCGGACGCGCTTGCTTGCTGACGCTGACCCGATGCCTGACGCACCCTGGACACCCGACAGCCTGCGCGCGCACCAGCCACTCATCGAGCAGGCGCTGCGCACGAGCCTCGATCTCCCCAACGACCCCACGCTCCCGCTCTACCGGATGATGCGCTACCAGCTTGGCTGGATAGACGCTGCGGGCGAGGAGCGCCATGCCGAGACTGTCCGCACCCTCGGCGCGCTCTGCCTCGAAGCGGCGTCATCGCTGGGAGGCGACCCGGAGCAGTGCGCTCCGAGCGCGGCTGCCATCGAACTGCTGGGCGAATCGGCCGCCGTGCACGAGGAGATGCAGACCGCGACCCAGCAGCGGGCAGGGCAGGACGCGGTCTGGTGGGTGTGGGGCCCGGCGCAGGCGATCAACGCGGGCGACGGCCTTTACGCGCTCGCGCGGCTCTCGATACTCGACACGCTCAGCGGCGACGCCGTGGCCCGGCTCCCCGCAACGCTCACGGAGTTGGACACCGCGGCGCTGGAGTACTACCAGGGCCAGTACCACGACCTCCAACTCCAGGAACGCGTGGATGTGACGGAGCAGCAGTACATGCGCATGGCGCGCGGGAAATACGGGGCGCTCACCGGTGGTGCGCTGGCGCTCGGCGCGGTTGCTGCAGGAGCGGACGATGCCACGGTGCTGGCCTTCCGCGAAGCGGGCATCCAGATGGGAGTGGCGGCGCTCATAGCAAGCGAGGAACGCCTCTTCTGGGGCGAGGGGGGAGAGACAGGGCGCGCGCTGAACAAGAGCAAGCTCTACCCGGTGGTTGCCGCGCTGCAGCACGGGACGCTCGCCCAGAAGCGGGCGCTCGGTGGCTACTATTTCAAGCGCGTGATGGAGCCGGACGACCTCGCGGGCATCCGCCCGGTGCTGGAGGACGCGGGCGCCCGCCGCCAGACACGCACCGTGCTGGACCAGACGAAACGGAGCGCCATCGAAGCGCTCGAAGAGACCGAGTTGACGATACTCCAGCTTGATGGCTGGGGAGAGATCGTCAACGGACTCACGGGAGAACCATGGGCATGAAGCGAACGCTCAGGGATTTCGATTGGCAGGGCAAGCGCGCGCTCGTCCGCGTCGACTTCAACGTACCGTTCGAGCGCGGCACGACGCGCATCTCGGACGACGTGCGCATCCGCGAGGCCGTGCCGACCATCGACTACCTGCGCGGGCAGGGCGCGTCCGTCATCCTCTGCACTCACCTCGGACGCCCCGACGGCAAGCGCTCGCCCGAACTCGAACTCGGCCCCATCGTCGAACGGCTGAGCGAACTGCTCGACGCAGCGGTTGGCTACGTGCACGACGCTCCGGGAGACGACGCAAAGGCTGCCGCCCGAACGCTGAACGCCGGCGGTGTGCTCATGCTGGACAACATCCGCTTCTGGCCGGGCGAGGAAGCGAACGACCCTGAGTTCGCGGCGTCGCTCGCGTCGCTGGCCGACGGCTATGTGAACGACGCGTTCGGCACGGCCCATCGAGCGCACGCCTCGACCGAGGGCGTCGCGCACCACCTTCCTGCCATGGCGGGCCTCCTCATGGAGAAGGAGATCACGTTCCTCGGTGGCGTACTGGAGAACCCCACGCGCCCCCTCGCGGCCTTGCTCGGCGGAGCAAAGGTGAGTGACAAACTGCAGGTGCTCGGACGGCTCATCGGTCACGCGGACGGGCTCTTCGTCGGCGGCGGCATGGCAGGCACGTTCCTCAAGGCGCAGGGCTACGAGATAGGCGCGTCGCTGCTCGAGGAAAACCTCATCGACTTCTGCACCGAGACGATGGAACGCGCGGCCGCGACCTCGACGCCCATCACACTGCCGGACGACGTCGTCATCGCCGAACGCATCGAGCCAAACGTTCCCACGTCCGCCGTGTCCATCAGCGATATCCCCGCCGACGCCATGATCCTGGACATCGGCCCGCGTACGGCTGCCTCCTACGCAGAGCGTCTCGCCGCGATGGGCTCGGTCGTCTGGAACGGACCGATGGGCGTGTTCGAGGTGCCTCCCTTCCACGAAGGCACGCGCATCGTCGCGGAGGCGCTGGCGTCGAGCAACGCGGTCACGGTCATCGGCGGCGGCTCGACGGCGGAGTCGGTCGCGCACCTGGGGCTCGCCAAACAGATGTCGCACGTTTCGACAGGAGGCGGCGCGTCGCTGGAATTCCTGGAAGGCAAAGAGCTGCCCGGCGTCGCCGCCCTGGATGAAGTCCAGGGCACACACTGAGACGACGCGTAGGCAGCAGACACATCTTGCGCTAAGGAGAAGACGTGCCAACGCCATTCGTAGCAGGCAATTGGAAGATGAACCCCACATCCATGGCGGATGCCGAAGCACTCGCCTCGGAGCTTGTCGAAGCCGTCGGCGGCGTCGACGGCGTGACGCGTGTCGCCTGCCCGCCGTTCGTGGCACTGTCCGCCGTTGCGGGCGCACTAGCGGGCTCCGGCATCGGAGTCGGTGCGCAGAACGCCCACCCCGAGGCGAAGGGCGCATTCACAGGCGAGGTCCCGTTGGGGATGCTGGCCGGTCTGTGCGCGTACGTCATCGTCGGTCACTCGGAGCGTCGGCAGCTCTTCAGCGAGACGGACGCCTTCATCAACGCCAAGGTCAACGCAGTGCTCACGGCAGGTCTGATGCCCATCCTGTGCGTCGGAGAAACGATGGACGAGCGCGACTCTGGCCGCGCGAAGGCCGTCGTGCGGCGTCAGGTGTCGGCGGGACTGGCGGGCGTTGAGCCTGAGCAGGCAAACAGCATCGTCGTCGCCTACGAACCGGTCTGGGCCATCGGCACGGGCAGGGCGGCGACGCCCGAGATGGCACAGGAGATGTGCGCCGTCGTTCGCTCCGAAGTAGGCGTGGCGCTCGACGCGGACGGTGGCATCGTACCGGTGCTCTACGGCGGCAGCGTCAACCCCGGAAATGCGGACTCGCTCGCGGCGCAGCCGGACATCGACGGCGCGCTCGTAGGTGGCGCAAGCCTCGTCGCGGCGGACTTCGCCGCCATCGTCAGGGCGTTCGCGCCGGCCTGATACCCATGCCCGGGCCGCGCGTCCTCTTCATCGTCGGACCCACCGCGAGCGGCAAGACCGCCGCATCGCTGGAACTCGCGACCCAGGCTCGCATTGAGATCGTCAACGCAGACAGCCGCCAGGTGTACCGGGGCATGTCCATCGGCACGGGCAAACCAACGCCCGCCGAACTCGCCTCCGTACCCCATCACCTCATCGATGTGGCCGCTCCGGACGAGCGCTACCACCTCGCACGGTTCCTCTCTGAAGCGCGCACCATCATCGCCGACGTCGCATCGCGGGGCGCGACGCCCGTCGTCGTGGGAGGCACTGGGCAGTACGTATGGGGACTCGCCGAAGGCTGGCACGCCCCGGCCGTGCCGCCCAACCCGGAACTGCGTGCCGAGCTCACCGAGGAGGCGTGGCGCAGCGGCCCCGAGGCGCTGCACGAGCGCCTGCGCGCCGTCGACACCCGCGCAGCGGACGCGATAGACCCACGCAACGTACGGCGCGTCGTTCGTGCGCTTGAAGTGTGGCACGAGACTGGCGCGCCATTCTCGCGCCAGCGCCGTAAGTCGCCGCCGGGGTTCGAGCCGGTGCTGCTCGGCATCGCGCCGGAACGGGCCGCGCTGCGCCAACGCGCCGCGGACCGCGTCGACGCCATGCTGACCAGCGGCTGGCCGGAAGAGGTGCGAGAACTCCTGCACGCCGGCTACGGCCCGGAGTTGCCGTCGTTCTCAAGCGTCGGCTACCGCGAGGTTGCGGCCTACGTGCGGGGCAGCATGACACTCGAACAGACGGCTGAGCGAGTGAAGAGCGCCACGCACCGCCTGATCCGACGACAGGCAACGTGGTTCAAGGCAACCGACGAGCGCATCGCGTGGCACCCAGATGCGAACTCGCTCGCCGTACGTGCGCTGGAGACACTCCGCGCTTGACGGAGCACGCCCACCCGTAGGAACCTAGCATCGCTCCTCCGCGCCCCTGTGAGGAGTAATCAACACGACGAGAGCAGGTGATATGTCAGGCTATCTCGACCCCAACGACCCCGTAGTGCAGGCGTTCGCGAAACTCGGCACGACGCCGGTGAGCGACGCGATGGACAGGCTCGGCCTCGGAGGACAGTGCTTCGGCATCAAGCCGGTCGACCGCGACTTCACGCTCTGTGGGCGCGCCCACACCGTCCGTAACGAGCCGATGACCGCAGGCCACAAGGGCGAGAGCGTCGGTGACTACATCGACGAGGTCGCGCCCGGCGGCGTGGTCGTCATCGACAACGGCGGGCGGCTTGACGCCACGGTCTGGGGAGACATCCTCACCATCATGGCCGACCGCAACAACCTCGGCGGCACAGTCATCCACGGCGTCTGCCGGGACTCCAACCGCGCCCTGAAGCTGAACTACCCCATCTTCTCGCGCGGCACCTACATGCGCACGGGCAAGGACCGCGTCCGCGCCGACGCCTACCAGGAGCCGGTGTCGCTCGGCGAGGTCCGAGTGCTGCCCGGCGACCTGCTGCTCGGCGACGGCGACGGCGTGCTCGTCATCGCGCAGGAGCACGAGCAGGAAGTGCTGAAGGCCGCACAGGAGATCGACGAGGCCGAGGAGCGCATCCGCAACGAGATCATGCTCGGCGGACGGCTGGACGCGGCCCGCGAGAAGTTCCGCTACCACCAGCTGCAGAGCAGGGTGTAGGCCCGCAAGCGGTTCCTTGCCAGGCGAGATTCCCGCTTCCGCGGGAGTGACGAGACACAGGAGGCAGTGAGCGATGCAGACTTCCATCCCTTGCGTATTCATGCGCGGCGGCACGTCGCGGGGGCCGTACTTCCTCGCGTCCGACCTGCCGAGCGACCCTGAGACGCGCGACAAGGTTCTGCTCGCGGTCATGGGCTCGCCCGATGACCGCCAGATAGACGGCCTCGGCGGTGCGGACCCGCTCACGAGCAAGGTCGCCATCGTCAGCCCCGCGACGCGCGAGGACTGCGACGTCGACTACCTCTTCGCGCAGGTCGTCGTGAACGAGGCAGTCGTGGACGTGAGCCCGAACTGCGGCAACATGCTCGCAGGCATCGGGCCGTTCGCCATCGAGCACGGCCTCATCCCCGCCGCTGATGACGAGACCGTGGTACGCATCCACATGGTCAACTCCGGCGACCGTGCCATCGCCCGCATCATGACACCGGGCGGGCAGGTGGAGTATCAGGGCAGCGCGCGCATCGACGGTGTGCCCGGCACCTCCGCGCCAATCATGATTGACGTCGAGGACACGGCGGGCTCGTTCTACGGCGCGCTCTTCCCCACGGGCAACCGCGCGGACGTGATTGACGGCATCGAGTGCTCGCTGATGGACAACGGCATGCCGGTCGTCGCGATGCGCGCCGCCGACCTCGGGCGCACCGGCTACGAGACGCGCGACGAGCTGAACGCGGACACCGAGCTGAAGGAGCGCATCGAGAGCATCCGCCTGCAGGCGGGGCACCTGATGAACCTCGGCGACGTGACGGACAACGTCGTGCCAAAGATGTTCCTGCTCGCGCCTCCGGTCAACGGCGGCGCGATCTGCACGCGCTCGTTCATTCCCAAGGTAGCTCACGCCTCGATAGGCGTCCTCGCCGCGGTGACGGTCGCGACTGCTGCCGTCTTCCCCGGCACGACGGCTTACGACTACGCGGTGCGTCCGGAGGGACGCCGCAAGATGCTGGGACTGGAACACCCCACCGGCGACTTTGCAGTTGAGGTCGAGGTGGGCGGCACCGACGAAGAACCAACCATCGAGCGCGCCGCGCTACTACGGACGGCCCGCAAACTGATGGAGGGCGAGGTCTACATCCCGGCCGAAGTCTGGTCGGGGCGGGGCGCCCTCACCGGAGCAGCGGCACGATGACGGAGCGCGAGATACGCCTGATCGCCGGACCTGACCCCAACCCCAAAAAGCCTGACCTGCAGTTGCCTGCGAACGCGTGCGACGCGCACTGCCATATCTTCGGCCCCGGTGACGTCTTTCCATACCACCCGAACCGGTCCTACACACCGCCCGACGCCTCGAAGGAGACGTTGAAGGCGCTGCACGATCATCTCGGCATCGCCCGTGCGGTCATCGTCCACGCGAGCTGCCACGGCGTCTACATGGACGCCACGCTCGACGCAATTGCGTGGTCGGGCGGGGCGTACCGTGGCACGAGCATCGTGGAGCCGGACATCAGCGACGCGGAGCTTGCCCGCTACCACGAGGGAGGCATCCGCGCCGTGCGCTTCAACTTCGTGCGCCACCTGGAGAGCGTGCCGGAACCGGACGTCGTCAAGCGCATGGCTGAGCGCATCGGATCGATGGGCTGGCACCTCGTCGTTCACTTGGACGCGGAGGACATCGTCGAGCTCTCACCGATGCTGCTCGGGTTGCCCGTGCCCTTCGTCATAGACCACATGGCGCGGGTGAAGGCGGGCGACGGTCTGGAACAGACGCCGTTCCAGGAGTTGCTGCGGCTGATGGAGCGCCCGAACGCGTGGGTGAAGATATGCGGCGGCGAGCGCGTCTCAACCGACGGCCCGCCATTCACGGACGCTGTCCCGTTCGCACAGGCGCTCATCGCCGCCGCGCCGGACCGCGTGCTCTGGGGCACCGACTTCCCGCACCCGAACGTGCGCCACATGCCCAACGACGGCCACCTCGTCGACCTGTTCGGCATGTACACGGACGACCCTGCCGTCCAGAAGCAGATCCTCGTGGACAACCCGGACACGCTCTACTTCAACGTCAACTGACACGCAAGGGCAGAGCGGGCAGGGCAGAGGCCTTACAATAGGACGTGAGGCCCTGTTATGCCGCGTTCCTCCACAACCCGCTCCCGCCCCCGGCCAGCCCTCCTTGCGTGGGCGCGCGTTACGTGGCTCGCGATGTGCGCGTTGCTCGTGACGGCCGGGTTCGCCGGCACTGCGCTGGCGCAATCGCGCGAAGCGCACGTCGTCGAGGTCGACGGCATCATCAGTCCCATCACCGACCGCTACATCACGCGAGCGCTGGAGGAAGCTGAACGAAGCGGCGCCGAGGCAGTCGTCATCACGCTCGACACACCCGGCGGACTCCTGAGCGCAACGCGCGACATCACCGAAACACTCCTTGCTGCGCCCGTTCCCGTGATCGTCTACGTGTTCCCGCAGGGGGCGCACGCCGCGTCCGCCGGAACGTTCATCACCGCTGCGGGGCACATCGCGGCGATGGCGCCCGGCACGAACATCGGCGCGGCAAGCCCGGTCGGCGGTCAGGGCGAGGAGCTGAATGAGACGCTCGAGAGCAAGGTGTTCGAGGACACCGCTGCGCTGATCCGCTCCATCGCCGAGGTGCGCGGCAGGCCGTCCGAGCCGCTGGAAGCGACTGTGCTCGAAGCGAAGTCGTACACCGCAGAGGAGGCGGTGGAACTCGGTATCGTGGACGTCATCGCCGTGAACATGAACGACCTGCTGAAGCAGATCGACGGTCAGAGCGTCGTCGTGGTCACCGCAACCGGCGAGCGCACCGTGACACTGCACACCGCGGAGGCGCCGGTGCGGAACATCAGCATGGGGCTGTTCGACCGCATCCTCTCCTACATCGCTGACCCGAACGTCGCGTTCCTGCTCATCTCGCTTGGCGGGCTCGGTCTGTTCGTCGAGTTCTGGAACCCGGGCCTCATCTTCCCCGGTGTGGCGGGACTCGTCGCGCTCGTGCTGGGGCTCGCGGCGCTGGGAAGTCTGCCGGGCAACTGGGCGGGCGTGGCGCTCATCCTGCTGGCATTCGTGCTGTTCAGCGTCGAGTTCAACATAGACGGGTTCGGTGTAGTCGGCGCGTTGGGCATCGCAAGCCTCGTCCTTGGCGGCATCCTGCTCTTCTCGCACTTCGGCACACCGTCGCCCGTGCTCCCGGACATCAGCGTGAGTTGGTGGGCCATCACGCCGGTCGCGGTTACCATGGGCATCGGCGTCCTGCTCTTCTCGCGGGAGGTGGGACGCGTGCGCCGTGAACAGTTCAGGCACGGTACGCCCGAGCCCATCCTCATCGGCATGACTGGTATGGTATCGGCGGCGCTCGCACCGGAAGGGAAGGTGCGCGTACGCGGCGAAACATGGAACGCCCGCGCGGTGGATGGCTCGCACATAGCACGCGGAGCGTCAGTCGTAGTACAGACGGAGCACGGTGCGCTGCTGGAAGTGGAACGAGTAGGACCAAGACGGGCAGAGGAAACGGAGAAGGAGTCAGCGCATGGCTAACTGGGGTCTGAATGTCATCAAGCAGTATCAGCGACTCGTCGTGTTCACATTCGGTTCGTACACCGGGACGCGCGGGCCGGGCATCCGATGGCTCTGGCCGTTCGTCAACAACGGCTCATCCACTGCAGACCTTAGGGAGGTACCCGTGCCTATCCCGCGGCAGACGAGCATCACACGGGACAACGCCCCGATCGACATCGACTTCTTCGTCTACATGCGCGTCATTGAGGACCGCCCGCAGGACACCATCCTGAACATCAGCGACTTCGGTGCGGCAGCGCAGGCGCTGGCCATGACGACGCTCCGTGCGGTCGTCGGCGAGATGGACCTGGATGACGTGCTCTCCAAGCGCGAGCGCATCAACTCCCAGCTCCAGGTGAAACTGGACGAGGTCACGGTCAACTGGGGCGTGAAAGTGACCCGGGTCGAGATCAAGGAAGTCGAGCCCCCGCGCGACGTGCAGGACGCGATGAACCGCCAGCTCTCCGCCGAGCGCACCCGCCGCGCCGCCGTCACCGAGGCGGAAGGCGAACGCGACGCCGAGATCAACCGCGCTGAGGGTGAACGGCAGGGCGCCGTGCTGCGCGCGGAAGGCGCCAAGCAGGCGGCGATTCTCGAGGCTCAGGGCGACCGGGAGGCGGCCATCCTGAGAGCGGAAGGATTCAGCCTGGGTATGCAGCGCATCAACGAAGTTGCGATGCAGGCCGATCCCCGCACGATGAGCCTGCAGTACTTCGACACGCTCAAGGACATCGGCGGCAGCCCCTCCACCAAGTGGATCTTCCCGATGGAGTTCACGTCCATGCTGCAGCCGTTCCTGCAAGGAGCACAGGCCACTTCCTCCGGCAACAGCGAGGAGTAGTGAGGGCAGCGTTACAGACAAGCGCAGCGGCGGCCATCCTGGCGATGGCCGCTGCTTTGCTCGCCGTTTCCTGTGGCCCCGAAGCGACGCCGACGCCATCCATCACGGCAGAGGACGTCCGCGACCAGGGAGCCGAAACCCTGCGCAACCTCTCGACCGTCCACTTCCTCGTGACGCACGAAGTAGGCGGCACGGACATCGGCTTCTCTTCGACACTCACCGAGGCGGAAGGCGATGGCGTCTTCCCGGACAAGGCGGAGTTCCTGGCAACGGCCACCAGCACGCTCTTCGGGAACGCCACGCTGCAACTGGACATCGTGCAGTACGGTGAGACGACTCACCTGCGCGACCGCATCAGCATGGTCTGGCAGGCCCTCCCGGCTGGAACGCTCGCCATCAACTTCGCGAACATCAACGGCAGCATCGCCGATGCTCTCTCCTCACTCGGCGAGCTCGAACTTGCGGACGGAGGCTCGATAGACGGTGCGTCCGTGCACAAGCTCACCGGTACGACACCGGCGACATCCATGCGCGGGCTCGTGCCTGGCGCACCGGAAGACGAGACGCTGCGCATGGAAGTCTGGATCGGGCGTGACGACCACCTCGTGCGGAAGGTCCGTCTGACGGGCAGGCTCGTGGAAGCCGATACCCCGGACATCGTCCGAGTGCTGGAACTCTCCCGGTTCGACGAACCCGTCACTATCGAGCCTCCGGCATAGGTAACGGCATGGCCTCTCCGGAGTCCACCCGAATGCCGCTCCGGCTCTCGCCCAACGCCACGCTCGTGGTCGTCTGCGCGGGCGTGTTCCTTGCTTCGCTCGACCAGACCTCGGTCGTTACCGCTCTCCCCGCCGTCATGGTCGACCTGGGGATCAGCATCGACCGGCTGAACGACCTCGCCTGGGTTGTGACGGCCTATCTGCTCGGATTCACGGTGGCGATGCCGCTGCTGGGGCGGGCAGGGGACGTGTACGGCTACCGTCGTCTCTATCTCGGTGCGATGCTCCTTTTCGGCGTGGGCTCCGCCGCTGTCGCGCTCGCCCCGAATCTCGGCTGGCTCATTGCCGCGCGCGTCGTGCAGGCAGTGGGCGGCGGTGCGCTCGTCCCGGCGGCGATAGCGCTAGCGGGCGAAGGGCTTCCTCCGGCACGGCGTGCCATCGTGTTCGGCATCGTCGGAGCAGCGGCCGAGGCAGGCGGAGTGCTCGGCCCACTCTACGGGGGGCTGATCGTCGACTGGATCGGATGGCGCTGGGTGTTCTGGAGCAACCTGCCTATCGTGGCTGTGCTGGCAGTTGCGCTCCTCGGCATGCCGGAGGCAGGACGCTCCGGCGGGCGGCTGGACGTGACCGGCGGTGTGCTGCTTGCAGGCGGACTGTCGCTGGTGACCGGCGGGCTCGCGCAGCGCTCGCTTTTCGGAGGAGGTTCAGCGCTGCCGTACGTGCTCATCGGAGTCGGTGTGCTGTTGCTGGTGGCGCTGCCGTTCGCGGAGCGTCGGGCGCTCGCGCCGGTCGTGAGCACGGCCCTCTTCAGGGCGCGTAGTTTCGCCGCAGCGATGAGCGCACAACTGTTGGCCGGCGGTGCGCTCGTGCTCATCCTTGTCACCGTTCCGCTGATGACCAACACCGTGCTGGGCGAACCGCCGCTGGAGGGCGGTCTGCGGCTGATGCGCTTCACCGGAGCGATACCCGTCGGCGCGCTGCTGGGCGGCTACGCTGCGTCGCGCATCGGCATCCGGGTTCCGGCGCTGGTGGGCCTGGCGCTCGCAGCAGTCTGTTTCGTGTTGCTGACGACGTGGGACGAGACGATAGCCGACCCTCGCCTGACGCTGCACCTCGCGATAGGCGGCCTGGGATTCGGACTGCTCATCGCACCGTTCACCGTGGCTGCGGTCGAATCCGCGGGCAACGAATACCGGGCGACCGCCGCCGCGTGGATAACGGCGTCGCGGATGTTCGGGATGACGGCGGGGCTCGCGGCGATGTCCGCCCTGGGCGTGGATTACCTGCAGTCGCTCGCCGGCGGCCTGCCAGTCCCGATACAGCTGCCCGGCGAGAGCGCCGCAGCGTTCTCGGACCGCGTCGCCGCCTACGAGGAAGGCATCTCCAACGCTTCGTTCGACGTCTTCAGACTCTTCTTCCGGTCCGGGCTGGTGCTCGTCATCCTTGCGGCAATCCCGTCCCTGTGGATGCGCGGCGCCCGGCGTGGTTAGTGCCCGCCACAGAGCGTCTGCCAGAGAAAGCCGTCCTGCCGCAACAGCCCTGCCGAGCCCGACGGCCCCCACGTGCCCTGTCCGTATGTCTCCGGCGGGCTCGCCTCCGGCGACTCCCAACACTTCAGGAGCGGGTCGACGATATTCCACGCCTCTTCGATCTGGTCGGCGCGGATGAAGAGGCTGGCATCTCCCTCCATCGCGTCTTCCAGCAGCCGTTCATACGCCTCCGGCAATTCCTGGCCGAGCCGAAGCTCATCCTTGTAGTGGAAGCTCAGGTCCACCGGATGCGTGATGAACCCGGCATCGACCGCCTTGCTGTCGATCTGGAGGTGGACCCCCTCGTCGGGCTGAACGCAGATGGAGAGGATGTTGGGTGCGAACCCGCTCCCGCCAAGGCGTTCGAACATCGCGAGAGGAGGGTTCTTGAACTGGATGATGATTTCGGACACCTTCTCCTCCATGGCCTTGCCGGAGCGGAGGTAGAACGGGACACCCTGCCAGCGCCAGTTGTCCACGTACAAGCGCAGCGCGGCGTAGGTTGGCGTCACCGAACCCGGCGCGACGCCCGGTTCGTCGGAGTAGCCCGCGTACTGGGCACGGACGGCGTGTTCGCGGAACTCCTCCGGAGTCCAACGGCGTACCGCGCGCAGGAGGTCGCCTTTCCGGTCGCGCACCGACTCGGGGGCCAGGGAGTCGGGCGGCTCCATCGCCACGAGGCACATCAGCTGCATGAGGTGGTTCTGGATCATGTCCCGCACGACGCCGGAACCGTCGTAGTAGCCCGCACGGCCTTCAACGTCCACGGCCTCGGACACCGTCACCTGCACGTTGTCCACGTAGTTGCGGTTCCACAGGGGCTCGAAGATGGCGTTGCCGAATCGCAACACCAGCAGGTTCTGTACCGTCTCCTTACCGAGATAGTGGTCGATGCGGAAGGTCTGGTTCTCGCGGAAGACATTGTGCAGCGCACGGTTCAGTTCGCGTGCGGACTCCTCGTCCTTGCCGAACGGCTTTTCGACGATGACCCTGCGCCAGCCGCTCTCCTCCGTGGTGAGCCCCGCGTCGCGCAGCCCCTCCGCCGCCAGCCGGTGCAGGGAAGGGGCGATGGCAAAATAGAACAAGCGGTTCGCGCCGTCAGTTCCCTCGACTTCAGCGAGCTTGCGTCCCAACTCCTCGAATGCCGCTGCGTCACCCAGGTCTCCACAGACATAGTGGAGGCAGCGCGCGAACTCTGCCCATTCTTCAGGAGTCGTCTCCAACCCTCCGAGTTCGCGCGCGCCCTCTTGCAGTAGACCACGGTATGAGTCGTCGCCATGCTGAGCGCGGGCGAAACCGACGACATTCACTTCGCCGTCGAGTCTGCGCTTGCGTCGCAGGTTGTAGAGCGCAGGGATGAGCTTGCGCTGTGCAAGGTCGCCGGTACCGCCGAAAATGACGATGGTTGTCTTGGACATGGGTCGTCGGTTAGAGGCTTCCCAACAGGCGCAACACGGCAGCCTCTGCATCCCTGCCCAGGTTGATCCGGACGACGCGCCGCCCGGTTTCTTTGAGCGCCTCGTAGTCGCCGATGGCTTGGGCCGCCGCGAGGGTGCCGAACCCGAAGCGTTCCCCCGGTATGGGGATGTCCGAGCGCACGTCGGCAGCCATCTGCAGGAAGAGGCCCGTGTTCGGCCCGCCCTTGTGCAGTTGGCCGGTTGAGTGGAGGAAGCGCGGGCCGTAGCCCAGTGTCGTAGCGATGCGATGCTTGCGCATGGCGTACTGGCGGAGCATGTTCACGGCGTTCGTGACGCCGTCGGTCTCCTCAACGTACGCCATGATGGAGAGGTAATCCCCCTCGGCTGCCTCACCGAGCAGGCCGGTGACCGAGCCCTCATCGGCATCCGGCAGCGCGCCCTCATTCACATACGTCTCAAGGACGCGGTTCGTCACGTCCTTCGCCTGTTGCACGTTCGGCTGATCGAAGGGTTGGATGCCAAGCAGATGTCCCGCGACCGCGGTGGCCATCTCCCAGCGGAAGAACTCCGCACCAATGTCGTACACGTCGTCCATCTCCAACGTGATGACCGGATGCCCCGCATCCCGGATGCGTTCCAGGCCTACGTCCGCTGCCGCGTTGTCACCGCCGGAGAGGCGTACGTGCACGAAGAGACGGTCATCGCTGTACGCATCGGTTTCGAGCAGCGGTTCGTTGACGACGGGGACTATGCCCTTGCCGTCTTTGCCGGTGCTCTCCGCGATGAGCTGCTCGACCCAGAGGCCGAAACTCGCGACCTCCGGAGATGCGACGAGCGTGAGCTTGTCGCGTCCCTGAAGCGTCACCCCCCCAATGGCAGCGCCGAGCCAGCCGCCGGGATTGTTCCGGACGCCGGCCCCTGCCTCGCAACGCGCGGCCATCTGCGAGACGCGGTCCAGCAGCTTGCCGCAGTCCACCCCGCAGAGGGCGGCGGGTACGAGTCCGAAGAACGAGCCAACGGAGTAGCGCCCGCCGAGGTCGGGAGGGTTCTCGAACACGCGGCGGAAGCCCTGGGAAGCGCCGAGTTCTTCCAGCGACGTCCCCGGGTCTGTGATCGCGACGAAATGCCTGCCAGTCCGTTCCACGCCGACCGCGCGCTCCACGATGGTGCGGAAATGCTTGTAGAACGAGTTCGGCTCTATCGTGCCGCCGGACTTGGAGGAGACGATGAAGAGCGAGCGCGCCGGGTCGATGGAGCGCGTAACGGTGCCAACCCGCGCAGGGACAGTGGAGTCGAGGACGGTGAGGGCAGGGAAGCCCGGCGCGCTGCCGATGCACTGCCGCAGCACCTCCGGCCCCAGGCTGCTGCCGCCCATGCCGAGCAGCACCACGTCCCGGGTGCCTTCGTTGCGGACCTCTTCTGCGAACGAGCGCAGGTCGCTCACGTGCTCCGTCATGTCGCGGGAGATGGTCAGCCAGCCGAGCCGGTCGGCAATCTCGGTGGGGTCGTCGTTCCAGACCGTGTGGTCCTTGTCCCAGATACGCGCCATGACGTTGCTGCGCGCAAGCCGCGTCAGCGCATTCGTCACTGCCCGTTGATGTGGGCCGAGGGGAGAGGTGGGTTGTTGCGTTCTTTGCGTCATGCGTGTCCGTCGCTTCTGCCGTTCCGTGTCACTGACCGGGCGCAGTATAGAGCAAGCGCCACCAGACTACGCCCCGCCACGCACGAGCGATTCCGCAGCTTCCGCAACGCGCTCCGCGGTGAGACCGTATTCCTGGTAGATGCGTTGGTACGGGGCGGACGCACCGAACGTATCCACGCCTATCGAGACTCCCTCCAGGCCCACGTACCGTTCCCAGCCGATCGTTCGCCCGGCCTCGACCGACACACGCGCCCTGACGGCGGGCGGCAGCACGGCGTCGCGGTACTCCTTCGGTTGCGCGTCGAACAGCTCCCACGACGGCATCGAAACGACCCGTGCCGCGATGTCCTTCCCGGCGAGCGCCTTGCCCGCATCGAGCGCGATCTGCACCTCGGAGCCGGTGCCGATGAGGATGATCTCCGGGTTGGCCGAGGACTCCCAGAGCACGTAGGCGCCGCGCAATACGCCGTCAGCAGTCGGGTAGACGCTCCTGTCCAGCACGGGAAGCCCCTGGCGCGTGAAGACGAGCACGGTCGGGCCTGTCTTACGCTCGATCGCGGCGCGCCAGGCCACTGCGGTCTCCGTAGCCTCCGCGGGGCGCAGCACGACCATGTTCGGTACGCTGCGCAGCCCGATGAGCTGCTCCACCGCCTGGTGTGTCGGGCCGTCCTCACCGAGCCCGATGGAGTCGTGCGTGAAGACGTAGATGACGCGCTGGCCCATCAGCGCGGCCAGGCGCATCGGTGGGCGCATGTAGTCGGAGAAGATGAGGAACGTCCCGGTGTAGGGGATGACTCCGCCGTGCAGCGCTATCCCTCCCGCGATGGAGCCCATCGCGTGCTCCCGCACGCCGAAATGCATGTTATGCGGGGTCACCTTTTCGCCGTCCGCATTCACAAAATCGCGGAGCATGGTGTTGTTGGATGGCGCAAGGTCGGCAGAGCCGCCGACGAGCGTATGCAGGCGTTCGGCTATCGCGTTCATCACGCGACCCCCGGCCTCGCGGGTCGCCAGCGGCTTCTCTTCGTTGGCGAAGAGATCGGCGAGCGCATCGGCCCAGCCGTCCGGCAGTTCGCCGTTGAGATCGGCCTCCAGTTGCGCGGCCTCGGCAGGGTAGGCGGCACGGTATTCGGCCAGACGCCGCTCCCAGTCAGCCTGTGCATCGGCGCCGCGCTCCAGGGCGAGCCGCATGTGGTCGAGCGCCTCCTGCGGCACGATGAACGGTTCGTACGGCCATCCCAGTGTCTCGCGGGTAAGCGCGACCTCGTCTGTTCCCAGCGGAGCCCCGTGCACGCCTCCTGTGTTCGCCTTGTTCGGGCTGCCGTAGCCGATCGTAGTCTGGGCCACGATGAGGCTGGGGCGCTCACGTTCAGCCTGCGCTTCACGCAAGGCGGCCTCGACCGAAGGCAGGACCACCCCCGCCCTCGGGACGAGCCCGCGCCATCCGGGCAAGCGGGCCGACGCCGTGCCAGCCGTAGGCGCTGAAGCGCGCGCCCACGTCCTCCAGGAACGTGACGTCAGTATTGCCCTCGATCGAGATGTTGTTGTCGTCGTAGAGGTAGATGATCTTGCCGAGCTTATGCGTGCCCGCGAACGACGCAGCCTCCGACGCGACACCCTCCATTAGGTCGCCGTCCGAGCAGATGCCGTAGACGTAATGGTCGATGATCTCGTGCCCGGGCCGGTTGTAGCGCTCCGCGAGCAGCCGCTCCGCGTAGGCCATGCCGACGCCGTTCGCGAACCCCTGGCCGAGCGGGCCGGTCGTCACTTCGACGCCTGGTGTCAGACCGTACTCCGGGTGGCCGGGCGTTCGGCTTTCCCACTGCCGGAACTCGCGGATGTCGTCGAGCGTTACCGGGTAGCCGGTGAGATGGAGCAGCGAGTAGATGAGCATGGAAGCGTGGCCCGCGGAGAGTACGAAGCGGTCCCGGTCAGGCCATGACGTGTCGGCGGGGTTGTGCTTCAGGAACCTGTCCCAGAGCGCATAGGCCATGGGGGCCGCGCCCATCGGCGCGCCGGGGTGTCCGCTGTTCGCCTTCTGGACGGCATCTATGGAGAGGAAGCGGATGGAGTTGATGCAGAGTTCGTCGGGGGGAGCGCTCGTCCGGGTCGTCATGCCGCCTCCATGGACAGGGGTGCTATCTCCATTCTAGCGAACCCGCGCGCGGGCGTGGGAGTCTTGCATCCGAAATGCCGCTCGTGCGCTTGTGAGAATCGGCTGAGCGGAGTAGAAAAGGGGATGCCGGTCCTCAGCGGGCATGACCGCACACAGGATTCAACCCGGCGTCCTTATCGAACGCAAAAGGAGCACAAGCGATGCTGTTCATAGACAACCAGACCGTCCAGCAGATACTCACCATCGACGACGCCATCAACTCGCAGGACGTCGCGTTCCGCGGGCTGGTCGACGGTGCTGCGATCCATCGCCCGCGCATCGACATGTACGTCCCCACCGGCAGGGAGGACGACTACTACCGCTGGGGGACGATGGAGGGCGCGAGCCGCGACCTAGGCGTGTTCGCCATTCGCATGAAATCGGATGTCGTCTCCTGGCCCGAGGACGAGAACGGGAATTGGACGGAGGAGAAGTACTGCGTCGAGCCCGGGACGTACTGCGGCCTGATCTTCCTGTTCAGCACCGTGAACGGTGAGCCGCTCGCCATCATCAACGACGGGGAACTCCAGCACATGCGCGTCGGCGCGGGCGGGGGGCTCGGCGCGCGCTACCTGTCACGCGAGGACTCACGCGTCGTGGCCATGCTCGGCTCCGGAGGCATGGCGCGGACGTACCTCAAAGCATTCTGCAACGAGCGCCCCATCGAGAAAGTGCGCGTCTACAGCCCCACCAAGCGCAATCGCGAGACGTACGCCGCCGAGATGATGGACCTGCTGGACATCGACATCGAGCCGGTCGACGACCCCGAGTCCGCCGTGCGCGGCGCCGACATCGTCTCCACCTGCACGGACGCGATGCGCCCCGTGTTCAACGGCGAGTGGCTGGAGCCGGGGATGCACGTAACCAACCTGGGCGGTTACGAACTCGACGAGGTTGTGTTCGACAAGGCAAACGTCATCATCCGCCAAGGCATCGGCGGCGCGAGGCTGCAGGAAGACCCGCGCATCCAGTACGGACGCGGCCACAGCCCTGTGGCGTTCGTCGCCGGGAACGAGGAGGAGATGAAGCGCCTGCCGCCCGCCGGACGGCGGATGCAGCAGTTCGGCTCCGGTTCCGAGCTGCCGTCGTTCACCGATCTCGTGAACGGCGTCGTGGACGGGCGCACGTCACCGGACGACATCACGCTCTACCTGAACGGCGGCAACCAGGGCCTGCAATTCGCCGCGGTCGGGAAGGTGGTCTATGAAAAGGCGCGCGAGATGGGCCTCGGCCACGAGATGCCGACCGGCATGTTCCTGCAGGACATCCGCGACTAGGCCAGGCGCTTCTCGAAGTAGACCAGGGAGGGCGCTGGGGCGCCGAACGGTTCCGTGGAGACGTAGCCCAGATGCTGGTAGAGGCGGATGGCGCTCGTCATGTGCACCGTGGTGTCCAGCACAATCCGGTATGCACCCCGCTCAGCAGCCATGCGTTCCAACCGGGCCACGAGTTCCGTGGCGACACCTTTCCCGCGCTCCTCGGGGGTGACGTACATGCGCTTCAACTCGGCGGTGGCGGCATCGCGCATCCGCAGACCGCCGCAGCCGACGGGCTGGCCGTCGCGGCGAACGAGCAGCATGGCCGCGATGTGTTGGTGCACAGCCTCCCCGGTCCAGCCCGACTCCTCGACCGTATTCAGCGACAGGAACTCCTTCTCGTACGCAGCGAGGAGCGCCGCGACCTCCGGTGTGTCCGGCGATGCCTCCTCGAACGTGATGTCCGAGGGCGCGATTCGCTTCTCGTAGCAGACTGACCATGGCTTTCCGATGTGCTCTCCATAGGGTGGTATGTGCGCGTAACCAAGCGCCTCGTAGAAACGCATCGCCCTGGGTTGGCGGTCGCCCGTCTCCAGGAGCATCAGTAGCACCCCACGCTCAGCCGCTGCGTCTTCCAGAGCGGACATGAGTTTTCGTGCAACCCCGGAGCCGCGTTCTTCGGGCAGGGCGTAGATGCGGCGCACTTCGCCGGTCGTGTCATCGAGGAACAGCACCCCACCGCAGGCCACCGGAACGCCGTTGCGCCGTGCGACGAGGAAGACGCCATTGAAAGCTGCTTTCAGTTCCGGGCTCAATGTGCCATTGAACGTTGCCCTTAATTCCGCGCTCATGCTGGTTGGGTCTTCGAGCACGTCCCAGTAGACCTCGTTCACTTCCGCATCGAGCATCACCATCAGCGCCTCCGCATCCGGGTGGGTCGGGGCTACTGCTTCGAACATGATCTCTTCTGTCATCCTGTACCTCCGTAGACAAAAAGAGAGGGGCCGGCGTACCGGCCCCTCTCGACGATTCTCTGGTGCCCTTTCGGGTCAGTCCTTCTCGTTCTCGAACTTGTAGTTGGGGTCCGTGTAGCACTCGGGGGGCATCTCGCTCTTCAGCCCTCGCTTGCCCAGTTCAGATTCGAATCGCTCTCGGATCTCCGGCGCTTCCTGGTGGTACTCGTACTGGTCGGCGGAACGGTCGGCGTTCTCGTCTACGAAGCCCGTGAACTGGGGCAGGGGATGGAACGCAAGGTAGCGTCCGGGCTGCTCGCCGACGTTGAAGTGCTGGTGGAACCAGCGGTTCGGGGGCACGAAGATGCTGCCCTCGTGCCAGGGGATGAACACCTTGTCCTGTCCCTCCGGCCACATGACGGAGAAGCCCTCGCCCGCGGGGATGACGATGACGTAGGCAGGGCCGTGGCGGTGGCCCTTCTTGTACGTCTTCGCCGGGAATACGGACATGTGCGCCGTCAGTTCGGAGCCCGGGTACTGTACGAACACGGTCGTGCCACCTGCGCCGCGACCCTTGAATGGCACGAGCCTGTCCCACGCCCGCATGTCCGGGAAGAAGTTGCCTACCCAGTACTGGCGCACCGCGCCGCGTCCGGACGGGTCGTTGTCCACGACGACGGCGTCGGAGTAGAACTCGTCGGAGGAGGCCAGCTCCTCCTGTGGCTGGAGCGGCGTGTTGAAGAAGATGTTCGCGTCCTTGGCTGCGGACATTGCTATGGGCATGTTGTTGTAGTGCAGCAGCCGCGCGGGTTGGCCGCCGGACATGCTCGCGTACTCCACCCAGTAGTTGCCGGGGATGCGGAACATCGCGTGGTCGGTCCACTCGAACGAGTGCTTCTCGCCGCCGTCTTTCCAGATGGTGGTGACGCCGCGCCCGCTGAGGACGTAGACGACGTCTTCCAGCGTCATCTTGAACGGCGGGACAGAACCGCCTGCGGGGACCTCAGTGATGCGCGCCTCGGAGACGCCTTCCTGGCCGGCGAGCTGCAGGAACGCGGCGTTGTGGCCTCGTTCCTTCCAGTAGCCGAGCTCAACGGTGCGCCCGTCTTCGATGTAGTAGTCACGGTAGATGGGGATGCCCTGCGCTTCCATCCACTTGTCGTAGAACTGCGGCCTGCGGATGTAGGACTGCTGCTGTGCCTGTGCGGGCGCGGTTGCCATAGGTAGCTCCTCCTGAGCGTTACGCGGGAGTAACTGTAAGGGAGCGAACGTAGTGTGTCAAAGCGCAAGTGTCACCGTTGACGTATCCTCAACCCATGGCCACGACCGTCGGATTCGTAGGGCTGGGACGCATGGGGAAGCCCATGGCGCTGAACCTGCTGAGCGCCGGATTCTCCGTGCTGGTGCTGTCGCGTTCACGGCCTCCGGTCGAGGCGCTCGTTGAGGCGGGCGCGGAGGAAGCAACCTCGCTTGCCGACATGGCCGAGCGCGCGGATGTCGTCTGCACGTGCCTGCCGGACGTCGCGACATCGGAGGCGGTCTACCTCGGCGCGGACGGACTCGCGGCCAATGCACGGGCAGGGCAGGTACTCATCGAGCACAGCACGGTCGCGCCGTCGCTCGCTGTCCGGGTGGGCGAGGCGGCAGCGGCTCGAGGGGCAGGCTACCTCGACGCTCCGGTTTCCGGCGGAGTTGAGCGCGCGGAGAGCGGTACGCTGACCATCATGGCCGGCGACGATGCACAGCACTTCGAGTCCGTACGTCCGGTGCTCGATGCGATGGGTGCGAGCCTGAACCTCGTGGGGCCCGTGGGGCAGGGCAGCGTCGTCAAGCTGACGAACCAGCTGCTCGTGGGCATCCACACGATGGCGGCGTGTGAAGCGTTCCTGTTCGGCACATCGGCGGGAGCGGACGGACGCCAGCTGCTCGACGTGCTGTCGACCTCCTGGGGCGCGAGCAACATGCTCACGCGCAACGGGCCGATGCTGCTCTCCGGCGACTATGGCTCGCTCGCGCCGGTGCGGTTGCTCGCCAAGGACCTCAGCCTCGTGGAGGACGCGGCAGCCGATCTCGGCGTGCCGCTGCCGCTCGTGCAACGGACACGCGCGCTGTTCGACGAGGGGATGGCCCGCGGACTGGGCGAGAGCGACATCTCAGCGCTCATCAAGCTACTCACCCAGCGGGACGAGGCGGGTTAGGCGTCCCGCTCCCTGAGTGCCGCCAGCACACGTTCCGCAGTCAGCGGCAGGCTCTTCACGCGAAGGCCCGTTGCGTCGCGGACCGCGTTGGCAATGGCGGGCGCGACGGCGAGCAGCGGCACCTCGCCGATGGCTTTGGCGTTGTACGGAGCAGCCCCGGCGGTCGACGTGACGAGCGCCGTCTCCAGCACGGGGAGATCGGCTACGTTCGGTACCTTGAAATCGGCAAGCGAGAGCGTCGTGACCCTGCCGTTGTCCGTCAGCAGCTCTTCCTGCAATGCGTAGCCGAAGCCCATCACGACAGCGCCGTTGATCTGGCCCTGGTGCGCGATGGGGTTGATGATGGTGCCGACGTCGTGGGCGCTCGTGAATCGCAGGATCTTCACCTGGCCCGTTTCCTCGTCCACCTCCACCTCCGCCACCTGTGCCGCGAAGGCCGTGTGCTCCGGTTGGCCGATGACTTGCGAATGCCCTCTGCCGCTGATGGGGCCTCCTGCAGTCTCGATGACGCTCGCCCACGATACTGACTCGGCTCCGCCGTGCCATACCTGTCCGTCCGAGCTGGTCAGCGCATCGACAGGCCAGCCGGTCTGTGTCGCGGCAGCCTGCAGCAGTGCGTCCAGCGCAGCCCCTGCCGCCTCGTGCACGGCTGGGACCGCCATCCGCGTCGTGCGGCTGCCTGCAACGCCGGAGTCGAAGGGGACGGCGTCGGTGTCCCACACTTGCACGTCCACGCTGGCGACATCCACCCCCAGCACCTCGGCAGCGACCTGGGCGAACATCGTGTATGCGCCTGTGCCAGGTTCGAAGATGGGCGTTCGCACGACGACTGAGGCGTCGGTGTTGAGGACAACCTCCGCGTAGGACTCACCGCCGCCTGCCGGACGCGCACACATCGCGATGCCCCTGCCGACGCTTGGCCGCTTCGGTCCGCCGTAGCGGCTCTTCTCGATAGCTGCACGCAGCGTTTCCTCGGCGCGCACCTCGCCGAAGAGTTCGTTCATCGGCGTGCGCTGCCCTTCTCGCAGGATGTTCTTCAGGCGGAATTCCAGCGGATCCATGTCCAGACGCCGCGCGACTTCGTCCAGGTGCGACTCCATCGCGAAGGAGCCCTGCACTTCGCCGGGGCCGCGCATGTAGCCGCCCGGCAGGTTGTTCGTGTAGACGTGATGTTGATCGAAGCGGGCGTTCGGGATATGCCAGTTGGCCGCGATGCGGTCGACCCCGGCCAGTGCGCCGAGCGGCATCAGTCCGGCGTAGGCGCCGCTATCGAAGTACATCTCCTGCAGATGGGCCGTGATATGGCCGTCGCGCGTCACGCCGGTCTTCACGCGCATGACGGCGGCGTGCTTCGGATTGCCCGCGCCAAGCTCCTCCACCTGGTCCATCACCATCTTTACCGGACGACCTGTCCTGACGGAAAGCAGATAAGCCAATGGCTCGTCGAACGGCGCGGTCTTTGACCCGAAGTCGCCGCCCACGTGAACGGGGTGGACGACGATGGTTTCCTCGTCAACGCCGACAGCGAGGGCGAGTGCCTGTCTGAGGCCGAACGGGGTCTTGTTGGACGACCACACGTGCGCGCGTCCATCACTCTCCACCGAGACGACGCAACAGCGTGGTTCGAAGAATGCCGGATGGGTCCTGGCGCAGCGGTACTCGTCCTCGAAGACGAGGTCGGCCTCGGCAAACCCGGCGTCCACGTCGCCGATGCCGAATGTCGCGCTGAAGAACACGTTGGACGGCTGATCAGGCGGGCGGCGGAACCCCTCGTACGCGCCCATGTCCGGATGGATGAGGCGTGCGTCCGCGCGTGCCGCTTCCTGCGCGTCCAGCAGCGGCGTCATCTCTTCGTACTCCACGGCGATCATCGCGGCGGCGCGCTGGGCTGTTTCCTCGTCGTCGGCGGCGACGACCGCGACCTTCTCGCCCGCGAAGCGGACGATGTCCTGCGCCAAGAGCGGAACGTCGCGCACCTGGCGTCCCTGCAACAGGCCTGTAACGTTGGCCCCGGTCAGCACGGCGTGGACGCCGGGAAGCGCCTCAGCCTGTGAGGCGTCGATGGCCTTGATGCGGGCGGCGGCGTAGGGGCTGCGCAGCGCCTTGGCCCACAGCGTGCCCGGCGGGCACACGTCGAACGCATAGAGCGCGCTGCCCGTCGTCTTATCCGGCCCCTCGGTCCTGCCCGCCGGATGGCCGATGACCCTGAAGTCCGCCACGCCTAGCCCTTGAAGAGCGGGAAGACCCTGAGTGCGTTGTCGTGGACGAGCTTGCGCTTGTCGTCGTCCGACAGGAAGTCGATGGAGTCGATGACCGGCAGCATGTCGTCGGCGGGGCGTCCGGTGTCGGGGTTGAGGACGCCGGTGCCGCTGCCGGGTGACTCGGTGCCGAAGCACATCTGGTTGATGCCTTTGTGCTTCATGGCCGTCGCGAGGTAGTCCTTGTCGTAGGCGCAGGTGTCGAAGAAGAGGTTGTTGGCCCAGGTGCGCTGCTCATCCTCGTGCGCGGGCATGCCCGTGTTGCCGATGCCCACCTGGCCGCCGCCCGCGATGCCGGACGACTGCGCCCGCGGGATGAACCGGCTGAGCGCGCCGCCGCAGTGGCAGACGAGCACCTTGAGGTCGGGGAAGCGGTCGAACACGTCGCTCTGTTCCAGCAGTTGCGTGGCGAGGGCCTGCTCCGTCATGAAGTTGTACTGGTAGCTGTGCGGGATGATGGTGAGGCGCGGGTCGCGCGAGATGGAGGCGTGCACGATGAGGGGCGCCTGCAGCTCTGAGGACTTCTGGTAGATGGGGAACCAGTACGGGTCGTTCATGCCCGGCGCGCGCCGGTCGCCGCCGGGGTCGGGGTTGACCGTTGCAGCAACGAACCCGAGATCGCTCACCGAGCGCTCGAACTCGGCGACGCAGCCGCTCGTGTCGTTGGCGTAGTCCACGCCCACCTGCGGCAGCTGCGCGACGCCGACGAACCGGTCCGGGTACATCTCGCACGTCTGGTGGATGACGTCGTTCGTCACGGCTGTCCAGTGCTCGACGATGTGCGGCATCTCCCAGTGCATCATCGCAACCGGGCGGGGCGAGATGAACTGCACCTCGACGTTGCGCTCGTCCATCATGGCGAGGTGACGCGCCTGCGCTTCCTCCATCGCCTTCTCCGGTATCTGGAGCGAGCTGCCAACGGGCGTGCGCAGCGCGATCATGTTGTAGGCGTACGCGCGGAACTGCGCGGGCGTGGAGTGGTGGCCGTGAACGTCTATGACCTTGTTGCCGTGGAACATGGCGCATTCCCCCCTCATGTGACGTGTGGGCGGAGTCTAGCAGGGTTCCCTGCGCTGGAAGCAGGTCCAAAGGCGAGGTTCCTACTCTCCGCGCGCGCTGAAGCGCGGGGACAACGGAGGTCGATCGCCGCGAAAAGTGGCACCATGCGGCACCATTTGGCCCCATCCACTCGGGGGAACGGTCTTCCGACGGAACCAGATCGGGGCCGAGACGGGGCCTGAATGGGGATGGAACGAGGAGTAACGGTGCAGCGATGGGGCCACGATGGTGCCAGTGCCAGTTACGCGGGCTGGGTGCATGGTCATCGCGTCCATGCACCCAGCGTAACGGCGGCAATGACAACCGCGTAAGGGCCTCGTGTCATGTGAGGAGCAGGGTGAGAACTACAGGCTTCCTCATCCCTCCGACAGCGGAGCCACGCTGAACAAGACCTGGAACGGCTTGCAGTAGATGATGACGGAGTTGTAGACGTCCGGCGACAGACCCTCAGGCAACGTGTAGTTCTGATTGCCGATGTTGCCCTTGAGCTTGCCGAGCTCCACGTATTCCCCGCTGTGCACGTTGCCACGGCTCATCGGGTCGGGGTGGCTGGCGAGGATCACGCGCAGGTCGGGTCCGTTGGTCACGCGGAAGTCCTCGAGGCGCAGCACGTTCGAGCCGTCAGGCAGTGTGTACAGGGTCGCGGAGCCTTCGCCCTTGTGGAAGCTGTCAGCGTCGCGGAACATGCCCTGCTTGACGGCTACAGGCCCGGCCGGCGCCATCATCTCCGGCATCATCGTGGCCATCTGCGCCATCATCTCAGGCGTCATCGTCTGCATGACGGCGGTCATCATCTCCGGCGTCATGCTTTCCACCGCCTCGGCCATCATCTCAGGCGTCATCCCCGGGACCGTTTCAGCCATCGTTTCGGCAACCTCAGCCAGCATCTCCGGGGACATGCCTTCGAGCACGGCCCCCATCATCTCAGGTGTCATGGTTTCCATGAGCGACGCCACCACCTCGTCAGCGTCCCTGGGCGCTGCCTCAGGCATCGCCTCCGACACCACTTCCTCCATCGAGGCCATCGTCTCCATGGTCTGATCCACCTGGGCACGCGTCATGCCTTCCGGCACCACGGCGCCCACGCTGTAGGGAAACTCTTCGTCCACCGTCTTGTTGATGAAGAGGGGCGATCCGAGCCACCACGCAAGGGCAAGCACGGGTATCGCCACAATCACGGCGGCGACGATGATCCGCCCACGGTACTTACGGATGCTCTGCAACAAACCACCCATCGTTCACCCCCTTGGCTCTGTGGGCCCTCAATTACATTTTACGCCGCAGAGGCCGTGACGGTTCTCAGTACGAGCACAGGGATTGCACGGTGAGGCGTTCGCTGAGTTGGTGTTGCTCGCTGACGCGCGGGCTTCGCTGCACATGTCGAGCTTCCCACGTACAGGGCGCCCACAAGGGACGCCCCTACACCAGGCAGGGCTGCGAGGTTCCTGTCTCCGCGTGTACAGTCCGGGGCCGACGGTGAGGACCGCCCTACGGGACCAGCAGCACTTTGCCCGTCGTGAGGCGGCCTTCCAGTTGGCGGTGCGCCTCGGCCGCCTCCGACAGCGGGAATGAAGCACCGACGCGAACGTTGAGTGAGCCCTCGGCAACCCAACCGAAGATGTCGCTTGCGCGCCAGTCGATCTCCTCACGCGTCAGTGCGTAGCTGGCGAGGGTAGGGCGCGTCAGGAAGAGCGACCCCTTCGCGTTGAGTATCTGCGGGTCGACCGGCGGCACGCGTCCACTCGACTGCCCGAAGAGCACGAGGTAGCCGCGTGGCGCGAGGCAGTCCAGACTGCCGTCGAAGGTGTCCTTGCCCACGGAGTCGTAGACCACGTTCAGCTTCGCGCCGCCGGTGATGCGGTCTACCTCCGCAACGAAGTCCTGCTGGGTGTAGAGGATCACGTCGTCCGCTCCGGCCTTGCGTGCCAGCTGCGCCTTCTCTTCGGTCGAGACGGTGCCGATGACGTGCGCACCGCGCATCTTGGCCATCTGCGTGAGCAGCAGGCCGACGCCTCCCGCAGCAGCGTGCACGAGGCAGGTGTGGCCCGGCTGCAGCGGGAACGTCGAGGCCATGAGATAGTGCGCCGTCATCCCTTGCAGCAGCACCGCCGCGCCCGTGGCGTCGTCTACGCCTTCCGGCAGTTTCACCAGGCGGTCCGCGGAAACCTTAACGTACTCCGCGTACGACGCGCCCGTGCCCGTGTAGCCGGCGTGCTCGCCGACCGCGATGCTCGTGACGCCTTCGCCGATCGCGACGACCTCTCCCGCGCCCTCCTGCCCCGCGACGTGGGGCAGCGCGACGTTGTACGCCCCGGTGCGCTGGTAGGTGTCGATGAAGTTGACGCCGCTCGCGCCGAGGCGCAGGACGGCCTCGCCGGGCCCGGGTTCAGGCTCCGGGATGTCCTCGTAGCGCAATACCTCGGGGCCGCCGAACTCGTGGAACCGGACTGCTTTCACGCTGCTCCCTCCGTGGATCGATGCTTCTGTCGATGAGCGCGCTACAGTGTGCCATCCTGCGCCGTTCCGCGCCATCGGAGGGGGGAGAACACAACCCCGTGTGTTGCTGTCGTTTCAGCCGATTGTCTAGAGGTTTCACTGGATGCTAGTGTCTCAATAGCGCCGGAACGACATGCTTTGGAGGAGTGCCGTGACTACAGCAAGTGTACCAATAGTGCCCGAAGTCAGAAGCGGAGGCCTTGTCTTGGTGGCAGGCATCGTCCTGATCCTCTTGACGTCTCTCTTCTACCCCGGCGGTGTCCTTATCGATACTGTCGACTCGCTGGAATTCTCGGCCTTGATCGCCGTTATGTCCGACAACGCCAGCCTCACGCACGCTGCAACACTTGGAACGATGTTTGCCCTCCTGTTGCAGTCCTACGGTCTCCTTGCGCTCTTCCGCCTGACCACGCTGCAGGGGCTCGGGAACGCTTCCTTGCGATTCGGGATCATCGCAAGCGTGATCGGCTGGGTCCTTCTGATGGTCGAAGCGGGCACGAGGCACATGGTGGTCCACATCACTCAGCACGGGATCGGCACGGGAACAGGGCCGGACGTGCAGCCGGAGCTGAATGACCTCGCACTCGCCGTCTTTTCCACCGGCACCGCCATACACTTCTCATTCATCGCCATCTCGTCGGTCGCCGCCATCATGCTGGGGGCCGGCCTTGCAGCACGGTCCCGCGGGATGAACGTCTTCAGTGTAGCGGCCTATGGAATGGTCCTGGTTGGCGTGGCGGGACTGTTCAATCTCGTGATCCTTCAGCACGTCCACGATATAGACCTCGCCGTCTTTGCCCTTATCAGCAACAGTGTGCTGACCATCGGCGCTGTCTGCTTCATCATATTCGGCGTAGGGATGTACCGAGGTTCGAGCGAGTTCGCTCCGCAGAACTGACGCCCAAGCGCCGTCGAAGAGGGCCGGCTGCACGCCGCGATCGGGTGTGGCCGGTTCATGTTGCCCCTGAATCTGCATCGAGTCCACACGGATTCTCCTTGCAGAAGGCGAATCGCGGGTGCTACCGTTCGCTCAACTCAAGCGGGCGCCGCGCGCCCAGGAGGTATGTCAATGGCCGCATCGACTACCACACGTCCCGCTACAAAGACAGGAGGGCTGGCTCTCATAGTAGGAGTCATTCTGCTGGTCTTAGCATCGGTCCTCTTTCCCGGCGGTCCAGTGCTGGACCGGGTGGACCAGACCGACTTCCCGGCAGCCCTCGACGCGATGGCCGGCAACCCGAGCCTTGCGCACCTGGCGTCCATGCTATCGATCGTTGGGATGTTCCTCTACGCGTACACCGCCCTGACCTGGCTCCGCCTGCCCCAACACGGGGGGCTCGGCGCATCAGCCCTCCGGCTTGGGGTGTTCGCGAGCCTGTTCGGCTGGAGCCTCTACGTCATTGCAATGGGGATGAGGCACTTCAGCGTCCATCTCTTGCAGCGCGGCATGCAGTCCGGCGCCGATCAGGCGTTCTTCGAAGGCCTTGCCCTCAGTGTCTACGCACCGATGGGCGGAATCATCGTAGCGCTGGTGTCCGTTTATCCCATTGCATCCATACTCGTCGGCTTCGGCCTTGCCTCCCGCTTCGAATCGATGAGCATCTACAGGCTGGCTTCCTACGGGCTTGTCCTCATGGGGGTGCTGGCGATCATCAACTTCCTGGTCCTTCAGCACGTCCCGGCGATCGACCCTCTAGTGCTCCTCGGGATAGACAATGGCTTGCTTTCGTTCGGCTCCCTCTGCTTCATCTTCATCGGACTGGGGATGTACAAGGGCCAGGGTGAGCTTACCTCGGAGGACTAGATTCGCCGACATCAGGCATGAGAAGGGCGCCCACAGAGAGCGCCCTTCTTCTTTCCTTCGGAGGCATATTCCAAGTCGTGTGCTAGCATTAATCAATGAGATTCCCACCTATCGCCGCCCTGGTTCTTGTCGCCCTGATATCTCTCCTCGCAGCCTGCGAATCCCCTGATCCAACCCCGACTCCCACTCCAACACCCGAACCGACTCCAACGCCTGCACCGACGGCGACACCAACGCCGGAATCAGCGCCTGAGCCAACGCCCACGCCCACGGCCGTTCCGGCCCCGACGTCCGGCATCCCCGCGGCGGAAGATGCATTCAGGGAAGACTCCTGTCCGTTCAGCAACCAACCCGGTACCCCGCTCTGGGCTGCGGAGTGCGGCTACCTGACCGTACCTGCCGACTACGACAACCCTGCTGCGGGCACGTTCGAGATCGCCGTAGCCGTCTTCCCTGCGACCGGCGAGCGCACCAGCGACGTCCCCGTCATCTACCTGGAAGGCGGCCCTGGTGGGCACGCGCTGGAAGGTCTGGAAGTGAGCGGCGGTGTCATCCTGGAGCCGCTGAACGAGGCCAGGGACGTGATCATGTTCGATCAGCGCGGCGTGGGTTTCTCTCAACCTGCACTCGGTTGTCCGGAGACGCGAGAGCTGACACGGGACCTGATCAGCCAGGCGCTCCCGCTTGCCGAGGAGAACGAGCGCTATCTGGATGCGCTGCAAACGTGCCGAGACCGCCTCGTTGTGGAAGGGATAGACCTCTCGCTGGTCAACAGCGCCGCGAACGCAGCCGACGTCGACCGCCTGCGCATCGCACTCGGCCACGAGCGCTGGGACCTGTACGGATCGTCCTACGGAACGCGGCTGGCCCAGAACGTGATGCGCGACTTCCCGGATGGCGTACGGCGCGTCGTCCTGGACTCTTCCTATCCCCTGGAGTTTGACTTCTTCGCGCGCCTCGCCTCAGGCTCGGAACGGGCGTTCCGCCTGTTGCTCGACTCCTGCGCCGCGGACGCCGCGTGCAACGAACACTACCCCGACCTCGAAGGCACGCTGATAGAGGCGTTCGACAGGCTCTCGGCTTCCCCGGAGCCGGGCACGGCGTCGTTCTCACTCGAGGGCGAACAGGTGGACACCCTCATGACCGGCGAGCGCCTCGCCTGGCTGATGTTCGAGGCGCTTTACCAGACAAGCGTCATTCCGTGGCTGCCGGAGATCATCACTGAGGCCGCGAATGGGAACGTGGAGCCGGCGAACCTGATGTTGTCCAACAGCCTCATCAATGACGCGTTCTTCTCCGTCGGGATGCACTTCTCAACGCGGTGCGCGGACGAGACCGCATTCACGACGGAAGCAGCCATCGCCGCAAGCATCGAGGCCAGCCCGCTGTTCACCCGCCTGCTGGACCCCGAAGGAACGTACGCCCAGGACGCGATAGATATTTGCGCCCTCTGGGACGTGCAGCCGTCTCCGCCGGTGGAGAACGAGCCGGTACGAAGCGACATCCCCACACTCGTGCTCGCGGGCGAGTTCGACCCGATCACGCCGCCTTCGTCCGGGATGGCGGTCACGGCGAACCTCTCCAACGCCACGTTCGTCGAATTCCCCGCTGTCGGGCACGGGATAATCCTCGAAGGTGATTGCGCCAAGTCGATCATCAACGCCTTCCTCGACGGTGAGGGCGCTCCTGATACGTCGTGCCTTTCGGAGGAGGCTACGTCTCCCGCATGGGTGACGCCCTGGGGCGGGGTGACCATCACTGCTGCTGACTCCCCGTTCGGTGTGCAGATCGCGCAGCCCGATGGCTGGGAACCCATAGAGGACCTCCCCGGCAGGTTCTACCGGCACGAGATCGCAGGCCCGGTGCTCATCCAGGCCGTCATTCCCGGAGTGACGGTGGAGCAGTTCATGGAGCAGCAGATCGGCGGCATTCCCGGCGTTGAGCCGGAGGACCTGGACCCTGTTACCGCCGGCGAACTTACGTGGCAAGGAGCCCTGATCGAAATCGACGGAAGGCTCCAGATATTTGCGGCAGCGCAAACGCCTGCGACCGATGCGGGCGGCACCAATGTGCTGGTCGTTCTGGTTGTCGGCTTCCCGTACCAGCGGGACGCACTGCTCGACGACCTACTGTCCCCTACGCTGCAAGTGTTCGGTTCGTAGGAGCGAGCGTCAAACCAGCAGGCGGTAGATCGGCGGGGTGAGCACCCCCGCCACGATGGGGAAGGGCAGGTTCACCAGCATCCTGCTCGTCGTGAACGCTCCGCCCAGGAACGGCAACTCCCACATGACCGTGCGTGTGAACGGAATCGTGTTCCACGCAGTGATCAGCGCTGCAACCGGGCCGACCCCCGCGCCAGAGAGAAAGATAGATGCCGCAAGCGGGATCACGACGTACGGGCCGCCGGGTACGAGCGCACCCACCGCCGCGCCGATGAGGATGCCAGTGAAACCAGACTCATCGCCGATCCAGCGGGTGATGACCTCCTGCGGAAGGATGACCTGCGTCATACCCGCGAGCACCATTCCGAGCACGAGCATCCGCGCAACGGAACGCAGCAGCAGGGCGCTCGTAACGGAGCCCTTACGCAGTCCGAAGAAGCCATCCTTGCGCAAAACGAGGACCGCCGTGAGCCCAACGAGTCCGGCCAGCAGGTAGAGCGTCATTCCGTCTTCTCCTGCTCCGCAGCGCCGATGCGCGATCGCGCCGCCTCCTGCGCGCTGCGCGGCATGAGCCGGAAGACGACGGGCACGAGCAACGTCCCCACGCCGATTAACCAGAGCGTGGAGAGCGTCTTCGCCAGCGCCAGCGGCACGCCGAGGAACGGCAGTTCGTACACGAGGAACCGGTTGGCCGTAAAGATGTTCCGCGCGACAGAGAACGCTGAGATGGATGCGATGCCCGCGCCGCCGTGCATAAGCGCCGCCGCTATCGGGTACATGACGTAGGGCCCGCCCGGCGAGAGCACCCCCGCAGCCGCGCCAATGAGGACGCCCTTCACCCCGGCCTCGTCGCCCATCCAGCGTCCGACCACTCTCGGAGGAAAGAGGACGGTCAGGAATCCGGCGAGGATAAAGCCGAGGAAGAGGGCAGGGGCAGCTTGGCGGATGATGAACAGCGAGTTCTCACCACCGTCGCGCAACCCATCCACGCCATGCTGGATGAATGCCACCAGTGAGACGACGGCCAGCAGACTCACCATCGTGATGAGCGTGGTGTCGCGCCACCACGCCTTCTTCTTCTGCGATTCGCCCATGCGGCTCCGTTCGGTGTCTTCGGGGCCGGACGATTCTAACCGCTCGACGGGAGCTTCACGAACGAGGCGCGTACCTGAGGGCTACTGGATGTCCATCCGGCTGAGGCGCCGCACGGTGAGCAGGAAGAACACGACTGTCACGAGCCCCGCGCCGACGAGGGCAGGAGTCATCGCGATGGTCAGGTCTTCACCGAAGGCCCTGTCGTTGAGCCCGTGCGCAGTGCCGAAGATATAGCTGCGGATGCTCAGGTAGCGCGTGCCGCTCAGGAAAGTGGTGATGAGCGCCTCCCAGAGCAGTACGTAGACGAGGCCGAACCCGAGCGCACGCGTCGTGAGCAGCCCCAGCCAGGTGAACGCGGAGGCGTAGGCCACGACACCGACGACGACTCCGACGGCCGCAGCGAGCGGAGCGTTCCCGGTACCGTCCGGATCCATCATCGTGATGACCACTGCAACGGCAGCCATGAGCGGGGCGGCAACGACCACGGTTGCGGCGAACTTGGCGAGCACGATCGTCCATCGCGGCACCGGCTTCGTGGTGAGCAGGCTCAGCGTGCGGTCCTCCACTTCGTTCCCGAACGCGCCGGTCGCAAGCACCATGACGGTGATCGGGAGCGTGACGGAGATGACGAGCCCGCCCAGCACGGGTCCGATGAGGGTGCCTTCCTCCGCTACGGTGGAGTCGAGGATGGCCGCCAGCCCCAGCGGGATCAGCGCAAGGATGATGAGCAGCGCAAGCTTGCGTCTCGTGACCGCCTGGCGCAGCGCCAGCATGAAGAGCGCTCTGATCACCGCTGCACCACGTACGAGAAGACGCTCTCCAGTGAGTCGTCCAGCGGTTCGATGCGGTAGAGGCGGCTGTCGATCTCCTGAGCGAGTTTCGGGGCCATGCGCTGCAGTTCGGCGACGTTGCGGGTGAGCACCTCGATGTTGCCGAACTCATCCAGCGAGACAGACTCCACCGCATCCAGCGCCACGAGCGCGGCAGCCATCTCCCGCTGCTTCGACGCGCCGATGCGCACCTGGAACGGACGCTCGTCCAGCTTCTCGCGTATCGCATGGAAATCGCCCGCCGCCGCCAGCTTGCCGCTCACGACGAGCAAGATGCGGTCGGCCAGCGCCTCGACCTCTTCGAGGATGTGGGAGGAGATGAGGATGGCCTTGCCCTGCATTGAGAGCCGGGCCACGAAATCGGCGAACTCGACGCGCTGGCGTGGGTCGGTGCCGTTCAGCGGTTCGTCCAGAATGAGGACGTCCGGCTCGTGCACGATGGCCCCCGCAAGCCGGATGCGCTGCCGCATCCCGCGCGAGTAGGTGCCGGTGGCCCGATGCTGCGCATCCTCCAGGTTCGCGGCGTGGATGGCGCGGTCCACCGCCGCCTCGTCGTTCATGCCCTGCAGGCGCGCGGCCAGCCGCACGAAATCGCGCCCGGTCATGAACGGGTATAGCACGTCGTGCTCCAGCATCACGCCGAGGCGCCGGTACAGCCCGATGTTGCCCTGTACCTCCTCACCCAGCACCCGCACGCTGCCGCGCGACGGCTTGACGAGCCCGCACATCATGCTCAGCAGCGTTGTCTTCCCTGCGCCGTTCGGCCCCAGGATGCCCGTAACGCCGGGGTAGATGTCGAACGAAGCCTCGTTCACCGCAACGACGCTGCCGTACCACTTGGAAACGTTCTGCACCTCGACGGCTGGTGTGGACGCGGTGGTCATAGCCGTATCCTCCGGTAGCGGTGCCACAGGAGCAGGGCGGGGATGCCCGTCCACAGGACATACACGCCGATGGGGAACGCGTCGTGCAACTCTGCGACGGCCATCGAGGAAGGCGCGCCTTGCCCGGGTTCGAGGTCCACGTCAAACACCATGTTGTTGATGTTGTCCGTGACGCCACCCAGGTGGAGCAACCCAACGTACGGGGCAAGGTCTCCGGCAGGACGTGTGCATTCCCGAGAGACCACCTCTTCTTCAGGGATGATCGTGCTCCCCACTTCGAAGCTGGACTCCTCGATAATGGCATCGCCCCCGCGGTCACCCGTCGTGACTATAGTGCAACTCGTTTCGACGGTGAGCCCGTCGCTGATGGAATTCAACAGCAGCCATGCCGCAATGACGAACGCGGCTGCATAGGCGCGCCGCGTCGTGAACGCCGCCACGGCCAGCGGCCCCACCGATATGAACGTGGCGATGAGCACGCCCATGAACAGGATGCGCGGCACGTCCTGCCAGTTGTCGCGGATGTACTCCACCTGGTCGCTGGCCGTCAGGATGAGCCCCGCCTGCAGGACGATCTGCCCGGCGTAGACCAGTACGAGCACGATGGCGAAGAACGCGAGGAAGCGCGCGATGAGGTAGTCGTTCGAGGTGAGTGGCCGGACGAGGTAGAGCGGGAGCACGTTGTCGCGGCGGTCGGGGCAGAGCAGCTCGGGCGCCATGATGGCGCCGAAAATGATGAGGATGACGCTCACGATCGAGTAGTAGTCGGCCGGGCCGGGGATGAAGTCCGCACCCCCTTCGCCGATGAACGCGAGGATAATGACGAACACCACGGCAGGAATCATCACCGCCAGGAACAGGCCGACAGGCAGTATCTTTGCGCGGCCTCCGCGCCCGATGCCGAGGACGGTACGGACGCCATTCTCGAAAAGCGCCAGCCGTGCCCGGTTGCGCCCTTCACGAGGCCCCGTGTACCGCTGGTAACCGAGGTCGAAGACCTCCGCCTCGCGCGCCCTCACGCCGGTCTGCTCCTGAAGATGTCGCTGAGCGTGCGGCGCTCGGGCGAGAGCCGCCGTATGCGTGCGCCGGACTCGACCGCTGCATCGCGAATGAGATCGTAGTCGGCCTCGCGCGCCTGCTCGATCACGAGCAACTGGCCGTCGTCCGACGCCTGCACTCCCTTCGCTGCGAGCGCAGTGACAAACTCCTCATGCCGGTCGGCGACTTCGATGAGCAGCGTCTCGGTCTCCTCAGTGAGTTTGGCAACCGCGCCCTCCTGCGCAAGCACGCCGGACTCGAGCACGATAACGGAGTCAGCCGTGCGCTCCACGTCACCCATGAGGTGTGTCGAGAGCATCACGCTGATACCGAACGTGTTGGCCGTGCGGTGGATGAGCCGTAGCATCTCCTGCCGTCCGTCCGGGTCGAGGCCTGCGGTCGGTTCGTCGAGCAGCACCAGCACCGGGTCGTGGACGATGGCCTGCGCAAGCTTCACGCGTTGCTTCATGCCGGTGGAGTACTCGCCGATGGGCCGGTACCGTTCCTCGTCCAGTCCTACGTGGCGGAGGACGTCGGCAGCGCGGGTGCGCGCCTGGGCCGGCGGAATGCCGCTCACCTGCGCCATGTGCATCAGGAACTCGGAGGCGGTCATGCTCTTGGGCAGGCACTCGTTCTCCGGCATGTAGCCGATGCGGGCGCGCCCCTCAGTGGACCGGTACGGCTCCTCGCCCAGAAGCATCGCCGAGCCGGAGGTCGGCTGAATGAGGCCGAGGAAGAGCTTCATCGCCGTGCTCTTCCCAGCGCCGTTGGGGCCGAGCAGCCCGGTCACGCCCTCGTGGACGTCGAACGACACACCATCGAGAGCAACTGTGGAGCCGTATTGCTTCGTAAGGTTCCGGGCTTCGAGAAGAGCAGGCACGATGCCAGTATACAGGATGGGTTGAGAGAGAACCGGTTAGTCCATACCTCGCTGTGCACCACTACCAGATGGACTGCACCTGCGGCGATGCAGCGATGACCGGGTCCCGCGTAACAACCGGCACACCGAGCGCGAGCGCCTCCGCCGCGATGAGCCGGTCGTGCATCTCCGGTATCTCCGGCAGCCGGTCGAGCAGTTCCAGTTGCGTCTTGCCCAGGTTGGATAGACGTATGCCTCGCACTGCTTCCAAGGCTTTGAGCAAGTCGGCAGGCGTATAAGACCGGCCCATCTTCACGGAAACGTAGTACAGCTCAGCCAGGGCGATAGCAGGCACGATGAGCACCGCTCCGCCTATCAGCGCCAACTCGAACACGGCTGCCGCAGCAGGGGAGAGCCGGTCAGAACGGCTGATGTACCACCATAGAGCGTTGGTATCTACCACGAACCTGAGCGGTGCATGCGGTTCGCTATGCGTCATAGGTCATCCGGGATACGTGGTTCCCAGATCTTCTTCGCTTCCATGAAGTCTTCCCAAGTCGCATCAGGCAGATCCAGCATGTCCTTCAGTGCCGAGAGTGGCAGCTTCTTGGCTTCTGCTTCAGCCTCCACGTGCACCAGCTTGGCACAGGGTTTCCCATGCCGGGTGATGATGACTTCCTCGCCATCGTCGAGGTCATGGAGTATCTCGCTGACCTTAGTTTTGAATTCACGGATGCCGTATGTTGTGGTCATAGCAATGCACCTCTGTGGCTACATTTTACGATCTGTCTGGCTTAATGCAACCTTATCAACGTAAGCGTTGAGGTTGCGTCACAGTCGCCATATAGTTACAAACCAATCCGAGTGTCTGATGCTCTGTGATGTCTTCGAATCCTCGGACGCCCCCGCACGCTATACTTTCCTCATGCACCGCCCACCGCGATTCGTCATCGCTACGCCCATCTGCGACGGCCACGACGTTGCCGCCGCGGCCATCACGCGCATCCTGCGCGCGCAGGGCACCGAGGCCGTCTATCTCGGCTTCAACAAGAGCGCCTACCAGATCGCCAAGGCGGCGTCCGAGGAGGACGCCACCGGCATCGCCGTGAGCACCTACAACGGCGGGCATATGTCGTTCCTGCGCGAGGTGCTCGCCGAGCAGGCGCGGCAGGGCATACCGCACGTCCCACTGTTCGCCGGCGGCGGCGGCACGATTCTCGAACGCGAGGTCGCGCCGCTCCTTCGCATGGGCGTGGCCAAGGTCTACCGTCCCCCGCTCGACCTCGCCGAGGCCGTCCGCGACATGACGACGCTTGCGAACGACGCCGCGCGCGAGTGTCCTGCTCCGTCGGTGAACGGCGCAGCGTCGTTCCGTGCACTCGCGCAACGGCTCACGGCCATCGAATGGGACGGTGTGCAGCCTGCGGAGTCGAACGCCAGCGATAGACCCGTCGTATGGGGCATCGGCGGCCGCGGCGGAGCGGGGAAGAGCACGCTCATCGACGAGCTGCTGCTCCGCTTCCTGCGCTCAACCGACGGACGCGTAGCCGTGCTCACTGCCGACCCCACGCTCGGCGATCGCCTCCGCATGGTGCACTGCTACTCGCCGCACGCATTCGTCCGCTCCGTCAGTGTCGGTCCCGGCGACTCGACCGAAGCGAAGACAGCGCCGCTCGTCGCCGAACTGCGCGCGCACGGTTTCGACCTCATCCTCGTCGAGTCTGTCGGCCTCGGTCAGAACGAACTCGGCGTCGCGCCCGTCGCCGACGCCTCCGTCTTCTGCATGACGCCGGAGTACGGCAGCGACGTGCAACTGGAGAAGGAAGCACTGTTGCGCAGGGCCGACCTCGTCGTGATGAACAAGCGCGACTTCCCACAGGCCGAGGCGCGCTACGCCCGCGTCCGCCGATTCGTGGGCGACAATGACCGTGTCTTCCTCACCGAAGCCAAGCGCTTCGGGGACACCGGTGTTACCGCACTCTTCGAGGAGATCGCGCGCCGCTCCGGCTTGTTTGCCCCCTCTCCCTCGAGGGGAGAGGGCTGGGGTGAGGATGAAACATCCCCTGGGAAGCCTGGTACAAGCAAACAGACTCGCACCGTCGGCTGGTGCGAGAGCCCATCGCCGGTGCCGTTCAGCCGGCGCGGCTATCTCGGCACGGTCGTCGACGAGCATGAGGCGTACTACGCCGAGGCGGAGGGTGAGGCGGCGCTCGCATCGAACGGCGGAGCATCGCGCGACTACCAGACTGAGTACGACCGCATCTGGCAGACGTACGGTTTCGACGGCGACCTCTCCGGCGCCATCGTCGAGGACGGCGTCGCCTACCGCGAGACGCCCAACGGGCGCGTTCCCATCGCCCGTGAGACCACCACCGGCCTCTGGACGCCCGTGCTCGGCCTGCCGGACCGCGACGCGAGCCCGCGCCAGATCGTGCGCTACCTCTACACGCAGAACCTCCCCGGTGCGTTCCCGTTCACTGAGGGCGCGTACCGCTTCCGACGCCGCGACGAGGACCCGATCCGCATGTTTGCCGGTCTCGGCATGCCGGAGACGACGAACGCCCGCTTCCACCTGCTCGCCGCCGGACACGGCGCGCCGCGACTCTCGACCGCGTTCGACTCGCTCACGCTCTACGGCCTCGACTCCGACGAGCCCGGCGCGCTTGCCAAGGTCGGGGAGGGCGGCGTCGCCGTCGACACGCTCGACGACATGCTCCGCCTCTACGACGGCTTCGACCTCTCGCGCACGTCGGTTTCGATGACCATCAACGGCCCCGCGCCGACGCTCATGGCGATGTTCCTTGTCGCGGCGCGCAGGCGCGGCTTCGACTGGAAGTCGCTGCGCGGCACCGTGCAGGCCGACATCCTCAAGGAGGTGCAGGCGCAGAATGAGGCGCTCTTCCCGCTGGAGCCGTCGCTCCGGCTCATCGCCGACATGACCGAGTACATGATGCGGGAGGCGCCGGGCTGGTACCCGCTCTCCATCTCCGGCTACCACATCGGCGAAGCGGGCGCGAACCCGGTGCAGGAGCTCGCGTTCACGCTCGCGAACGGCCTCACCTACATCGAGACGCTGCGGGCGCGCGGGCTGCCCATCGAGGAGTTCACGCGCCGCTTCTCGTTCTTCTTCACGTCCGGTTCCGAGCTGGAGTTCAACGTGCTGGGACGCGTGGCACGGCGCGTCTGGGCGGTCGCGCTGAAGCGCTGTTACGGCGTCGAGGGTCCCGGTCTGGCGCTGCGCTTCCACAGCCAGACGTCCGGGCGCTCGCTGCAGGACTCGGAGCCGCTGCACAACCTCACCCGCGTCACATTGCAGGCGGAGCACGCCCTCCACAACAACACCAATTCGCTCCACACGAACTCCTACAAGGAAACGTACACCACGCCCCAGGAGGACGACGTCCTGCTCGCGATGGGCAGCCAGCAGATCCCGCTCGTGGAGAGCGGCGACTTCGGGTATATCGAGAACCTCAACCAGGGCGCGTACGGACTCACGTACCTCGAGGCGGAGGTGGAACGCGCCGTCCACCGCATCTTCCGCGAGATCGACCAGCAGGGCGGCGTGCTGCCCGCCATCGAGAACGAGTACTTCCGCACCGCCATCCAGGAGGAGGTGCAGCGCGAACGCGGGGCCATGCGCGACGGCAAGCGACGCGTCGTAGGAGTGAACTACCTCGCGAGCAGGGACGGGGCAAGGCCCCGTGGCGAGCTCGTACACATCCCCATGAAGTCGAAGCGCGCCCAGGCCGCGCGCACCCGCGCGTTCAAGCGCGAGCACGCCACAGGGGCCGACGCCGCGCTCGAACGCCTGCAGGCCGCCGCCGTCTCGGACGCCAACGTCTTCGAGGCCCTGCTCGACGCCGTGGAGTACGCCACCGTTGGCCAGATCACTCACGCGTTGTGGGAGGTCTGGGGCAGGTTCAGGCCGAGCATGTAGGGCAGAGCAGTCCTTACGCGACCCGCTTCGCCCAGGCTCATCGAATTACCCCAGGAGAGTCCGTCCGTGGTCAGAATCGTGTGTTGGAATATCGCCAAGCGCCGAGCGCCTTGGAATGAGCTTCTGCAGATGGGTGCAGATGTTGCCCTCTTACAAGAGGCGGACCCAACTGCGGCTCCGGCATCTCTTTACTCTAGCCCTTACCAACGTGAGGCGGCCTACGGATACGACCGCTGGCCAATGGTTGTGAAGTTGTCCGACAACGTGAAAATTGAATGGTTCAAGCCAGTCAACGCGGCGCAGATGAGTATCGAATCGAATGAGATTGCGGTAAGTGACTCCAACACCATTGCTGCCGCACGAGTGACGCCGATCGACGGTGGTGAGCCATTCATCGTGTTTTCGATGTACGCCCGCTGGATCAAACCGGTGGTCAAGTCTTCATGGAGCGCAGGCTACGCCGATGCATCAGCACACCGGATCATCTCTGACCTGTCGGCTTTCATTGGATACCTGAATCCAGCATCGCACCGCATCCTCGCCGCAGGCGACCTCAACACCATCTACGAGGAGACGGTGTACTCCCTCCAACCCCGTGATACGACGGTATTCGACCGGATGGAGGCTCTTGGGCTCGAGTTCATGGGCCCACGCTGGCCTGATGCCGACAAGCAGGCGGACCCTGTTCCGAAAGGTCTACCGGCGGGCACGCGGAACGTTCCCACCTACCTTTCCGCTCATCAACTGAAACTCCTGCGCAACGAGGGCACGTTCACCGGCCACCAACTGGACTACGTGTTCGCGTCAAAGGGGTTCGACCAGAACGTCAGCGTCCATGCGATGAACGATCCCGCACGTTGGGGTCCAAGCGACCACTGCCGCGTAGTCATCGACGTTCGGTAGCCCTCTACGTCAGCGCGTGGTTGACCACCGGCACCATCGCCGAGAGGTCGACGTGCGACTGTAGCGCTTCGTTCACCTGCGCGAGCGGGTACTGGTGCGTGATCATCTTCTCCACCGGCACGTCGATGCGCGTACGCATGAGCCGCATGGAGCGGATGATGTTCTCCACTTTCGAGCCCACGACGCCCGCAACGGTGAGGTCCTTCGCCGCGATGCGCGACGGGTCCATCTCCACGGAGGTCGGCAGGATGAGACCGATGACGAGGTACTTCCCGCCGTAGCGCACCATCTGGAGCCCCTCATGGACTGACGTGCGCGCGCCCGAAGCCTCGACGACGAGGTCGGGACCGCCGCCGGTCAACTCACGCACGCGCTCGATACGCGAGTCCGGCGTGGGGCAGTCGGCAAGGTCTATCGTCTCGTCAGCGCCGAGCTCGCGGGCGAGCGCCAGCCGGTGCGAAGGCGCGCCGATCATGATGGCGCGCCCCGCGCCTCGGGCCTTCGCCTGCACCATCGCGCCCATGCCGATGGGACCCGAGCCCTGGATGACGACCGTGTCGCCTGGGTCGGGCGCGTTCAGCTTCCGCAGCCCGCTCATCGTTGTGTGGTTGCCGATGACGGACATCAGCGCACGCTCCGTGCTCATGTCGTCCGGAACGCGCATGATGGCGGGGTTCGGCTCCAGCAGCAGGTACTGCCCGAAACCGCCGCGCAGCATCGTGCCTGAGGAAGGGTCGACGTGCGAGTTACCGTAGTGGATAGCGTTCGTGCAGCGCAGCCCCATCAGGCAGTTGTAGCAGTGGCCGCACGGCGCAGAGTGGAACAACACGCGGTCGCCCTCGCGGAGCGTCTCGCCGAGGATGTCCGTCCGGATGCCTGACCCGAGCGCGGCCACGACGCCGATGTTCTCGTGCCCCCAGATGATGGGATGCGGCGCGTTCGGGTTGTACCAGTTGTGCGCGTCCGTCCCGCAGACCGCCGCCATGCTCATCTGCACGAGGATGTTGTCCGGCCCCACGTCCGGCACCGGGAACTCCTGCACTTCCAACGGGCGCTCGGCCCCGACGAACACCGCTGCCAGGCAACTCTCCGCCATGACGCACACTCCTCGTACAGGCTGGCGCGAGTCTAGAAGCGGGCAGGGTGAGCGTCAAACGACGCCTGAGGCTAGCCGCCGCTCGACTGGGGGCGCGATGCCATGCGCCTCGCCCCGTAGACGATCCCGAGGGCAGGGATAGCCGCGAACATCAGCGGGAGCTCCCAGTCTCCCTTCACCGTGCCTCCGGCGATCAGCAGCGCAATCACCACGTCGGCTGCCACATTCACTACGAGAAGCGCAGTGACGACGCGGGTCCCCCTGAGCGAAAGCTGCGGCTGCGTCACCAGCACCAGCAGCCCTATGGCGGCAAGGGGATGTACGAGGACGAGCACCATCCGTTCCCCGAGGCTTCCCCCATCCGCGAATGAGCCCACGAAGGCCGTCAACGCTGCGAAAGCCATCTGGAGCACCGCGAGGATGAGCATCACCATCCGGAATACCGTCATGGCACAACGGTAGGCAGTCGACGGTCGGGGGTCAAGGTGAACCTTCGACCCGGATGGTGACGACGTCGATGCCGTAGTACTGCCGATGCTGCACGCCGGACGCGTAGTGCCGGAGCAGCCGGAACGACAGCTCGCCCGGGTCGGCGACCGCGGGCTGCTCCTCCAGGTATGCGAGCCTGTCCTGCAGGTTCTCGCGCCCGATAACCGACGCTACCAATTCCAACTCGACCGCGCCTGTGCCGGGACGCACCGAGACATGCAGCCACGGTGTCCTGCCTTCGCCTGCGTTTCCACTCAACGGCATCAGGCTCGCAACTGCCTCCTCGCCCGCCGAACGCAGGCGCATCGCGGAGGGCTCGTTCCATCGCATGCCGGCGGCAACGTCAACCAGGAACACGTCGATAGCGGGAAGCGCCGAGTCATCGAGGGCGAGCTCGAGCCGTTTGCCCCGGCGGCCGCTGAGCTCGATGAACGCCGTGAGCAGGATCGCAACGATCAGCCCGGCCACTACCGGATTGCCGATGAGCGAGCCCCACGACGGCCCGAGCACCAGTTCGATGACGTTGAGATGCTGCATGCCGATAGCGACACCGAACGACAGGCCGATGACGAGCACCTTCCGTTGGTCGAGGCCTTCCTGCGTAGCCGTCTGCAGGCCGCCGACGAAGAACAGCCCCAGCAACAGGAGCAGGTATGCGCCCATGACCGGGTCGGGGACGGTAAGCAACAAGGCCGTGAACTTCGGCAGCAGCGCGAGGAAGACAAAGACGGCCGCGACAGCGAAACCGACCCTGCGCGCTGCAACGCCCGTCAGGCCGATGAGCGAGGAGCCGAACGACGAAAAGGCCATCGTGGGAGGCGTCCCGGCTATGCCCGCCAGCAACATCCCGATGCTGTTGGCTCCCACCGCGCCCTGCACCTGCCGGAAGTCGATCGCACGCTGCCGGCGCTGAGAGGCGTTCTGGATGATCACGTTGTCGCTTATACCCTTGAGCGCGAGCACCAGCGTGAGGATGGAGAAGGTCGGCAGCAGCGTCCAGAATTCCCGACCGAATGTCAGGTCGAACCCCGGGAACTGGAGATCCGGGATGCCGATCCAGGGCGCATCGATCACCCGCTGATAGTCGTAGATGCCGAAGAACGCCGCCACGACGCAGCCAACCCCGATGCTGACCAGCGCAGACCATACGCGCCACATCCCGGAAGCGCGGAGGGCAAGCGCGGCAGCTACCCCCAGGGTCACTGCGGCCACAACGGGGCCCGACTCCGGGGGCTTCCCTTCCGGTACGTCCACCAGCCTGTCGAATACGACCGGGATGATCGTGGCTGCGATCACCATGAGCACAGTGCCGGCGACCACCGGCGTGATGATGCGTCGCAGCACAGGAAGCCACGCGGCTACGGCGAACTGGACAAACGACGAAACGACCAGGAGAGTCGCCAGCAGGGCAGGCCCGCCGTCCGACACCGCTGCCGCGGTGACGGCCACGAACTGGATCGTCGGCCCCGTGACTACTGTCAGCCCGCATCCAAGGCGCCACAACCGGACCGCCTGGATGGTCGTAACGACCGCATTGACGATGAACGCGGCGAAGATCGCCCACGTCAGGTAGCCTTCGTCCTGGCCGGACGCCCGCACCGTGAGGATGACGACCAGCACCGTTGGCGGCAGGGCGAGCACGATGTACTGAATCGCCACTCCCAGCGCCAGGGGCAGGGGACACGGCTCGTCAGGCTCATACCGGATGTGTTCGTTGACCCGCACCTTCTCTCCCGCTTCGCTATCCGGCGGAATGGTACGCGGTGCCGGTCTCACGGAGATAGGGGAATCGGCACGCGTTCCCGAGAGATGGTTCGGCTCCGCTGCGCTCCACTCAGCGTGACGACTCCCCAACCCTCCGCCGGAGCCTCACCGCGCACCGCGCGTTGCCGGAACTGGCGCGCTCCCATAACATCGCGCTCGCACGACTCACGGAGGACTCCCCAATGGACATCGTCAACCCCATCGTCAGGAATTGGATGCGCGCTGGGCTGGAAGACTCGGACGCCTTCTGGGACAGCGCCGCGCGGGAGCTGCCCTGGCTGAAAACATGGGACACCGTCTACGAGGCGGACTACCCCTCGTTCCGCTGGTTCGTGGGCGGGCAGACCAACCTCTCCTACATGTGCGTCGACCACCAGAACGCATCAGGGCGCGGCGGGCACGCGGCGTTCATCTACGCCAGCGAGCGCGGTGCCCGGCAGGTGCTCACCTACGCCCAGCTCCAGCGGCGCGTCGAGCAGACCGCTGCCGCCCTGCGCGGCATGGGCCTCCGCAAGGGCGACCGCCTCACCATCTACATGCCGAACGCCCTCGAGACCGCCATCCTGATGCTGGCGACCGTCCGCATCGGCGCGATCCACTCCATCGTCTTCGCCGGGTTCAGCGCGCCCGCGCTGGCCGACCGCGTCCGCGCCAGCGGCTCGCGGCTCATCTTCTCTTCGGACGTGGCCTACCGGCGCGGCGGCGAGGTCAACCTCAAGAGCATCGTCGACGACGCGCTCGCTCTCGGCTGCGACACCGTCGAACACCAGGTCGTGCTCCTCCGTAACGAGGACGTGCCGATGACGAGCGGGCGCGACCTCTCCTGGGACGAGTTCATCGAGCGCGGCAAGGGCTACAGCGGCGCCATCGAGCCGATGGAATCCAACGAACCCGCCTACATCCTCGCAACGTCCGGCACCACCGCCACACCCAAACTCGCCGTCCACACGCACGGCGGCTACCCCGTCGGCGTCTACAACCAGGGCAAGTGGTGCTTCGGCCTCAACGCCAACGACGTCTGGTGGGCGACCTCCGACCTCGGCTGGGCCGTCGGCCATTCGTACATCGTCTACGGCCCGCTGCTGTTCGGCGCGACGTCCATCCTCTACGAGGGCGCGCTCGACTACCCGGGCCCGGACGTCTTCTGGCGGCTCATCGAGGAGTTCGGCATCACGGGCGTTTTCACGTCGCCCACCGCCGTCCGCCTGCTGATGCGGTTCGGCGAGGAGCCCGCCAAGGGCTTCGACCTCCGGACCCTCATCCGCATCGTCTGCGCCGGCGAGGTGCTGAACCCGCCCGCGTGGGAGTGGCTGCAGAAGCGCGTGCTGGAAGATCGCATCCCCGTCATCGACAACTGGTGGCAGACGGAGACCGGCGCGCCTGTCGTTGGCAACCCGTACGGCATCGCGATGCTGCCGCAGAAGCCCGGCTCCGCGGGCGTGCCGCTGCCCGGCATGGACCTCGCGGTGATGACGCCGGAAGGGCAACTGTGCGAGCCGGGCGAGAAGGGCATCCTCGTGCTGCGCCGCCCGTTCCCGAATCTCACGCCCACGCTCTGGGGCGACCCGGAGCGCTATGGCACCGACTACTGGGAGCGCGTGCACGGCGTCTACTTCACCGGCGACCTCGCGGAGATAGACGAGGACGGCTACGTCTGGTTCTCGGGCCGCGCCGACGAGGTCATCAAGATCGCCGCGCACCGCCTCGGCACCATCGAGGTCGAGTCCGCGTTCCTGCGCCACGACGACGTCGCCGAGGCGGGCGTCACCGGGCGCCCCGACGAACTGCGCGGGGAGGTCATCTCCTCGTTCATCGTCCTCAAGGAGGGACGCACCGCAAGCGACCAGCTGCGCAAGGAGCTCATCGAGACCGTCCGCCGGGAGCTCGGCCCGTTCGCGGTCATCGGCGAGGTCAACTTCGTGAAGATGCTGCCCAAGACGCGCAGCGGCAAGATCATGCGCCGCGTCCTGAAGGCGGTAACCCTCGACACCGACCCCGGCGACATCACGACCATCGAGGACGAGGGCTCCGTCGACGAGGCCCGCACCGCCTGGCAGGAGATGAAGAGCGAGGTTGGCGGGTAGGGCGATGAGCACAGCGAACGACCGGGCCCGCGGGCTCATGGTGGGGATCGCGGCGGGCAATCTGCTCGGCGTCCCCGTCGAAGGCCGCACGAAAGACGACGTGCGGCATCGCTTCCCGGGCGGCATACACGACATCACCGCCCGGCCCGGCTACCCGGACGACGACGATCTGGCGCAGTCGCTCATCATCGCGGAGGCAGCCGAGGAAGGACCGCTCGACGTCGAAGACCTGGGCCACCGCTTCTGGGAGTGGGGCGAGGTCAACGGCCTCGGCATGGGCAACCTCACGAGCCAGGTGCTCGCGCTCTTCGGGGGCAGTCCTCCCCGGCGCCTCGGACGGGGCACGCTGGACGATGTGCGGCAACCCATGGGGATGGCTATCGAGGACGCCTCTCGTGAGGCGTGGGGCGGCAAGAGCGCAGGCAACGGCGCCCTCATGCGTTGCGCGCCCATCGCCGTCCGGTGGCGCGACGACGCGGTAGCCCTGGCACGGAACAGCATCGTCAGCGCCGTGCCGACGCACTGGGACCGGCGATGCGGCTGGTCGTGCGTCGCGCTGAACGTCGGCATCGCGGCTGCGCTCCGGGGCGAGACGATGGACGCCGACGCGCTCATCGCGACGTCGGAGGAGACGGTGCTCCCGTCGCTGCCTGAGCTGTCGCAGTACGGCTACGAGGCGGGGATGCCGCGCAGTGTTCGGATCGCAGTAGCACAGGCTGCCAGCCTGGGTATAGATGAGGTCGAGTTCGACGGCTGGAACCTCGGTTTCACGCTCCTGGCGCTGCGAGCAGGGCTCACCTCGCTCTGGCGCGCGCCGGACTTCGAGGAAGGGCTGCGCGCCGTGGTCGAGGCAGGCGGTGACACCGACACCAACGGCGCAGTAGCAGGCGCGGTTCTGGGCGCCCGGTTCGGCATCGACGCCATCCCACAACGTTGGCGCGACCGCATCGCGGAGCTGCGCCAGGGGCGCACACCGCTCGAAGAGTACGCGGACATGCTGGAGGCAGCGCGAGGGTAAGGGACGGCAAGCGCACCTCTTGACAGGCAATCTGCCCCTGCATAGCGTGCGCACACCACGCGGAGGTGAGGCGATGGCCACGGCAGTCAGCGGCGTAACGCAGTACAGGATGCTCATCGGCGGCGAGTGGGTCGACGCCACGTCGGGGCAGACCTACGACTCGATGAATCCTTACACCGGCCAGACGTGGGCGCAGATGCCCGACGCGCAGGCGGAGGACGTCGACCGCGCGGTGCAGGCGGCGCGCAAGGCGGTGAAGGACCCGGCATGGCGCGGGATGGTGCCCGCGCAGCGGGGCGCGCTCCTCCGCAGGCTCGGCGACCTCGTCGCGGAGAACGCGGACTACCTCGGCCAGATCGAGACGCGCGACAACGGCAAACTCATCCGGGAGATGTCCGCGCAGTGCAAGGCCGTGCCGAGCTACTTCTACTTCTACGCGGGGCTTGCCGACAAGATTCAGGGCGCGACCATCCCGCTGGAGAAGACGTCCGTTTTCAACTACACGCTCCGCGAGCCGATAGGCGTCGTAGGCATCATCATCCCGTGGAACTCGCCGCTCCTGCTCCTCTCGTTCAGCCTCGCCGCTGCACTGGCAGCCGGGAACGCGGTCGTCGTGAAGCCCTCCGAGCACGCCTCCGCCTCCACACTGGAGTTCGCCAGGCTCGTCGAGCAGGCGGGCTTCCCACCGGGCGTGTTCAACGTCGTGACCGGCTACGGGGCCGTGACCGGCTCCGCGATGGCGAGCCACCCCGGCATCGGCAAGCTCTCGTTCACCGGCGGCCCGGAGACGGCGCGCAAGATCGCCGAGCAGGCCGCGCTGAACCTCACGCCCACGCTGCTCGAACTCGGCGGGAAGTCGCCCAACATCGTCTTCCCTGACGCGAACATCCAGAACGCGGTGAACGGCACCATCTCCGGGATCTTCGCCGCAGGCGGTCAGACGTGCGTCGCGGGCTCGCGCCTGCTGCTGCACGAGGACATCCACGACGAGTTCATAGAGCGGCTCGTGGCGCGTACCCGCGACATCAGGATGGGCGACCCCGCCGCGATGGAGTCGGAGCTAGGCCCGCTCGCGACGACGGCCCAGCTCGCGAAGGTGGAGTCGTTCGTCGAGAGCGCACGCGCCGAAGGGGCTGAGCTCGTCTACGGCGGCTGCCGTCCGGACTCGCCGGAGCTGGCCGCGGGCTGGTTCTACATGCCCACCATCTTCGGCGGCGTGCGGAACGACATGTTTCTCGCTCAGGAAGAGGTCTTCGGACCGGTGCTCGGCGTGCTGCGCTTCCGAGAGGAAGAGGAGGCGGTCGCGATGGCGAACGACACGCGCTACGGCCTCGCAGCGGGCATCTGGACCGACGACATCAAGCGCGCGCACCGGCTCGCCCGTGACCTCGACGCGGGCACCGTCTGGATCAACATGTACCGCGCGCTCTCCTACGCGTCGCCGTTCGGCGGCTACAAGGGCTCCGGCCACGGTCGAGAGTTGGGCGTCGACGCCATCAACGAGTTCACGCAGGTCAAGAGCGTCTGGGTCGAGCTCGCCGAGACCACGCCGGACCCGTTCGTCCTGCGGATATAGCGCCCTTGCCGGTCATTCTCGCTCCTCCCCGTCATTCCCGTTTCCACCCGTCATTCCCGCGAAAGCGGGAATCCAGCGTGACCGGCAGGTCACACGGGGAGGATGTGGGGTGAGGGACTGGCGAGGCGCCCGGCTACGCGACGAACAGCTCTTCGAGCGTCCACCGCTTGCCGATGATCTCGGTCTCGTAGAGGTAGTCCACGACCGCGCGCACGGACGCGCCGTGCACGTCGAGGCCCTGCCCCCGAGGGAAGAGGCCGATGCGCCGCAGGTCGCCCGCGAGCAGCCCCTGGTGGACGGAGTCGTCCGGCTCTTCGTCCATGTAGAGCGCAGTCGCCTCGTCCATCGCCTTGCAGACCGCTTCTGCGAGGCCGGGGGACTCGGTGACTGACTCCTCCTTCATCACCAGCAGCGTGTTGATGGGAAAGACGCCCGTCTCCTCGTGGTAGCGCTGCAGGAGTGGGTAGGGGTCGTCAACCAGCAGGTGGACGTTGTCCGCCTGGGCCGCGTTCCCGCCCGCGACCACCAGCGCGTCCAGGTCCCCCGCCGCGAGCCGCGCGTCGAGGTCCGACATCTGCTCGCGGGCGAACCGCTCCGGCTTGGGGTAGGGCACGCCGCGCAGCGAGTCGTTCTCGCCCTCGACCCACGTGATGCTGTCGGGGGCGACGCCGTGGTGATGCGCGAGGATACCGCGCAGCCAAACCGCGGGGTTCGACGCGAACCCCAGCGGGACGCCGACACGCTTGCCCGCAAGGTCGCCGATCTCGTCGATGCCCGCGCCGTCGTTGACGGTCACGCCCGTAAGCGGGAAGAAGAGGTTGGGGAAGATGGGCAGCGCGACGAGGCGCACGCCGTTGTCCTTCGCCACGAGGAAGTTGCCGATGGTCAGTTCGCCCACGTCGTACGGGCGCGTCGTGACCATCGCCGGGAAGATGGGTGCGGGCGCGGGGCCCGCGTCCACGAGTTCCACGTCCGGGTAGTCGACGGCGACGCGTCCGCTGAGCAGGTGGCGCGTGATGAGGCGGTTTCCGACCGCTACCGAAACTCCCATTACGGGTTCGGCGTCGTGGCGGAGGAGAATATCGCGCTGCGCCCGCTCTCGACGTCGTAGCGGTGCCGCTGCACCGTGTCCAGGTCCATGCTCGTGATACGGCAGTAGATCGTCTCGTCGGTCGGGGAGCCCTGTACGCTGTGGATCTCACCGGGCAGGATGTAGTGCACGTCGCCCGAGCCCTGCTCCATGACCTCGACCACCTGGAACGTCGGCATCTCCGCGTCGTCGCTCGCGTGGCGGTAGGCGTAGCGCGTCTGGGTATTGCCGCCGCTCTTGACGCCGTAGGCGACCCAGCAGACGCCGTGGTCGTGCGGGGCGGGGCGCTTGATCTCCTGCGGGCCCTGCCGGTAGGCGAGGACGACGAAGCCGGGGCCCGGGTGGCCGTACTCGGTGTCCCGGTAGATCTCGAACGTGCCGTTGCCGTCCCCGAACTTCTCGCTGTTCTCCGGCCAGCCGTTCTCGAACGCGCGGCGCATCAGCGTGGCGATGGTGTGCGCCTGCTGGACGGAGTCGCGATGTGTCGCGAACGCCTCGCGGATGTCGGTGATGAACTGCTGTTCGGTGTAGACCGCAGTCTGTGTCATAGTCGTTCTCCTCTCTGGAATCTTGTCTCTGGTGCAGTAGTTTACGTCTCCAGCGTCGTCTCGAAGAAGAGGTCCTCGACGGCGAGCGGCCCCGGGATGAGGCCTTGCTCGACCTCGTAGCGGATGAACCGTTCGAGGTTGGCGCGGTTCGCCGCAACGCCGGTCGGCCACGGGTCGGGCCCGAGCACGCGGCGTTCCTCTTCCAGGTAGTGGCGGCCCCACGTGAGCCTGCTCCAGTTGGGGTCGTCCATGAAGTGCGACCACTGCCGCTTCGCCTGCTCAAAGCCGTCCAGTATGCTCACCGGCGCCCACGGATGCTCCTCCGCGACCTCGGACTTCATCGCCACCACGTGCATGATGGGGTAGAAGCCGTTGCGCTGGTAGTAGCTCACCTCCTCGGCACGCGGGTCGTCGAACAACCTGCCCACCTCCGGCGCGCCGTCCAGGTACGGCTGGGGCGGACGCGGCGACAGGAACGCAGATACTTCGCCCGCAACGAGCGCGTCGCCCAGCCTGCGGCCCCGGTCCATGCGTTCGAGCGTCACGCCGGGCGGCGGGTCGAACTGCACCGGCTCGTCGGACGTCGTCACCCACGTGACGCCGTCGAGCGGCACGCCGTACTCGCTGCCGAGGTCGCCCTTGGCAAGCACGGAGAGCGTCGTCTGGAACGAGCGCAGCGCAACGCGCTTGCCGATGAGGTCCTTCGGCTCACGGATGCCGGACTGCGTGTTCACGTACATCTGGGACTGGCTGAACAGCCGCCGCGGGAAAACGGGGATGGCCGTCAGCGGAGCGCCGCGAGCCTTCGCCATGACGTACGAGCCGAGCGACAGCTCGCAGACGTCGAACTCGCGGTGCAGCAGCATGCGCTCGTGGCGCCTGCCGCCTATGTCGTCCTGCCCGACGATCAGCACGGTGGGGTCGATGCCCTTGGGATGCACCGTCCCTTCCACCCACGGCACGTGCCTGTCGTAATGCTCGAGCGCGATGCTCAGGGGGACGTTCGCCATCTAGATCTCCTCTCCGTACTCTTGCGCCATCTCCCGGATATGGGCCTCCTGCAGCAGTGTGGAGCGGCCGTTCTCCCAGAACAACTGACCGTCCAGCTCTATCGTCTGGTCGGAGACGTAGGCGGAGAGGGGCGACGGCGTCCTGCCGATGTGGAAGTGCATCACGTCCTGGTTGCTCTGCTGTCCGGGACGCTTGGTCGCCTTGGGATGGAACCCGCCGTGGAACGAGTCGAGCGCATACGCGGCCTCGGTGCCGTAGCGCGCCTCGCTCACGTCCAGCAGGTGCTGGAGCTGCGTGCTCGTCCACACCGTGTTGCCGGTCGGGTCGTCCTTCTGGTTCTCGCGCGACGGCTCCTCGCGCCACTCGATGCCCGTGAGCGTGTTGTCGCGTATCTCCAGCAGCATCGGGTTGTGGAACTGCTCGCGGTCCGCCATCCCCGGATGGTCGAATGCCACGACGCCGTTGCCCTTCGCGCTCCCGATGGGCGCGTACACCTCGCCCGGGAATACGCGCTCGGAGCGGCTCATCTCCGCGTCCTGCACGAAGAAGGCGTCTGCGACCTCGCTCCCCGAGGCAACACGTCCGGTCACCTCAGTCCCCCGCGGGCTCGTGACCCGGTACGTCGAAGCCTGCGCCGTGCGCTCCTCGATGCGGTGCGCCAGCGCCATCACGAGACGCCAGTCGAAATGAGCGTGGGGCGTGGTCATGCCCTCCGGAGCGCGGATGCGGTTGTTGATGCGCACCAGCCCCGCAGCGTCGTTCGCCCGCAGGTGGTCGAGCAGCACGGCGCGGTTCAGGTTGCAGTTCAGCAGCAGCTTGTCAGCGCCCAGCACTGCCCCAGCGACCGGGGCGGGCAGCTCCTCGGCACGGCCCAGCGAGTCCACCCAGAGCGAGTAGGGCGCGCCTCCGGCATCAGCGATGGCCTGCTCCAGCAGCACGGCGAGATCGGCGTCGAGCGCGCCGCGCTCGTTCAGCAGCAGCACGGCCTCGCCGGGTTCGACGGCGACGCAATGCCTGATCAGGTTGGTTACACCCGTTTGAACGGCTGCAGCATCGGCCATAGCGCCCCTCCTGAGTGTCTAGTTGAGTCCGTAGAAGCGCTCCGCGTTGCCGTGCAGGATGGCCGCCTTGTCCGCGTCGGTCAGCGCCGGGTTCTCACGGATCTCGGCGATCTCCTCCTTGCACGTCTCGTGGTTGACCTCGTGCGGAAAGTCGGACGAGAAGATGAACGCCTTGTTGCCGGCCACCTTCACCGCGAAGGGGAGCGTCAGTTCGCCGCCCTCAACGCCCACGTACACGCGGCCCTCGTCGACGTGCCTCAGGATGTAGTCCGTGACAGACTCGCCGTCCTTCAGTTGCATGAAGCGTTGGTTCGGGTCGTACTGGATGTGGCTGTCCCACGAGCGCTGGAAGCGCTCCAAGCAGCCCACGAACCACGCACAGCCCGCCTCCAGGAAGCCGTACTTCGCGTTCGGGTAGCGGTCCAGCACGCCGTTGAACACGATGCCGGCGAAGTTGACCATCTGGCCGAACGGGTGGCCGAGCGCGTTCACGGGAGCATAGGGGCTCATGTCGTCCAGTCCCATGTGGTCGTGCACGCCGCCGTGGATGCCGATGGCACAGCCGAGACGGTCCGCCTCCTCGTAGATCGGCCAGTACTTCGGGTCGCCCAGGTGGTTCTGCAGCTGGAGCGCGCCGGTGCCGGGGAGCATCGCACCGGAGAAGCCGAGTTCCTTCACGATGCGCCGCAGCTCGACGGCGGCCTCCGCGGGCTCCTGCAAGGGGATGAGGCCCATCGCCTGGAAGCGCGGGTCTTTGCTCACGTACTCGTCGTACACCCAGTTGTTGTACGCCCGCGCGAGCTCGATGGCCCAGTCACGGCTGACGACGCGCCCGAAAGCGAGGCCGTTGGACGTGTAGAGCACCGTCTTGTCGACGCCCACGTCGTTCAGGAAGTCGATCCATCCCTCGCGTCCGACCCGCGCGAATGCGCCTTCCGGCAGGAAGTGCCGGTTGGCCGCGTGCAGGTGGTCGTTGGGCGGGAAGGGCCCGCGCGTCGTCACGAAGCTGCGGTCGCGATAGTCCTCGGGCATGCGCGCCCAGATGGCGTCGTGGTCCTCCACCAGGTGGCCGTCGCCGTCAACGATGCGCTCGATATTTTCAGTGACCATGGCTCTTATCTCCTTGGCGTCTGCCTGTTCCGTGCCTAGTTTGCTCCCAGCCGGTAGAAGCGGGCCGCGTTGCGGTACATCACCGCTTCTTTGTCGTCCGCAGACATGTCCGCGTTCTCACGCAGTTCGTCCAGCTCTGCCTTGCAGGTATTCGCGTCGACCTCGTGCGGGTAGTCGGACGAGAACAGGTACGGCTTGTTGGCGGGGAGGGGGCCCGCCCCCGGTCAGCCGCAACGCCTCCGGCAGCGCGAGCTCGTCGCCCTCGACGCCGACGAAGATGCGGTCCTCGTCGATGTGGCGGCAGATGTAGTCGGAGACGCGCTCGCCCTCACGTATCTGCAGGAAGCGGCCACGAGGGTCGTACTGGACGTGCGACGCCCAGGAGCCGTTGAAGCGCTCCATGCAGGTGAGCAGCCACGCCGCGCCCGCCTCCAGGAAGCCGATGCGGACGCCCGGGTACTTGTCGAACACGCCGTTGAAGATGATGCCGGCGAATGCCACCATCTGCCCCATCGGGTGGCCGAGCGCGTTGATGGGCGCGTACGGGCTCATGTCGTCCATCAGGAAGCCCTCGTGCGCACCGCCGTGGATGCCGAGAGCGCAGCCGAGCCGCTCCGCCTCCGCGTAGAGGGGCCAGAACTTGCTGTCGCCCAGGTGCGGCTGCTGCGCGCCGGTGGACGGCAGCATCGCGCCGACGAAACCGAGGTCCTGCACGATGCGCCGCAGCTCCTCGACTGCTGCGTCCGGCTCCTGCAGGGGCAGCAGGCCCATCGCCTGGAAGCGGTCGCCGCGCTTGAGGTAGGTGTCGTACACCCAGTTGTTGTACGCCTGCGCGAGCATGACGGCCCAGTCGCGGCTGACGATCTTCCCGAAGCCGAGGCCGCTCGTGGTGTAGAGCACCGTCGAGTCCACGCCGACCTCGTCCAGGAACTCCATCCAGCCGTCCGGCCCGACGTTCGCGAACGCGCCCGGAGGCGTGATGTGCCGGTTCGCGGAATGGAGGTGGTCGATGGGCGGGAACGGGTTCCGCTCCGATCGCGCCTCGCCGAAACTCTTGCCCTTGAACTCGTCCGGCATGTACGAAACGATGCCGGCGATGTCCTCCATGATGTGGCCGTCGCCGTCGATGATGCGTTCCAGGTTTGCCGTAGCCATTCCTGCCTCCTGCTCTGCTTCCCTCTCCCTCGATTGGAGAGGGCAACGCGCTTCAGCGCGCGGTGAGGGTGAATCGTCGCGCGGATTGTACGGCGGCGGTGCGTGGGCGGCAAATCACGCCCCTCTCGTTGGGCATGATTCCCTCTCCTGAGGGAGAGGGCTAGGGTGAGGGCCCTCGGCGGGGAGTCGGGGCAGGACGTGTCTAGGGGTAGTCTGAATGAGTCTGCCTCCGTCATTCCCGCGAAGGCGGGAATCTCGCAGCCCTCGACACAGGCAGACGCAGAGCCTCAGCGCCCCCGCGTGGACGCCGCAGGCGTCCTCGCGCATAATAGGGCGCATCCTGCGCAGCCGCGCGCACGTCCACGGAGGCTTACGAATGGTAACGAGAACCGCAGGTCTCGCTGATTGGCAAGAACCGGAAGGCATGAACAAGGCCGGGTTCGGCTTCTGGAAGACGCCGAAGTCCGCCTACGACCTCTTCATCGAGTCCCAGGGCATCGAGATCCACCGCGACATCGGCGTCCGCCGCATACAGGACCTGCCGCTCAAGCCGTGGAAGCGCCTCGGCGGCAACGGCGTCGCCATCCAGCTGCTCGGCACCGAGCACCTCTGGGGCATGTACGTCGTCGAGGTCCCCGGCGCGGGCGCCCTCAACCCCGAGAAGCACATGTACGAGGAGATCTACTACGTCGCGGAGGGCAGGGGCTCCACCGAGGTCTGGCAGGAGAGCAACCCCAACAAGAAGCAGGTCTTCGAGTGGAGCGCGGGTTCGCTCTTCGGCATACCGATGAACGCCATGCACCGCCTCGTCAACGCCACCTCCAGCCCGGCGCTCCTCCTCGCCGCCACCACCGCGCCGAACATCGTCAACCTCGTGCGCGACCCCGAGTTCGTCCTCAACAACTCCTACGAGTTCACCAACCTCTTCGACGCCGAGGACGACTACTTCAAACCCGTCGACGACATCTTCGCCGACCCCGTCCGCGGCCTCGCGATGCGCCGCACCAACGTCATCCCGGACATCATCAACTGCCACCTGCCGCGCGACAACCGCCGCTCCTTCAGCTACCGCCGCGTGGAGCCGCACATGGCCGGCGCGAACTTCTACATGAAGATCGGCCAATACGAGACCGGCCAGTACTCCAAGGCGCACAAGCATTCGTCCGGCGCAATCCTCGTCTGCATCCGGGGCAAGGGCTACAGCGTCACCTGGCCGTCACGGCTCGGTGAAAAGCCTTTCGAGTCCGGCACCGGCGACGAGGTCAGGCGGCAGGACTACGAGCCCGTCGGCATGATCAGCGCCGCGCCCATGACCGGCGACTGGTTCCACCAGCACTTCGGCACCTCGCCCAACGGCATCCGCTTCCTCATCTTCGACGGCCCCTACGGCCCGGGGATGCGCAGCGGCGCTGCTCCCGGCTCCGACGCCCGCGACGGCGGCGCGCAGGACACCCGTGACGGCGGCAACGCCATCGCCTACCCGGACCAGGACCCCGCCATCCGCGCCGAGTTCGAGCGCATGATCGGCCTCGAGGGTCTGGAGAGCACCATGCCGGAGTGGGCCTACACCGACTACAGCCCACCCCCCGGCGCCGCCGACGTCGGCGGCTTCTAGCCTGACACAGGCAACACAAGAAGAGGGCGGCCAGTGGCCGCCCTCTTCACCTTACTGATACAGCACCCTCACGCCATCACCGTACGGATGGGCACCAGCCGCTTGTGCACCGGGTCCACGCCCATGAAGACACCTTCGAGTGTCAGCGCGCCCAGCAACGGCATCGACCCTTCGTCATTGAACAGCACTAGCGTCGTGACCTCGCGGTCGCCCACACGCACCCGCGCCTCTCCAACCTCCATCTCCCGCATCTCGCCATCCGCAAGTTCGAACTCCTGCGTTCGGATTGGTTCGACGCCAAGCCCGCGCAGCAGCGAGGCCGGAGCCGACGTGACGAATGCGCCGGTGTCCACGAGCGCGTCGAGCGCCACCCACTCGTCGTGGTCACGGCTCCCGATGCCTATCTCCACGCTGAATGTCCCCATGAGATTGCCCTGCCTCCGTCCTGTTCTGCGGTTATCGTACTGCGCCCACAACGTATAGGGATAGGGCCGCGTGTCACATTCTCCTGACACCTGCCTCTTACGCCGCCGTCCCTGCATTCGCTACGCTGGTTGGATGACTACCCGCCGTACCCAGACCACCGACCGCGATACCCGGCATGCGGTCCGGCTGATGCCTCCGGCCACCCCGCGCGATGGCGCATACACGCTTCTATGCCCGCATCTTGACGCCTTGATGTGGGAAGCAGGCCACGGCCTTGTTCTTCTAGATACTGCAGATGTCGAAATCCTGGGATCTACTCGTAGGATTCGACATCAAGAACGACATCAAGGACAGCGGAGCGTTACACCCAGGGAAGCCGATGGCAGCAGTGGCCGGACCGTTACACACGCTCCGAGTCCGCGCCAGTTGAACAGAAGAACCCGGAACCAGGCCGTGGCCTGGTCAATCAACTGTCCAATTGGGCGAATCGCACCAGCGCGCACTCCTGGGAGCACCCGATTGAAACGACCGGTTGAAGGTGGCGCTCTGCTAGTCCCGGATGTCCTGCAGGAACCACTCCGTCGGCAGTTCGCGCCCGAGGCCCTGTTCCTTCGCCTTGCGGTAGACGACGTCGCTGACCGCCGCGAACTGCAGCCCCTGGTTGCCGGAGTTCAGGTAGAGCGTGATCTGGTCCCGCGACGTCCGGTTCACCCTGCCGCTCGCGAGGTCGTTGAACGTCGGCGTCTCGTCGGTCCCGCCGGCGTTCACCCGCGCCTCGCGCAGCCGGGCAGGGAGGCGCTCCTTCTGTTCGTCCGTCCCGCCGATGTAGTCGCCGCGGTTGTAGCCGTCGCCCATGCTGCGCACGTCCTCGTTGGTGGGCCGCGAGTGCGCTACGCCCTGCTTGACGGTGACGTCCGCGCGCTCGAACACCCGGGCGTCCAACTCGCCGCGCACGTCGGTCACGTGCTGTCCCGGCGAGAGCCAGTCTCCCATCAGCGCGGGCTCCATTGCGTTCGTGCAGGCGGAGACGATATCCACGTCCTCCACCGCCGCCTCCGGTGTGTCGACCGCGAGCACCTCGATCTCCAGCTTCGCCGACATCTCCTCCGCGTAACGCTCGCGGTTCGCCTTCGTCGGGCTGAACACCTTCACGCTGCGGATGTCCCGCACTGCCGCGAACGCCTCAAGGTATGTCCGCGCCATGCCCCCGGAGCCGAGCATTCCCACGGTCCACGAGTCCGGGCGCGACAGGTACCGCACGCCGAGCCCCGCGCCGCCGCCCACGCGCATGTGCTGCAGGATGCCGTCGTTGATCATCGCCAGCGGCTCGCCGTCGCGCGTGCTGAACAGCATGATGAGCCCGCAGTACGTGCCCGGCTCCATGCAGTACTTCTCTTCCTTCCAGTAGCCATGCTCGTCGCGCGGCCAGTAGAGGATGTCCGACTTCATCCTGATGGCGAACACGCCCAGCGCGTCGCTCGCGCCCTCCATTGTGCCCCAGCGGTAGTAGCCGTCCGGGCGCTCCGCCGGCATGTACAGGTCGATGCGCGGTCGGTGGACGGACTCGCCCGTCGGCAGTCCACGGAACGCGTAGTCCTGCGCGTCAATGCACTCGTCCATCGGCAGCAGCCGCTCCACGGTCGCGTTGTCTATCAACAGCATCTCGAATCTCCTTGTTGTCCCCTCTCCCTGCAAAGGGAGAAGTCCTTCTGTTATCCCCTCTCCCCCTGGGAGAGGGTTAGGGTGAGGGAACCCGGCGGGATGAGGGGAGTGCCCCCTTCTCCGTGCCAGGGCGCCCTAGTCCACTGTCGGCACCTGGTGCTCCAGGAATATCTCCTTGCGCTCCGCGCCGGACTGTTCGACCGCCAGCAGCAGCTCGATCGTGGCGTTGCCCCAGCGCGCGTGGGCGGGCAGGGGACGGTCCGTAACGATGGCGTCGTAGAACGTATTGAGCCGCCCGTCGCGGCCATCCTCCACCGTCACGAGCGGGATCTCGGTACGCTCTTTGTTGCCGTACACGATGAGCCCGCCCGGCGAGAGCCGCACGTCGGCGTCGTCGAAGCTCACCATGAGCGGCCCGCCGAGCAGCCAGCCCGCGCTAGACGGGCCGGTCGGCGGCTCCGGAGGGCCGGCCCGACCGAGGCCGTACCGCTCCGCACGTGCCGCCGCCTCTTCCCAGTCCGGGTCGGTGGCTTCGGCCAGTTCCCGGCGCGCCGCGGCGTGCTGCTCGGGGTTGGGGAAGATGCCCTCCCTGCCAACGCCGTGCATGAACTCGCGCGAGTCCCAGTGATCGTAGCCGCTGTAGACGGCGGTGCAGAAGACGCCGTTCTCGAACTCCAGGTACGCCGCGTGTGCGCCCGGCACCCGGCGGGCAGGGTCCCACGCCACAGCCGTGCCGCGAACGCTCCGCACCATGCCGCCGCCTATCGTGCGGATGATGTCGAACTGATGCGGCCCCTGCCGCCAGAGGATGCCGCCGCCGGGCCCCGGCGTCAGCTCCTCCCCCGAGCGCGGACGGTACAGCCAGTCCTGGTAGCGCCAGTGGTGCATCATCCGCAGCTCGCCGAACTCGCCCGTGCGCACCATCTCGCGGATGCGCAGCACGCGCGGTTCGAAACTGTGCTTCACGTTCACGCCCAGCAGCACGCCCTGCCGCTCCGCCGACTCCGCGAGCGCCGTGCCTTCCTCCACGTTTATCGTCATTGGCTTCTCGATGAGCACGTTCTTCCCGTACGACATCGCGAGTTCGCAGTGCTGGGAGTGCAGTACGGTTGGCGTCGCGATGTAGACGAGGTCGATGCGCGGGTCCTTGCACATCTCCTCGGCGTTCGTGTACGTCGCCGCGTCCGGGAAGTCCTGCGCGAAGCGGCCGAGTATCTCTGTGTCGAGGTCTGCCGCCGCGATGATCTTGAAGCGCGGGTTAAACGCCATCCGCGGGACCATGGCGACCGCAGCGCCGCCCAGCCCGATGATGCCGATGCCCAGCACGGGCGAGTTCTCAGTGGTCATGCGTCCTTCTCCTGCGAGGCTCCGGATGCGGCGCAGGATAGCATCTGGAAGGCAAGGGGAGTGGAGCACAACTGGCAATGCCTTCGCCCCTTGCCCCACCGTGAACTGCCGTCTACGATGCGGCTGTCATATCGGAGATATCCTCATCATGGTTGATCAAGGACACCCAGACGACGCTCTCTCTTCGCAGAGCGCACCACAGGCACCTGCAGAATGGCTTGAGCGGGACGACCGTACCGCCCGAATTCGTGAACTCATCGCAGAAGCCAGGCGCATCGCCGAGAACATCTGAGCAGCGCAAGCAGACCACCCACTCACGCGGCGCGTAGCCGCACAGGAGGCGAAACATGGCAAGCATCGTCCTCGGCATCGGCAGTTCGCACGGCCCCTCGATCCAGACCGACCCCGTCGGCTGGCCGCGACTCGGCGACGCCGACACCCGCGACCCGCGCTTCGACTACCAGTCGCTGCTCGCCAACCCCACCCCCGCCCCCCGCCCTTCGCCTCCCACTCGCTGCTCGCCAACGCCCCCTCCGACATCGAGGCGCAGCTCACGCCCGAGAAGCAGCGCGAGCGCTACGAGGCCGCCCACGCCGCTATCGACAAGCTGCGCACCGCGCTCGACGACACCAAGCCCGACGTGCTCGTCGTCATCAGCAATCCCCACCGCGTCTGGGCCGACGAGACGCGCGCCGTCTTCGCCGTCATGCGCGCCGAAACACTCCCCGTCGCCGAGCGCCAGGACTTCGACCCCGATGCGCGCTTCCGCTCGAATGAGGAGCGCCGCGCGCCCATCATCAACGACCGCCCCGGCCAGCCCCAGCTCGCCGAGCACCTCATCACGGCGCTGAACGACGACGGCTTCGACGTCGGCTGCGGCGACAACGTCCGCGACGGCCATGCGCTGGACGACGCGTTCGCTTACGCCCACCACTTCATCATGCCGGACGAGGACCTGCCGGTGGTGCCGTTCATGGTCAGCCGCTACCTGCCGTACCAGGCGAGTGCCGCCCGCTGCTACGCGCTCGGCGGTGCGCTCCGTCGCGCCATCGAGTCATGGGACTCTGACGCCCGCGTCGCGCTGATGGCGTCCGGAGGCCTCAGCCACCAGATCATCGACGAGGAGCTCGACCGGGGCGTCATCGCTGCACTGGAAAGCGGCGACGCGCAGGCTCTCGGGGCTTTGGAGCGCGACCGCCTGAACGGCGCTCCCGGCACTCCGGAGATACTGAACTGGGTGGCTGTCGCGGGCGCAATGTCCCCCGGCACCATGACGCTGCTCGACTACCTCCCGTGCTACCGCTCGATGGCAGGCACCGGGCACGGCCTCACCTTCGGCGTCTGGTAGCCAGCGTACGACGAACCACTAGGTGACGCGGAACCTCTTCAGGGCTGCCTCGCTCGGTACCGTGCCAAGCCCCGGCTCGTCCGATAGCTGGACGAAGCCGTCCTTCACCTGCGGCGGCTCATCGAGAATCGTCCCCGCCAGCTTCATGAAGAAGATGTTCTCGGCGGGGAATGCATCGAGCTCCGGCACAGCGGCGCGGAAGTGCAGAGACGCCAGGCTGCCGACGTCCGTCTCCGATCCCACGCCGATCACGCAGGGCACGTCGTGAGCGTCGGCGATGCTGATGACTCGCCTCGCCTCCCTGTACCCCATACCGCCCACCTTCAGGTTGAGCGCGCTTGCTCCATGGCAGAGAAAGTCGAGAGCGCTCTTCGCAGAGTTGACCTGGCGGTCGACCATCACCGGTACGGGCGATTCCTCCAGCAGCCGTCTGCTCTCCTCACTGAGGTCGAGTGGGCAGGGGTCCTCGAAGAGCCGCACGCCAACCTCGGCGAACCCCTGCGCAGCCCACAGGGCATCCTCGAGCCCATAGCCGCTGTTCGCGTCCACCCAGAGCAGCGTCTCGTCCCCCACGGCCTCGCGGAGCAGCCCCAGAGCGGCAACGTCCGCCCTGGCGTCGGTACCCACCTTCACCTTGATCGCCGTGAATCCATGGCCTTCCACCGCCTCCGCAGTCTCCTCCAGCATCTGCTCGACGGGTCCTCGGTTCAGCAGCCACGAAACGGGGACCCTGTCCGTCCAGCCGCCAAGGTACTGCCAGCAAGGGACGCCCGCGCTCCGCGCCTGGAGGTCGCACAGTGCCAGTTCGACCAGCGAGCGGGAGTTGCCTTTCTCAGGCACGCGCGCGAGGCCGCCCAGCAGACGTTCGGTCCACAGAGGGTCGGCGCCCACGAGCAGCGGTTCGTAAACCTCTGCCAGGTGCCGGACGATGTCGTCCGCGACGGCGCCCGTCCACAGCGGGTTCGCAAGCGCCTCGGCCCAGCCTTCCAGTCCCTCGTCCGTCACGATGCGGAGCAGCACGAAAGTGTCGCCTTCGCTGACGCGCGATGCCCATGTGATCGGGGTTTTGTACGGGACGTAGACCACATGGGATTCGAGGCGAGCGATCTTCATACCCATGACCTTTTGGCGATGCACTCCGGGCTGGACGTTCCGCCCATTATGTCCCCCAACCAGAGATTTCGCTCCAGTGCCGGCGGCTCGCGCACCGCTGAGTCAAGGAATCGGGTAGGCTTCGAATGGCAACGAACACCCACAGCAACGGCAAGGAGGAGACACACCTTGGAACTCAGCGAAGCGCTCCCGTTCATCGAAGCCAACCACTTCGCGCTCGTCAGCACCGTCGGTGCGTCCGGGCGCGCACAGACCACCGTGGTCAGCGCCGGACTCGTCGACGGGCAGGTCTCATTCGTATCGCGCGCCGATACGGTCAAAGTGCGGAACGTCCGGCGCAGCGGACACTGCTCGGTCACGCTCATCAACCCGGACAACCGGCGCTACGTGACGGTGCAGGGAGCAGCCTCGGTCCACAGTTGGGACAACACGGACGAGGCTACGCTGCTCGACCTGCTCAGGAGTGCGTACGGCGCGGCAGGGCGTCAGCCGGAGTCGTGGGCAGACTTCGACGCCTCGATGCGCGAGGAGCAGCGCACGGTCGTGCTCGTCACGCCGGAGCGTGTGTACGGCAGCCTCCGCGTGCGAGGCTAGTCCGACATAACCTCCATCTTCGCGCCTTCCTCGGTGTAGACCACCTCAGGCATCGTGGAGGTCACTCCGTTCTCGCGCAGCTTCGCTTCGAAGTGCTGCCGCACGTACGGGTCCTCAAGGTGGTATGGGATGGCGTTGCCACCGTCCGTGATGTCGGCGTGCTGCCGGATCAGTTGCCCTTCCTCCGCAAAATCGTTTGCCCTGTTCCTGCTGGACTCCGGGTTGCCCGGCATCGGGCCGGTGTAGTTGAAGACGCGGAACGGGTCTTTCCCGACTGCAAAGTGCTGGTGGAACCAGTTGGCCGGACCGGGCGCGGCACTGATGAGCCCACCGGGCCCGTACTCCTGTATCTTGACGAGGTCGCCCTTGCCGTCCTTCCATGGCGTCAGGCCTCCCTCGTTGCTCGGCCACGTCCACGAGAACCCCTCGCCCTTGCAGCAGACGAGCACCGCGCCGGACGCGTGGGCGTGCGCCTTCGCGTACCGCCCGCTCGGGTACTCCGCGAGCCAGCCCTGGATCATCGTGTTGCCCACCTGGTTCGGCGCAACCCACCGGAAGCCGGGCCCCCGGTTGTTGTCGAGTGGCAGGTAGGCGTTCTGGATGTCCGGCAGCAGGTTGGACGTCACCATCGCGCGCCCGCGCACCGGCTGCGGCTCGATCTCGTCGTTCGGGTTCCAGAAGTCCTCGAGGTTCCCACCGAGCCGGTCGTCGAAGTTGAACTCGCAGTTGAACACGAAGTTCATGTTCTGGAACGCGTTGATCGTCCTCGGCGCTGAGTTGACCGCGAGCAACAGGGCAGGGGCCGACGATGCGTTGATGATGCGGAAGTTGGCGTTCAGTGGTATCGCGAACAGGCTCCACGGCTGCCACTCGAAGGCGGTCATCGCCGTGTCGCCGTTCCGCCACACCTCCGTGCTCCCACGGCCCTCCAGCACGATGTAGCGCTCCTCATACATCTGTCGCTGGGGGAGCAGCGCGCCGCGTGGCGGCACCTCCACCACGAACATGCCGGTGGCGTTATTCGTGCCCGTCACCTGGATGTACGTCCCCTTGCCACCGACCCGCTTCCATTCGGCGCGTGGCAGTTCACGGGAGTCCCGCACGCCCACGCCCTTGAAGACGGGGATGCCCTCCGACCGCTGGAACTTCTCCCACGCCGTCGCCAGCCGCACGGTGTAGCTCGTCCCGCCGCCTTCGCCTTCCTTGTGCCATCCGGCGCGCTGGTTCCCGGTCGGCTCCACATACCTCGGTTCCGTCATCGTGCTCCCTCTCCTGTGTGTATGAACGTGGTCACTCCCGCACTTCCCCGTCATCCCGAGAAGCGGGAATCTCGCAGCATGTATTCGGGCCGTACGGCGCCGCCTAGCGCTGCGCGCCGACCGTCACGTCGTGTATCTGCTTGAGGATGTCGTCGGCGCTCTGAGTGACGTCTATCTCAGCGCGGAACGGCTGCGGCCACTCCACGGGCAGGCTGTAGTAGATCTCCAGCCGATTGTCCTCGGGGTCACGAAAGTAGACGCTCGCCGTGTTGCCGTGCGTCACAACCGAGTCGATCGGCACGCCGTCCTCAACGAAACGGTTGTGGAACTCCCGCACGTCCTCGACGCTGTCCACGTGGAACGACACCTGCTGCACGACCTTCACGTCGCTGTCTCCCGTCCTGCCGGGCACCAGAAACAGCTCGTGGTGTTCCTCGCCCGGCCGCGCCGAGAGGAACACCATGCCGCGCTCCGCGCTCTCGTCCGTCACCGTCATGCCGAGCACGCGCGTGTAGAAGTCCCGCATCGTCGCAACATCGTTCACGAACAGACCAACGTGCCCCAGTGATGTCACCTTCGCCATTACTGCACCTCCACGTTTGTTGCCGTCATTCCCGCTAATGCGGGAATCCAGAGTGGCCGACAGGCCATGCCTGGCTACGCTACATCTACCGTTCCTGGCAGGCCAGTCGCACCAATAGCCAGCCGTGAGGGTATCCGTCCGCACGCCTACCGCGCAACGCCGCCGCTCAGCCGACCCGCCGTCCCACGAAGACGACATCGCGTTCGACCTCGTCCAACTCCGTGGCGCCCGGCATGAAGCCCCACTGCTCGAACCCGGAACGCTTGAAGAGGGCAAGGCTCGGTTCGTTGTGTCCGAATATGATGCCGATGAGCACGCGTAGCCCCAACGCCGGGGCCGCCGCGATAGCAGCCTCCAGCAGCACCGTTGCCACGCCTTCCCTCTGGTGCGCTGACGCGACGTATACGCTCACCTCTGCCGTAATGTCCCATGCCGGACGGTTGTAGAACGTGCCGAGGCTCAGCCAGCCGGCGACCTCGCCGTCGCGCTCGTCGACCCATAGCGGATGACGGTCGGGCGTGTGCTCACCGAACCACTCGCGCCGTGATTCAACCGTGACCGGTCCGGTGTCCGCTGTAGCCATGCGCCCCGGCACGGCGGCGTTGTAGATGGCAACGATAGCGGGCAGGTCGCGCTCGGTGGCGATACGTATCATGCGGCGCCCCCCGGGGCGTCTTATTCAGAGGCTGCTTGCGCGAGCAGGTCGCGGGAGTCGAAACCGCCCTCCAGTATGCCAAAGATGATGTCCCACGAACCGCCCCGGTTCACGAGGCATGGCACCTGGTGGTTCTGGTCCGGGCTCTGCCAGACCGTGCCCGGAAACACGAGCGCGTACCGCTCCAGCTCTTCCGGGATCCCATTAGGATGCTCCATCAGGTACTCGGCCTGGCGCTGTCCCAGTAGGCCATCAATTCCCAGGATGAGCTCCACCATCGGCTCGCCGATGAGGTCTTCCGACTCCTCAGGGAAGGTCCCGCCACGGATGCTCGCTCCTGCGACGACCGGCATCTCTGGATCATCCCGCACGAGCGTCCAGCCCTCGTCTGTCTTGTCGTTCCGCAGTCGGGCAGGGCCGGCGGCTGTGGCGGAGCCTCCCAGCGCACCTGCAAGCGCCTCGCGCAGCCCCGCAGGATCATCCACCCATGCCTGTGCGGCCTCTTCGTCTATGTCCGGCGGAAGCGCGGCGGTCACTGCCCCCGCGAACTCCAGGTACCAGCCGGGAACCTCTGCCATTCCGTTACCTCCGCGATTCGTAGCGCGTCGTCGTTGCCGCGCTATCCGCGCGGGTGAGTATCGGCCAGCGCCCGCTCGCAGGGCAAGCGCGGGCTACCCTCTAGTGGTTCCGCAAAGGCCTTCAATCGGAGTATGATTCCACTTGGTGTAATTTCGGACGACATTTAAGCAGGAGGCGGCATGACCCAGAGGCGCTACTACGACGTAATCGTGATCGGCGGGGGCTCGGCGGGGTGCGTGGCCGCATCCCGGCTCTCCGAGGACCCCAACCGGCAGGTACTGCTCCTGGAGGCAGGTCCCGACCCGCAGCCGCTTCCCGGCATCATCGCCGACGGACGCAGCAACAACCGCCCGATCCTCGAGTCTGACTATGTCGTCATGTACCCCACCAAGCGCAAGATCGACGGCAGCGAGTACTACCCCCTCAGCGGACGCATCCTCGGCGGCGGCTCTTCCGTCAACATGATGGGCGTCGCGCGTCCCATGCAGTACGACCTCGACCGCTGGGAGTCGCTCGGCAACCCCGGCTGGTCGTACGAGGACTGCCTCCCCATCCTCAAGCGCATCGAGACCGACGAGGATTTCGGCGACCAGCCCCACCACGGCAACGACGGCCCGCTCACCGTGAAGCGACGCATCGACTTCGAAGAAGAGCTCGCCCCGCCGATGCAGGCGTTCGTTGACCGCGCGAAGGGCCTCGGTTACCCAGTCATGAAGGACGGCAACGGGCCGGAGCGCTCGGGCATCGTGGCTTCCGCCAGCAACGTCAAGGACGGCATCCGCCAGTCCACCGCCGTCGCTTACATAGGTCCGGCGCGCAGCCGGAAGAACCTGACCATCGTCGGGGACGCGCCGGTAGTCTCGCTCAAAACCAACGGGCGTAAGGTAGAAGAGGTGCTCTACGAGCAGGGGGACGAGGTCTACTCCGCCTCCGCCGACACCTTCATCCTCAGCGCGGGCACGTACCACAGCCCGCAGATCCTGATGCTCTCCGGCATCGGCCCCATCGGTGAGTTGGAGCGCCTCGGCATCCGCGTCACGCATGCCCTTGAAGGGATAGGGCGCAACTACCAGGACCATGCCGCCGTGAACATGACTTTCGAGGGCAGGACGGAGTTCTCACCGGACTGGGTCGTCGCGGGCTTCCAGCTCGTCTACAAGAGCAGCCCCAGCCTGCCGACCGGCAACTTCCACATCTACATGCGCGCGCCCGTCGGCGTCGAGGGACTGAAGCCCATGATGCCCGTTGCGATGAACCTCGTGGAGCAGCGCTCCCGCGGGCGCATCTCCCTCGCCTCCACCGACCCGCACGAACTCCCCATCGTCGACGACGGCATGCTCCAGCACCCTGACGACATGGAGGCGGTGCGCTCCGTGATGAACTTCGTCTACGAGTTCATGCAGGACGACCTCATGCGCCCCTTCTACGGCGACCTCATCCTTCCCACGATGGACGAGGACTGGGTCGAGTTCGCACAGTCCACGTACGACAGCCACCACCACGGCTCCGGTACCTGCAAGATGGGCCCGGCCTCCGACCCTATGGCCGTTGTCGATGGACGGCTCAAGATGCACGGCATGGACAACCTCTACGTGGCCGACGCCTCCATCATACCGGTCGTCCCGCACTCTGCCACGAACGTCTCCTGCATCATGATCGGCGAGCGCGTGTCGGACTTCATCCGCGAGGCGGGCAGGTAGGCGGCTGCCCATGGCTGACGCAGTGGAGCCGAAGGGCTACGTCGTCCCCGGCATGACCTACCGCGACGCGCCGGCCGCCATCGACTGGCTCTGCGACGTGCTCGGATTCGAACGCCGCCTCGTCGTGCCGAACGGAGAAGGCGGCATCGCGCACGCGCAGCTCACGCTGGGCAACGGGATGGTTATGCTCGGTTCCGCGCGGATGGACGACCCCGGCGCCATCGTCTTTCCTCCTGAACCAGGAGGCAGGCTCACACAGGCGAACCTGGTCGTTGTCAGCGATATCGAGGCGCACTACGAGCGCGTTAAGGCAGCTGGTGCGAACATCGTCATGGAGATCCAGGAGCAGTTCTACGGCGGCAGCCTCTTCGCCGTCCGCGACCCGGAGGGCCAGCTCTGGCACATCGGCTCCTACGACCCTTGGGCCGGGTAGGAGGGATAGAATCCAGGTATGGCCACGACCAAACCACAGATACGAGTGCCTGATGCTGAACTGGCAGCGTTCTGCGGACGCTGGCAGATCACGGAACTTGCGCTGTTCGGCTCGGTGCTACGCGATGACTTTCGGCCTGAGAGTGACGTTGACGTACTCGCGCGCTTCGCTCCCGCTGTGCGATACCGATTCGCCGACTTCATGAAGATGGAGGAGGAGCTTGCTGTTCTGTTCGGCCGCAAGGTTGACCTGGTCGACCTGAACGCCGTCAACGGGAGCCCGAATCCCTACCGAAAGAATGCCGTGCTCGAATCCGCACAAGTCATCTATGACGCTGCGTGACCCAAGGGCCTATCTCGGAGACATTGTATTGGCCGCTCGTAAAGCGGTTTCAGCGGTCGAAGGGATGACTCTCGCGGAGTTCGCCCAAAGCAGCCTTCATCAGGATGCCGCCTGTTACGCAATAATCGTCATCGGAGAAGCGGCAACCCATATCAGAGAGCATCTGGAAGAAGCGGCTCCCAGCGTCGCTTGGCAGGAGTGCATCGGGATGCGCAACCAATTGGTGCACGGGTACTTCAACGTCAGTCTTGACATCGTTTGGAGCACCGTCCGGGAAGACCTTCCCGCCTTGATCGAGCGGCTGGAACCGCTGGTCCCCGACGTCTAGCCTCCCGCCTACGTCTAGCCTCCCGCCTACGTCTCCATCAACCCCCGCTCGGACGGGAAGAGCGCCAGCAGGCCGCCGTCCACGTTGATGTTCTCGCCCGTGACGAACGCTGACATCGGCGACGCGAGGAACAGCACTGCCCCCGCCTGGTCAGACGGCTGGCCCCACCTGCCGAGCGGGATGTTCTTCGGCTTCTCCGCACGCGGGGCGGTGCTGCCGCCGGGCGTCGTGCCCCGGTTGTCGCCGGTCTGCGTCGGCGTGATGGAGTTCACGCGGATGCCGTGCGGCGCCAGTTGTATCGCCATCGTGCGCGTCATCTGCAGCACCGCACCCTTGGACGCGGAGTACGCGATGAACCCTGCCTTACCACGGTGGCCGGTCGTCGAAGCCGTGTTGACGATGGCGCCGCCCTCGCCCTGCGCCACCATCCGGCGTGCAGCCTGCTGGCTGCACAGCATCGTCCCGTCCATGATGACGGACTGTACCCACTTCCACTTCTCGTACTCGACGTCCAGCAGCCCCGCCTCGTTGTTCACGGCGGCGTTGTTCACGAGGATGTCCACGCGCCCGTACTCCTCATCCACGCGCTTGAACAGGTCCTCCACCTGCTCGGGGGACGAGATGTCCGAACTGAAGCCTATCGCGTCGCCGCCCTCCTCGCGGACGGATGCCGCGGCCACGTCGGCGCGGTCGTCGAGGAAGTCCACGCACACGATCTTCGCGCCTTCGCGCGCCAGCGTTCGACAGATCTCGCCGCCGATGTTCGGCCCGCTGCCCGTTACGACCGCAACCTTGCCTTCCAGTAGCATCGCCGCCTCCTGACCTTACGAGTGCATCTGCGCTCCAGCGCAGGCCGCATCCTACCACCGACGCGCAGCGTGCGCTGCTGCGTGCTAGCATCCCGCCGAGAGCAAAGCACACGCTCTCGAGGAGGACACCACATGATTATCGACATCCACGGACACCTGAACGCGCCGCCCGAGCTGTACGCCTACAAGGCCGGGCTGCTCTCCAGCCGGGGAGCCTATTCGCATTGGGGCGGCATACCGGACGAGAGGCTGAGGGCCGTCGTCGAGAACCACATCTCCACGGTGCTGGACGCTGTCGGCACGGACATGCAGTTCCTCTCGCCGCGCCCGTTCCAGCTGATGCACTCGGAGAAGCCGGGCAGGCTCGTGGAAGAGTTCTGCCGCGTCAACAACGACCTCATCGCCAAGACAGTCGAGATGTACCCCAACCGCTACCAGGGCGTTGCCGGGCTCCCGCAACTGCACGGCGAGCCCGTGGACGTCGTGCTGGAGGAGGTCGACCGCTGCGTGAACGACCTCGGTTTCATCGGCATCATGATCAACCCAGACCCCTCGGAGGGGCTCGACAACGACACACCGCCGATGGGCGACGAGTACTGGTACCCGCTCTACGAGAGCATGGTGAAGTACGACGTTCCCGCCTTCGTCCACTCCGCCTCCTGCAAGAACGTCCGCGAGTCGTACACCGGCCACTTCATCACGGAGGAAAGCATCCAGACGGTCTCTATCTGCGATTCCACCGTGTACGAGGACTTCCCGACGCTCAAGATCATCATGTGCCACGGCGGCGGCTCCATCCCGTACCAGATAGGGCGGTGGCGCGCTCTCCGCTGGCGTCAGCCGAACGTCAAGCCGTTCGACGAGAGCCTGCGCCAGCTCTATTTCGACTCCGTCCTCTACAACAAGGAGGGGCTGGAGTTGCTCTTCAAGATCGTGGGGACTGACCGCTGCATGTTCGGCACGGAGCGTCCGGGCACCGGCTCGTCGAAGGACCCCAACACCGGCCTATGGCTTGACGACCTCAAGCCCGTCATCGAGGACATCGACTGGCTGACCGACGACGACCGCGCCAACGTCTTCGAGAACGTCGCGCGGGAGTGCTTCCCTCGCTTCGGCGCAGCATAGACTGGCAGGGGAGGCTGTCCCCGACACCGTTCCTTACGGAAAACAGAGGGCGTCCTTGGGACGCCCTCTGTTCATGCTGTGAAAAGTGCCCGCAAATTCGTGCCAGAATCATCTCGCATCCACCTCCGACCGGAATACAATTGAAGTGGCAGGAGGCCACCACATTGATCGCACCCCAGGAATGGAAGTCCCAGACTGTAGGACAAGTAAGGCTCATGAACGCGCCCGGCAGCGACGAGGTCCTGTTCGGAGCAGGCAGGCGCCATCTGCCCGCCGACGAACTCCTGCCAAGCGAGATACGACGGGAAGCGCTCCGCCGGGCCGCCAGGCCCTTTGCGAGCCGTCGGCCAACATCGCGCGGACTGCTGGCTTGGCTGCGCCGCTAGCCCCCGTCCGTCTCGTACATCTTGGATACCTTCGCCTGAGCCTCCCCTGAGGAGAGGTTCAGCACGAGCGCTCGCTCACGGGTGCTACACTGGTCAGCGGTACGCGGAGGTTTCCATGCACGGAGGACGCGAGTGGAAGTCCCAGGCCGCCGAGCAGGTGAAGCGCATGGGCGGCGACAGCGAAGAAGTCCTGTTCGGGCCCGGCACGAAGCAACGGCCGATGGACGAGATGACGTCGTCCCAACTGCGCGAGGAAGGCAAGCGACGTGCGGCAAGGCCAAGGCCTGAGCCTAAGTCCCGCCTTAGAAGGCTGCTGGCCTGGTTCAACCTCTGAGACTGCCTCGCACGCCCCTAGTGCGTGTCGAATAGCTCCTGGTAGCGCGCGATGGCCGCGAGCGCCGCTCCGCGTTCCTGTGGCGTCGGATTGCGCGGGTCGCGCGCCTTCGGCAGACGCCCCAGCCGCAGCATCGCGGCGCGTAGCAGCACCCGCGCCTTGATGGCATCCAGGTTGCTCCCCTCTATCGTCAGGTCGTTCGGGTTGGGAGGCATCGCGCCCTCCGGGTCGCCCCGGCTCACTCGTGCGACTGGCATGCCGCTGTAGACCGCGATGGCGAGCGCCGCCAGTTGGCTCGGCAGCGCTGAGCCGGTGCCGGCCGCACCCTCCAGCACGAACCCGTGGAAGCGGGGAGCGCCCGGCTCGTCCGACGCCTGCTGCGCCAGGCCGCGCTCGATGCGCGCCATGATGTCCACCTCCACCTCCGGGTCTGCCGTGTCCTCTTCCGCCATGTAGTGGGCGTACTTCACCATGTGCACCGGCGCGATGACGTCGCCGCGCAGCGAGCTGTCCCCGTCCTTGATGGGCACGCTCGCCGTCGCAGGGCTGTCGCCGTATTCCTGGAAGACAACCTCCGAAGGCAGGCCCTTCACTGCGACCTCGGACGAGCCCGTCGTGCAGTACGCGGGGCGGAACCAGACGCGGACCGTGTCACCCGCGCTGCCGAGCACACCACCGTGGCCGCCTGTCGCGCGGTAGCCGCCCGGGCGGGCGTCGCCCTTCTTGAACGTGCGGGCCGCGAATATCTGCTCGTCCACGATGCCGACCGCGCCCAGCCCCGCACCGAGGCCGGACGTGATGTAGCGCGCCGCGTCTACGATGTTCCGGTCGCCGTCGTTGGCGAGCGTCCCGTGCGCCCGCTGCGACGATATGCCGACGAAGGGCAGGGCGGTGTCGACCACGAGGCTCAGCCAGTAGAGCGTCTCCTCGACGTGCGGGCTGCCCTCCAGCCAGATGAAACCGTCGTAATTCCCGGAATCGATGGTCTGCTGCACGATGTTCACGGCGCGGGCCATCGCCGCGTTCGACAGGAACTTGCCGATGGGGCGCGGGCTGTACGGGAAGAAATCGCGCCCTGCCGTCTCGCCCTGCTTCGTGTAGCCCGCCGGAGGCAGCACGCGCACGAAGTCGTAGTCCGCGATCCTGTCCAGTTCGCTCACCGCACCGTCGTGGCCACGTCCGGCCAACCCGCGGTCGATCTCCTCGAACAGCCGCGACGCGTCGGGGAAGAACGTCTGCCGCCCGCCGTAGTTGATGGCCGCGTTCGTCAGGTCAGAGTCCTCGAACGGCGTGCCCTCTGCCGAACCGTCGGCGCGGCGCGCCATGTAGGGCAGGAGATACGCGCCGTCCTCCGGGCGCAGCTCCACCTCGTAGTACTCCTTGCCGTCTTCGTGGTAGACCTCGGGGGCGTCCGACTCCAGTGGATGCGCGCTGAACTTCGCGATGCGCACCCGCACCGGTTCGTGCAGCCGCTGTGGCACGAGATGGTCGAACCGCCCCTCTATCTGCGGTTCGTCCGCCTTCCGCCCCTTGTTGCTCGTCACGAGCGTCGGCGTGTTCGCTATCGTCGAACGCGGCCCCGAAAACACCGCTATGCGTGGCTTCGCCATCGTTGCCTCCTGTTCAGGTCACGCGCACTTCTGCACGGAGGAATCGTGGCCCCATCTGGCACCATTTGGCCCCATCTGTTCGGGGTTCCGAGGCTCCAGCCGGGGCCAATCCAGGGCCGGAACGAGGCCGTCCTGGGGTGATCTGGGGCCGGGATGGTGCCGGATGGAGCCAGTGCTTCGCGTTCCTTCCTCGCTACCATGTGCATCAGAGACGGAGCGTTGTGTTTCATCGCAGGCACAGGGTACGCGGGCAGATGGCGCCGGTGTAAGGGGCGGGTGTCACGAGAGGATGCAGCAGTCCACCCTGTGCCGTCCCCTGATGAGGGGGAATCTACCCACGCTTCGCCTTGCTGCGCGCCGACTCGTAGAACGACAGGAACTCGTCGACGCTCGTGCAGGCGATGGTCTGGCCGATCAGGTCGAGCGGCAGGTCGTCCAGGCGTCTGAAGCGCACGCACGACATACCCATGTCCAGCCGCTTGCCGCTCTCCGCGTAGGCGGACGTGAACCACTCCAGCGTCTCCGGGTCGCCGTAGACGTTGTTCAGGTAGATCGCCATGTAGCGCTTCTGCGACGCCAGCGCTGCGAGTTGCAGCGCCTGCTTGTTATACGTGACCGGATAACGGCTCAGCGGCACCACGTAGCCGATCATGCCGAACTGCATGCACTCCTCGTAGCCGTCCGGCAGGTTCTCCAACACCACCCGGCGCACGGTCTCTATCGCCTCGCGCCGCTCCGCCGGCAGATCCGCCAGGTACTCCTCGACCGTTGCCGCGTCGCTCTTCACCATCAGTCGCTCCTCTCGACGCGCCGCTCACGGATGTTGACGCGGCGCGAAAGGTGTAATCTTCTGCCATCCGTCTGAGGGAGGGACAGCGATGCCCATCATAGACGCTGATTGCCACGTTATCGAAAGCGACCAGACCTGGGAGTACCTCGACCCGGCTGACCAGGAGTACCAACCTGTCTCGAAGTTCGACCCCAACCGGCCCGACAGGCCCATCTGGATCATCGACGGCAAGGACCGCCAGCGACCCTTCACCACGAGGGGAACCGGCTCCATCGCCGAGCAACTCTCCGGCTTCTCCGAAACGTCGCAGGAGACGCGGACGCTCGCCGACATCACCGCGCGCCTCGCCCATATGGACGAGCTCGGGGTCGACGTGCAGGTGCTCTTCCCCACCATCTTCCTCACGCGCATCTCCGAGAATCCCGCGGTCGAGCTCGCGCTCACCAAGAGCTACAACCGCTGGCTGGCCGACATCTGGTCCGAGAGCAACGGACGCCTGCGCTGGGCTGTCGTGCCGCCGCTCGACTCGATGGACGAGGTAGAGGGACAGCTGCGCTACGGCAAGGAGAACGGCGCGTGCGCCATCTTCATGCGCGGGTTCGAGGGCGGCCGGCGCCTCATCGACCCGTACTTCGACCCCCTCTACGAAGCGGCGCAGGAATACGACATGCCGGTCTGCATCCACGCGGGCTGTGGCAACCCTTCGTTCGTCGAACTGACCGACGGCGACGCCTACGCGCGTAACAAGCTGCCCATCATCAGCGCGTTCCACTCCATGATGTACCGGGGTCTGTGGCAGCGCTTCCCGCGCCTGCGCGCCGGCTTCATCGAGGGCGCGGCCAACTGGGTGCCCTACATCATCAACGAGGTGCAACACCGCGCACGCCGCGACGGCAACGCGTTCGACACCGACAACCTCATGGCCGACAGCCGCATGTACGTCACCTGCCAGACGAACGACGACCTGCCGTACATCTTCGCGAATGCGTCAGAGGACAACTTCATGATCGGCTCCGACTACGGCCACTCCGACACCTCCAGCGAACTGGAGGCGCTCAAGTCGCTGAAGACCAGCGGCCTGCTGGAACCCCGCGTCGTGGACAAGGTCCTCTCGGACAACCCCGCCCGCCTCTACGCCATCGACTAACGGGTAGGGGCCCTGTCATTCCGAGCGGAGCGCGGCGGAGTCGAGGAATCTCTCAGGTGTAGGGGCACCCCTTGTGGGTGCCCTTACGATTCGCCGAGATCGCCCTCAGCGTCCTAGAAGCACGGCACGTCAATGCCCGCGACGCGCTCGTACGCCTCGGGATGCGACCACAGGAACCCGATGTATTCGTTCAGGTTACCCATCGGCCTGCCATGCGGCCGCGTCTCCGCCGCGCGGGCGAGATTGTCCACCACCACGTTCGCCGCGTACACGTGCGCCTCGTAGTGGTCTATTACTTCATCAGGAAAACTGAGCGTCCGGAGGTACTCCGCGTAGATGCGGAATCCCTCTTCCAGCTCTGAGAACGACGAGGTCGACACATTGAAGCTCGGCCTCGCGCTGCAGATGTCCTCGATGTACTGCGCAACGAGGTCCGGTGTGGGCGTCGGTTCCGGCGTCGGCGTTGAGGTCGCAGTAGCCGTCGGACGAGGCGTCGGCGACGGGGCAGGGGTTGGCGTGGCGGGAAGCGCCTGTTCCGAGGATTGCGCTGGCCCAGGCTCCGGCGTGGGTGTCGCGGTCGGCGTTGGCGGCTCCGGCGTCCACGTCGGCAGTGGGGTCGGCGTCCAGGTGGGCTCGGGCGTCCACGTCGGGACGGGCGTCGATGTAGGGGGAGGAGGCAGGCACGCCGCCAGGACGAGCGGCAGCAGAAGCAGGGTCAGAATCAGGAAACGCACGGTGGGCTTCTGCGACGGGTGCTCCATACACCAACAGTATATCGGAGCGTCCTAGGACCTCCCGAAATCGCGTGCGTGGGTTTGGGGTCGTTGCTGATCAGAACAGATCCGCTTGCTCTGGCTCGATCTGCTCCCAGGAGTCAAGCCAGCACTCGATGGCGTCTCTGATATTCTCCAGCGCCTCCTCCTCCGATTCACCCTGAGAGACGCAGCCATTCATGCCCGGAACATAGACGGTGAAGCCGCCTCCCTCAGCCGGTTCCAGAACCACATCATAGGTGAGTTCCATGCGCCCTACAGCCTCCCGAACTCCCGCGGCGTAGGCTTCGGGTCGTTGAACGCAGGAACGGCGACGCCGAGCCGCTGCAGCATCGTGAAGTCGTCGCGGTCGCCCCACTGCTCGACGACGCGCCCGAGCTGGATGCGGTAGACGTCGATGCGCCGCCACCACGACAGGTTCACCCGCGGCGACGTGCCCATACCGATGCCTTGGAACGCGCCGGTGAACGAGATGCACGCCGCCACGCGGTCCCCTTCCGCGATGATGTCGTCGACCGTGACGTGTATCGAGGGGAACGCCATCCGCGTCATCGTCACGAGCTGCTTGATGGGCTCCGGCCCGAACGGGTCCTCGAGAATGCCCGCGATGTGGAGCTCCACGTCCCATGCGTACATCTCGTCGATCAGGTCTATGCGCCCGTTGTTGTAGACCTCCTGGTACAGACGGCGGACGAAGGCCTTGTTCTCCTCTGACATCGCATCACTCTCCTCTGGTTAGTACAATTCAATGACATCTCTCTTCTCAAGGAAACGACTGTACCCCAGCACACTCTGCGCTCCCCTTCGGATCACCTCCTTGTCCCAGTGGTCTACGGTCACCCCGTCTCCTAACTCAAGGAGTATTGCCCACTTCCGAGGACGATACATGCCATACGCCTGGGGGGCGTAACTTCTATCCTGTATGTGTATCCTCATGTCTCGCAGGCGGTGCGCCATGGATATCCCTCACTAGCAAGTTCATCCCGAGGCTATTCACCGCCATTCTTTCCACCACCGCACTCATCGTCAAGGGCGCGACTGTTGACGCGCCGTGCTATAGTCCAAACACCCTGTTTCAGGAGGTTGGCGGGATGCTCACGATAGGCACGAACGACGGCATCGTTGCGCTCGAGAGGAATAACGGCTCGTGGGAAGTCGCCGCCAAGGCGTTGCCCGGCGTGCGCGTCGAGGGCGTCTGCTCGACCGACACCGGCACGATGGCCGCGACGGTGGACGGCGTCTTCGAGAGTGGAGCGGACCCCGCCGACTGGAAGCAGACCCTGTCCGACGTCGACTCCCGCTGCGTCGCCGTAACGCTGGACGGCACGGCATTCGTGGGCGCGGACAATGCGGTGCTGTTCCGCCGCCGCGCTGCCGATGAGCAGTTCTCCGAGGTGCAGAGCTTCAAGGACCTGCCCACCTACGGCACGTGGACGTTCCCCGTGTCGCCCCACATGCCGAACATCCGCGCCATGGTCGCATCGCCGACCCACCCCGGGCGCGTGTACGTCGGCGTCGAGGTCGGAGGCGTCATGCTGACCGAGGACGGTGGCGAGACGTGGCAGGAGGCCCGCGAGAGCATCCACCCGGACATCCACGGCCTCGCCGCAGCGCCGGACGACGGCGACCACGTCTTCGCAGTCACGGGCGTCGGCTTCTACAGCTCGCAGGACGCCGCCCGCTCCTGGCAGTCGCACTGCAACGGCCTGGAGACCATGTACACCGTCACGCTGGCGAACGACCCCACCGACCAGCAGCGGCTCTACGCCGCGGCCACGCTCGGCAGGCCGCGCAACTGGCGCGACCGGCCCGAAGGCGCGGTCGCGAAGATCTACCGCAGCGACGACGGCGGCTCGCAGTGGCGTGCGCTCATGGATGACGGGCTCGTCGAGTCGGTCGAGGCGCTTGCCGTCGACGCGGACGGCACGGTCTACGCCGGCACGCACGGCGGTGAGGTGCTCGCCCGCGCCGCAGACAGCGACGAGTGGAACGTCATCGCCGAAGGTCTCTCGCCGGTCAACTGCATCTCCGCGTAAGCCGCAATCGCATAGAACGTATAAGGGCACCCTTCGTGGGTGCCCTTACTGTTGTGGCAACGGCCTGACGGGGAGTGCAGAGGGGCATGGCCCTTCTGCCGGGGGAGGGGGGGGTCGTGCGGGGGGGGGGGGGGGGGGGGGGGGCCCCCCCCCCACAAGCGTTCGAGTGGGTGGAAAGAACTACGCCACGGGAGGCAGCCTCTACGCCCGGCTGCCGCCCGTCGCCGGGTACAGCTGCAGATTGATCCCGTTCGGGTCCTCGAAGTAGATCGTCTTCTGCCCCTGCCGCTCCGTGACGTGCACCTCGACGCCGCGCGCCTGCAGCCGGGACTCCGCCTCGTCGATGAAGTCGGGCGTCGCGGTCACCGCGAGATGGTTCAGCGCGCCGATGGTGTCGCGAGCCGTCCCGCTCATGCCCGGCGCGCCCTCGAAGAAGTCGAGCGTCCCCTCGCCGCCGAGGTCGAACGAGTAGTGCTTGTGGCCAGGCTCGTCGTTGACGATCTTCCGCACGGTCACGTCCAGCACCTCTCCGTAGAAGCTGGCCGTCTCCGCCATGTCCTTCGCTATCGCCGCCACGTGGTTCACGCCGCTGATGCCGCCCATGCCGCACCTCCTGCTATTTTCGCTTGCCGAGCGCATGGTACCCCTCCGCGCAAGCGCCGTCATTCCCATGCCATTGCGCGTGCCTTGTCCTCTCCCTCTCCCCTTGGAGAGGGTTGGGTGAGGGTTGCCCCCGTGTGCGCTATGATGCACGCGCAACATCGCAGGCGAACGCATCACGCGGGAGGTGAACGTCATGGCGCGTATCCGGCACATCGCCATCGGCACGGACGACCCTGAGGCAACGGCAAAGTTCTACATGGAAGGGCTGGGCCTGGAGCAGGTTGGCAGGGTGGACTCGCCGACCGCGGAGGGCTACTACCTGAGCGACGGCCACGTGAACATGGCCATCCTCAAGTGGCGACAGGAGTGGGCCTCCGTCACGGAGGGCTCACCCAAACGCACCGGCTTCCACCACATCGGCTTCGGCGTCGAGGACATGGATTCAGCGCAGGCCCAGGTGCTCTCCGCGGGCGCGGTCGAGCACGTCGAGCCGAAGATCCGCGAGGAGTACAACCAGCGCAGGCCGGATGAGACGGGCGGCGGCAACGTCGAGGTCAAGTTCACGGGGCCGGACGGCGTCACGTTCGACCTCTCCGTCCACGGCTGGGCTGGCACCGACCAGGCGACCGGGTAGGGCGCGCTAGTACCCGTACCAGGGGTCGTACTTACGCACCGTCTCGGTGAACTTCCGAGTGCCGGGCGGCCACATGACGCGCCAGTGCGTCCCCTCGCGCACCAGCTCCTCCACGCGAGGCGTGAAATCGCCGTCCGTGTACTCGACAAGGATCCCCACCACCGCGTTCTTCCCGAAGATGCGCTGCGTGCCGATGTCCATGTTCTCGATGGTGCGCCCCTCGGAGAGGCCGTCCACGATCTCGCGCCACGCCGCGGCGCCGAGCGCCTCCGCCCGCGCCTGACCGTCGCTGTCGAGCAGTTCGAACGCAGCCTCGTAGTCGCGGTCCTGCGACGCCTGGTAGAGCGCTTCGAACGTCCCGCGCGGTGACTTCACGATTGAGGTTGCCCCGAACGCGAGGCCGATCAGTTGCCCCACGAGCACCGCCACAAGCGCGACCAGCACGAGCGCCGTCCAGTGTTCGACCGCGCACACCCACCGCAGCCCGCTGCGTACATTCGTCATTGGCTACGCCTCCGCAACCTGTCGCAGCCGCATCGGCAGAGGCGGCTTGCGAGAGGCGAGGAAGAGGAGCGCCCCCAGCCCAACGACAACCGCAACCGCGAGGAACGCGCCGGTGTAGTCGCCGTACTGGTCGAACATCCATCCCGCAAGCGATGGGCCGATCAGGGGACCGAACATGACCATGATGTTGGAGTAGCCGGCTATCTGCCCGAACTGGCGGCGCCCGTAGTAGTCGGCACGGATGGCCATCATCAGCGGCCCGCGCGTCCCCCAGGCCAGGCCGTGCAACAACGCCGCGGCCACGACGACCTCGCCGCTCGTGGCGAACGCAAGCATCAGCATCGCGGTCGCGTGCATCAGCATGCAGATGGCTGCCATCCGCGCCTTGTTGTAGCGGTCGCCGATGTACCCCCCGGCCACCTGGCCGACGATGCTCGTGACGGTCACGAGCGTCAGCACCGCCTGCGCCGACGTCTCGCTCCACTGCAGTCCCTTCACGAGGTGGGGAACGAGGTGCACGAGCACGGCGAACACGGCGATGAGCGCGACGCCGTGTCCGAGCGACACGTACCAGAAGGAACGGTCGCGCACCGCCTCGCTCACGGTGAAGTTCACTTCACTGAAGTCCGGCCCCGGCGCCGCGCCAGTCGTGGAACGGACGTCGGGCGGCTCGCCGTCCGGCAGCATGCCGTGGTCCTCCGGGTAGCCGCGCAGCAGTTGGCAGAGCGGCAGCCCGATAACGATCACTGCGATGCCGGAGCCGATGGCGGTCGCTTCCCAGCCGTGCAGCACGAGCGACCACGCCACGATGGTCGAGAGCACTCCCGCGAGCCCGATGCCCGTGGAGCTCAGCCCCAGGGCCAGCGCCCGCTTGCGGCGGAACCAGCGCGTCGTGACCGTCGTGAGCGTGAGCCAGCCCGACAGGTTCGCCCCGACGGACATGACCATGATGACGATGAAGAATGTGGGGAACGTGTCCGCGAAGGGCAGGGCGATGAAACCCAGTCCGAAGGTGATCGTCCCGACCTGCATGATGGCGCGCGGGCTGAACTTGTCCAGGAGCCAACCGTGCGCCGGGCTCAGGATGCCGGCCAGCAGCAACGAGCCCGAGTAGGTGCTGGAGATGGCGAACGTGCTCCAGCCGTAATGCTCTTCGATCCGCAGCAGGTACTGGCCGAACGTGAACCCAAACGCCGACCCGGAGAGCCCGTGGAAGAGCACGGACGACAGTACGATCCACCAGCCGTAGAACGGCATGTTCAGCTTGATGTGCTTTATCGCTGTGGTCAACGCCGTTCAGCCGCCTTGCCGGAGTTCATGCGCCATCGAAGCCGAGTCCCCACGATTCCCAGCCCGCTGCCTCCTGGCGCGCGAACAATTCTATCTTGCGCTGGTGGGGGAACATCCGCTCGATACGGTTGCGAACTTCTTCCGGTTTCGCGGAGTGCGGGCCGCGGGGCGCGCTCACGAGCTGACGGACGTTCCGTGCGCCTCGCGGTTGCGGTATCGCGCCTCGCTTGAAAACGAGGCACAGTTCGCACTGGCTCAGCGTGTAGAAGCCGGGATTGACGCGCTTCTTGTCCCACACGAACGCCACCGTCGCCCAGGCGAACCCCCACGCCTTTCCAAGGTCGATGGCCTGGTCGAGGTGCGGGTTCGTCGCCCACATGAATAGCAGGCTGTCGTCCGCCGCGATGCCGGGCACGCCCAACTGCTTCAGGTCGTCCAGCGTCACGGTGGGGTAGTGGCGCACAGCGCCGCCGGTGTCTCCGCTGCCGGGGCCCGCGTGCTGCAACTGCCCCTTGTAGTCCCATGGCGGGTCCGCGTAGATGATGTCGTAGACGCCCGTGGGCAGCGGCGGGAAGCTCTCCCCGCCTTGCGCTCCGGCGCGTTGCTCCTGCCCCATCTGCGCGATGGTCATGCTGACCGCCTGGCGCGAGCCGGTTGTTGTGAGTGTGGTGAGTCGAACCGCGGCATCCGGGCCGCTATCCCTCGAACACGAGCGACTTCACCACCACCGGGATAGCCTCCACCGACTCCAGCTGCTCGCCGAGGTCGATGAAGTTGAACTCGCCGACGTTGATGCCGTCCACGACGATGACTTCCGGCTCCACCTTGAACTCGTTCTTGAGCATCGCTCCAACGAGGCCGGCCACGTCCGCGCTCAGCACGATCGTCCAGACGTGGTCATGGAACGGTGCAAGCGCGCCCGCTATCGCCGCGCACATGGACCTGATGGAGTCGTAGGTGGGGATCACGGGCCCCAGCACTGCCAGCGCGATGTGTTTCCCGATGTCCTGCTCGGCGATGTCCAGCCGCTCGAATCCCTGCGCTATCGCCTGCTCCACTGCCTCTTGCGTCAGGTCGTTCGGGTCGGTGGGGAGGTAGGCCGGTACCACCTGCAGGTCGAGGTACGGCAGCAGTTCGGAGTTCGACACGAAGACCGTGCTGGACGACACCTGCACCGTGTACTGCGACGCGCCGATCACGGTTGCACGGATGCGCTCCGCGCTTCCGGCGATCGGGATGCCGAGCGAGGGCAGGCGGCGCCGTACCGCCGCGCCCAGCAGCGGGCCCATGTCGCCGTAGTCCTGTTGGTCGTAGTCGTAGACGTACTCCGCGACGCCGCCGGAGAACCCGATCTCGTCTATCGGCTCGTCGAACGCGATAGGGCCCGAAATAACGAGGTCGGAGGCCAGTTGGGAGTATTCGCTGCGGCTCAGTGCCTCGAAGAGCAGGTCTGCCAGCTTCTCGGCGACCTTCTCCTTCTCTTCCTCGTCCATGCGCTTGCCGACTTCGACGTCCACGCCAACGCTGTGGGCTACCGTGCGCCCTGCCTCCTCCACGCGTTCGACGACGCTGTCCGTGTCCCACGCGATGAGCCGCGCGCCCACGTTGATGGCCATAGTCTCTGCGACCTTGCCGTTCTGGACGATGGCGATCTTCGTAGTGCCGCCGCCCATGTCCACGTTCATGCCCGCGCCGATCTTCAGCGACCGCGCCGCAGCGCCGGAGCCGTGCGCCCCGAGGATGCCCTCAAGGTTCGGCCCTGCCGTCGCGCAGACGAAGCGCCCGCCCGCCGCGGCCAGCATCCGGATGATCGCCTCGGAGTTGTGCTTTCGGACAGCCTCACCGGTGCAGATGACCGCGCCGGTGTCGATGTCGTCCGCCTGGAGTTCGGCCTCCACGTAGCTCTGCTTCACGAAGTCGCCGAGGGAATCGGTGTCTATCGTGTCTGGATCGGAGTAGGGGGTGAGCAGGATGGGCGAGCGGTAGAGCACCTGTCGGAACACTACCTCGAACTCGCTGGACATCTCCGTGCTCCGCCGCCGCATGATGAGCTTGGAGAACATCAGGTGGGAGGTGGAGGAGCCGATGTCGATGCCCACGCTCGTGAGCCGCAGCCAGTCCGGGTTTATGGGGAATCCGTCTTCCGCGATGGAACCGAAGACAACCTCGTCTTCTGCGCCATAATGTCCGTGCTCCCAGGGATCGTCGTGCATGTGCAGCCTTTCGGATATCGGAGAGCGCGGGTGTACGTGTGTGCCGAAACGGGCACAACCCGCCGTCAACCACCGCGCATCCAGAGATGTACCCAATCTTATGCCTGCAGGCATTCGTCGGCAAGGCGAGCGCGTCCGCCGCCGCTCAGAAGATGCGCCACCAGGGGACGGCGAGCACGTCCGGCGCCACCCATTCCACCGCATCGCCGGTGTGCAGCAGCAGGCCCGCGCGCGCCTTGTCTCGATACTCTCGCCTGAAGGTGCGCAGGTGTGTCGTATCCCTGAAGTGCGGCCTGCCGGACGACTTGACCTCTATGGGCAGCAGGCTGTCGCTCGCCTCGATCACGAAGTCCACCTCCTCCCCAAGCGTCGTGCGCCAGTACAACACCTCGGCGTGGTTGCTCTCCGAGTCCCGCCACACAAGCAGGTCCTGTAGCACGAGGTTCTCCAGGTGCTCCCCGCGCGGTTCGGTCTCCTGCGCAATGTGCATCGCCACTCCGACGTCGCCCCAATACAGCTTCGGCGATTTGATGAGCCGCTTTGTGCGGTTGACGGAGTACGGAGCAACACGCGCCAGCAGGTAGGAGGTCTCCAGCAGGTTCAGGTAGCGGTGTGCCGTCGGCTGAGTAAGCGCCGCGTCGCGCCCGATGCCGGACTGGTTGGTCACCTGGCCGATGCGCAGGCTCGCCGCCCGCATTACCCGCCTGAAGTCGGGCAGGGCGGCTATAGAAGCGATGTCCTGCAGGTCACGCTCCAGGTATGTTTGCACGTAGCCGTCGAACCAGATGGCTCGCTCTTCGGGCGAGTTGAGGTCCAGGGCAGGGGTGGGGAACCCTCCACGGCGGGCCAGCTCTCGCCAGTCCACCGGTTCGTTGGGCTGGGCGTTGACGATTTCCAGCCACTCGTCGTCACGTGCCCCCAGCAGGTCGCCCCATATCCCGGCGCTGCCCGTGCCTTGCTGTTCCCTGCGGGTCATGGGCCAGAGTGTCAGGTAGCTTGCCCTGCCTGCCAGTGACTCGGAAACCTTGTGCATGAGGAGCAGATTGGCTGATCCGGTGAGCAGGAACTGTCCCGGTTTGCGCTCCCGGTCTATCGCCTGCTTCAGCGCGTGCAGCAGGCCGGGAGCACGCTGGACTTCGTCTATGGTCAGGGGCGCTTTCTCTTCCAGCAACGCTTCAGGGTCGTTGTTGGCCGTATCCAGGGCGGAATTCTCGTCGAGTGAGATGTAGCGCCGCCCGCCGGGCACGAGGTCGCGCGTGAGCACAGTCTTGCCTGTTTGGCGTGCACCGGTAACTACCATCGCGGGCATCACGCGAAGGCGCTGGGCAAGGCTTGCCGCTACTGAGCGGTGCAGTACAACGTTGTCCACATGTGAATGATAATCATTCAGCCTGCGAATGACAATCATTCACGCCGTGAATAGATTTCATTCAACACGTGAATAGATTGCACGGAACAGGCCACGGCCTGCCGCAGCCCTCCGGGCTGCTCCACAGACCATGCGCAAATGGCGCCTTCCTTGACTCTCCGCACGCCGTGATAGCATGACAGCCACACGCCCAACGCGGCCCCCCACAGGAGGAACGACACATGACGCAGCTCAGCCCCAAGCCGGAAGTCACCGCTGACCAGCCCTGGCTCAACAAGATCAGCGCTTACGAGGCCTTCGTCGAGAGCGAGGGCATCCCCAACATCACCGGCTTCGCCGTGGACGACCTCCGCTCCGTCGAGGTCGCGCCCTGGGCCCGCCTCGACTGCCTCGGCGCGTACATCAACCTCGATGGCAACGGCGGCACGAACGACGCCTACGTCGCCGAGATCCCGCCCGGCGGCAAGATGGCCCCGGAGAAGCACCTCTTCGAGAAGAACATCTACGTCCTGCAGGGAAGGGGCGCGACGCTCGTCGGCGACGACCCCAACAGCCGTACGTCGTTCGAGTGGAAGGAAGGCAGCATCTTCTCTGTCCCGCTGAACGTCTGGCACCAGCACCTCAACGGCTCAGGCGCCGAGCCCGCTCGCTTCCTCGCGGTCACCACCGCCCCCATCACCATGAACCTCTTCCACAACCCGGACTTCATCTTCAGCAACCCCTTCGTCTTCGAGGACCGCATCGGCGACTCCCGCCAGTTCCAGGGCGAGGGCTACATGTTCACTGGCAACACCGGCCGCGTGAACGTCTGGGAGACCAACTTTATCCCCGACATCGAGACCTTCACCACGTTCTCCTGGAAGGAGCGCGGCGCCGGCGGCTCCAGCGTCATGTTCGAGTTCGCCGACAACACCCAGGCCGCGCACGTCTCCCAGTTCCCCGTCGGCACCTACAAGAAGGCCCACCGCCACGGCCCCGGCGCGCACGTCATCATCATCTCCGGCCACGGCTACAGCCTCCTCTGGCCCCGCAGCGGCAACGTCCCCGAGGACGTGGTCCGCGTCGACTGGAAACCTGGCGCGATGGTCGTCCCGCCGACCGACTGGTTCCACCAGCACTTCAACGGCGGCACGACGCCCGCACGCTACCTCGCGTTCCGCTGGGGCTCACAGAAGCACGGCTTCAGCCTCGGCGTTGCCATGGAGGGCGAGGCTGATGTCTCCGTGAAGCTCGGCGGCGCGCAGATCGAGTACGAGGACGAAGACCCCTGGATCCACGACACCTTCGCCGAGACGCTCGCGCAGGTCGGCGGCGAGTCGAAGATGGCCGACTTCATCCCCCGCCTGCGCGGCGAAGGGTAGGTGTGGAGCGCCTGACCCAGGACTGATGCTGGCACATGGACGCTTGCCTTCAGGTCCTCGGGATACTGGCTCTCACAGCCTTCGTCTACGTCCTGCTGCCGGACGCCGTGCACAGGTTCTGTTACGGCGCCCGTCGGCGTATCCGTCGGCTCATCAACCTTGAAGACGACTAACGACCCGCGAGTGTCGCGGTCCCGCTGCGTACAGAGGTGGCTATCACGGAGCGCCCCATACAGAACTGCTACTGGGTAGAGCCCGGCAAGCTGCTCGCGGGCGAGTATCCCAGGGAACCCGACCACGCGCCCTCGCTCACGAAGCTCCGTGCGCTGAGGGACGCGGGCGTCTCCGCGTTCATCGACCTCACCGAAGTCGTCGAGGCACAAGCGTGGGGCTGGATAAAGCCGTACGACGACATGATCGACGGCGCGACGCATGAGCGGTTCCCCGTCGCCGACATGGGCGTGCCCGGCTCGCCAGCGCTCACGACCGCCACGCTCGACGCCATCGACCGCCACATCGCCGAGGGGCGCACCGTCTATGTCCACTGTTTCGGCGGCGTGGGACGTACCGGGGTCATCGTCGGCTGCTGGCTCGTGCGCCACGGACGCTCCGGCGACGAGGCACTGGAACGCCTGGACGAGCTCTGGAGGGACTGCCCGAAATCCTCCCGCCACCCGCGCTCGCCGCAGATGCCGGAGCAGCTCGACTACATCCGCAACTGGCGCGAGGCCGCTTCGTAGCGGCGGGGCAGGCGAGACCTAACCCAACGCCAAGAGGTTCGCCTCCGGCGAGGACGTGACCTCCCACCAGTTCGCGTCGAGGTCCGACATCACGAACCACGCCTCGCCGCCGTCCTCGCAGACGTCGCCGAGGTGCGACACGCCCCTTCCGGTGAGCCGCCCGAGCGCGTTATGTGCCGACAGCACGTCCGCGCGGCCTGCCAGCCGCAGCGCGTACCGGTTCACCGGGCGCAGCAGCGTCCGCCCGTCCGTCGCGGGCAGCACGACGATGTACCACGGATCGTCTCCCGCCCCGATGTACGTCGAGATGTTGCCGCCGCCCACGATCTCGAGCCCCAGCACCTCCGTGTAGAAGCGGTTACTCGTCTCCTTGTCGACGCACTGCATCGTCCCGTGCGACAGCGCCTGCGGCACGTACCCGCGCCCCGGGAATCGCTCCTCCTGCAACGGCTCGCTCCAGTGGCGGGCCGCTATCTGCCGCCCGTGCAGCGCCGCGCGCGGGTTGTAGTGCTCGATCTCTATCGTGTTGCCGCCCGGCTCGTCGATGTACACCGAATACGCGAAGTGGCTGCCGCGCGGCCCGTCGATGAGCGTGAGCCCGTACTTCGCCTGGTGTTCCTGCAGGTACGCCGCCGCCGCATCGATCTCCGTGTGCTCGGAGACGCGGAAGCCGTAGTGGTTCGCGTGCGGCTTCACCGGAGCGTCCGGCCCGCCCTCGTGCACCACGAGCGCCCACGGCGTGTTCGGGTGTCTCACCACCGCCGCGCCGTCCTCGCGCCGCACGACCTCCGACGCAAGCAGGTCCGTGAACACGGGCAGCGTCTCGTCCAACGAGCGGCACTCGTAGTGGCCGTGGCTCAGCGATTCGGGTTCCAGCAGCGGCATCGCGCGCACCTCCGGGGCAGCTGCCCGCATGGTACTACGCGCGCCCATGGACGGGGTGCGACCCCGTCGTTCCTGCGGAGGCACGCGCTTTAGCGCGCAACCTCGCTCCTGTCCCTCGCCCGTACCGTGTATCCTGTTCCCCCCATGAGCGAACTCACCGAACGCACGCAGCTCGCCGTCCGCATCGTGCGGGAGATCGGCGCGCACGCGCTCACGTACTACCAGCAGCAGGACATCGGCCTCGACTTCAAGCCCGACCGCTCCCCCGTGACCCGCGCCGACAAGGAAGGCGAGGAGCTCGCGCGGCGCATCCTCGACGCCGAGTGCCCTGCCGACGCCATCCTCGGCGAGGAGTACGGCGCGAAGGACGGAACGTCCGGCTATCGCTGGTACCTTGACCCCATCGACGGCACCGTATCGTTCGTGCGGGGGGTCCCGCTCTTCGGCTGCATGGCCGCGCTCGAGCACGACGGCGAACCCGTAGCCGGCGCCATCTGCTTCCCCGCCCTCGGCGAGATCGTCTACGCCGCGACAGGGCAGGGCGCGTGGTGGGCAAACGACATCGGCGCGCCGTCCGATGCCCTCGACCTGCGCCTCGCGCGCGTCTCATCCGTCTCCGACCTCGGCGACGCTCTGTTCGCGTCGACCGGCTTCCACGACTTCGCAAACATCGGCAAGGCGGAAGGGATGGCGAGGCTCCTCGCCGGAGTCGACTCAGCCCGCGGCTGGTCCGACTGCTACGGCCACTACCTCGTCGCGACGGGCAGGGTGGACGTGATGATCGATCCCTACATGAGCGTCTGGGACAACGCACCTCTTCTGCCCATCGTGCAGGAAGCGGGCGGACGGTTCACCGGCCTCAGCGGCGCGTCCACCATCCACGAGCCCAACGCCATCTCCACCAACGGCCTCCTCCACGACGCCGTCCTCGCCCTGCTGGGGTAGGTGTCAACGTAAGGAAAGACCCCTGGTTGCGGGGCGTTTTCTCGATCCTGTTGCTTTGTGTTGCATTCACTCGTGGAACGGCCTTGCGAAAGCAACGATCGGGCTGCGTTCGGCATCGGCGACGCGGACAGAAAGCAACTGCGGTTCAACAGGGATGCAACACTCTGCAACAGGGGTTCTCCCGGCGCCTGCCGGGAATCCAGGCCGTCGGGAACAAGGTATCCCGAGGCGCTGCGCCCGGGCAACGGGCCGATGTCACACGTCCTCTCACTCCGACCTCGTCACCCACCTCCACATGTCCACGACCACGTCCACCGCCCGGTAGTTGTCGAGCCACTGCGCCCCGTGCAGTGCGTACTCCTGGAACTCCTTGAGCAGCGTCACCGGTACGATCCACAACAGCGACCGCCGCATCGTGAACTCGTAGCCTGGCGTGAAGCGGTACACGCCCGCCACGAACACGAACCAGAACTCGAACACGTTGGGGAACGCCAGCAGCACCTCGCGACTGCCCAGCGCCTCGAACGCCAGCACGCCCAGTATCCGGTACGCGAACAGCGCCACCGCGATCGTCCGCACCGACCCCTGCCATCGCCACGCCACCCAGAGGAACGTCGCCATGTACGTCAGGTCCAGCCACTTGTCGAACGCCTGGTAGTTCTGCACCCCGCCCAGGTTGAGCAGGTTCATCATGAACAGGTCGGAGAAGTCGATGAGGATGGCCAGCAACGACCCCGCGAACGCCCAGCGCAGCACCAGCAGCGCTCCGGCGACCCGCACCGCCGCGATGATCAACTCCTCCGTCGTCATGCGCGACAGGATACGCGAACCGACGCTCCCCTCTTCTTATAAGGGAAAGGGTGAGGGTGACACTGGCGGGGCGGAGAGGCGGTGTCCGGTGTAGGGGCATCCCTTGTGGGTGCCCTCCGCAGCGCCCCTGCGCCCACTTATACCGCGTATCGCCGGGCGAATGCCCGCGCATCCTCCGGCGACGCTCCGTCCGCGACGGCGTGCCCGTAGACGGCCGCGAACCCCATCGATTCCCGCACCGCGATCGCATGCGCGCACGCCATTGCGTAGGCGCGCGCCCACTGTTCGGACGCGCCGATGAGCGTACACGCGACGCTGAAGGCGGCTGCATAGAAGATGGCGTACGCCTTCGACATGCCTTCGGAGATCATGCTGGCGTATGCCGAACCAATGACGAAGGCACTCTCCTCAGGTATCCCTTCGAGGACGGCATAGGTGTAGATGACGCCGAATTCCATGTAGTCAGGGTTGTCTATCGCCCGTTCGTAGTCCTCACGGGTAGGCTTCTCGCAAGCGCCAGGTGAAGAGATCTCCGGGCCGATGGCCCTCCTGCACGCCGCCTCCGCCGCCCCCATCACCATCAACAGCCGCTTCAGCATCGCCTGTCCACCACCTCACTGCCGCCATTCGGTTGACTCTCGTTCATCCACGCGGTGTGCTTGTCCAGTCCCGTTCCGGGTAAGCCCCTCGCACCACGCTGGCCTTACCGGGCAGCGCTTACGCCGCGTACCGTCGTGCGAACACGAGCGCGTCGTCCGGCGATGCGCCGTCGGCAACGGCATGCCCGTACAGGGACGCGAAGCCAACCGTTTCCCGCGTGGTAATCGCGTAGGCGCACGCCTGCGCATAAGCACGGGCCCACTCATCGGATGCACGGATTATGGAACGGGCAATGCTGTACGCGGCGGCGTAGACGATGGCGTACGCGCTGGGCCTGCCCTGCGCAACGCCGTCGGCATAGGCAAAGCCGAGGATGTGCGCCTTCTCTTCGTCCATGCCTTCTTTGATGGCGTTCGCGTACAACGCGTCGAGATCGGGTTCCCGGCTCCTGCCCGCGGCCCTGCCATGGTCCGCCGGCTCCGCCGGTCCGTGTGCGTCTGCCACGGGCGTGCCCTCCGTTCGGCTCGCCCGTCCGCCCGCCTCCTCCACCTTCGTCAACCCCAACAGCCGCTTCAGCATCGCCGCTCAACCTCCTCTCAACCCCACCCTTCAACTTAATAGTACCACCACACCTCCTGCGGATATGGACGGCGAATGCGGTTCGAGGTGAGCCTGTCGAATCACGCAGGCCACCACTCCGCTCCCTTTTTCGTCACCGCACCGCTGCTTCCGTCGTTCCTGCGAATGCAGGAACCTCGCAGCCCACAGGGCGGCGCTCCGTCGTTAGAGCGAAGTCCAAGCAAGCCCGGAACCGTTACCATTCATGGGCGTCCGGGAGAAGAGGTGAGACGCGGCACATGGAAGAGCATCATGCGGCAAGCGGGCCTCGACGAGCAGGAGTAGGCATGCGGTACCTCGTTGTCATCGAGAAGAGTCCTCGCAACTACTCGGCGTACTCACCGGACATGCCCGGCTGTGTGGCTACGGGCCGCACGCTCGACGACACCGCCCGGAACATGCGCGAAGCCCTCGAAGGCCATTTGGAAGTGATGGCCGAGCACGGCGAAGCTGCGCCTGAGCCAACCGCCTGGGCGATCACCGTTCGCGGCTACATCGTGCCTATCGAGAAGACTGCCGACGGCTACCGCGCGGAACCACCGGACCTGCCTGACGTCGTCGCAGCCGCCGACACGCCTGAACGGGTGGAATCGCTGGCACGCGACGCCATCGCCTGGCATCTTGATGCGCGGTCGGGCAGTGTTCAGCTCCCGCAGCCTGCCTCCGAGGTTGTCCACGTTGAGATCGCGGTTCCCCGAGCCATCGCTTCCTAAGCCTCCACTGCCATCCGCCCCTTACGCCATCGCACCTCCCCCGCGTACCCTGTCTGCACGGCCTCTGCGACTCCTCCGGCGCGGGCCGGTACTGCAGCGAGGCGCGGTGAACAGAAATGAGCCGAAATGAGCTGGTAATGAACCGGAATGAACAGCGAATGAGCGGTTTTGAGCGGTCCAACAGCTCACCCCAGGCGCCGGTTTCAGGAGTGTTTCAGGGCAGATGAGCCGAAATGAGCAGCATTTCCCCCCGAAACCTCCCTCTGCCTGACTCCCCTCTCTCGCTGGGCGGGGAGAGGGGCCGGGGGTGAGGGCCCCGCCCTTGCCCGCCGCGCGGCGCACGGGATAGCCTTGCGCTCAGGAGAACGGACGCATGGACGACCAGCGCAGACGTGAACTCGCGGAAGAGATGAAGGATCTTGCCCAGAGCTTCTGGGCGGGCGAGGCTGAGATATGCCGCCAGTTCTGGGGCGTACCCCGCTCCACAGAGGAGCAGGCCCACTGGCTCCGCCTGCAGGTCTACAAGGAGATGTTCGGCTCCGGCCTCTCCGGCCACGCCGACGGCATCATCCGCGGCTTCATCGAGAAGCTCTCCGAGTCGCTTCCCCACGCCCAGACGAAGGAGCAGCGCGACGAGTTCGAGCGCGACATCCGCGTGCTCGGCGAGGAGTTCAACCACTACCGCCTCTTCGCCGACATCCTGGAGGACGCCACCGGCGAGCCCGTCCGCCTGGAGAAACTGCGCGGCTGGCAGTTGCCGGAGGACGCGAAACTCCAGATGGTGCGCCAGTCCGCCCGCGAGGACCGGGGCCGCATCGGCGAGGCCGCCATCGGTTTCACGGAGGGCGGCGGCGCCTCGTTCTTCTACGAGGGCCGCAAGCTGGGCGGCGACCCGATCTCCGACCAGATTGCCGCCGCGTGCGCCATCGTCTTCGGCGACGAGTCCGAGCACGGCGAGCACGGCGCGTCCGAGTTCGCCCACAGCCTGCACACCGAGGAGGAGTGGGCCGAGGCGCGCGGCATCGTCATCGCCATCTGCCAGCAGCGCCTCCGCATGCGGTACGAGATGTTCGGCCTCACCGTCGACGAGGCCCGCATCACCGAGATCACGGAGGGCAATATCGCTCCGCTCAACGTCTATGCAGGCTGACACCCCAGGAACTGTCATTCCGAGCGGAGTGCAGCGAAGTCGAGGAATCTCTCGGGGTTCTCATCCCCTCTCCCTCTGGGAGAGGGCCAGGGTGAGGGTGTTGAAAGGAGAAACAGCATGACCACCACAACCGCAGCAGACATGAAGGCTGAGATACGCGCGCTCGGCCAGTGCTTCTGGGCCGGCGAGGCCGAGATCGCCCGCAACTTCCTCACCGCGCCGCACGAGCCCGCCGACCACGTCCACTGGCTGCGCCACCAGTGCTACCGCGAACTGCGCGGCCCCGGCCTGCTCGAGCGGCCCCACAGCCGTGTCCGATGGATCATCCAGAACGTCCACGACAAGCTCCCCGCCGCCGAGTCGAAGGACGGCAGGGACGAGTTCGAGTACCAGTTGGAGTCGCTCCGCCAGGAGTTCACCCACTACCGGCTGCTCGCCGACATCCTCGAGGACGTTACCGGCGAGCCCGTCCGCATGAACGACATCGACGGCCTGCGCCTCCCCGGCGACGACCGCATCGAGGCGATGCGCAGCCGCCTCATCGCCGAGGACGAGCGCATCGCCCACATCGCCTACAGCTTCGCCGAGGGCGGCGGCGCGGGCATCTTCCACGCGGGCGCCGCACTCGAGACGGACGACCCGCTCCTCCTCCGCATCCAGCACGCCTGCCGCGTCATCTACGACGACGAGGTCGGCCACGGCGAGCACGGCGCCGAAGCCGCCGAGAACGCCCTCGACACCGAGGAGGAACTGCTCACGCTGCGCCGGATGCTGCTGGAGATCTGCCCCGAGCGCCTCCGCATGCGCTCCGAGATGTACAACCAGGAACCGGACGAGGCCCGCATCGCCGAGATCGCCAACGGCCACATCGACCCGCTGCCAACCATCTGATGGTTTGGTCCCTTCCCCCTCGATGGGGGAAGGATAGGATGGAGGTGAACCGGGGAGTGTCTGTTCCCTCTCCTGAGGGAGAGGGTTAGGGTGAGGGCCTTCGGTGGTGGAAGCGTGGCGTCTGTGATGGCCTCACGCAAGAGGAGAAGACCTGGAATGAGAGAACTCCCCGCATGGAGGTGCTGGCGCATGACGGAATTACGCAAGGTGTCCATCTGATGGGACGCTTCGACGGCAAAACCGCGGTCGTCACCGGCTTCGGCTCAGGCATCGGACAGGCGGCCGCGGTGCTCCTCGCCGCCGAGGGCGCGAACGTCGTCGGCCTCTCGCGCAACACAGAGGCAGGCGAGGCGACCGTCGCGGCGATACGAGGGCAGGGCGGCGAGGCAACGTTCGTCAGTACGGACGTGCGCTCCGCAGAGGAGGTCGACCGCGCCTTCGAGGAGGCCGTGCGCCGTTACGGCGGCGTCGACGTCGCCGTGAACTCGGCGGGCATCCGCGCCACCGGCCCCGTCACCGAAACGTCCCCGGAACGCTGGGCTGACGTGCTGGACACCAACCTCACCGGCACCTTCCTCGTCTCGCGCGCAGCCGTCCTCCGCATGAAGGAGCAGGGCAGAGGCGGCGCCATCATCAACGTCTCCGCCATCTCCGGCTTCCGCGGCCCATCATCCCGCGTCGCCTACGGAGCATCCAAAGCGGGCGTCCACAACCTAACCGAGGCGATGGCGCTCGACCACGCAGCCGACGGCATCCGCGTCAACTGCGTCGCCCCAGGCCCCACGCTCACGCCGATGGTCGGCCCGGTCACGGACGAGGCGCTCGCCGCATACGCCAAGCGCGTCCCCCTCGGCAAGGCCGGCGACCCCGAGGACGTCGCCGAAGCCATTGCCTACCTCGCCTCCGACGCCGCCAAACACGTCACCGGCGCCATCCTCCCCGTCACCGGCGGCGCCCACCTCAACGTCTAGTGTTTGATCCCCTCTCCCTTGAATGGCGAGGTTAGGGTGAAAGTGAAGCGACAGGGTGGAGTGGCGTGTATGGTGTAGGGGCATCCCTTGTGGGTGCCCGTCGGGGAGTGCAGAGGGGATGGCCCTCTGCCGGGGGAAGTGGGGGTGTCCCCCACAAGCGACAACACAAACAACCAAGGAGCTACAAGACCCCATGGACGAAGACCGCAACTGTGCCACCTGCATCTACATGGACGAGCGCATGGACCCCGCCTTCAGCGAATACGCCGGCCTCTGCCGCTCCAACCCCCCTCACGTCAACGAGGCCGGCATCGCCATTTGGCCCTGGGTGCGCTCGACCGACTGGTGCGGCGACTGGGACGACGGCGAAGAAGACGACGATGACGACGAGGAGATCGACATAGGCTGACGCCTCGCTGCCGCAGCCAACGCCTACTCCAAAAAGAAGAGGCCCCGGCGTCTGCCGAGGCCTCTCTCGCTTGCTCGTTCGGCCCAGTGCCAGGCTAGCGCGGGTCCGCCTCGAACGCGTGGTAGTGACCGCCCTTGGAGACCGCGGGCAGCCCACTGACCGCCTTCTGCCACGACTCGCCGCCGTCCTCCGACCACAGCACCTCACCGTGCGACGTGGCCGCGAAGACCTGCACGACGCTGCCGGCCTCCTCGAGCGTCATCGCCTCGACGCTCGGCACGAACTTGTCGGCCAGGCCGGGGGCGCTCAGCACCTCCCACGTCTCGCCGGCGTCGCGGCTGCGGGAGACGCGCGTCTCTGCCGTGCCGTTCCGGTGCCACGCGCCGGGACTCTCCTGTCCCGCCGTCACCAGCATGTAGGACGGGTCGCTCGGCTTGTACACCAGCTGGTCCGGGTAGCCGCCGTACTCGCTGCCGCGGGTGAAGACGTTATCCCACGTCGCGCCGTAGTCGCGCGAGAGCCACAGCCCCATGCCGCCGGTCACGAACATCCGCTGCGGGTCCGCAGGGTTGGAGACGAGCCGGTGCACGTCGTTGTACATGCCCGGAATCTCGGTGAACGTGTCGCCGCCGTCGTCGGAGCGGTACAGCCCGCCCTGCTCGATGCTGGCGTACACGACGCCGCTGTCGGCCGGGTGGAAGCTGATGTGCTTCAGGTGCGCGACGTGCGGCGGGGCAGGGAAGCGCCACTCCTCCGTCTCCTGGGCATGGAGCGCAGGCTTCTCCGACCACGTCAGACCGAGGTCGTCGCTGACGAACAGGCACGCAGGCTCCGTGCCCGCGAACACCCGCGTCGCGCCGTTCACCTCGGCGACGGAGAGGCTGTAGATGTCCTGCTCCGTGATGCCGACGTCGCGCTTCTCCCAGGTGTGGCCGTCGTCGTCGCTGGCATAGATGCCGCCGTGCTCGACGCCGCAGAACCACACGCCGCTCTTCGGGTCCTGCACCAGCGCGTGGATGTGGTTGCCCTCCAGCGTCCGCTCCGTCTCCGTCCAGCCCGCAGCGCCGCGCACGATGCGCACGACGCCGTTCACCGTGCCGACCAGCGCCTCGTCACTCGGCGCATCCGCCGTCAGTATGTTCGCTCCGCCGCCGTGTGAGACTCCTATCGTCATCTCGCTGCCTCCTGTCTGATCCCCTCTCCCCCTGGGAGAGGGTTAGGGTGAGGGTGTCCCCGCCTAGTGGTCTACCTTCCGCTCTTCCAGGATCTCGACTCCATACTCCTCGCCGTACTCCTTCGGCATCTCGATCTGGTGCGTCAGCTCGACGTCCTTCCCGGTCTTGGTGTGCTCCGTGATCGCGAGGCCGACCTCGAGGGTCGCCATGCCCCACGCGCCGCTGTGGAAGACCGGCTTGCCGAGACGCACCGCGTTGAACAGCTCTTCCAACTCCTGGTCGCGGTGCAGCGGGTCGGAGTCGACGATGAGCTCGGTGAGGCCGTCGTCTGTGTACTTGTACAGCCCGTCCGGTCCCTGCCGCAGTTCGCCGAACTCGCAGCTCACGATGACGATGCCGAGGTCGTTGGGCTTCCACTTCTCAGGGCCGTGCTCGCGCCGGAATATCGCCGACTCCGCCTCGCCGCCGATGCGCAGTGAGAGTTTCTCTGCGTCCTCAGGGCGCGTCCCCGCCGCCATCGACTTACGGATCTCGTTCCGCTCGCTCGGCGTGTAGCGCGTGTTCGCGTCGCCCCACGGCACGAGTTCCGATGCGACGAAGTAGCCGTAGCCGTTGTGGATGGCCACGCCCGTGACGCCGCTCTCGAACTCCAGGAACGCGGCGTAGTAGCCAGGGATGGAACGGTACTTCATCCACTGGCCGTACGAGCCGCGGACACTCCGCACCTTGCCTCCGGCGATGAGCCGGATGCTGTCTATCTGGTGAGGCGTCTGCCGGTAGACGAGTCCGCCGCCCTGATCGGGGTCGAGCTCGTCAGCCGTGCGCGGGCGGATCACCCAGTCCGTGTAGGCGATGGCGTTCACTGCGCCGAGCGCCCCCATCTCGCCGGACGCCACGATCTGGCGCATGAGGCGGATGTGCGGCATGAAGCTCTGCGTGTGCCCCGCCACGAGCTTGACGCCGTTGCGGTCGCACGCCTCCACCATCTCCTCCGCCTGCCGGATGTCCAGCGCCATCGGCTTCTCGACGACCACATGCTTGCCGTGGTTCGCGGCCATCACGGTCATCGGCCCGTGGAAGCGGTTGGGTGTGGATATCCACACCGCCTCGACGTCAGGGTCCTTACACAGCGCCTCCGCGCTGTCGTATACGCGGGCTTCCTCGTAGCGCGCCTGGAAGCGCTCACGCACGTCCGGGTTCACGTCCGCACCCGCGAACAGGTCGATGTAGGGAGCGCGCTCCATCGGCGGCAGCATCTCCGCTGCGCCCACGCCGATGCCGATCACGCCCAGTTTCAGTGGCTTGGTGTCTACGCTCGTCATGCTTGTCTCCTCTGTTATCGCCGGTGGACCGGCTGGCTTACACGGACACCGGCGAGAAGTTGCGCGCCTCGCCGTAGCGCTCGTGCACCGGGACCTGGTGCTGCATCTGTATCTCTCTGCCCTCCGCGCCGGACTGGATGATGCCGAGCACCACCTCCAGCGTCGCAAGGCCCCACTCACCCGTGTGGAAGATGGGCCTGTCCTCGACCACCGCGTCGTACAACTCTTCGAGCTCTGCGCGGCGGTAGCCGGGGCCCATGTCGCGGTCGACCGCAAGGTCGATGTTGTGCGTGCCGCGGTCGTCGTACAGGATGAGGCCGCTCGGGCCGTGGCGGATGTCGCCCCGCTCGCACGTCGCGATGAGCAGGCCGAGGTCCTCCGGAACCCAGAGTTCCTCGTTCTCCGCCTTGAACACCTCTCGCTCCTGCAGACCGCCGATGCGCAGTGCCTGCTTGTCCTCGGACTCGTCACGGGTGCCCTCGCGCATCTGGCGGCGCACCTCGACACGCTCCTCGGAGGTGTAGCGCTGGCGGTCGTGGCCCCACGTCACGAACTCCGCGCCCATCACGTAGCCGTAGCCGTTGTGGCAGACGAGTGAGGTCGTGCCGTCCTCGAACTCCAGGAACGCGGCGTAGTAGCCGGGGATGGGGCGCTCCGGCATCCACTGGCCGGTGGTGCCGCGCACGCTCTTCACCATGCCGCCGCCGAGCAGCCGAACGCTGTCGATCTGGTGCGGCAGTTGGCGCATCGGCAGGCCGCCGCCCTGTTCCATGTCCAGCTCCTCCCACGTGCGGGGGCGGAGCATCCAGTCCGTGTAGGCGAACGCATTGACGGCGCGGGCGCGCCCGATTTCGCCGGACTGGATGATCTTCCACATCGTGCGGACGGGCGGGGTGAAGCTGCGCGTGTGCCCGGCGAGGAACTTCACACCGGTGCGGTTGGCCGTTTCCACCATCTTCTGCGCGTCTTCGAGGTTGAGCGCCATCGGCTTCTCGACCACGACGTGCTTCCCAGCCTCCATCGCCCGGATCGAGTGCTCGGCGTGGAAGCGGTTCGGCGTCGAGACCCACACGGCCTCGACCTCCGGGTTCGCCAGCATCTCGTCGTAGTCGCCGTAGCCCTTCGCGTTGTAGCGCTCGGCGAACCGGTTCAGCGTGTTTTCATTGGTGTCGCAGCCGGCCACGAGCCGGAGCTCCGGCATCGCTTCCATCGCGGGCAGCATCTCCGTGCCGCCGACGCCGATGCCGACCATAGCGAGTCCCAACCGTCTCTTGCCCGTCATGTATCCCTCCGTGGTGAAAGCGCGTGCGGAAGCATCACGGCGCGCGCCATGGCGGAACACTACATGAACCGCCCGTGCTTCTCAACCACGAGTGAGGAGGGGCAGGGCAGGGGCTGAGCGAAGCCGGGGCATTCTCCTGCGAAGGTCTCTCCCCAAGCACTGCTGGGCAGCAAGTTAACCCCCATCCTGACCTTCCCCCATCAAGGGGAAGGGACCGGCGGGCTGCGAGGTTCCTGCCTCCGCGCGCGCTAGAGCGCGGGAACGACGGGAAGGGCGGCGTTGACCGCAGGGCGGTGCGCTCCTACACTCCCGCTGTTCCGTCCAACATCGCCAGACTAGGGAGGAAGGCCATGCTGACGAGGGAAGAGAACGAACTGCTCTGCCGCACGGGGCCGAACGACCCGGCTGGCGTCCTGCTCCGGCGCTACTGGCAGCCGGTCGCGCTGGCGGAGGAGATCGAGCCGGGGAGCGCGCCGATGCCGGTGCGCATCCTCAGCGAGGACCTGACGCTCTTCCGCGACCAGTACGGCCGCCTCGGGCTCGTGGCCCGGCACTGCGCGCACCGTGCGGCGGACCTGAGCTACGCGCGCATCGAGGACGGCGGGCTGCGCTGTCTCTACCACGGCTGGCTGTACGACATCCACGGCAACTGCCTGGAGCAGCCGGGCGAGCCTGAGGGCAGCACGTTCAAGGACAAGATCCAACTGCTCTCGTACCCGGTGACGGAGCGCGCGGGCGTCGTGTTCGCGTACCTGGGGCCGGGCGAGCCGCCGCTGCTGCCTGCGTACGAGTTCCTGGACATCGCGCCGGAGAACAGGGTCGTCACGAAGATCTACCACGAGTGCAACTATCAGCAGGGGAACGAGGGCAACATCGACCCGCAGCACCTGTCGTTCCTGCACTTCTTCATCCGCGAGGACGCCAGCGGCAGCCGCGTCGCGACGGGCAACGTACAGGGCGGGGAGGCGACGTCGAACCGCATGATGGGCGACGACCCGTCGCCGACGATCGAGGTCGAGGAGACGGACTACGGCATCCGCATCTACGCGGTGCGCGACACGAACGACGGCGACGACTACGTGCGCATCACGAACTTCATCTACCCGAACCTGGCATCGTTCCCGGCATTCCCGGGTGTGTTCGGGGTCAACTGGCACGTGCCGATAGACGACACGCACCACTGGAAGTTCATGTTCATGGTGCGGTCGGAGGGGCCGCTGCCGAAGGGAGCGCTCGGGCTCACGATGTTCGAGGGACTGAAGGACGACTACACGAACGAACGCAACCTGCGCAATCGCTACCTGCAGGACCGGCAGGAGATGCAGACGCGCAGCTTCCTGGGCATGGGGCCGAGCTTCCCCGTCCACGACATGTGGGCGACGGAGGGGGAGGGCGCCATCCAGGACCGCACGACGGAGCATCTCGGCTACACGGACAAGGCGGTCGCGCTCTCGCGGCGTCTGCTGCTCAGGGCAACGCAGCAGGTGCAGGACGGCGCGGAGGCGCCGCACGTTGTCCGCGAGGCGTCGGCCAACGTTTTCAACCACATCGGCGCGTGGCAGGAGGTCGTCCCCAAGACGGAGGAGTGGTCGTCCGTCTGGAAGCGCAACGCGGAGGCGCTGGCGGCACGGATGGGCACCAACGGGCACAACGGGGCGTAGCGTTTTACGTTCGGTTGGGTAGGGGGGTGGTGACGGAGGCGGCTCCAGGGTGCTACGGCTGATGTCGTCCGCTATCTTGCGCAATTCGTTGTGTGCAGTCTCGACCTTCCTGCTGGCCGGGGCGCTCGGATGCGGCGATGCCCTGACTCCGACCCCAACGCCGGAGTCCGCCGACGCCGAGTTTGCGGCATGCCTCGAGACGTGCATCGCCAAGGGCGGGAGCGACTCAAACTGCGGCACGTTCTGCGAGGGCGGCGTCATTGAACCTCAGGCGAAGGACGACGCAAAGGTTCCCACCGGAGACTCCAAAGCATGCTATGAGGCGTGTATCGGGAAGGGCGAGAGCGACTCGACGTGCCGGGGGTTCTGTGAGGAGAAGCCCGGCGTTGAAGGTGGAAAGCCTGCCCCTGATACGGGCGCGTTTCTGACGTTCGAGCACGACGGCGTGACCCGGCATTACCTGTACCACGCGCCCCCGGACCTGCCGTCGAACGCTCCGCTGGTGTTCTTCCTGCACGGCCACGGGGGCAATGCGGGCGAGACTCGGGCGTGGGTCGGGCTGGACCGCGTCGCGGATGCCAACGGGTTCGCGGTGGTCTATCCGCAGGGCAGTGGCGACTACAGCGGCACGCCGTACTGGAACGCGCACACGTTCACGGGCGTCACGGACGACATCGGCTTCCTGAGCACACTGGCGCAGAGCCTGCAGAGCGAGCACGGGCTGGACCCGGAGCGGACGTTCACTGCGGGGTTCTCGAACGGCGGGATGATGAGCTATCTGCTGGCGATGGAGGCGCCCGGCGTCTTCCGAGGGGCGGCGTCGGTCGTGGGGGCGGCATGGGGCAGCGCGTGGGAGGACCGGGATAGCGCCCCTGCGTTTCCGCTCCTCCAGATATCGGGACTCGACGACACAGTCGTGCCCGTCGATGGCATCGTCGACCCGTCCGGCGGGGTGGGCGCTCCTGCTCACGATGAGATCATCGCGTACTGGAGCGAGCGGAACGGGTGCGCGACCGTGGAGACGGACATGCTGAACGCGAACACGATCCGACGGCGGCACGTCGACTGCGCGGACGGCAACGAGGTCTGGTACTACAGGATCGACAACTTCGGGCACGAATGGCCGACGATTGACGGCAGCGCGGGGTTCGCAGGCGCGGAGGCGATCTGGGAGTTCTTTGGGAGGTTTCCAGGGTAGGCGGGGCTTCCCGGTGGGAATTGTAGGTGTTAGGTAATTCGTTGACAGAATGGTCTGAGAACGCAGTTCATTCTGGAGACGACGATGCGAGACAACAGCAATGACCGCACGGTGGAGCGGAACTACGTCCAGAAGTATCGGTTTCTGA
>MPMJ01000023.1 GCA_002238425.1 SAR202 cluster bacterium bin16 | reverse complement strand
CGCTTCAACTCCCGAGCAATCGTCGGTGGCGGGCGATCCAGAGTTGCTGCGATTTGCCGGATCGAGCGCCCCTCGGTACGTAGGCGGGCAATCGCACAGCGTTCCTCAATCCCGAGCTGCGTATAGCATTTCCCCATGGCAACACCTTAATCTGGTGTTGCACTTCGTTTGTGAACTTAGGGAACCTCGCCTTTCCCATCCGTCATTCCCGCACCAGACGGGAATCCACACCCCCCTCTGTCCCAGTAGCTCAGTGGTATGCTCCCTTCCGTCAAAGCGGAAGAGGAGCATGGGTACCGAGCACGATGCAGGCCTCTTCCGGAACAGGCTGGCACTGTATAGTTCGTGCCATCGCCAAGAACCCTGAAACTCGGGAGGTGCCGGCATGTCTGCATACGTGATAACCGATGTCGAGATAACGGACGCGGATCTGTTTGGACAGTTCTTCGAGCGCGTGACGGGTACTGTTGAAGCTCATGGCGGCAGGTTCGTGGCGCGTGGCGGCGAGATCGAAGTCAGGTTGGGCTCCTGGGCGCCCAAGCGCCTCGCGATCATCGAGTTCGGCAGCGTGGAGCAGGCTCGCGCCTGGCTGGACTCCCCGGAGTACACCGCGCTCGATGACCTTCGTTCGAGGGCGGCCAACATCAACATGGTGCTCACCGCGGGCTTATAGCCTGTCCTGGCGGCCCGCATCTTGAAGGGTCTCCGCTCTCGCTGGACCCGGCAGGGGACGGGAGCCCGTTCGTAGGAGAGTGAACATGCCCAAGATGAGCGGCGGCGAAGCCCTCGTGCAGTCCCTCGTACGTGAGGGTGTCGAGGTCGTATTCGGCATCCCCGGCATACACATGAACGGCATCGTCGCCGCCCTGCGCGACGAGCCTGGCATCCGCATGATCACCACCCGCCACGAGCAGGGCGCCACACACATGGCCGACGGCTACGCTCGCGCTTCCGGCAAGCCGGGCGTGGCCCTCGTCGTGCCCGGCACGGCCGTCTACAACGCAGCCGCAGGAGTGGCCACCGCGTACGCCCGCTCCTCCCCGGTGCTCCTCATCGCCGGGCAGGTCCCCCGGGGCCAGATCGGCAAGAACCTCGGCGCCGTCCACGAGATCATGGACCAGGGGAGCACCCTGGCCCCCGTCACCAAGTGGCGGCGGCAGGTGCTCACCCCGCGCGACGTTCCCGCCGCGGTGTCCGAGGCATTCCGCCAGATGCGCACCGGACGCCCCCGCCCCGTATTCATCGAGATGCCCCCCGAGACCGCCGTGGAGCGCGACGAGATCCAGCTGCGGAACCCCGCTCCCACCTCGCGCATCGTGCCGAGCCCGGAACAGCTGCAGGAAGCCGCCCGCGTCATCGCCGCGTCCCAGCGCCCGCTCATCTTCGTGGGCGGCGGAGTCGCGCAGTCGGGTGCTGAAGAAGCCCTCGTGGCGCTCGCCGAAGCGACCCGCATCCCCGTCATGACCTCCGGAGGCGGCAAGGGAGCCATTCCGGACAGCCACCCGCTGTGCTACGGCTCGTGCCTCAGCCCCCGCGCGGACGTGCAGGAGATGAACGAACTCGTCGACGTGATGCAGTCCGCCGATGTCGTCATCGGCATAGGAACGCGCTTCTCGATGGGCAACCCCGCAGGCGAAGCCTCTACGCTGATCAACATCAACATCGACGACTTCGAACTCACCCGGGTCCAGGCCAACACCATCCCCCTTCACGGCGACGCCAGGGCCACCGTCGAGGCGCTGCTTCCGCACCTGGCGGAGGCTGGCGCAGGCGACCGCTCGTCGCCCGAAGAGGCGGTCGCGGCTGCCCGGCGTCTCATCGCCTACTACGACATCCACCTCCACGAGCCGCAGTTCCCCATCATCGAGGCGATCCAACACGGTCTCCCCGACGACGCATTCACCGTCTGGGATATAACACAACTCGGCTACTATTCCCGCACCCACTACAAGGTGAACCACCCGAAGACGTACGTGGACTCCGGTTACTCCTACAACCTCGGCGGCGCGTTCCCCACGGCGCTGGGCGTGAAGGTCGCCCAGCCGGACCGTGCCGTCGTCTGCATCAACGGAGACGGCGGGTTCATGTTCAACTCGGCCGAGCTCTCAACCGCGGTCAAGTACGGCATCAACGTCGTCACCATCGTCTTCAGGGACGACGCCTACGGCAACGTCGCGCGCGACATGGACGACTTCTTCTCCGGCACGTACGAGACAGACCTGCGCAACCCGGACTTCGTCAAGTTCGCCGAGTCCTTCGGCGCGGTCGGCATGCAAGCGGACGATCCCCTGGACCTGGAACGGCTGCTCCCGCTCGCACTGGAGCACCAAGCGCCGGTAATCATCGACGTGCCCGTCCACGACGTTTCATTCGCACGCGCCAGGCAACACGCCATGCTGCCCAAGGTAGCCTGGACACAACCCCAGGAAGGGCTCATCCAACCCTGAGCGTCCTCCGCCCTTTATCTTCCCCGCGCTTCCGGCTATCCTAACGCCCGAATCCCCACCTCTCTCAGGAGGTCCCAACTATGGTTGACGTAGGTCAGCAAGCCCCGGACTTTAGCCTCAAGGATCAGAACGGAGAAGACGTCTCCCTCGCCAGCTTCAAGGGCGAGAAGTGGGTCGTCATCCACTCCTTCCCCGCCGCATTCACCGGCGGCTGAACGACGCAAACCGCTACCTTCAACCGTGCGTTGAAGTCGTTCGAAGAGAAGGGCGCACACGTCCTCGGACTCGGCGCCGACGCCCGCCCCGCCCTCAAGTCGTGGGGGACCAATCTGGGCGGACTTGGCCACTCGCTCCTGTCGGACTTCTGGCCCCACGGCGAGGTTGCCCGCGCCTACGGCATCTTCAACGAAGACTCCGGCATGTGCACCAGGTCAATCTCCATCATCGACCCGCAGGGGACCGTCCGGTACCACGAAACCTACCAGGGCGTTCTCCCGGACCCCAACGTCATCCTCGAAGAGCTGAGCAAACTCCAGGGATAGGCGCGGCAGCAACGAGCTGTACGGAAGGGGCTGCGGCGGCGCAGCCCCTTCCTGTTCCTGACAGCAAACACCATGACATCCCACAGCGAAGCAGACCTCAAGCGCACCCCTTTCGCCGAAGGCGACGTTGCCATGGTCTACGACCAGCGCAAGCGCCGCTACCGCGTCGAGCTCAGACCCGGCGCGCTCGTCGAGACCCACCTCGGTTACGTCACCCACGACGACATCATCGGGCGGTGCGAAGGCTTCTTCCTCGTCACCAACAAGGGCCATCGCCTCTTCATCCTCCGCCCGCCGTTCGCCGACGCCGTGAAGGAGCTGCCGCGCCAGAGCCAGGTCATCTACCCCAAGGACCTCGCCGCGCTGCTGATGCACGCCGACGTCTACCCCGGCGCTCGCGTCATCGAGGTCGGCCTCGGCTCAGGGGCCGCCTCAGCGGCCCTCCTCCGCGCTGTCGGGCCGGACGGTTCGGTCGTCTCGCACGAGGTCCGCGAGGAGGTCGTCGAGGCGGCAAAACGGAACGTCGCGCACTTGGCGCCCAACGCAGCGAACCACCGTGTCGTTCTCGGCGACGCCTATGCCAACGGCTTGGGCACGGACGAGGCCGACGTCATCGTCGCCGACGTACCCGAGCCCTGGCAGCTGATCAACGCTGCCGCAGACGTGCTGCGCACGGGCGGCGTCTTCGCCGCTTACCTCCCGACCGTCCTGCAGGTGCACGAACTGATGATGCGCCTCACCCGCGACGACCGCTGGCACATGGCCGAGGCGTTCGAACTGCTGGAGCGTCCCTGGCACTTCTCCGAGACCAGCGCCCGCCCCGACCACCGCATGGTCGGCCACACCGGCTTCATCGCCACCGCCCGCCGCAGCGAGCCACCCCCGCGCGATCTGTCACGCTGAGCGAAACGTATTCACCTGCCCCAACCGCCCTCAGCCCCGAACGGCATATGTCGCGTTCCCGCGAGCGGCGCAGACGGCGATTCCGGTGGGTTCGCTCCCAGCACCCCGACCGCCGGCGAATCCTTGGCGAACGCCAGCACCCTGAACCCGCCCATCCCCTCACTGTCCACCAGCACGTCCATCCCGTGCAGGTTCGCCATGCGCTCGACCCGTCCCCATCCGCTCCGCTCCGCGACCTCCGCCCGATAGCCGTCGATGCCCAGCGACCGGAGCCACTCGGCCTGCGACATCTCCCCTGCTTCCGCGAACCCCGCCGCGATTGCCGCCGACCGCACGGACGTGAACTCCACGTGCGCGCTGATGTCCTGCCTCCCTACACCGAAATACGGGTTCATCCCCAGTGTGTGGCCCGAGTAGCAGCGCAGCGTCCCCGCGCGGCGGGACTCGTCGTAGTAGACCGCCGCCTCGTGACCGTAGTCCACCAGCAGCAGGTAGCCCCGCTCGATGGCCGCGAACGTTTCAGTCAGCCAAGCCGCCGACGCGAGGTTCACCTCCGTGCGGAAGCCCTCGGAGAGCGTCACGCCCAGGCTGTCGAGCCGCTCGGCCAGCGCCGGAGTGGACGGCTCACCCGTCACCTCGACGAAACCTCCTTCCGGCGCGGCGTCCACGAACAGTTCGCGCAGTTGTCCGCCTTCCAGCGTGACGCGGTGCAGGGGCATGGCGTCGAGCAGTTCGTTCGCGAGCACGACCCCGCTCCCGCCCAGCGCCGGGACGCTGCCGGAGCGTATCCAGCGGGACGGAAAGTCCGACGGCGGCTCGCGCAGGTCGACCGCCGTGTACTCAAGCGCATCGGTAAGACCGCCCTCGAGTATGCGCGCATGCTCGACAACGTCCAGCGACAGCGTGCCGTCGCCGGCGCCTGCCTCGATGACGTTGAAGGGCGCCGGACTGCCGAGCGCACGCCACATCGTGAGCAGCTGCCGCGCGACGAGCGCTCCGAAAACGGGGTGCGCGAGCGGTGCGGTGTAGAAGTCGCCGAGGGGGCCGAAGGAGCGTCGCGACGCGTAGTAGCCGCCGTCCGGCCAGTAGAGCGCGACCTCCATGAACTCGGCGAACGTGAGCGGGCCGCGCAGCGCGATGCGTCTGCGGGCCTCGGCGTCAGCGCCGGTGGGAGTGAACAAGCCTGTCATGCGCAGAGGCCAAGCGATGAGTGCATTGAGAACCTCGCCAAGCCATCATCGATTCGTTCGTGGAGAGCCTGTCGAACCACAGCACCACATGGAACGGGGAATGCAGAGGGGTTCTGCCCCTCTGCCGGGAATGTGGGGGTGTCCCCCAAGCCTGTCCTGAGCCTGCCGAAGGGCGGGTGGGCGGGAAGAACTACGCCGCGCCAGGCGCTGTCATCCCGAGGTCTGGCAGGCCGTTACCGCGGGTTGCGGTTGACGTGGCTGCCTTCCGATTCCCAACTGGTGATCTTTATAGAGTTCCTGAACTCGCGGGTCTCCCCGCACCGTTTGCACGTGCCGTAGCTGGTGGGCCCGTTGGGGCTCTCTATGGCCCAATGATGCGCACAGCCGGGCTCCAACTCGGCAACTTCAATCCCCTGCTGGGTCATAACGCTCCGTGCCTCCCTCTCCTGGCAGAGTCTAACCTCGTTGGTCCAAGGGGACGAACTCGAGGTCTATCGGTCCGTCGTATCTCATCTGCGGCCTGATGAGCATGTTCTTGTCCTGTTGTTCCAGCACCTGCGCCACGTATCCGGGCACCCGCGCAACGGCGAAGATGGAGATAAACAGGTCTTCCGGTATCCCCAGCAGGTAGTAGACGGAGCCGGCCCAGAAGTCCACGTTCACGCATATCCCGCGCTCCGCGTACGGGCGCATGTACTCTTCCACGCGGCTGAGGATCTGGAACCACTTCGGGTCCCCCATCCTCTCCGCCAGGCGGCGCGAGCCCTCGCGCAGGTGCCGGGCCCGCGGGTCTTCCGCGCGGTACACGGCGTGCCCGAAGCCCATGATGCGCTCGCGGCGCTCGTGCTTCCCGGCGAGGTACGCATCGACGTTGTCGACCTCGCCGATCTCCAGCGCCATCTTCATAACGCCCTCGGCAGCGCCGCCGTGCAGCGGGCCCTTCAGCGTGCCGAGGCCGGTCACGATAGCGCCGTGAACGTCGGCCAGCGTGCTCGCCGTGACGCGGGCTGCGAAGGAGGAGGCGTTGGAGCCGTGGTCCAGGTGGACGATAAGGTCCTTGTCCATGAGGCGGGCGGTCTCGTCGTCGGGACGCTCGCCGAGAAGCATGTAGAGGAAGTTAGCGGCGTGGGAGAGTGAAGGGTCGGGGGCGATGGGGGCATTGCCGGAGCGGATGCGGTGGTGCGCTGCCACGATGGTGGGGGTCTGCGCGGTGATTCTCATGCCCTTCCGCAGCGTGGCCTCGTGGGAAACGTCGTCGACATCCGGCTGGAATGCGGCGAGAGCGGAGATTGCGGTGCGGAGGACATCCATGGGATGTCCGTCCTTCACGCGTTCGATGATTTCCAGCACACCCTGCGGGACTTCGCGGTTCTGACAGAGCTCGGCGTTGAACGCATCCAGTTCGGCCCGCGTCGGGAGATGCTTCACGAGCATGAGGTGCATGACTTCCTCGAAGCTCGCATGCTCGGCCAGGTCGTGGATCTCGTAGCCCCGGTAGATGAGGCGGCCCACGTCGCCGATAACAAGGCTGGACTCAGTGGACTCGAAATAGACGTCCCTGAGTCCGCGCTTAAGCTCGATCTCCCTCTGGGCCATGCAGCCTCCCTCCGTTGTTCCGGGCGTAGTACGCGCCAGCCCGGATGCGCCGCGTAACTGCCCGCGGCGCGTGTATCCCCAAGACCTCAGGCACAAATCAGCCCCTTCTCCATTGGGGGATGCGGAGCGGGGCTGCATGGACGCAGAACAGAGACAACATCCGCGCCAGATGCCTGATTTCGCTTCGAGAATCCGGCTCTCGCCGGATTCTCGCGCCTGTTCAGCGAGCATACCGCTGGCCTTTCGGCGGTGTCAACGCGCGCGCTCCTCGTCGCTTACAGGCGGTTACGCCCTCGCGTTCCTGTCTCATCAGGCCGAAAGGCGCGAATCATGCCCGCCCGTTGGGATAGAGGATTCCGCCTTCTATAAGCAGGATATATGGCTGAATCAGCCATAATGTGGCGGTGGATGTGCGGGAACCCCTGTTCAGCATGGGCGCCTTCACCGCATCGCGCCGATTGACACCCCACCCCGCGCTCCGTAATCTACTTAGTTGGCGTGTGTCAGCCTGGCCGCTTGCTGCGCACGGCGCCTGACTGCGAAACCACCCGTCTCCGGGCTCATCTGACAGGAAGCAGTCAGGGAGGCTTACACGGAGGACTGAGACGATGGCCAGCCGAAGTGAGATTATCGTCCGCTTTGCCGGCGAAGGTGGCCAGGGAGTCGTAACCGCAGCAGAGATGCTGGCCCGGGCTGCAACCGGCGTCGGCTACCATGCGCTTACCTTCGCTACCTTCCCCTCGCAGATACTTGGAGGCCCGACCTGGACACAGGCGCGCGTCTCCCGCACACCGGTCGAGAGCCCGGGCGATGCCATAGACATCCTCGTCGCCTTCAACGACGTGGCCTACCACGAGCACCGCACCGAGGTCCACGACGGAGGCATCATCCTCCTCGACCCTTCCGTTACTCCCCTCTCCGACGAGCACCTCCGCTGCGTGACCGTCCCCTTCGACGAACTCGCCAAGCAGACCGGTGAGTCCCGTGCCGCCAACATGGTCGTCATGGGCGGGCTCTCCAGGCTCATCAACATGCCCGTCCACTACTTCAAGGACTTCGTCTCCCAGCGGTTCGCAGGACGCGACAAGGTCGTCGAGGCCAACCACATAGCCCTCGACCTCGGCCTCGCCCACCTCGCGGAGGAAGACCCCATCAGTGACCTCGGCGAACCCGAGAAGCCGGACTACGAGCAGGTCTTCATCAAGGGCAACGACGCGCTCTCCGTTGGCGCGCTGCACGCCGGCATCGAGTTCTACTTCGGCTATCCCATCTCCCCCGCGACGCCCATCCTCGTGTACATGGAGCGCAACCTCGTGGGCGAGGGCAAGTTCGCCTACCAGGCCAGCTCCGAGATCGAGGCCATCACCGGCATCATCGGCGCGGGCTTCGCAGGCAAGAAGTCCATGACAGCCACCTCCGGCCCCGGCTTCACCCTCATGGGCGAGGGCATCGGCCTCGCCTGGATGGCCGAGATTCCCTGCGTCATCGTTGACGTGCAACGAGGCGGCCCGGCCACTGGCCTCCCCACCAAGACCGAGCAGTCGGACCTCAACGCCGCGCTCAGCCCCGCTCACGGCGACTCCTCCATCCCCGTTATCGCCGCGGGCAGTGTGGACGAGTGCTTCCTGGCTACCGTCCACGCCTTCAACTGGGCCGAACGCTACCAGGGCCCCGTCATCCTCCTCAGCGAGCACTCGCTCGCCGAGCGAGCGCAGAACATCGCGAAGCCTGACCTGGCCGCAATCCCCGTCGAGAGCAGGAACGTCTACAAGGGCGAGAACGGCTACCTCCGATACGAATCGCAGGAGATCTCCCCCTTCCCTGTCCCCGGCGGCGCGGGAGCGTACATCGCCAACGGATCCGAGCACGACATCTACGGCGACACCACCCACCTCGCCAAGTACCACATCCAAATGACCGAACGGCGCTTCGGCAAGCTCAAACTGCTGGAAGGCACCTACGAGAGCGACAACGCCTCCGCGTCGGTCGCCGTCATCCCGTGGGGCGGCTCCAAGGGCTCCGCGCGGGAAGCCTTCCAGCAACTCCGGAGCGCGGGCGTTGACATCGCGTGGTACTACACCATGTTCCTCAATCCCCTGCCCACGGCGCTGCTGGACGAGCTGCGCTCCAAGGACCTCGTCATCGTCCCTGAACTCAACTACCAGGGACAGTTCGCGAGCGTCCTGCGCTCCCAGGGCGTCAAGGCAGAGGCCATCACGCAATACACGGGCTTGCCGTTCCGCCCCACGGAACTCGGCGAGCGTATCAAGGCGCGCCTGGCCGGAGCCGGGCAGCCGCAGGCGGTGAACGCATGACAGGAACGGCCAAGAACCCCGAGTACGACTTCCTCTGGTGCCCCGGCTGCGGCGACTTCGGCGTACGACGCGCCCTCGAGTTCGCCATGCGCGACTGGAACATCGAGCGCGAGATTCCGATGCACGACAACGTCGTCGTGGCCGGCATCGGCTGCTCCGGCAACCTCGTCCACCTGTACGAGGGCGAGCAGCCCTACGGCTTCCACGGCATCCACGGACGCTCGCTCCCCCTCGCCCTCGGCGTGAAGATGGCGCGCGAGGACCTCAACGTCGTTGTCGTCGCGGGCGACGGCGACTTCCTCAGCATCGGCATGGAGCACATCGCGCCCCAGGCATCGCGGAACCTCAACATCTGCGCCGTCATCATGGACAACGGCGTCTACGGCCTCACCAAGGGACAGTCGTCCCCCACGACCGTCGAGGACACCGTCACCAGCTCCACGCCCTACGGCAAGCTCGAGTCCTCCCTCAACCCGCTGGACCTCTACCTCACCCTGGGCGTCACCTACATCGCCTCCGGCTACTCCACCAAGCCCCGCGACCTCGCAGGACTCATCAAGCGCGGCATGGAGCACGACGGCTTCTCCATCGTCCACGTCAACTCCCCCTGCACCACCTACAACGACACCTACGCCCTCCTCAAGGGCAACAAGGCGAAGGGCATCGACCCTCTGGCCTGGGAGATCCCCGACGACCACGACTCCACCAGCAAGAGCGCCGCGCGAGGCGTCATCGAGCAGGGCGGCGTCCCTCTGGGCGTCATCTACCAGGACGACTCCCGACCCTCACTCGACCAGCGCCTCGGCGCCGTCCGCGAGCGCGTCACCGGCCGCTCGGCAGAGGACCTGCTGAACACCTTCGCCGTCTAACGCCACGCTGCAACCGACTGATGTAGGGGCACCCCTAGTGGGTGCCCTTCGTCGTTCCTGCGGAGGCAGGAACCTCGCCCCTGTCCGGTGTAGGGGCATCCCTTGTGGGTGCCTTCCCCCTACCGCCACCCCCTGAAGCGCTCCTCGCGCCACGGGTCACCGCGCATGTGGTAGCCCAGCTCTTCCCAGAAGCCGGGGCTGTCCTCAGTCAGGAACTCGACGCCGCTCACCCACTTCGCGCTCTTCCAGCCGTAGCGCGACGGCACCACGAGCCGCAGCGGACCGCCGTGCTGCCCCTCGAGCGGAGCGCCGTCCATGCGGTGCGCGAAGAGCACGTCCGGCGAGCGCAGCGCGTCGATGTCGATGTTCGCCGCGTAGCCGTCGTAGCAGTGCAGCATCACGAACCGCGCCGACGCCTTCGGCTGCGCGAGCTCCAGCACCCGCGACGCCGGGACGCCCTCCCAGCCGACGTTGAGCCGGCTCCACTGCGTGACGCAATGGAAGTCCGCCGTGACCTCGATCTGCGCGAGCGTCTCCCACTCCGCCCATGTCAGCTCCGTCTCGCGCTCCACCTCGCCGAACAGCCGCAGCCGCCACGTGGCGAGGTCGATGTGCGGCGTGGGCCACATGCTCATCACCGGCATCTTCGGCGTCACGTACTGGCCGGGCGGCACCCGGTCCTCCATCCCCTTCGGCACCCCGCGCCTGCCGAACGCCGCCGCAACCTGTCGGAACACTTCCACGCTCCCACCTCCAGTCGTCTGGTCCCTTCCCCCTTGATGGGGGAAGGTTAGGATGGGGGTGACCGCACTGTGCCGACGCCCCATCCACGTCACTCCCGTCGTTCCTGCGAAGGCAGGAGCCTCGCAGCCCCGGCCCCCCTTGTAGGGGCGGTTCGCGAACCGCCCCCGCCTCTGGCCGAACCGCTCCACCCCCCATGAACAGGGTACACTGTCCACGACCCCGAACGGCTCACCCATGGCAGAGAACCCCACACCGGACGCCACGCGCCCCGGCCACGCGCTGGAACTGCGCGGCGTCTCCAAGACGTACGGCACGACGCACGCCCTGCGCGCCGTCGACCTCGACGCGGCGTGGGGCCGCGTGCTCGTGCTGTTCGGGCACAACGGCGCGGGCAAGAGCACGCTCCTGCGCGTCGCCGCTGCGCTCGTCAAGCCGACCGCCGGTAGCGTGACGACGGCGGGCTTCGACGCCGACGGCAACGCTGGCCGCGTCCGCGCCGCCACCGGCTACGCTGGCCACGGCAGCCTGCTCTACGATGACCTCACGCCGGAGGAGAACCTCCGCTTCTACGCCCGCCTTCACGGCGTGCCCGATCCCAAGGAGCGCGCCGCCGAGGTGCTGCGCGACGTCGGCGCGGAGCGCTGGGCGCACCGCCGCGTGCGCGGACTGTCGAACGGCATGCAGAAGCGCGTCGCCATCGCGCGGGCGTTGCTGCACCGTCCGGCGCTGCTGCTGCTCGACGAGCCCGACTCCGGCCTCGATGTGCAGGGCCAGGCGTTCGTCGACACCGTCGTGCGGGCGGTCGCCGACGGCGGCGGGGCCGTCGTCTTCTCGGCGCATGACCCCGCGCGGGGTCTCGCGAGCGCCGACGACTTCGCCGTCCTGCGCGGCGGACGCATCGCTGCGCACGGGGAGACGGGGAGCACGACACCCGATGAGATTGCCGCGCTCCTCAGCGCGCCTGCGGAGGCGGCGTGATGCGGGAGACGCTGCGCGCTGCGCTCACCATCTACGCCAAGGACGTTCGCCTGGAACTGCGGACGCGCGAGACGCTCTTCTCCGTGCTCGCGTTCGCCCTGGTCGTTGCGTTCATCTTCACGTTCGCGTTCGAGCCGTCGCCGCAACTCATCGCCTCCATCGGGCCGGGCATCGTCTGGGTCGCCTACATCTTCACCGCCGTCCTCGGCATGAACCGCACCTTCCTGCTGGAGCACGAGCGCGGCACGCTGGACGGCCTGCGCCTCGCCCCCGTCCCCCGCGAGGCGCTGTACCTCGGCAAGCTGCTGAGCGTCGTCACGCTGCTCGTGACGGTCGAGGCGCTCATGCTGCCCGCCTTCCTCGTCTTGTACGACCTCTCGCTCTTCAACGTCTGGTTCATCGCCATCGCGGTCGCCGCGACGGTCGGCATCGCCGCGGTCGGCACGCTCTTCTCCGCGATCGCCGTGCACACGCGGGCGCGGGAGGTGCTGCTGCCCATCCTCTTCCTGCCGGTCGCGCTGCCGCTGCTCATCGGCGCGGTCACCGGCTCGCGGGAGGCGCTCGACGGCGAGGGCTGGAGCGGCATGGGCGGCTGGCTGCAGCTCATCGTCGCCTTCGATATCGTCTTCCTCGTGCTATCATCTCTCGTGTTCGAGTACGTGCTGGAGGAGTGAGCGTGACGACTGCCGACCCGTCCCCCACCACCGGTGGGGCCGGCGCCTGGAGACTGGGACTCCTGCTCGTGGCGGGAGTCCTCGTGCTGATAGACATGTACCTCATCTTCGGCTACGCCCCGACTGAGCGGTCGATGGGCATCGTCCAGCGCCTCTTCTACTTCCACGTCCCGGTCATCCTCACCAGTTTCCTCTCGTTCGCGCTCGCCGCGGTGGGCAGCGTCCTCTACCTCGTCCGGCGCAACCGCGCATGGGACCGGCTCGCCTACGCCTCGGCGGAGGTCGGCGTCGTCTTCTTCACCAGCGCCATCATCACGGGCGCGGTCTGGGCGAAACCGGTGTGGAACACGTGGTGGGTGTGGGATGCGAACGGCACGCTCACCTTTGTGCTGTGGCTCATCTTCATCGGCTACCTCATGGTGCGCGCCTACGCGCCCGACGCCGAGCGCGGCAGGCGATGGTCCGCCGTCACCGCCATCATCGGCGCGGCGACCGTCCCGTTCGTCTACATGGCGGCGGACTGGTGGGGCGGGCTGCACCCGGAGCGCGTCACCGGCCCCGGCGCGCAGGGCTCGCTGGAGCGGGAGATGCTGCTCACCCTCCTCTTCTCGTTCGTCACCTTCATCGTGCTCTTCGCGGCCCTCATCGCCGAGCGCTACGCGCTCCGCAGCGACGAGGACGCCATCGAGGAGCTGCGGCTCGCCGCCGCCTGAGGACACTGATGCGCAACCGGATCTTCATCGCCTTCGTCTTCTCCCTCGTCGTGCTCGCGCTGACCGCCCCCGCCGCGCTTGCCGCCCCTGCTGCGCAGGACGCGCCGGGCGAGAGCAACCTCGGCTACCTGCTCGCCGGCACCCTGCTCACCTGGGCGGGCTTCTTCGCCTACGCCATCTACCTCGCCCGCAAGAACCGCGACCTCCGCCGCGAGGTGGAGGACCTCCGGCGGCTGTTGGGGGAGCGGGAGTAGGCCCGCGCCTTAGGCGAATCCTGGCGAGCGACCCGAAGACTAAGCCAAGGCATCGCTCTGGGTGGTAGAACACCCAAGCGAACTACACGTTCCTAGCCACGACATTCTTGTTCAGTCAATTCGCAATAAGTCACAGCCAGTTTGTGGCTCAGTGGATTAACAATCGGACAGGTTCCGCCAAGATTCCTTAACCTCAGCCCATTCTCTCTTAGAGAATCTGCCAAGCGATTGACTATTAGGTGACTCTCTCAGTAAACAGCCTCACTGTTCTGAACAGCAATCCAGAGCACTACTTTAGGTTTTCCGTACTCCGTCATCTGGTTTCTTGATACATCGGTCACCTATCACGCAGTTTCATTACCTCAAGGCTGAATGACCAGTGGGTTCCAGCTCTCGTTAGTCTTCCAGAAGAATGTCTGAGTAGGTTGCTATGTCTTAGCTTTCGGAGTCTTCTACATTTATATCAAGAATTTGAACAACTACATCACCGGTTTTTACATGAGAATCTCTCTCACTCAGAGATTCCGCCGGGGCTTCTTCACTTCGCAATGTCTCAAAGCGAGTTTCCCATTTGGGAGGCTCAAATATATTTGAACGGTGCAAACCAAGCCCCATTCCAATTCCTCCTACGTTTACTTGTCTCTTACGATAAGTTGAAGCTATAGACAGTCGCTCTCGGACTTCAACGACCTTCACTCGGATTTTTTCCAGTTCTACCGAACCCAATACTTCACCTGTGTCAGGGTCTTTGATATCAGCGCCTTCGAGGCTGAGTATTTTGAAAATCATACCGACCTCGACGCCGTTGTCTTCCCCCACGTTTAGGGCAACTTGCCTAGAATTGATCACGCGAGCAACTTTGCCGCGCACCGGCTTAGTTGGATTCGTCATGCTCTAAGGGCTCCTTTGCCATTTGTTCAACATCCCAGGGAAGGATGCCGTTGTCTAGTTTATCGTAACGAGTGCGATCCTGTTCTATCTGTTCGACGTATTCGGGAGCGATGTCCCTCCAATCTTCCATGGCGTCTCGTCCTGTTCGATAATGTTCGTTCACCAGTGCTTGAATCAATGCCAACCGTGAGTCGTCATTCTCTGTTCGAAGTTGACCGATTCTACTCGATAGGTCATAAAGACTCTGATACAAGGCTAGGACTCGCCTGAAAGCTGGACGGGCCTGCAACTTAACTCTCTCTTGGGCACCAGTCTCTGCCGAATCCCTCCCAAAGATATACGAGCCTAGAAGTCCCGCCAACAGAATCAGTATTTGAAAGAACGCCGCTTCAAATGGAGTAGGATCTGCGACTGCAGTGAACACCAAGAAAGCAATCACACAGCCAAAGCACAACACAAGTAACAAGAAGGGGTAGTCTCTGAAGACCTTTATCAGACATTGAACTTTTGAACGTGACGCGCTTACATTCTTGTTATTCAATGGCTCTCCTCATAGCTTCAGACTGCCCTCCCAAGTCAAGAATTATACACACGCGTGTGGTTAATTCAAGTAGATGAGCAACTTGCATTGCGCGGCTACCTCTACCTCAGAATCAAATCAATAGCAATGCATGCTTCTGCAGTCGGTGCCTTCACGGGGCACACTAGTCCAGGCCCTCGGCGTAGTACCACCCCCTTCGACCTCTCCACTGTGACACGCGCCCCTTCCGCGGTCCCGCCCCGACCGCGTACGCTGGTTGCCTCGACGGAACCACGCCGGACACCCGTCGGTACAGGCACCCACGAGGCAGGCGAGCAGTTATGAGCAGAAGTGAGCAGAAATGCACAGGCAATGAGCAGCGAATGAGCAGTAATGAGCAGTCGGACTGCTCACGCGGAGGGCCGATTCCAGAGGTGAATCGGGGCCGGTGAGCAGAAATGAGCAGAATTTTCCCTGCGAACCCTTCGCTCCGGCCCGATGTCGGGGTACCCATCCCCAACAGAGACGCCCGCCATGGACTCCGCTGACCCACCCGCGCGCTCCGGCCTCCCAACCCATCCTGCACATCCTGTCCATCCTTGTGAGTATTCCCCCGCTTGGCGCTCCGGGCGCGCGTCGTGTACGCTCGCGGCATCCTGGCGCTAGGAAGGAGACATCATGGGAGACGAGGTCGAGTTCAACCCGTATTACGGCGTGTTCCCGTACACGGACTTCATCAAGAGCGAGGGCATCCCCATCCACGAGGCCTACGCCGTCGACTGCCATACCGTGCAGCTCGAGCCGTGGGAGCGCATGGGCGGCAACGGCGCGTACGTGCACCTCGCCGGACGCTCCGACTACCTGTCGTCGTACGTCGTCGAGATTCCCCCCGGCGGCCAGCTCAACCCGGAGCAGCACATGCACGACGAGCTGATCCACGTCGTCTCCGGCAGGGGCGCGACGGTCATCGAGACGCCTGAGGGCAAGAAGTACTCGTTCGAGTGGGGGCCGACGGCCATCTTCGGCATCCCCATGAACGCGAAGCACCAGATCTTCAACGGCTCCGGCACCGAGCCCGCCCGGCTCGCCGCCGTGACCGACCTGCCCATCATCTTCAACGTCTTCCGCAACCCCAACTTCATCTTCGACAACCCCGTCCAGTTCCCGGAGCGCTCCGACGTCTCCCGCTACTTCGACGGCGAGGGCGAGTTCCGCGAGGTGAAGCCCGGACGCCACCAGTGGGAGACCAACTTCGTGCCTGAGCTCGTCAACTTCGAGCTGCCCCCCTGGGCGGCGCGCGGCGCGGCAGGCAACAACATCCAGTTCCTGCTCGCCGACTCGTCCATGCACTGCCCCATCTCGGAGTTCCAGAAGGCGCACCGCCACAACGCGGGCGCGCACATCTTCTGCGTCACCGGCGAGGGCTACTCCCTCCTCTGGCGCGAGGGCGAGAACCCGGTCGACACCGTCCGCGTCGACTGGAAGCCCGGCTCCCTCTACGCCCCGCCCGACGGCCCGACGTACCACCAGCACTTCAACGTCGCCGACGGCCCGTCGCGCTACCTGGTCTTCGGCTTCGGCGGCGCCCGCTACCCCGTCCTCGAATCGAAGATGGTCGGCTACGAGAACATGGACAAGTCCACGAAGGAAGGCGGCCACCAGATCGAGTACACCGACGAGGACCCCCGCGTCCTCGACCTCTACGAGCAGGAGCTCTCCAAGCGCGGCCTCAACTCCAAGATGCGCGAGTTCGTGGAGGCGCGAAGCTGATCCCCTCTCCCTCGATGGGAGAGGGTCAGGGTGAGGGTGATCGATGTAGGGGTGCCCCTCGTGGGTACCCTGGCGTTGCGCCATTACCAACGCCAGGGTGTGCGGACGTCCACCCGAAGGGCACCCACAAGGGATGCCCCTACACCAGACCGGGAACCCCCTGAATGCCGTCCGGTCCCGGCCGGTCCTGATGGTTTGACGTAGGGGTGCCCCTGGTGGGTACCCTGGCGTTCCGCCATTACCAACGCACGGGTAAGCACGGGGAGTGCAGAGGGGCATCGCCCCTCTGCCGGGGGCGTGGGGGTGTCCCCCACAAGCGTCCCGGGCGGGTGGGTGGGAAGAACCTCGCCCGCCAGAGGCAACCCAGAGGCGACCCGCAAGGGTGGCAGGCGTGAGCCGCGTCGTGTACGCTCTCGCCTGTCCCGAATACACAGAACGGAGTGAGACCATGGGCGACGAAGTCGAGTTCAATCCCTATTACGGGGTATTCCCCTACCGCGATTTCCTCAAGGAAGAGAACATCCCCGTCTTCGAGGGGTACGCCGTCGACTGCCACACCGTGCCGGTCGAGCCGTGGGAGCGCATGGGCGGCCTCGGCACGTACGTGCACGTCGCAGGCAAGAGCGACTACCTCTCGGCGTACGTCGTGGAGATCCCGCCGGGCGGCGAGCTCAACCCCGAGCAGCACATGCACGACGAGCTCATCCACGTCATCTCAGGCCGAGGCTCGACGGTCATCGAGCGTCCGGACGGCCGCCGCTACTCGTTCGAGTGGGGGCCAAGCGCCATCTTCGCCATCCCGCTGAACGCGAAGCACCAGATCTTCAACGGCTCCGGCACCGAGCCCGCACGGCTCGCCGCCGTCACGGACCTGCCCATCATCTTCAACGTCTTCCGCAACCCGGACTTCATCTTCGACAACCCGTTCCAGTTCCCGGAGCGGATGGCGGCGGAGAAGTACTTCGACGGCGAGGGCGAGTTCCGGCAGGTGAAGCCCGGACGCCACCAGTGGGAGACCAACTTCGTGCCGGAGCTCGTCAACTTCGAGCTGCCGCCGTGGGTCGCTCGCGGCGCCGCCGGCAACAACATCCAGTTCCTGCTCGGCGACTCGTCGATGCACTGTCACATCTCGCAGTTCTTCGAGGGCACGTACAAGAAGGCGCACGCGCACAACGCGGGCGCGCACATCTTCTGCGTCACCGGCGAGGGCTACTCGCTGCTCTGGAAGGAGGGCGAGAGCCCGGTCGACACCGTGCGCGTCGACTGGAAGCCCGGCACGCTCTACGCGCCGCCGGATGGTCCGACGTACCACCAGCACTTCAACGTCTCGCAGGGGCAGTCCCGCTACCTCGTCTTCGACTTCGGCGGCGCTCGCTACCCGGTTCTCGAGTCCAAGATGTGGAGCTACGAGAACATGGACAAGTCGGAGAAGGCCGGCGGCATGCAGATCGAGTACGAGGACGAGGACCCGCGCATCCACGCGCTCTTCGAGAGCGAGCTCACCAAGCGCGGCCTCCGCTCCCGCATGCACGAGTTCATCCCCGCCCGGGCGTAGGAGTCCGGCCCTTCTGAGAGTGACAGATGCCGGTTGACAAGGATCAGCCGGCATCATTAACCTGATTGCAATCTTCCCCGCCCTTCGCTTTGCTGCTTCAGCCGAGCGAACTGGCGGGGGTTATTTTTGCACCATGAATGCTCCCAAGCGCCTGACACTGTTCATCGACGCCCAAAACACTTACAGGAATGCTCGACGCATCTTCTTCTCCCCACGCTCCCCCAACGTGAATGGACAGTTTCATCCCTGGAGGCTCGGAGAACTAATCGCAAGCCGCCACGCACTAGCAACTCCTTCCCTCCTCCATAGCGTAAGGGTATACAGCGGACGCCCTGACCCAAGGAAGGCCCCTCAGACGTATCGCGCGCACATGAACCAGTGCGAAGCTTGGCTTGCAGCCGGTGTTCAGGTTGTCACCCGCCCGCTCCGGTACCCAGCATCCTGGCCACATGACCCAGCCCAGGAGAAAGGCGTGGACATAGCCCTGGCCATTGACTTTGTCACAATGGCCATACACCAGGAGTACGACATAGGTGTCATCATGTCTACCGACACGGACCTTCTCCCCGCACTGGAATTCGTCAATGGCCGTCCCGAGGTGCCCCAAGTCGCAGTCGCGGCCTGGGGCAACGTGGGCCGCCGTCGCTACCGGCTCACGTTGTCCGATTCCAACATCTGGTGCCACTGGCTCGACCGGGACGACTACGACGCGGCCGCCGACCTGACCAACTACGCCCGGTAGCCCGCCCGCGTCTGCTACAATGTGATGCAGTTCACAGACTCTGGCGCAGACCCATGCAGTACACGCCCGCAGAACAGCCCGCAACGCCCATCGGCGCAGCAGCAACGCCGTCGTTCCTCACGAAGCAGCGCAAGCTCATCGTCGTAGGCATCGTGCTGCTCGCCGCGTTCGGCTACTTCGGCTTCACCGCGTTCCAGGCCGCGACGTCGTTCTACCTGACGGTCGACGAACTCGTCGCGCAGGGCCCCGCCGCCGGGGAGTCGCTCAAGGTGAAGGGCGCGCTCGTCGAGGGCAGCTTCGACCGTGAGAGCACTGAGAACACCATCGCCACGTTCCAGCTCCACGAGAACGGCGCGCAGATCGACGCCACCTACGACGGCGTGCTGCCGGACCTCTTCTTCAACCCGCACTCGGAAATCGTGCTCGAGGGCACCTACCAGCCGGGCGGCGTGTTTATGACCGACCGCGTCTTCGTGAAGTGCGCCTCCAAGTACCAGTCGCTCGAGGGCGAGCGCCCGTACGACTACTACGAGGACCCGGCCACCGGGGCCTCCGACCCCGCCTGATGGCCCAGCAGCCCCTCACGCGTCCCCCGCAGCAGTTCCCGCACGGCGCCCGCCGCCAGGCCGACGCGCAATGGCTGATGTACGTCACCCGCTCTGGCGACCTGGGCGACGGCGCGTCGCTGTCCCGCTCCGAGACGTTGCAGCGCGGCATCGCCGAGTTCAACGGCGGGCGCTTCCGCGACAGCCACGAAACGTGGGAGGAGCTGTGGATCGCGGCGCCGTACCCGGAGCGCCTCTTCCTGCTGGCGCTCACGAAGCTCGGCGCGGGGTTCGCCCACGCGCTCCGTCGGAACGATAAGGGGATGCGCAGCCAGCTCACCGAGGCCGCCCGCATCCTGCGGGCGTTCGCTCCGGCCTACGCCGGGGTGGACACGGAGCGGCTGATCGCCGACGTGAACGCCAGGCTCGCTCCCGGCGACGGCCACTTCGGCCCGCCCTTCCCCACCATCGCCAAGACGGACGCCGATGCCTGAGCACAAGAAAACGCCCCGCCCCTCTTTCGAGAGGCGGGGCTCCGGCTTCGCCATGGGCCGCGAGAGGGGCGGGCCCTTCGTCCCACGCTGCCCCCCCTGCCGCCACCTTCGCCGCTCTGAGCGCGCGCCCTTCCGCTTCGGCCCTGGCGAGTCGTTCGTCCGGCAGGTCGATCATGTGGCCGCACTGGATGCACTCCAGGTAGGGGCCGTAGATGTCGGCTGCGTCGTAAAGGTCCCCGTTACACCGCTTGCAGGCTTTGAAGAGTATCATCGGTGTCCTCCTTCCCCACTCTTCCTTCATAGAGAACTACGCTCACAGATCGGTTTCGGTTTCCTCTTCTTTCGTTTCGGTTCTCGTCGGGCTGGCCGCATGATAAGAGTTGACACAGGTCGTGTCAATCCATATCATACGAGTATCAGCATTTACGAGGCGCACTGACGCTCCCCCTGAGGGAGCAAACGAGGCATTTCAACATGCAACAGCGACGCAGACCAACGGCCACCGAGCGGCTCCTGTCGTCCCTGCGGATGCCCAACGAAGGGCAGCGCGCCGCGCCGCCCGCACGCCATGCACAGCCTCGACAGGAGCCTGTGTCCAGCGCACAGGTCGAGGAAGGGCTGTACATCATCAGCGTGGCGGCGCGCATCCTGAGCATGCACCCGCAGACGCTCCGCAAGTACGAGCGCGTGGGGCTCGTGCGGCCGTCGCGCACGGTCGGGATGCTGCGCCTCTACTCGGAGCGCGACATCGCGAAACTGCGCATGATCAAGCACCTCGTGGACGAGATGCGCCTGAACCTCGCCGGAGTCGAGATGGCGATGGCCGTCTTCGACCGTCTCTCCTCGGCCATGGAAGCGGCGCAGGCGCCTCCCGCCCCGCCAGCCCGCGCGGCCATGCCGTTCGAGCAGGCGATGCAGGACATCATGGAGATGTTCCTCGGCGCCAGCAGACCGACACCCCGTAAACCCGGAGAGCAGTAGGACCCGATGCTTACCGCAGACGAACACGAACAGACCGGCGCCGGTCAGCCAGAGGCCGCCGAGGCGCAGGCCCCGGAAGACCCCATCACGCAGTTGGAGCGCGAGCGCGACGAGATGAGGTCGATCGCTCAGCGCGCGCAGGCCGACCTCGTCAACTACAAGCGCAGGGCGGAGGAGGAGCGCTGGGCGCTCGCGCGCAGCGCGTCGAACAGCGTCGTCAGCAAGCTCCTCCCCATCGCCGACGACCTGCAGCGCGCCGTGGACGCGCTCCCGGACGACGCGCCGGAGAGCTGGAGCAGCGGGCTGCGGCTCGTCTCCCAGAACATGCGCGCACTGCTGGAGTCGGAAGGCGTCACCCGGTTCGAACCCGTGCCGGGGGACGCGTTCGACCCCGCGGAGCAGGAGGCCATCGCCTCCCAGCCGAGCGCTGACCACCCCTCCGGCGCCATCCTCATGACCATCAGCGCAGGCTACCGCGGCAGGGACCGGGTGCTGCGCGCCGCACAGGTCGTCGTCTCGCAGGGCGCGGCGGACGACTCGACAACGAACGACTAACACCGCAAGGAGTAATGGAATGGCGAAGGTAATAGGGATAGACCTCGGAACAACCAACTCGGCGATGGCCGCCATGGATGCGGGTGAGCCGCTCGTCCTCGAAAACTCGGAAGGTGGGCGCACAACGCCCTCCGTCGTCGCCGTCAACCCCAAGAACGGCGAGCGGTACGTCGGCATGGTCGCCAAGCGGCAGGCCGTGACCAACCCGGTCAACACCGTCTACTCCGTGAAACGGCTCATCGGCCGCAAGTTCAGCGAGACCGAGGCGGAGCGCAAGACCCTCGGCTACATCACCAAGGCCGGCAGCAGCGGCGACGCCTCCGTCACGATGAGCGACCGCGACTACTCGCCGCCTGAGATCTCCGCGATGGTGCTCCAGAAGCTGAAAGCCGACGCTGAAGCGAAGCTCGGGGAGCCGGTGAACCAGGCCGTCATCACGGTGCCCGCCTACTTCAACGACAGCCAGCGGCAGGCGACCAAGGACGCCGGGACCATCGCGGGCCTCGAGGTGCTGCGCATCATCAACGAGCCAACCGCGGCGGCGCTCGCCTACGGGCTCGACAAGCACCAGGACGAGGTCATCGCCGTCTACGACCTCGGCGGAGGCACCTTCGACATCTCCATCCTCCACATCGGCGACGGCGTCTTCGAGGTGAAGTCCACCAACGGCGACACGCACCTCGGCGGCGACGACTTCGACCAGCGCGTCATCGACTGGCTCGCCGACGAGTTCAAGCGCGAGCAGGGCATCGACCTGCGCGAGGACCGCATGGCCCTCCAGCGGCTGAAGGAGGCCGCTGAGCGCGCGAAGATCGAGCTCTCCAGCGCGCAGCAGACGGAGATCAACCTGCCGTTCGTCACTGCGGACGCCTCCGGGCCGAAGCACCTCGCGATGAGTCTCACCCGCTCCAAGCTGGAGCAGCTGACCGTCGACCTCGTCGCCCGCACCGTCGGCCCGTGCCAGCAGGCCCTGAAGGACGCGGGCGTCAGCGCGGGCGACATCGCGGAGGTCGTCCTCGTGGGCGGCATGACGCGCATGCCCGCCGTCACCGACCGGGCGAAGGAGCTGTTCGGCAAGGAGCCGCACAAGGGCGTCAACCCGGACGAGGTCGTCGCCATCGGCGCGGCCATCCAGGCCGGCGTCCTGCAGGGCGACGTGACCGACATCCTCCTGCTGGACGTGACTCCGCTCACGCTCGGCATCGAGACGCTCGGCGGCGTGGCGACCCCGCTCATCAAGCGCAACACCACCATCCCCACGTCCATGAGCGAGATGTTCACCACCGCCGCGGACGGCCAGCCCAGCGTGGAGATCCACGTCCTGCAGGGCGAGCGCACGATGGCCGGCGAGAACAAGACCATCGGACGCTTCAACCTGGACGGCATCGCGCCCGCGCCGCGCGGCATCCCGCAGGTCGAGGTGACGTTCGACCTGGACGCCAACGGCATCTTGAACGTCTCCGCGAAGGACAAGGCCACCGGCAAAGAGCAGCGCATCACCATCACGGCGAGCTCCGGCCTCGCCAAGGACGAGGTCGAGCGGCTCGTGAAGGAGGCGGAGGCGCACGCCGAGGAGGACGCCCGCAAGCGCGAGCAGATCGAGGCGCGCAACATCGCCGACACGAGCGCCTACCAGGCCGAGAAGACGCTGCAGGAGTTCAGCGAGCAGATCGACGCTGACCTCAAGAGCGAGGTCGAGGCGCGCATCGCCGACGTGCGGAGCGTGCTTGCGCAGGAGGACGCGGACGCCGCGTCGCTGCAGGCGGCCACCCAGGCGCTCTCCGCCGCCGTCCAGAAGATCGGTGAGGCGGTCTACGCCCGCCAGCAGGCCGAGGCCGCATCGTCCGGCCCCGACGACGACACCCCGCCCTCCGACGACTCCGGCTCCCCCGGAGACGACGACGCCATCGAGGGCGAATACCGCGAGGTGTAGGAACACCTCTTGGAGGAGACCTTTGCGTAACTCCGGTGCGGCAGGTTCCGTCATTCCCGCCTCCCCCGTCATTCCCGCGAAAGCGGGAATCCAGGTGCCCGACAGGGCACACGTGCGCTGCCCGCGCACGCGGTGAGGAGCGGGGCTGTTCTTACCGGTTATGAGATACGCGCAGGGGCGGCCTTCGGGTCGCCCCTGCGGTCTTTCCCGTCCTGCCCAGACCGGCTCTCTGTCGCCTTATCGTGGTGACGTGGTGGTGACGAGCGGGTTACGATGGTATGAAACCATGATGATTATCCGAAGACACACACCCCTCATCCTGCTGGCGTCGCTCATGGCGGTTGCCTTTGCATCGCTCGTGCTGCTCCCCGCCTCCGGCCAGACCTTCGACAAAACGGAGGGGATAGGCCGAGGCGGCGGGTTCATCGTCGGCGTATTCAGTAACATCACGGACGCGCAGATCGAGAAGAACGAACCGGAGAACTCTTACGGGGCCCACCCTCCCACCTACCCTGTTCCCACGAATCCCAGCTTGGGAACGGCCGGCTCGATCCAAGAAAACGACCCTGCATACCTGGCACACCCGCGGGTACAGCCTCAGTACACCTACTTCGACAACACGCTCTACGTCTCCAACGACCCCACCGCGCACAACACCATCCTCATCACGGCGGGGCAGTCCCGCGCGACAGCGAACGCGGACGGCTGCGCCGAGGCGACGGTGCGGAGCGGGCGCGGCTCCATCACGGTGCAGTTGGCCGAGGCGTCCTACGATGGCAACACCTTCTACCAGGCGTTCGTTCGTGTCCTCGACCCCCGCGCTGAGTTACCCGCAGGGCAAGAGTACGTGTCGAGCAACGGGCCGACCTGCTTAAAAGACGAGAGTGACCCCACCAACATCCCTTCCAACTATGTGGACGGCGTCGATCAAGAGAACATCGCCTCCATCCTCGGGCGGCACGGCGACACCATAACCGTCAGCATCGCGGGCGCCGGTCAGGTGTCGATGGAGGTGGACGGCGAGGGGCCTGATTTGACGGAGATTACGCCGGAGCACGAGAGCGCATGGCGCTCCGGCCGTCTCGACTTCTCATTCCAGGTGCGCGACGACGACTCCGGCCTGCGCCACGACGGCGAACTCGTAACCTCGGTAGACGGCGACGACACCCAGGTGAACGGCGACCGCGACCAGGTAACCACCGGCGAACCGCTCACCGTGCGCTCCTCCGGGTCGGTCCCCGTGAGCAGCGAGGCTGCCGACATAGACCTCAAGGTGGGACGCAACGCGTCCAACGCACGGGACATCACGGACATCGGGCGCTGGACGCTGCTGGGAAGCCGCGCAGGCGTCGCCTACGAGTTCTCGGCGCGCGGGAACAACTTCGACGAGGGCAAGTACGAGATGGAGGTGACGGCCCGGGACCGCGCCGGCAACGAGACCGTCAGCGTTGGGTGGTACGACGATGACGATATGGGCCAGCCATACGAGTTCACCGTAGACGATACAGAGCCGTCCGTCCGCGCGGTGCAGGCGGGCGTCGGCTACGACACACGCGAGGAGAAGGAGGTCCCCGACCGCAAGTCCATCATGGTGGACTTCGGAGAGCCGTTGCGCTCGGGGATCGATCATGAGCGGTTCACGGTCTCCGGTCATCGCGTGGTCGGTATCGTCCACCCGGGCCGCCTGTCGAGCGACGAGATGGCCAAGGATATCAACGGTGAGGAGATAACCGACTCCCGCAGCCGCATCTACCTGCAGTTGGCGGAGGACCTGGCATCTGACGAGACACCGGACGTGCTGCTCTTCGGAGGGATCGTCTACGACCTCGCAGGCAACCCCAACGACTCCGTCGACCGCACCGCGGAGGACATCGTCGCGCCGCTCTTCACGGTCGGCCTGGCTGCGCTCGCGGAGGGAGCAACCCTCACTCCCGGTCCCCTGCCCGCCAGGGAGGAAGGGGCGGGGCGGCTGGTCGCGAACGGAGATGGCGAGTTCGTCGTGGACGTGCGCTCCGACGAGGAGGTGCGCCGCCGGCCGACGGTCTACTTCGTGGGCATCGAGACGAATGAGGGAATGAAGGATGACGGCACGAAGACCGGCGAGTACGTCTACACGATACGGGGAGCCCCGGAGACGGGCAGCCCGCTCACGGAGCAGCAGGACCCGCTCCACTGGCGAAGGGCGTACGACGCGTCCGGCCTGACCGGCTTGGGCGGACTGATCGGCGTGATCGTGTCTGCGGAGGACGAGAACCGCAACGTCTTCTCGACACCCGGCTGGAAGCCGGATTCACGGCAGGCCAAGCCGGCGGACGGCAACAAACTCGACGTCGAGGCGATGGACGAGGCGGGGCTGCTGCTCGAGCTGGACACGGACTTCAACGACGACGCGACGCCCGAGTTGCGGGTGACCCCGCGCCGTGGGGAACAGGACAACGAAACGGAGAGCGCGAGGCCGATCGTGGCCATGCTCTTCTCTGCGGAGGGGGAGGAATACGCGCTCTGCCCGGCGGGCGCCAATGGCGGCTGCGGCGGCGACAACCCGGATGCGGAGTTCTCGGACTCGCACGGGAGGGTGTACATCACTGAGATCACGCTGAACGGCGGCGACGCGTCGGCGCGCCTGAGCAGGGTCGACGGGGCGCAGTTCGCGCTCCAGGCGGGGAACCTGGCGCAGGGGCGCCACGAGGTCGCCTACACCGCGGTCGACGAGGCAGGCAATGAGGCTGAGGGCGAGTTCGCCTTCTCGGTGGTGGCGCGCGGCGCCTACGAGATCGACATATCGCCGGGCTGGAACCTGGTATCAGTACCGGGAACGCCAACGGACCCGGCGCTGAACGCCGTGATCCCTCCCAACGGAGGCATCTCGGCGGTGATGTCCTACCAGGACGGCAACTGGCTGACGGCGGCAGTGAACGAGGCCGGTTCGTGGCGCGGCAGCCTGGCAGAGATCGAGGCGGGCTACGGCTACTGGGTATTCGCAACGTCGTTCGCGACGGTCGCCCCGCTGATCCCGGAACCGGATACGACGTCGCTGCCCCCGACGATCCGCGTGAACCACGGGTGGAACCTGCTGGGCGTCGTAGACCTGTTCCAGAACGCGGCAGGGGAGGCGCCGGGAGCAGGTAACGGCGACGGCGAGGCCGACAACTACTTCGGCAGCTTCGATTGGCGCGTCGCCTACACCTTCGACGGGCAGTACCACCGCTGGGTGCGCATCGCTCCGGAGGACGACAAGGACGACGCACAAGAGGACGACGACGAGCCGCCGGAGATCGCGAACGGCAAGGGCTACTGGGTCTGGTCCGCGGAGCCGGGCACGCTCGTCCCGTAGGCCGGCAGCCTCGGAGGAGCGACTTGGGCATCCTAGAGACGCATGTCGTCAGGAAGCACGACGGCTTGGCGGTCGTCCTGCGCGAAGGACAGCTCCTCCGGCTGACGCAGCCGGAAGGCCCGCAGGTCATCGACTTCAACGCGTTCAACCTGGACAACCCCTGGGAGCACCTGGGGTCGTCGGTCACGCGCCGCCGGGAGACGATCCATCCCACGGCAGGGAACACCCTCTGGACGCGGGCGCCGTGGGAGCGTCCGATGCTGGAGGTCACCGCGGACACCGTCGAGCACCAGCCGTCGCCCAGCGAGGCGGCGACCCACGACATGCTCAGCGGGCGGTGTTGCGCCGTGAGCAGGGTGGAGCGCTACGGCATCGACTCGCCGGGATGCCAGGAGATCCTCGCGAAAGCCGTGGAACCGTTCGGCCTCGACGGGAACTACGTGCACGACCCGTTCAACATCTTCATGCGCACGGGGATAGACGAGAACGGTCGGACGTTCTGGGAGGAGCCGTTCGACGTGAAGGCGGGCGACTACATCGACATGCGGGCGCTGATGCCGTGCATCGTCGCAGTCTCAGCCTGCCCCGGCCGGTCGAGCGGCCCCGGCGAACGGGCGCTGGGTCTAGAGATATACGAGGCCGGGTAGCCGCGGCTCAGTTGCAGCCGCACCTGATGCCCACCGCGACGCCCGCTTCGGACAGGTGGGTCGGATAGCCGTCCCGCTTCCACCAGTCCAGCCCGCCGATGAGCTCGCGCACCTGGAACCCGAGTTGCAGGAGCTTCAGCGCCGTCTTCGTCGACGCGTTGCACCCGATGCCGTCGCAGTAGCAGACGTACGTCTTCGACTTGTCGAGCGAGGCGGTCGTGTCGGCGCTGATCTCCCGGTGTGGGAGGCTTATCGCATCCGGGATGTGCTCGCGGTCATAGGCGCTCGCGGCTCGTCCATCGACCACGACGATGGCTTCGCCGTTCTCGATGGCGTCGTACAGGTCCGCCGAGTCCGTCTCGTACGCCAGTTTGCTCTGGTAGTAGGCGAGTTGGTCGATGCTCACGATGCCTTCTCCCGTGCGTGGTGCGGCGCGGCAGTAGAGGCTACCGCGGAACACACATTCTACACGGTTGGCAGGGCCTGCCCCTGCTCCCAGCGCTCGCGGGTCATGCCGTAGAGGAGCATGTCCCAGTCGCGGCCCTTGAAACGCTCGGCGGCAGGCAGCCTGCCCTCGAGCGACATCCCCAGCCTCTCCAGGACGCGGGCCGACGCGGCGTTTTCCGCGATGCACCACGATGAGAGGCGGCGCACCCCCAGTTCGCGGAACGCGAACCCCGCCATCGCGGTCGCCGCTTCAGTGGCGTAGCCCCGGCCCCAGTACTCGGGCGACAGCTCGAAGCCGATGTCCGCCTCGGTGTCGTCGTCAGGCTTGCGGCGCACGCCGCAACTGCCGACGAGCGCCCCGCTCTCGCGCAGCAGCACGGCGAGTTGGAAGCGGCGTCGAGGGGACTCGGACTGCCAGTCGATGAACTGCTGGACGAACCGCCGCACGTCTTCCGGCGTGCGCTCCTCCCACGGGTAGTAGCGGAGGTAGCGCGGGTCGCCCTGATAGGCAAGGACTTCTGCGGAGTCGTCCTCTGCGTACTCGCGGAGGATGAGGCGGGGCGTCTCCAGCCGCATGACGCGGGCTAGCGCCCGTAGTCGTCCTGCAGCCGCACGACGTCGTCCAGCTCGGGCGTGCTCACCTCGAGGATGACGGCGGGCTCCGTGGACATCCCCTCGATGCGGTGCACCGTGCCGGGCTCGACGACGTACGCCTCGCCGAACCCCATGACGATGTCCTGCGGGCCTCGTTCGTCGGTGAGCGTCAGAAGCGCGTAGCCGCGCACCAGCAGCATCGTTTCGCGCTTGTGTTCGTGGTACTGCTTGCTCAGCCGTCGCCCGCGCCGGATGCGCAGGTACTTCACGCAGTACGCGTCGTTCAGGTCAACGATGTGCTCGCTGCCCCATGGCTTCGCTATGACGTCGCCCGGTTTCATTTCAAATACGATTCTACCGCGCCGCACAGCGCCATCCTAGAGCGCGCTGGCCGAGATTCGGGCCTCATCGAAGCGCAGCCCCAGGCCGGGCTCGTCTGGCATCACGAGGCGTCCCGTCGCAGGGTCGAGTTGCGGGACCTCCTCGAACAGCGCGAACGCCCACGGCATGTGCTCGACGTAGAGGCCGTTCGGCGCGGCGGCAAGCGCGTGGCCGAGTATCTCCGGCGCCAGGTGCGTCACTACCGGCAGGTTGTACGCCTCCGCCATGTATGCGGCCTTCATCCACTGTGTGATGCCGCCCACGCGCAGAAGGTCCACCATGACGATGTCGATGGAGCGCGCCTCCAGCATGTGGCGGAACGGCTCGACGCCGTAGTGGTACTCACCCGCGGCGATAGGCGTGTCCAGCGCGTCGGCGATGCGGGCGAGCCCGGCGTAGTCCTGGAAGTGCACCGGGTCCTCCAGCCAGAAGAGGCCGTACTCGGCCATGCCGCGCCCAACCGTGATGGCGCGGTTCACGTCCCACCCCTGGTTGATATCCACCATCAGGTCGACGTCCGGGCCGGCGGCCTCGCGCATCGTGCGCAGCCGCGCCAGCTCCGCGTCCGCCGACGCTTCAGCGCCCATGCGGAACTTCATCGCGCGGAAGCCCTGCCCGGCGAGGTCGGCGGCGGCCGTGGCGAGCGCTTCGAGGTCGTAGTGCCGCCAAAGGAAGCCGCTGGCGTAGGTGGGCACGGAACCGGAGGCCGCTCCGAGCAGTTTCCAGACCGGCATCCCCAGCGCCTTGCCGCGGATGTCCCACAGCGCCACGTCGATCGCGGAGATGGCGCGCGTCACGAGTCCCGCGGGCGACCCGCCGCCCGCCTTGCGGGCGAGGCTACGCCCGATCGCCTCGACGGCGTGCGGGTCGGTGCCGACCGTCTCCGCCGCGAGCGCGTCCACCGTCTCCTTGAGCGCCTTCGTCACGAGCGTCGACGCGAAACCCGCGTAGGCGATGCCCTCGATGCCGTCGTCCGTGCGCAGCCGGAGCGTGACGTAGTCGGCCTCCTCGCGCGGCGCGGACGGCCCGGGCTCGCGCGGGATGCGGACTGCCATCGTCTCGAACGACGCGATGCGCATGGATGCCTCCTACCCGAGCCCGTGCACGGGAAAGATGAGCCGCTCGATCTCCGCGACCTGCTGCTGCACAAACTCGCGCGACTTCTCATACAGTTGCTGCTCGATCTGGGGCAGCACGGCGTCGCGCAGGTGCAGGCTTGTGAGGTAGGCGTCCGCGCCCGACGGCAGGTCGTCCGGCCACTCGCGGCCGACCATTGAGCCGTACGCGAGCGTCCAGCAGCGCGCCGTCGCGTCGAGGTCGTAGCCGCCACCCCCGAACGCCAGCATCGGGTAACCCATCGCACCGAGCCGCCGCACGACAGCCTCGTAGCCGTGCGTGCTGAGCGCGAGGTGCGTCAGTGGGTCGGTGACGTAGGCGTCCGCGCCCATCTGCACCGCGAGCACGTCCGGCGCGAACGCCTCGATGAGCGGCGGCACGACGCGCTCGAACGCCTCCTGGTAGACGTCGTCGCCCGTGTAGGGGAAGAGCGGCAGGTTCACGGAGTAGCCCGCGGCCTCGCCGGCGCCGACCTCGTTCACGGCACCGGTGCCGGGGAAGAGCCAGCGCCCGCTCTCGTGCACGGAGACCGTCATCACGTCCGTGTCGCGGTAGAAGGCGGCCTGCACGCCATCGCCGTGGTGCGCGTCGACATCCACGTACACCACGCGCAGGCCGCGCTTGCGCAGCACGTTGATGGCGACGACCGGGTCGTTGAAGATGCAGAAGCCAGACGCCCACCCGCGCATCGCGTGGTGGAGCCCGCCCGCCGGAGCGAACGCCGCCGACGCCTCGCCGTCCGCGATGAGTTCCGCCGCCTGCACCGACGCGCCGGTCGAGAGCAGCGCCGCCTCGTACATGCCTTCGTAGACGGGATTGTCGCCCTGCGCGGAGAAGCCGTGCCGGTCGCTATCGGCTTCCTCACCGCTACTGAGGCGGCGGACGGTCTCGACGTACTCCTCGGTGTGGAACGTCGTCAACTCGTCGAGCGTCGCAGGGCGCGGCGGCACGAGCAGGGCATGTTCGTCTTCGAACGCCCCATAGGCGCGCAGCAGCGCATAGGTGTGGCGCAGGCGCACGGGGCGCATCGGGTGGCCCTCCCGCAGCACGTGGCCGGAGAGCACGTCGTCGTAGACGTAGGCCGCCTTCCCGGTGGGGTCCGTCATGCGCCGCAGTCTATCAGCGGCCCGGACAACCCTCACCCCTCGGCCCTTCTCCCAGTGGGAGAGAGGAGCAGTGCGGTCAGTTGAGACGGGTGATGCGGTCCTGGGGGCCTGGGGCGACCTGGCTGAAGGATTCGAAGTATGCGACCAGAGCGGCGACGTCAATATCCCCGCCGGTGCGCTCCGCGCCTTCCCTGAACACGTTGTAGTCGTCGCCTCCGTCGGCCAGGAAATTGTTGGCGGTGACCCGGTACGTTGCCTCGGGATCAATCGGGACGCCGTCAATCATGATGGTGGAGGGGTCCACCCTTGCGCCCTCCGGGCGCGCTGCATCCCAGGTGTAACTGAACCCGCTCGAGACCTGGAGCACGTCGCTGGTGTCGTCCGGGGGGCCGCGGAACTGGGACTGAAGCAGGGCTTCGATCTGGGCGCCCGTGAGCGACATGGTGACGAGGCTGTTTCCGAAGGGCAGCACCGAGAACGCTTCTCCGTAGGTCAACTCCCCATCGGACTCCGGGCCGATGCTGTCGAAGAGGAGGTCTTCGCGGATACCGCCGGGATGCATGAAGGCCACCACGGCCCCGCCGCTTCCCGCAGCTCGCGTCGACGCCAGGTGGGCATCGGCGATGATGTCTCCGAGCGCGGACTCGCCAGCGGCGTTCCTCCAGCGGGTGACGTCCGCGGTGATGGAGCCGACGACAGCGTTGGCAAGCGGCGCCGAGAGGTCGTCGTACCGGTCGATGAGCGCGGTGAGCGCCGGGTCGGGCGTGACTCCGGCCTGGGAGTTGGGAACGTTCTCGACGGCCTTCACCGTGAGGTCTCCCGTGGCCCGGTCCAAGGCGGCGTCGATGACCGTGAACAGCCGTCCCCGGTTGTCGGCCATGGTGATCCATTTGCCGTGCACCTGGCAGACGAACTCATCGTTGGTATGGCCCGCGATGATGACGTCCACCGCGTCGTCCATACGCGCGGCGACGTCTGCGATCCGGCCGGTAAGCCCCGAGCCGCAGTCGTTCTGGCCGCCGTCGGACCTCCCGCCCTCGTGCAGCAGGACGACGATAGCCTCGATGCCCTCGGCCCGTAGGCCGGGGACCAGGGCGTTGACCGTCTCTGCCTCGTCCAGGAAGGTCAGGCCCTCTACTGCCCACTGGGACACGATGGACGGAGTGCCCTGGAGGGTGAGGCCGATGAACGCGACGCCAACGTCCTCGTAGTGTCGGACGGCATAGGGAGGGAAGACAGTGTCCCCGGTGGCGTCGTCTATGACGTTGGCGGCGAGGAACTCGAACTCGGCGCCGCCGAAGGGGTCGCCGTCAAGGTCGCCTTCGATGGGGTGGGGGCCGCCGTGCTGCATCCGCCGGAGTTCGGCGAGTCCCTCGTCGAACTCGTGGTTGCCCACGCCGTTGAAGTCCAGCCCCATCAGGTTCATGGCCTCGACGGTCGGTTCGTCGTAGAAGAGAGCGGAGATGAGGGGCGACCCTCCGATGAGATCGCCTGCGGAGACGAAGGCGGAGTTCTCGACTTCGGCCCGTGCTGCCTCGATGTTAGCGGCGAGGTAATCGGCGCGCCCCACCCCGCCGAAGGAGTCGGAGGACGTGGCGATGTTGCCGTGGAAGTCGTTGAGGGCAAGGATGCGCAGCGGTATCTCGCCGGATGCCGGAGGAGTCTCAACGGCCTCGTCCGGTTGCGCTGAGCAAGCGGACGCCAGCGCCGTCACGGCCAGCAGGAGAGAGATGCAGAAGAAACGGGCGCCTCGGTGCACACACCCCATGATAATGCCTTCGCCCCTCGGTTGACAGGCTCTGCGGGCTGGACAGTGCGGCACCTACCCACTCAGGAGCAGGGGGTACAGGTGCGGCAGGCTCTTATGGCCAGTACCGAGGGCCGACTACCCCATGCGGATGTGCTGCACGACTACACCCAGGCCCGATACCCGTGACAGGCGTCCGTCAGCAGTCATGAGGGGCATGTCCAGGGCACGAGCGGCTGCTACGTAGAAGGCGTCATAAGCGCTGACGTTCCTGAAGTGTTGCCAGGCCAATGGCGCCAGGGCGCGGTGAGGGATGCGCTCCAGAGGCCACTGTATGAGATCGTCAATGGCCATCTGCGCACGAGCCTCCTCGAGGTGCCCGCGCAACACAGCCCGCCGCAGCACCGACAGCACCTCTGCGTCCAGCAACTCGGGCGCGGCCAGAGAGGCGCCTTCGATCACGTCGGCCAGTGTCAGACCAAGGGACGTCCTCAGGAGGTACTCAACCGCGACGGAGGCATCGACAACGTATCCGCTCACCCAGTCTCCACGTCGCGGAACGCGCGCTCCTCAGCGAGCAGTGTTGCCGCTTCAACGCCGAGTGCGGTCCTGGGGCGCTGCGACAGGTGCTCTTCCCATTCCCACCGCGCAAGCTCCCGTTCCACTGCGGCCAGGACGACGGTGCTCATGGAGCAATTGTTCTCACGCGCACGACGGCGAAGACGCTCGTGGAGGTTGTCCGGCACGTTCCTTACTTGCAGGTTCGGCATGCAGCAATCATATCATGCAGTACGCATGAAAATCAGTATCATTCTGCATGATGGCGGCAGTGTTCGAGCCTCCTATCCACCCCTACTTCCTCAACAACCCCCGAAGCAAATCCGCCGCGACGCGCTTGTCCAGCGGGTAGTTGTTGTTCCCGCACTTCGGCGACTGGATGCACGACGGGCAGCCCGACGCGCACGAGCACTCCGCGACCGCGCCGAGCGTCGCGTCGAGCAACTCCTCAATCACCGCGTAGGCGTGCTCCGCGATGCCGACCCCACCTGGGTGGCCGTCGTAGATGAACACCTGCGGCTCGCCGGTGTCCGGATGGAGCGCCGTCGAGACGCCGCCGATGTCGTTCCGGTCGCAGAGCGCGAACAGCGGCAGGACGCCGATGGCCGCGTGCTCCATCGCGTGCAAGCCGCCCGACAGGTCGGCGCGCTCCTTGCGCGCGCGGTCGTGTACCTCCGGGGGCAGGTCGAACCAGACGGCGGCGGTGGAGAAGACGCGCGGGGGCAGTTGGAGCGCCGTCTCGGCCAGGCTGTCGCCGCGTCGCTGCGCGCCGTCATACAGCGGACGCTTGCGATAGCCGATCACGTGCCGCGAGACCTCCACGTCGCCGAAGCAGACCGTCGCGCCGTTCAGCGTCTTCGTCGCGCGCGTCTCGGCGATGCGGATGTCGGTCAACTCGTGCACGTCGGTGTAGAACGCGGGCTCGCTGCGCGACAACCATGCGACGTGCGCCTCGAGGTCGAGGTCCTCGACGACGTACGACTCGCCGAGGTGGAGGTAGACCGCGCCGGGGTGGAGCTGGCTGAACGCGGAGTACTCGTCCACGTGCTCCATCACGCGGCCCGACCGCGCCTCGACGACGACGTAGTCCACGTGCGACGTGGAGCGTATGTTGACCTCGCCCGCGGGGTACTCGACCGACGGCGCGATGAACCAGCGTCCGTTGCGCTCCTGCAGCGCGCCCTCCTCAGCGAGCGCGTCCACCTGCGGCTCGAAGCCGTTGCCGAAGAGCGCGGCCTCCTCGGGGCGGAGCGGCAACTCGTACGCCGCGGCCTTCAGGTGCGGGCCGAGCACGTACGGATTGTCCGGCCGTATGCGCGCGTGCTCGTGCGAGCGTCCGAAGACGAAGCGCGGGTGGCGCATGATGTATTGGTCGAGGGGGTCGTCGCGCGCCACGAGGATGCTCAGCGCGCCCTCGTTCGTGCGACCGCTGCGCCCGGCCTGCTGCCAGGTGCTGGCGACGCTCCCCGGGTAGCCGGTGAGGACGGTCGTGTCCAGCCCGCCGATGTCGATGCCGAGCTCCAGCGCGTTCGTCGCGACGACACCCATCAGGTCGCCGTTCAGCATCCCCTGCTCCACCGCGCGCCGCTCCTCCGGCAGGTACGAGCCGCGATAGGGGCGGACGCGCTCCGCAAGTTCGGCGCTGCTCCGCTGGAGCCGCCTGCGGACGTCGAGGCAGACGACCTCCGCCTGGCGCCGCGTGCGCACGAACACGAGCGTCCGGGCCTCCTGCTGCACGAGCATCTCCGTAAGCGCGGACGACGTGTTGGGCGCGGATTGCCGGAACCCCTCCGGGTCGAGCGGCGGGTTCCAGAAGACGAAGTGCTTCGCGCCGCTGGGCGCGCCGTTCTCCTCGATCGCTTCCACGGGCTTGCCGGTGAGGCGCTCCCCCAGCTCGCCGGGGTTGGCGATGGTGGCCGAGCAGAGGATGAAGATTGGGTCGCTGCCGTAGTGCGCGCACAGCCTGCGCAGCCTCCGCAACACGTTGGCGACATGGGAGCCGAACACGCCCCGGTAGACGTGCATCTCGTCGATGACGACGTAGCGCAGCGACTGCCACAGCCGCGCCCACGTGCGGTGGTGCGGCAGCATGCCCACGTGCAACATGTCAGGGTTCGTGAACACGACCTGCGCCGAGCGCCGCACCGCGCTCCGCTCGCCGGTCGGCGTATCGCCGTCGAAGATCGCGACGCGCCCGGCCAGTTTCGGCGGCAGGAGACCGCGCAGGCCGCGCAACTGGTCCTGCGTGAGCGCCTTGGTGGGGAAGAGGTAGAGCGCCCGCGCCGACGGGTCGGTCAGCATCGCCTGCGCGACCGGCACGTGGTAGCAGAGGCTCTTGCCGCTCGCCGTCGGCGTGGAGAGCGCCACGTCCCGCCCGCTCAGCGCAGCGTCGACGGCCCGCGCCTGGTGTGTGTAGAGCGGCAGCAGGCCCTTCGCATCGAGCGCCTCTTCGAGGCGGGGGTCGAGCGTGTACCCAAGTTTGCTGTGTGCGGCCTCGCGCTCCGCAATCTCCTGGACATGCTCGATCTCTCCGGCAAGGCTGCCGGTGCGCAGCTGTTCGACGAACCGTGCCGCGTCCATCGCTCAGTCCTCGGCTGTGACGCCGCGCTCGACGTCGACGAGCTCGGCGTCCAGGTGATGGTTGCCCGCGAAGGCGACGGCCTTGTCGAGCATCTGCTCGGCGTGGGAGTATTCATTGCTGACGCAGGCGATGCCGATGACGAGCCGCTGGTGTTCGTCCATCGCAGCGACCTCCGCGGCGGCGAGGTTGTAGCGCTGGCGGAAGCGCTCGATAAGCGAGCGCGAGACCTGTCGCTTGCCCTTGAGCGAGTCGTTGCCGTGCAACCGGAAGGTGAGGCGGCAGGAGCCGATGTACAAGGAACCGCACCCCGCGGAAGGAGGATGCTCGCCACTATAGCACGCGCCCCGGTAGAGGCAGTGGCGGATGACTCCTCCCTGCCAGCGTGCGGGAGTGACGAGCGGTTGGGTTTGCAGTAACTTGCACCCCACGGACGAGGAGCTACGCCGCTCCGAAGGAGGCGCTATGGCGACGCAGACGCAGGAGATCCGCAACATGCGGCTCATCTCCCACCACGACCTCGACGGCTTCGGCAACATCGGCGAGGGGGTGCACCTCCACGTGACCAGCGATGGCCGGCGCATCCTCTACCTTGCCCACGAGAGCGCGCCCAAGGACATCACGAGCGTCGACGTGACAGACGTCGCCAACCCCAGGCTGGTCGTCCAGACTGAGCTGCCCTACTCCCACCTGCGCTCGAACTCGCTGGCCATCGTGGGCGACGTGATGCTCGTGGCCTACCAGTCCGTGCAGCCGGGACAGCCTGGGGTAGGCATGGGGGTCTACGACATCAGCAACGCAGATGAGGGCCCCCGCCAGATCGGCTTCCTGAACCTGGAAGGCCCCTACTCCCGCGGCTGCCACTGCCTCTGGTGGGTGGACGGCGAGTACGCGCACCTCTCCACCGGCGCCGCCGACTTCCAACCGCGCAACCAGCTGGACGACCAGTTCTACATGATCGTTGACGTGCGAGACCCCGAGCACCCGGTCGAGGCCGGACGCTGGTGGGTCCCCGGCACTCGCGAGGGGGACGAGGCTCCCCCGATGCGCCGTCATCCTTTCCTGGACTCCGGCCACAGGCTGCACAACGCCAACGTCTACCCTGAACGTCCTGACCGCGCGTACTGCTGCTACCTGGACTCCGGCGTGTTCATCATGGACATCTCCGACAAGGCGAACCCCTCGGTGGTCGGCAGCATCAACGTCGCGCCGCCCTTCCCGGGCTTCTGCCACACGGCGCTGCCCCTGTTCAGCCGCGACCTGATGGTGGTTACCCACGAGGCGGTGAAGAACGACGGCGAGGACCACCCCAAGCTCGTCTGGATGATGGACATCCGGGAAGAGACCAACCCGGTCATCATCAGCACCTTCCCCATGCCTGACGTCAACGACTTCGCCACCCGTGGCGGGCGGTTCGGCGCGCACAACATCCACGAGAACCAGCCCGTCCCCACCTGCTCGCAGTCGGACACGCTGATCTATGGCACGTTCTTCAACGCCGGCGTACGGGTGTTCGACACGAGCGACCCGTTCCGGCCCGAGGAGGTGGCGTACTTCGTGCCGCCCGTCCCGGAAGGCGCGCCGTCTAACGGCATCAACGACGTCTACCTGGACGAGAACGGCATCATGTACGTTGTCGACCGGCTGAAGGGCGGGCTCTACATCCTGGAGCTGACGCTCTAACGGCACCGCCGCCTGCTTGACGCTCGATTGTGAACGTCGTTACTATCGTTTCACAATCGATTCACAATCGAGGAGACGGAGCCCCATGACCACCGAACCTCAGGTCCCCGGTGTGGTCGTCGAGCGTCTTCCCCAGTACCTCCGGGCGCTCTCCCACCTCCAAGAGATAGGGCTGGAAGTCATCAGTTCGCAGCAGCTTGGGGAGTTCCTGCAGGCGACGCCCGCGCAGATACGGAAGGACCTCAGCTACTTCGGACGCTTCGGCAAGCAGGGACGCGGCTACAGCATCCCCAACCTGCTGCAGCAGCTGCGGCACATCCTCGGCCTCGACCAGACGTGGAACGTCGCGGTCGTGGGCGTCGGGCGGCTCGGCAGGTCCATCATCAGCTACCCGGGGTTCGAGCCGGAGGGCTTCCGCGTCGTCTGCGCATTCGACTCCAACCCCCAGATCATCGGGCAACCGGCCGGGGGTCTGCTCGTGCACGACTTCGCCAACTTCCGCGATGTCGCCAACGCCGAGGGAGTGAAGATCGCAATCGTGGCCGTGCCCGCAGGCGTGGCGCAGGACGTCATCGACCAACTCGTGGGGGCGGACGTGAAGGCGATCCTGAACTACGCGCCGAAGTCGGCCATCGTCCCGAACGGAGTGCGGATACAGAACGTCGATCCCGTGGTCTCGCTGCAGTCGATGACGTACTACCTGAACCCGCACGCCGACGAAGTGGAAGCCTCGGAGGACGAGGCCTAGCGGACGAGCCTCAGGCTCCGGCCCCGCGCTCCCGCTGCGGCGCGCCTGCGCCCCTGCGGCGGCGCGTCACGTTCAGGCGCACCTGCGCCCTGCGGAGCGAGTGCAGCGCCCGTTCGAGGTCCACGTCCCCCTGACGCTCTACGATGCGCTGACGGGCGCGATTGACGGCTTCCTCGGCCCTTGCGAGGTCGATCTCGTCCGCCCGCTCGGCCGCGTCCGCCAGAACGGATACCTTGTCGCCGTGCACGTCGATGAACCCGCCGGTCACGACGAAGTGTTCTTCGTTATCGCCGGTGCGATAGCGGAGCTCGCCGGGCTGGAGCACGGTCATCAGCGCGGCGTGATTCGGCAGGATGCCGATCTCGCCATCGATACCGGGCGCGACGACGACATCGACGTCGCCCTGAAAGAGCACGCGCTCCGCAGTTACGATCTCAAGCCGCATGGGCATGACGTCTTACGCTCCCGCCGCCGCGCGCTCCTTAGAGCGCTCGATCACCTCGTCTATCGAGCCGGCCATGTAGAAGTCCTGCTCCGCGACGTCGTCGTGCTTGCCCTCGAGGATCTCCTTGAAGCCGCGCACCGTTTCGGTAACGGGGACGTACCGGCCGTCGCGGCCCGTGAACTGCTCCGCAACGAAGAACGGCTGCGAGAGGAAGCGCTGGATGCGGCGCGCCCGGTTCACGGTCGTCTTGTCCTCGTCGGAGAGCTCCTCCATGCCGAGGATGGCGATGATGTCCTGCAGGTCCTTGTAGCGCTGCAGCACGGCCTGCACGCCGCGCGCCGTGTTGTAGTGGTCCTCGCCCACGATGAGGGGGTCCAGGATGCGGGAGGACGACGTGAGGGGGTCGACGGCGGGGAAGAGGCCCTGCTCCGCGATGGAGCGCTCCAGCGCCACGACCGCGTCCAGGTGACCGAAGCTCGTCGCCACGCCGGGGTCGGTGTAGTCGTCGGCAGGCACGTAGATCGCCTGGAAGGAGGTGATTGAGCCCTTGTTGGTGGACGTGATGCGCTCCTGCAGGTCGCCCATCTCTGTGCCGAGCGTCGGCTGGTAGCCGACCGCGGACGGCATGCGGCCCAGCAGCGCGGAGACCTCCATGCCCGCGAGGATGTAGCGGTAGAGGTTGTCCACGAACAGGAGCACGTCCTGGTTCATCGTGTCGCGGAAGTACTCGGCCATCGTCAGGCCGGTCATGGCGATGCGCAGGCGCACGCCCGGCGGCTCGTTCATCTGGCCGAACACGAGCACCGTGTTCTTCAGCACGCCGGATTCCTGCATCTCGTGCCAGAGGTCGTTCCCCTCGCGCGAGCGCTCGCCCACGCCTGCGAACACGGAGTAGCCGCTGTGCTCCTCCGCGATGTTCCGGATGAGCTCCTGGATGATGACCGTCTTGCCGACGCCCGCGCCGCCGTACGCGCCGACCTTGCCGCCCTTGGTGAACGGGCAGATGAGGTCCAGCGCCTTCACGCCGGTCTCCAGCACTTCCGTGGTCATGCTCTGCTCTTCATAGGCAGGAGGGTCGCGGTGGATGGGCCAGAACTCCTTGGCGTTGACTGCGCCGAGGTCGTCCAGCGCATCGCCGGTGACGTTGAACAGCCGACCGAGGCTCGGCTCGCCGACGGGGACGGAGATGGGCTGGCCGGTGTCGGTGGCGACAGCGCCGCGCGCCAGGCCCTCCGTGGGGCCGAGGGCGAGGCAGCGCACCCAGCTGTTGCCCACCTGCTGCTCGACCTCCAGCACGAGCTTCTCGCCCGCGAGTTCGAGGTCCAGCGCGTTGAAGATACTGGGCAACTGGTCCGGCGGGAACTCAACGTCCACGACCGTCCCGATCACCTGTACGACTTTGCCTTCGGCTCCTGCGGCCATCTCCGCTCCTCCTGACGCCCTAGCCTTCGAGGGCGGCGGCGCCGCCGACAAGGTCGAGCAGCTCCGCGGTAATCATGTTCTGGCGTGCCTTGTTCAACTCCAGCGTGAGCGAGTCCATCATGTCCTCTGCCGCTTCGGTCGCATTACGCATCGCGACCATGCGCGCGGACTGCTCGCTCGCGCTGTTCTCCAGGAATGCCTGGTAGACCTGCATCTCGAAGAACCGCGGCAGCAGAGCCCCGAGCACTATGCCTGCGTCCGGTTCGTAGATGTAATCCGTGGCCTTGCCGGACTCGTCCTCCAGGCCCTCGGCGACGATCGGCAGCAGCTGCCGCACCGTCGGCTGCTGGATGAGCGTATTCACGTACCGCGTGTAGGCGATGTGAACCTCGTCCACCTCGCCGGAGGTGTACATCTGCTGCACGAGGTGCGTCACGGCCAGCGTGTCGGCCATAGTCGGCCTGTCGGTTATGTCCGTGAACGAGGCCCTGAGGTCGGCTCCGGCGCGCACCATGAAGTCGCGCACCTTCTTGCCCACCGAGATGACCACCACGGGATGCTGGTTCTGATGCGCGCGCAGGAACTCGCCCGACGCCCGGGAGAGGTTGCCCGGCATGCCGCCCGCGAGTCCGCGGTCCGGCGATATGGCGAGCAGCAGCACGTTGTTGACCGGCCTGCGCTCCAGCAGCGGATGCGACAGGTCCGGGTCCATAGCGCCAGCGCCGACGAGCCCGCCGAGCACCTCGCGCAGCTTCTCCGCATACGGGCGCGAGGCGGTCGTCGCCTCCTGGGCGCGCCGCATCTTCGACGCGGCGACCATCTGCATGGCGCGCGTGACCCTCGATGTGTTGCGGACGCTCCTGATGCGCCCGCGTATCTGCCTTACGCTCGGCAAACCCCGTCTCCTAGAACGTGGCCTTGAAGGCGGCTATCGCTTCTTTCAGCGACTCTTCAACCGCCTCGTCTATGTCCTTCTTCTCCTGAATCGCGCTCATCAACTCCGGCTTGGAGGTCTCCAGGTAGCCGATGAAGCGCTCCTCGAACTCCCGCACGCGGTCCACCGGCACGTCGTCCATGTGGCCGTTCACCGCTGCGTACATGGAGCAAACCTGCTGGCCGAGGCTCAGCGGCCTGTACTGCGGCTGCTTCAGCAACTCCGTGAGCCGCTGGCCGCGTTCCAACTGCGCCCGCGTCGCCGCGTCGAGGTCGGACGCGCCGAACTGCGCGAAGCTGGCCAGCGCTCGGTACTGCGCGAGCTCCAGCCGCATGCGTCCGGCGACGCGCCGCATCGCGCGGGTCTGCGCCGAGCTTCCCACCCGGCTTACGGAGAGGCCCGCATTCACCGCCGGGCGGATGCCGCTGTTGAAGAGGTCCGCCTCCAGGTAGATCTGGCCGTCCGTGATGGAGATGACGTTCGTGGGAATGTAGGCGGACACGTCGCCTGCCTGCGTCTCGATGATGGGCAGCGCCGTCAGCGAACCGCCGCCGTGGGCGTCGTCGAGACGAGCGGCTCGCTCCAACAGCCTGCTGTGGAGGTAGAAGACGTCACCCGGGTACGCCTCGCGGCCCGGAGGCCTGCGGAGCAGCAGCGACATCTGACGGTACGCCCAGGCATGCTTCGTGAGGTCGTCGTAGATGATGAGCGCCTCGCGCCCGCTCGCCATGAACTCCTCGCCGATGGCGCAGCCCGCGTACGGTGCAAGGTACTGCAGCGGCGCGGGGTCGGACGCATTGGCTGCCACGATGACCGTGTGCTCCATCGCCCCGTACTCTTCCAGCGTCGCCTGTATCCCCGCCACCTTGCTCTGCTTCTGGCCTACGGCCACGTAGATGCAGAGGAGGTCCTGCCCCTTCTGGTTGATGATGGTGTCGATGGCGATGGCGGTCTTGCCCGTGAAGCGGTCGCCGATGATCAGCTCACGCTGGCCACGGCCTATGGGAATCATGCCGTCGATGGACTTGATGCCCGTCTGCACCGGCCTGTTCACCGCCTGCCGCACCACGACGTTCGGCGCAACGATCTCGATGGGGCGGACGCCGTCCGTCTGCACCGCGCCCTTGCCGTCCAGCGGCACGCCGAGCGGGTTGACCACGCGGCCCAGGAGCGCGTCGCCGACCGGAACGCGAGCGATCTCACCGGTCGCCTTGACCAGGTCGCCTTCCTTCACGCCGGTGTCAGAGCCCATCACTGCCGCGCCGACGAGGTCTTCCTCGAGGTTCAGCGCCAGTCCGGCCAGACCGCTCGGAAACTCCAGCAGTTCGCCGAAGCCCACCTTGCTCAGGCCGTGGATGGTGGCGATGCCGTCTCCAACCTCTACGACAGTCCCCACTTCCGTGAGGGTAGTCTCGCCGCCGAACTCCTCGATCTGCCGCTTGAGTACGGCAGCGATGTCCTGTCCGCGAGTCGTCATGCCCGCTCCTCCGTTTCACGCGCCGTCCGGGGGAGGCTCTGCCGTTCAAGGCCCTGCCGCAGACCGCTCAGGCGGGAGCGCACGCTCCCGTCGATGATCTGGTCTCCCACCCGCACGACGATTCCGCCGATGATGTCCGAATCTTCCTGGACGTCGAGGACAACCTCTTTGTCCAGCATGGCCCCGAGCGAGGCCGTCAGCGTGCTCCGCTGCTCAGCCGAGATGGGCACGGCGCTCGTCACCGAGGCCTGCACCCGCCCGAGGCTCTCGTTCAGCAGGCGTCCGTACTCGCTGACGACCGCGCCGAACGAGCCCACCGCCCGCCGCTGCACGAGCAGCCCCACGAAGTTGCGCACCAGTGGGTCTGCCCCTCCGGCGAGCTGCGCTGCGGCTTCCGCCTTGCGCGCCCTCGGTATGCGCGGCTCGTTGAAGAACAGCGCCGCCAACGGGTCAGCCAGCCCCTCCGCTATGCCGGAGAGGCTGTCCAGCCAGGCTTCCTGCTTCCCCTCGGTTTCCGCCAGGGAGAAGAGCGCCTGCGCGTAGCGCTTCGCTATGGGCGCTTTCGCCATCCCGCGCTCCTAGTTCCGCCCTGCCTGGGCGTCCCCCTCCGCGAGCACTTCGTCGATCAGATCGCGGTGCGCGTCGGGGTCAAGCGAACGATGGATGATGCGCTCGGCGGCGCTGACCGCGAGCCCTGCAAACTCGGAGCGCACCTGCTCGAGGGCAGCGTCGCGCTCCTGCCGTATCTCATCACGGGCGCGCTCGACCAGCTGGGCGGCTTCGGCTCGTGCCTGCGTCGCCTGCTGTTCGCGGTAGCGCTCCGCAGCCTCGCGCGCCTCAGCGAGTACGCGCTGGCCCTCCTCGCGTCCCTCCAGCAGGGTGCGTTGCATCGCCTCCTGCTGCTCCTGGGCCTCCTGCCGCACGCGGTCGGCCTCTTCCAGGCTGTCCCGTATCCTGCCGGACCGGGCGTCGAGCACTCCCAGGATGCGCTTGTACGCGAGGGTGTAGAGGAGCACTACGAGCAGGCCAAAGGTGACCAGGTAGGCCAGCAGGCTCCATGGGTCTATGCCCAGCGCTCCTATGCCGGTTGCTTCTTCGGCTAGTCTTGGTGCTGCCAGCACGTCGCCCGCCTCCTCATGTGCGTTACGTTGCTCACCTTGCGCCGCTTACGCAACGAAGATGAGCAGGATGGCCACAACGAGGCCGTAGATGCCGATGGCCTCGGTGAACGCCAGCGCCAGAATCATGTTCGGCGCGATCGCGTCGCGGGCTTCCGGGTTCCTGCCGAGGGCGTTCATCGCCCCGCTGCCCAGGATTCCCAGGCCGACACCTGCCCCGGCCATGCCCAGCCCGGCCAGGCCCACGGCGAGGAACTTGCCCATCTCTCCGAAGTCGTTCATTCCCCAAACCTCCTTGGTCTGTTCAGGCGGCGCGTTCCGCGTTCCGCCTCGTCTGCGCCCGCGCGATGGCGGGTCTAGTGCTGTCCGGCCTCTGCGTGCTCTTCCTTGTGACCCTCATGTGGGGCCACCGCAAGCACTGCGAACACGAGCGTCAGGCCCATGAACACGAGCGCCTGCACGCCCCCGACCAGTATCTCCAGCCCGTAGAAGATGATGGGCGTGACGAAGAAGGTCAGGAACGTCATCATGAACAGGACGATCTCTCCGGCGAGCATGTTGCCGAAGAGACGGAACGTGAAGCTGATGATGCGGATGAAGTGGCTGATGAGCTCCAGCAGCCCGATGAACGTCTGCACCGGGTTCCCGAACCGGAAGAACTCCTTGAGGTACCCGAACCGGTGCACGCGGAACCCCCACACCTCGATGAACACGAACGCGATGAGCGCCAGCGCCAGCGGCATGTTGATGTCCGTGCCCGCACTGCGCAGCAGGTGCGTCGTTACGTGGTCCGCGCCTTCTGCCTTGAATCCCACCGTCGGGTAGATGGGCAGCAGCGCCATCCACGCGTTGAACGCCACGAACACGAAGATGGTCGCGAGGAGCGGGAACCAGCGCCGGGCGTAGCGCTCTCCCGCCATGCCCTTGATGAAGCCGTAGAGCGCCTCCACCAGCATCTCCAGGAAGCCCTGCAGGCGTCCCGGGACCATGGCCATTCGGCGTGAGCCGAGCCCGAACAGGAGCAGGATGACGATGCAGGTGAGCCAGGCGGAAAGGAGAGTGTTGGTGACCGTGAAACCGCCGATAGCGAAGATCTTCTGCGGCGCCAGGTGCACCGCCGGAGCGTCGATCAGGCGCTCGAAGCCCAGGAGCTTGGCGCCTATCGGTCCCAGCACCACGCCAAGCAAGGCCAGCGCCAGAACCGGCAACAGGATCAGTCGACTCTTCACTATCCGTCAGCCTCTTCGTTCCGGCTGCTGTCCCTGCTGCCGGTGAGGTAACCCGACGCCATCCGGTAGACCCCGTAGAACGCGAGGACTACTCCGAAAAGGAGCCCTCCGAGGAGGAAGAGAGGCGAGGTACCCGCTCTGTCGTCGAGCCACACCCCTGCCAGCGTCGGGAGAACGATCGCCGCAGCGATGTACCAGCCAAGGCCGGTGAACTGGGCCGCTGAAACCCACCACGAACGGCGTTTCATACACTGATCAGGAGCTGCGTGAATCCTATCACAATACGCCGCGCAAGCAAAGCAGAACGCCCCCCGTGCGCCGTCATTCCCGCGCCTTGCCCTGTCGTGCCCACACCTTTCCCGTCATTCCCGCGAAGGCGGGAATCCAGAGTGGCCGACAGGCCACGCGGTGGGGCTGGACGTGGGGGGTTGGTATTGTCATTCCGAGCGCAGCGGAGCGGAGTCGAGGAATCTCTCGGGGAAGGCTCACCCAGCGAGTCGCCGACAGAGAGATGCTTCCGCTACGCTCGGCATGACACCAAGGATCCCGCCGAGGCGCCCCCTACTGCGTCTCGCCCGGCTTCCCGAGGTCCTCGAGCCCCGGCAGGTCCTCCAGGAACTCCGAGAACGCGGAGAGCTTCTCCATCTCCTCCTCGGTGACGCCCTGCCTCGCGGGACGCGGCCTCCGGCGCGGCGAACTCTCGCCGCCCTCTTCCTCCAGGGTGCCGTCCACGACCACCCCCGCGCGCTCCAGCACGCGGTCCTCCACGAAGATCGGCACCTTGGAGCGCACGTCTGCCGCGTCGCCGCCTCCCTGCCGCGCGAACTCCTCCGCCTCCTGCAACGACGAGAACCAGTGCTCCTCGCCGTCCTTCCCCTGCACGAGTTGCCCGCCACGCACCGCCACCGCTATCGCGTCGCTTGGGCGGCAGTCGATCTCCGACTCCGTACCGTCCGCCAGCGTCAGCACGAGCCGGGCGAAGAACGTGTCGTTCTCCAGGTCGCAGACGACGACGTGCTTGATGGACGCGCCCAGCGACGTGATGACCGAGCCCAGCAGGTCGTGCGTGAGCGGTCGCGCCGCCGTGACGTCCTGTAGTTTCAGCGCGATGGCGTCCGCCTCCGGCGAGCCGATGCGTATCGGCAGGTAGCGGTCCGTCTCCCGTTCCTTGAGGATGACGACGCGCTGATAGTTCATCAGGCTGACGCGGATACTGTCGATGAGCATCTCTTGCATGGCACACCTTCCGGCGGCCATTCTAGGGAGACGCCCCGCAAACGGTCAACGCAAGGGGCTTGGAAAGGCCTGGTGTAGAGGCATCCCTTGTGGGTGCCCTTAGGGTCCCACAGCATGCCAGAGGATTGACGGGAAGACTACGTTGCGCCGAGCGCGCCCCTACAGCATCGCCCCCGTGGGCTGCAGCACCACCACCTGCGTGTCTTCCGGCAGGTTCGCCCGCGTCACGGTCAGGCGCTGCTGCGCCTCAGGCTCGCGGACGCCAAGCTCTTGCAGGAACGGCCCCAACTCGCGCAGCGGATGCTTGTTGCCGCTGTGTGCGTACAGCATCGGGATGATGATGCGCGGCTCGACGTTCCGCACGATCTCGACCACGTCCGCCGCCGACAGCCCAGTGTCGCTCCCCACGGGCGCCATCAGCACGTGCGGCGACCCCAGCGCCTCCACCTCCCGGTTCGTGAGCAGCCGGTCGGGGTTCCCCAGGTGGCAGAACGCGATGCCCTCGGCCTGCGCGGAGAACACCGTGTTCCACTGCTGCGGCTCGCCCTCCTGTGTGCGGCGCGTCGTGCGGAGGCCGCGCAGGTGCATCCCCGCGGCCTCGTACTCGCCGGGGCCTTCGAGCGCTATCGGCTCGCCCGACAACGTATCGAGTGCCGAGTGGAGTGGGTCGCTGCTGCTCTGCGTCACGAGGTCTGCCTGCGCCTGCGTTATGCGCAGCCCCAGCTCCGGCGGGAACGGGTCCATGATGAGCGTCTTGTTTCCGGAGCGGACTCGGAACGCCGCGTGGCCAATCCAGGTGATGTCCAACCCTAACGCTCCTTACGCCCTACGAGCGCCCACGCGCCCGGCAGCGGGACCGAGATCAGCGCGTTCCGCATTCTGGAGGCCGCCGGCGTCGACCCGGATGGCGACCTCCGCCGCCAGAGCCTGGGCGCCACGCAGTCGGTGGACGCCTTGCGCGACGGCAAGATCGACGCATTCTTCTGGAGCGGCGGCATTCCGACCGGCGCGGTGCTCGACCTCGCCTCCACCCCCGGCCGCACCATCCGCCTGGTACCGAACGGCGGCACCCTGGATTCGCTGCAGACACGCTACGGCGCGGCCGTCTACCACGGGTCGATCATCCCGCAACGGACCTATCCCGGCATGGACGGCGACGTCTCGACGGTCGCGGTCGCGAACGTGCTCGTGGCGCACGAGTCCATGGACGCGGAGATGGCGCGGGGCATCACCGCCGCGTTGTTCGCGTATCACGAGGAGCTGGCCGCCGTGCACCCGATGGCGGGCGTGCTGTCCCTCGAGAGCGCCGTGATCGGCTCGCCGGTGCCGTTCCACGAAGGTGCGGCGGGCTACTACCGCGAGCGCGGCGTCTGGAACGACGCCGGGCCGTAGGGCGACGACGCCCGGCGCCTAGCCGGTCTCGGTGCGACGCGG
>MPMJ01000022.1 GCA_002238425.1 SAR202 cluster bacterium bin16 | reverse complement strand
ATGCCATAATCTTGATTGTCCTCCGCACTTGTCATGCGGGCCCGAAGCCCTCGTATCTGTTCGGAGCGACAAAGGTGGGGCGCAGGGGGTGTCTTACTCCCGCGCGGTGCAGCTTCCGGGACCATCCAGCGCTCACCCAATGACGGTCGACGCGCCCCCCACGCTGCCGCTCAGATGGGCCCATCTGAGCGGCAGCTACAACATACAAATGACGAAGGGGGCGGGAATGACGGGGCAATAGGCCGGATGGGGTTGCTGTTGGCGGCAGGAATGGCGGCGGTGGCGTTGCTGGCCGGGTGCGGCGGGGAGCCGGAGCCGCCTGCGCCAGTGTACAGCGGCATCCTCGCGGCGGCGGAGTTCGTGCCGGGAGAGAACCGCTTCCCGTTCGGGCTCGTAGACAAGAACGGCGCGTTCCTGGAGGGGGCTGAGGTGTCGGTGCGCTTCTTCGAGCTGGATGGCGAGTCCTCGCGATTCCATGCTGAGGCGCAGGCGGTGTGGCGGGAAGTGGAAGGCGTGACGCCGCACCTGCACGACGACGGGGAACTCCACCTGCACCTCGAGTACGCGGGGCTCTACGTGGTCGACGAGGTGTCGTTCCCGTCCGCGGGCATCTGGGGCGCGGAATTCGTCCTAGACGGGGGAACGCTGACCGAAGGGACGGCGTTCCAGGTGCGGGCAGAGGCGAGCGCACCGCTGGTAGGCGATGCTGCGCCGCGCACGGAGAACCTGACTATCCACGACGTGCCGTTCACGGAGATCTCGACCCGCCCGGTGGAGGGCGACGCGCTGCACAACGTGTCGGTCGCGGAGGCAGTCGACGCGGGCGAGGCGTTCGTGGTGTTCTTCGCGTCGCCGCAATTCTGCGTGAGTGCACTGTGCGGGCCGGTGACGGACTCGCTGGAGCGCGTGCAGCAGAAGCTCGGCGGCGCGGTGGGAGGTCATACACATCGAGCCGTGGGACCTCGACGCGGCGCGGGGCGAGGGTCGGCTGACGCCGTCGGCGGAGATGGCGGAGTGGGGGTTGCCGTCGGAGCCGTGGACGTTCGTGGTGGGCGGCGATGGGCGCATCTCGGCGCGGTACGAGGGGCTCGTGGCTGCTGGGGGGGGGGTGGGGGGGGGGGGGGGGGGGGGAGCGGGGGGTCGTGACGGGTGAGGAGGTGCTGGGGGCGGTGCGGGCGGCGCAAGCGGGTTAGGCGGCGTGGTTCGACAGGCTCACCATGAACGGGCTACGAGGTTCCTGCCTTCGCAGGAACGACAAGGGGGGTTATACGGCGACGCCGACGGCTGTGCCGATGCCGTAGGCGGCGGCGACGGCGATGCCGGCGAGGACGACCATCTCCGTTCCCTTGCGGAGCATGTTGCCCTGGCTGAGCATCGCGCGCCACGCGCCGACGGTGAAGAGCGCGATGCCGCTCATGATGAACGTCGAGGCGAGCGCCGCGGCGCCCTCGGCGAAGAAGAACGGGAGCACCGGCACGATGGCGGCGAAGGCGAACGAAACGCCCATGACGCTCGCGGCGAGGTGCGGCTTCGCGGGCTTGCTGGGCAGGCCGAGCTCCTCGGTCATCATCAGCTTCACCCACTGGTCGTGGTCGCGGGAGACGGCGTCGACGACCTCGTCGAGGAGCGGGCCGGTGATGCCCTTGAGGCGGAAGATGCGGCGTGTCTCGGCGAGTTCGTGCTCGCGCATATGCTCGATCTCCCAGAACTCACGGGCCTCCTCGGACTCGTGGAGCTCGCGCTGGCTCTTCGTGGAGACGTACGCGCCGAGGGCCATCGAAATGGTGCCCGCGACCATCCCGGCGACGCCTCCGAGGATGATGATGGCGGGGTCCGACGTGCCTCCCGCGATCGCAGCGACGAGCGCAGTGTTCGAGACGAGGCCATCGTTCGCGCCGAAGACGACCTCGCGGACGGAGGCTCCTCCGCTCCGGTGGTGCTGCTCTCCGTGCGCGTGCTGGCCGAGGTTGAGGCTGATGGCACGGCGGATGCCAGTGAGGGCGGTCTGGATCAGGGTGGTCATCTCAGATAAAGCGTATCACCCACGGGTGTCACGGGTAGAGCCCACCCTGGGGGAGGAGGAGCAGGTCCTCGATCACCTGTTTGCCGGAGAGGGTCATGGCGCCCACGATGGCGTCGGCGACCTCGTCCACGGTGAGCATCTCCTCCCGCGGGAGCGGCGTGGTCATGCCCTCCCAGATCGGCGTGTCGACCGGCCCGATACAGGCGTTGACGACGCGCACACCCTGCCGCCGCACCTCGGTAGTGAGGGCCCGGGCAAAGCCGGTGACCGCATGCTTGGTGGCACCGTAGCCGGTCATGCCCGCGAAGCCTCGGTGCGCAACGACGGAGGAGACGATGACGATGCAGCCGAAGCCTCGTTCCAGCATGCCGGGCAGCAGCGCTCGCGTAGGGAAGAGTGTGCCGTTGACGTTCGTCTCCCACAGCTCACGCCAAGTCTCGTCGTCGAGTTCCGGGAGCGCAGCGGCCTTGAAGGCGCCAGCCGAGTTCACGAGGATGTCGACGCGTCCCAGCTCCTGCTCGGCGCGGGCGGCCATCGCCTGCACAGCAGCGCTGTCGCGCACGTCGCAGGGGAGCGCGACCCAGGCATCGGACGGCCAGCCGGACGCGGCCTCGCGCAGGCGCTCCTCGCTGCGCCCGACGAGCGCGACTCGCGCTCCAGCGTCGACGAGGCGCTGGGCGATGGCCTTGCCGATGCCGCTCGATGCGCCGGTGACGACGGCGGTCTTTCCGGCGAGGACGCTGGCTGCATCGGTCACGGGTTCGCTCCTGCGGCGGGGTACTCGAATCGGTTGTTGCGGGTCTCGTCCAGGGTGACGCGCTCGAGGCGTCCGGCAAGGGGGCCGCTGAGGCGCTGCCAAATCGTGCGGGCGATGTTCTCGCCGGTGGGGACGAGGTGGAAGTAGTCCTCGACGTCCAGGTTCAGGTAGCGGTGGTCGTAGAGGTCCAGGACGTTGCGCCTGACCGCGTCGTCGAGCTCCGTGAGGGGCATGATGAAGCCGGTATCGGAGTCGACGGGGCCGCCAACGGTGATGGTGAGGCCGTAGTTGTGGCCGTGCCCGTTGGGGTTGGCGCACTTGCCGAAGATGTCCTCGTTCTCCTCAGGCGAGAGGGCGTCGGCGTAGAGCCGGTGGGAGGCGGCGAAGGTGTAGCGCCGCGAGAGGTGGACGACGGGGGCGTTCATGCCGTTGCTCCGAGCTGAGCCGCAGCATCAGCATGGGCCACAGGGCTGCTGGATTCCCGCCTTCGCGGGAATGACGAAAGGGGCGGGAATGACGGGAAATGGAGGTGGACGATGGGCGCGCTCATGCCGTTGCTCCGAAGTAGTCGACGTAGAGGTCGTCGGCCTCGTAGAGACGGAGGCGGGACAGCTTCGCACCGTCCAGAGTGCCCGCGATGCGGTCCCAGAGCACGGCGGCGAGGTTCTCGGTGGTCGGCTGGCGGTCGGTGAACCACGGGGTATCGAGGTTGAGGTGCTTGTGGTCGAAGTCGACGAGGACGCCCTCGACGGCGGACTTGAGGTCGACGAGGTTGATGACCATGCCGGTTTCCGGATCGGGCTCGCCGGAGACGGCGACCTCCAGCGTGTAGTTGTGGCCGTGGCCGTTGGGCAGGGCGCATAGGCCGAACACACGCCGGTTCTCCTCCTCGCTCCAGTCATCGCGGTAGTAGCGGTGGCTGGCGGAGAAGTCGAACCGGCGCGAGATGGTTACGGGGCCCATGCGGGTATTCGCTTACTTGACGTCGCCCACGAGGACCTCACCGCCCTCGACCTTGCACTCGTAGATGGCGATGGCGTGGCCGTCGCCGCGTGCGGACTTGCCGTCGGCAACGTTGAACTGCCATGCGTGCCAGGGGCACTCGATGACGCCGTTCTCGATCTTGCCCTCGCTGAGCGGGCCGCCGCTGTGGGGGCAGACGTAGTTGGTGATGTGGAACTCGCCGTTCTCGTTCCAGACAGCCATGGGCTTGAGGCGCCACTTGCCAGCGGTGGGCCGGAAGTGCCGGGCCTCGCCGGGGCGGACGTCGTCCACGTTGCAGAGGGCTACGAAGTCGGGCTGTTCGGTCATGGTACCTCCCCTAAAGCGCCAGTTTGCGGGGCGAGTGTAGCACTCCCGGAGGCGGGACGTGCGCGTGGAGTCGTGAGTGGTTTGGTCAAGAACATCTCCCTTACTTGAGGGCCACATTCTTGGAGTAGGGGAAATCGTGTCAAGCATCCTGTTGACGTAAGATAGCCACAAGGCGTGACCCTTGGCACCGTCGCTCAGGAACATCCGACAGGAAGATGCAGTGAAAGCCTTGGTTCGGCTCGGCGGAGCAGAGCGTAGGGGCAAGGGTAGCCATCGCGTTGTAAACCTGAATGGGTACAACCTCTCGGTCCCCGCTGGTATCCTCAGGATTGGGTTGCTCAAGAGGCTCATCAAGCTATCAGGCAGAACTGAGCAGGAGTTCCTAGATAGCGTGTAGGCGCGCATCCCTCGGGAGGGAATGATGACTACAATCAGGCGAGGCGAGACAGAGGTGAGAGTCAGCATCTCTGGGTTCAACATCCTTGTCCACGAGGCTGAGGAGGGAGAATCCGGCTACTGGGGAGAAGTGCTGGAGATGCCTGGGTGTCTCTCACAGGGCGAAACACTCGAGGAACTCAAGGCGAACATGCACGAGGCTATCGAGGCCGTGCTCTACCACTCCATGGCCAGAACGCCGGACTCCCCTTCGCACTTCAAGACGTGGCCAACGACCTCGACTGGTACGGCCTAACCCCCATGAACGTCGAATATGCATTCCTCTGTGACTATGCGGACCCCGGCAACAAACTTACTGCGGTTGGTATCGGAATCGATTCGATCTACGCAGACACCTTACCGGCAATGCACCCACAACTCTTCACCGTTCTCGCGCTCAAGTTCACTCCGAACGAAACGCGCAGGGACAGAACGTTCGAAATGCATGTGCAGGACGCCGACGCCAAGGACATCATCCCGGCAATAACCGACAACCTGCATATCCCTGCACCCGCTGAAGGCATGACCTACCGAACATCCCGGATCGTGAATGGCCTGTACGGGCTTCGTTTCGAGAGATTCGGTGACTACCAGGTAAGCTGGCTATTGGACGGCATCGAAGTTCACGCACTTCATTTCCGGGTTACTGAGAAGCCGGCGGGCTGAGGCGCTCTCTCCGACACGCCGCGCGTCCGGATTCCCACTTCGCGGGCATGAGGAGGGGTTATAGGACGGGGCGGATGGCGGAGGCGGCGCGGCGGGCCCTGGCGCGGGGCTCGTCGACCGTGGCGCCGCGGGCCTGGGCGCGGGCTTCGGCGCCCGTGCCGCCGAGGGCGAGTGCGACGCCCATGCGGCGGTGGCCGGTGACCTCCGGTTTGCCGAAGAGGCGCAGCGCGGTGTCCGGCTCGGTAAGGGCCTCGTCCAAGCCTTCGTAGGTGACGGACGAGGACGTGCCGTCGACGAGCAACGCACAGGAGGCGGCGGGGCCGTGCTGGCGTATCGCAGGGACGGGCAGACCAAGGATGGCGCGGACGTGCAGCGCGAATTCGGAGAGGTCCTGCGAGACGAGCGTGACCATGCCGGTGTCGTGGGGGCGGGGTGAGACTTCGCTGAACCAGACGTCGTCGCCCCTTATGAAGAGTTCGACACCGAAGATGCCCGTTCCGCCGAGCGCGCCGGTCACGGCTTCGGCGATGCGTTGTGATTCCTCCAAAGCACCCGGCGTCATGGGCTGGGGCTGCCACGACTCGCGGTAGTCGCCGTCGACCTGCAGGTGGCCGATGGGTTCGCAGAATGAGGTACCGGCCGCGTGGCGCACGGTGAGGAGCGTGATCTCGTAGTCGAACGGGACGAAGCCCTCGACGATGACGCGGGTGCCGTCGCCGCGAGCGTTCTCGATGGCGAATCGCCACGCCGGGGCGATGTCGCCTGCGTCGCCCAGGACGCTTTGTCCGTGGCCGGAGGAGCTCATCACGGGCTTCACGATGGCAGGGAGACCGATGGCGTCGACGGCGTCACGCACCTCGTCCTCGCTGTCGGCGAAGCGGTAGGGCGAGGTGCGGAGCCCGAGTTCCTCGGCGGCGAGTCTGCGTATGCCCTCCCTGTCCATGGTGAGGCGCGCCGCGCGGGCGGTGGGGATGACGCGCCAGCCCTCGCTCTCCAGCTCGACGAGCGTGGGAGTCGCGATGGCCTCGACCTCGGGCACGATGAGGTGGGGCCGTTCCGCCTCTACGACGCGGCGGAGCGCGGCGCCGTCCAGCATCGAGAAGACGTGGGCACGGTGCGCGACCTGCATCGCGGGGGCGTTGGGGTAGCGGTCGGCGGCGATGACCTCGACGCCGAGACGCTGCGCCTCGATGGCGACCTCCCTGCCCAACTCGCCAGAGCCGAGCAGCAGGAGGCGCGTCGCCGTCGGGGAGAGCGGTGTGCCGATGGACGCCATGCGCGGGTCAGGACTCGTAGCGGATCTTGTCGAGGCGGTCGAAGTTGTGGAAGGAGTCGATCCAGCGGATGGTGCCGGAGCGGGAGCGCATAACGAGCGATTGCGTGGAGGCGCCGCCTGCGAAGAAGCGGACGCCGCGCAGCATCTCGCCGGTGCTCGCGCCGGTGGCGGAGAAGAAGACGTCCTCTCCACCGACGAGTTCCATCGTGTCGTAGATGTGGTCGACATCGGTGCCGCGCTCGATGGCGGCCTGGCGTTCCTCGTCGTTACGCGGCCAGGGCTTGCACTGGATGGCCCCGCCGGTGCAACGCACGGCGGCGGCGGCGAGGACGCCCTCCGGTGAGCCACCGATGCCCATCGCGGCCTGGATAGGCGAGTCCGGCAGTGCGGCCTGGATGACGGTGGCGATGTCGCCGTCAGGCACGAGCTTCACGCGCGCTCCGGCGCCGCGTATCTGCTTCAGCAGGTCCTCGTGGCGAGGGCGGTCCAGCACGGCGACGGTGATCTCTCCCATTTTGCGACCGAGCGCCTTGCCGATGTTGGCGAGGTTGGTCTCGACGGGGGCCTCGATGTCTATCACGCCGGCGGCGCCGGGGCCGACGGCGATCTTGTCCATGTAGAAGATGTCCGCGGGGACGTGCATGGTGCCGCGGGCGGAGAGGGCGATGGTGGCGATGGCCCCCGGCATGCCCTTGGAGAGCAGCGTTGTGCCGTCTATGGGGTCGACGGCTATGTCCACCTTGGGGTCGGAGCCGTCGCCAATCTGCTCGCCGATGTAGAGCATGGGGGCTTCGTCCTTCTCACCCTCGCCGATGACGACGATGCCGTCCATGCTGACGCCGTCCAGGGTGTGGCGCATGGCGTCGACAGCGGCCTGGTCGACCATCTCCTTGTCGCCGAGTCCCATGTGGCGAGCGGCGGACATGGCGGCGGCCTCAGTAACGCGGACGAGCTCCATAGCCACGTTGCGTTCGATGGGTTGTCTGGTTCGTTGTGTCATCAGGTGATACGTCCTCCGGTTGGATGCGGGCGCGGGGAGATTCTATCAGCGGGGCGGCGGGGATGCCGTATACTCGGCGCGGGCGCCCCCGAACCAAACCTTTCGCGGTAGGAGGACGGGAGCATGTGCAACACGATCAAACACACCTTCCACCTGATGAAGATGAGCTGGGACGTGCTGATGCTGGACAAGGAGTTGATGCTGTTCCCCGTGTTCTCAGCCATCTCGATACTCATCCTGGTCGTCGTGTTCGGCGGGCTGGGGCTGTTGGGGGAGGTCACCGGCGGAGACGGCACAACCACCGCTGAGAGTTCGGTCCAGGCAGGGATGGTGATCTTCGTGGTGCTGGCTTACATCATCACGACGTTCTTCAACGCATCGCTCGTGTCGGCGGCACTGGAGCGGCTGCGCGGGGGCGATCCCGACGTGGGCTCAGGCTTGAGTCACGCCCTGAAGCACGTGCATCACCTCGTGCTGTGGGCGCTCATCACTGCCACGGTCACCATCGTCCTGATGGCGCTCCGGGCGGCGTCCCGACGGATCCCGCTCGCCGGCCTGCTGCTGCGCATGGTCGGCGGGGTGTGGGAGTTCCTGACGTTCTTCGTGGTGCCGGTGATCGTCGCGGAGGAGCAGGGGCCCATCAGCGGGATCAAGCGCTCGGCGAGCATCGTGCGCCAGACGTGGGGGCGGCAGATCACGGCGAGCTTCAGCTTCGTCCTGTTCTACATCGTGGCCGCAATCATCGCGATCGTCCCCGCGGTGCTGGTGGGGCTGGTCAACGTCGGGGCGGGCATCCTGCTGGGTGTCGTGTTGATGGCGACAGCGCTGACCATCGTGCAAACCCTGGAGGGCATCTTCAAGGCAGCGCTGTACGACTACGCAGTCGGGCTGCAGCCGCAGGGGTTCGACCTGCCGACGCTGCAGATGGCGTACCGCCCGGCGTAGCGTCGCCCGGTGCGGATAGCGCAGATCACGAGCGTGTACATCCCCGTGCCGCCGCCAACGCACGGCGGCACGGAGATGATGGTCTCCCACCTCACGGAGGAGCTCGTGCGGCGCGGACACGACGTACGGCTCCACGCCTCCGGCGACTCCTCGACAGCAGCCTCCTTGCGCGCCGTGACGGAGCGCGCGACGCTCGATCAGCCCGACGTGACCTTGTACATCGAGAAGGAGTTGGAGGCGCGCAACGCGTTCGAGGCGTACCGGAGCGCGGGCGAGGTGGACGTCATCCACGGGCACTGGCCGGTGCTCGCGCAGTACTTCGCGCCATTCACTGCGACGCCGACGCTGCTGACGTACCACTACATCGAGCGTCACCTGCACGAATACTACCGTCGGGAGATACCGAGCTTGCGTCCCGTGTGCGTGAGCCGCAGACAGGCGGAGTTGCTGGACGAGCCGGACCTGCCGGTGGTCTACAACGGTCTGGATGTCGAGCACATCCCGTTCGGCGAAATGGCGGAGGACTATCTCGTGCTCGTGGCGCGCATGACGCCCACCAAGGGCATCGCCGAGGCGATACGCATCGCGCAGGCCGCCGGGGAGCGGCTGGTGCTCATCGGGCCGGTGTCGCGCTACCTCCCGTGGAGCCGGGCGTTCTACGAGGAGGAGGTGCTGCCGCACGTCGACGGCGACCGGGTGACGCATATCGAGGAGGCGCCGAACGCCGACGTGCTGGAGATCGTGTCTCGGGCGAAGGCGTTCCTCTTCCCGCTGCAGTGGGACGAGCCATTCGGGCTCGCGGCGGCGGAGGCGATGGCGTGCGGGACGCCGGTGGTCACCTACCCTCGTGGCTCGATGCCGGAGCTGGTGGCGGACGGGGCGTCGGGGTGCCTCGTGGAGTCAGAGGATGAGGCGGTCGCGGCTATCGCGAGAGCGGCAGCGCTCGATCGCCGCGCGGTGCGGTCGCACGTCGAGGGTCGGTTTACGGTGGAGCGCATGGTGGATGGGTATGAGGCGCTGTACCGGGAGTGCGTGGGGTAGGTAGGAGAAGGGACGAGGCAGGGCGCCCACAAGGGGTGCCCCTACACCAGAAACACCGCGTGGCCTGACAGCCACCCTGGATTCCCGCTTTCGCGGGAATGACGGAATTCCAGGAGAACGAGAGAGGGCGATGGATGCCATCGCCCTCTCGGTTGCTCTATGCGTGTGCTGCGCGGGCTCAGTTGCTGGCTGCGAGGTCCTTCTCCATGTCGGCGGAGTAGGCGCCCTGGCGGGCGGCGCTGGTGAGCTTGCAGCGGTGGAGGTACGCCTTCTGGGCGGCGGGGACGTTGGCGGGGTCGCCGAGCCATGTGTTGAGCGGGAGGGCCTGTAGGCCGCGCCCGAAGGAGTAGCTCAGTTGCCACGGGGCGTTGACCGCCATCCCGCGGCTGGCGATCTCGTGCATGTTCAGCGTGGCCTCGTCGTCCGGCTGGCCACCGGAGAGGAAGACGATGCCGGGGACGGCAGCAGGAACGGAGCGCATGAATGCGTCTACCGTCCTGACGGCGACCTCGGTGGCCGGGGCGCGGTTGGACGCGGTGGAGCCGGAGGTGACCATGTTGGGCTTGAGGAGCGTCCCTTCGAGGGCAACGTCGTAGAGCGCGAGTGCAGCGTAGACCTCGCGGAGCGTCCACTCGGTTATCTCCTGGTCCGCCTCGATGGTGTGGTCGCCGTCTATGAGCACCTCAGGTTCGACGATGGGGACGAGTCCGGCCTCCTGGCTGAGCGAGGCGTAGCGGGCGAGGCCGTGCGCGTTGGCATCGATGCACTTCGCGCTGGGGATGCCGCTGCCGATGGTGATGACGGCGCGCCACTTGGCGAAACGCGCGCCGAGTTCGTAGTACTCGGCGAGGCGGGGTCGAAGGCCGTCCAGGCCCTCGGTGACGAGTTCGCCGGGGGAGCCTGCGAGCGGCATCGCGCCGGTGTCGACCTTGATGCCGGGGATGATGCCTCTGCTCTGCAAACCCTCGACGAGCGGAGCGCCCTCCGCGCCGTTCTGACGGATGGTCTCGTCGTAGAGGATGACGCCGCTGACGTAGTTCTCGCCGCCCTCGGCGGTGAAGAGCATCTCACGGTAGTCGCGCCGGTTCTGCTCGGTGCTCTCGACGCTGATGGAGTCGAAGCGCCGCTTGATGGTCCCGGAGCTTTCGTCGGCGGCGAGGATGCCTTTGGCTGGGGCCACGAGCGCCTGTGCGGTCTGCGCCAGTGCGTTGATGTCCATTCGTTCTCTCCTTCTCCTGACAAGGTTCGTCGTATCGCCTGTGCGGCTGCCTTGAGACGTGCGCCGCAGCCCTGTGCACAGTGAGCCTATGATACCCTCCGGTACCGGCCTCGGCCATATCAGGAGACCCTTACATCAACCCAACGAACAAGCCAAGCCGTGCCGCATGCGTGCGTCTTACGCCCGCGTCTGGATTCCCGCTTTCGCGGGAATGACGGAGTGGTGAGCAGCAACCCCCAAGGAGCCTTATCGCATGGACAGCCTCGCCGTAGCAGTACCCGTATTCCTCGCCAGCGCAGTGCTGGTGGTGCTCGCGGGCGTCGCGCTCGCGCGCTACGGGGACCAGGTCGCGGAAATCACCGGATGGGGCACCCTGTGGGTTGGCACGATACTGGTGAGCGTCGCGACGTCGCTGCCGGAGCTGATGACGAACATCACAGCGGTGCTGATCGACGCGCCGGGGCTGGCGCTCGGCAACGTGTTCGGCGCGGACATGATCAACATCTTCACCATCTCGCTGGTGGCGATCGTGTTCGGCGTCAGGAACCTGTTCAACAACCAGCCGAAGGACACGCAAACACTCGTGGTCGTGGCGATCGTGCTGGGCATCATCGCGTTCGTCTTCGGGGTGTTGCGCGACTGGGCACTCGGGCCGACGAGCGTCGGCGCGGGGGTGATCGGGGTGGGGTACGTAGTGGGGATGAAGATGGTCTACAACGCGGGGCGCGAGGGTCGCGCCGGGGCAGCGGAGGAGGAGAACGGGGATGCGGGCGAGCCGAAGCCTAGCGCGTCCCGCGTATGGATTGGTTTCTCCGTTGCGGCAGGGGTCGTGCTGATAGCGGCGTACTTCCTGGCCATCAGCGCGGACGGCATCGCGGAGGCGACGGGGCTGGGCCGCAGCTTCATCGGCGTGCTGCTCGTCTCCATCGTCACGACGTTGCCTGAGGCGTCAGTCACGGTCGCGGCGGCGATGCGGCGGTCGTACGGGCTGGTGCTCGGCAACATCTACGGGAGCTGCGCGTTCAACCTGTTCGTCATCCCGATAGCGGGACTGTTCTACGCCGGCGGGCCGCTGCTGGCCGAGATGGAGTCGGCGCACTTCGTGGCCGCGGGAGCCGCGGTAGTGCTGATGAGCGGCGGGTTCCTCATCATCCGTAGCTTCAGGACGGCTGTGCTGGCGCCGCTGCGCCACCTGACGTACGCACTGCCGCCCGCGTACATCGTGGCGCTGCTCTTCGTGTTCCAGCTGTCGGGGGACTAGGGGCTGCGTCCGCAGTCGTAGTTCTACCCACCCACCCGCCCGTGACGTTGTAGGGGACACCCCCACGACCCCGACAGAGGGGCATGCCCCTCTGCACTCCCCTACCCGGTGCCCAGAGATTCCTCGAATCCGCTTGGAATGACGGGCCTTGGGAATCAGGCGTCGGTTGTACGTTCGCGGACGAGTTGCTGCTGTTGCTCGTAGCGGACGGCGTAGTAGAGGGAGAGGAGAAGGGCGGCAGCGACGACGAACGAGCCGGGTATCCACATGATGACGCCACCGATCTCCTGGTCCTCCAGCGCTGTGAGGCCGTAGGCGGGCGCGGTCAGTTCGTAGTGGGGGTAGAAGGGGTTCGGGGCAAAGGTGAGGAACGCACCGAGTACGAACGTAGGGACGATGGTGATGAATACGAACGGCACCCTCGCCAGGTAGGAGAGGCTCGAGCGGAGCGGGAACGGGTCGATGACGTTCCACCACCAGAGGTAGGCGCCGAGCGCGAAAGTGAGGTGCTCGAGGAGGTGGATGGCCTCGTTCCTGAGGGCAGCCTCGTAAGTGACGGGGAAGTGCCAGCCGAGGATGACTCCGATGAAGAGCGGCCACGCGATGAGCGGTCGGAAGAGGTTGCGTAGGGCGCTGCGGACGAGCGGGGACTTGAATATGGGAATCGCGATGCGCTTGCGGAGCGGCCGGGGGATGCCACGCATGAGCGGGATGACGGGCGCGCCGATCTGGATGGCCGGGACGGCGAAGAACATGAGCAGCATGTGCTGTCCCATGTGCGCGAGGAAGAGTTCGTCCGAGAGTGCGTCGAGGGGGCTGACGAGGGCGATGAAGAGGGCGATGAGACCGATGTAGAACGACGCGGTGCGGCGTCTGTCGTGGATGCGGCGGCGTTCGAGGCTGCGCAGGCCACGCGCGTAGAGAATGGCAGCGAGAGGGATGCCGACAAGGGCGGTGGGGTCAGCGCTCCAGGCGAGCCAGAGAGAGTCGTTCACGGCGTCCCTCCAGCGTCATGGGGAGGGCGATTGATGCACATGCGGGCTCGGTAGCGCTATCGGGTGAGGTTGAAGAAGAGCGCCATAAGAACGACGCCGATGCTGACCATGATGATGAAGGGGGCGAAGAACAGCCCCGAGAAGCGGACGTCGTCGAACTTCAGGTGCATGAAGTAGCCGACCACGAGCAGGAACTTGGAGGACGAGAGGATCAGGATGATCCAGGTCATGAGCGCGGGGTCGATCGAGAGATAGAAGACGCCGAACTCGATCAGCGTGATTATGGCGAGGATCGCGCCGATGATGACGTACTGGCGCGCGCCCGGGTGGGCGTGTTCTTCGACGTGTGCGTGCTCGGTGGTCATGCTGCCTGCTCCGTTAGCCGATACCCACTGCGCGCGCGGCGTGGGGGATGTCCTCGAGAGCGCGTCCTTCCGCTCCGTATGCGCCGATGAGATAGACGACACCGAAGATGACGATCCAGACGATGTCGACGAAGTGCCAGTAGAGGCCGGCAATCTCCACCTGCAGGGAGTTGCCCTGGTGGATCTTGCCCTTGTAGGAAGCGAAGAGGATGGACCAGAGCCAGAGGATGCCGACCGCCACGTGCGTGCCGTGGAACCCGGTCATGACGAGGAAGGTGCTGCCGAAGAGGTTGGTCCTCGGAGTGAGGCCGAGGTGGGCGAACTCCGTGAACTCGAACATCTGGAAGCCGATGAAGATGGAGCCGAATATCGCGACGATGGCGGTCCAGAAGCGGAAGCTGCCCATGTTGCCGCGCTGGATGGCCGCGAGAGCGAGCACCATCGCAAGACTGCTCATGAGCAGGACGAACGTGCTGATGGTGGTGATGGGGATGCTGAGGATCTCTTCCTGCGGGCCGGAGAGGTTGCGGTTGCGGTAGATGAGGTGGGTGCCGATGAGCGTACCGAAGAACATCACGTCCGAGCCGAGGAATGCCCACATGAGCAACTTCCGGTTGTCGAGCCCGGTAGAGGTGCGATGGTCGTCTATGCCCGTTACGTACTGCATCCCGTTATCTGTGGTTCCTTCCGTTGGTGCGCCGCGCTAGTGGTGGGCGTGGACGCGCTCCGCGCTCTCCTCAGCGACAGGCTCGAACACCCAGCCGTAGATGCCGCGGATCCCGACGAATCCGAAGACCGCGATGACGAGCAGTCCAAGCCACGTGTTGGCCTGCCATATGAGCAGGCCTCCGGCAACCATCGTGATGCCTAAAGCGATGACGATGGGCCAGTAGGAGGGGTCCGGCATGTGGGGCTCGCCGTGCGCGGGCAGCGGCGGGGGCTCGACGGCGTTGGCTTCCTCGTCCCAGAGCGGGTGCTGGCTGCGGACGGTGGGAATCACCGCGAAGTTGTAGTGCGGGGGTGGCGACGGGATGGCCCACTCGAGCGTCGAGGCGGCCCAGGGGTTCATGCCCGCGGCCTCGCCCTTCCGGGCGGAGCGGACGATGTTGATGATGAGGAGCAGGATGGAGAGGGCGATGATGAACGCGCCGATGCTGACGAAGAGGTTGAGCCCCGCCCAGTTCTGGTCCACGGAGTAGGTGTAGACGCGGCGCGGCATGCCGAGCACGCCCAGGATGTGCATGGGCATGAAAGTCATGTTGAAGCCGATGAACATGACCCAGAAGTGCACCTTGCCGATGCGCTCGCTGAGCATGCGCCCGGTCATCTTGGGGAACCAGTAGTAGATGCCGGCGGTGATGCCGAAGATGCTGCCGCCGAAGAGGACGTAGTGGAAGTGGGCGACGATGAAGTAGGTGTCCTGCTGCTGCGTGTCGACGGGGACGGCTGCGTGCATGACGCCGCTGAGCCCGCCGAGCATGAACATGCTGATGAAGCCGAGCGCGAAGAGCAGAGGTGTCTTGAACTGGATCGAGCCTCCCCAGAGGGTGGCGAGCCAGTTGAAGATCTTGACGCCGGTGGGCACGCCGATAGCCATGGTCGCGCCCGCGAAGGCGGCTGTCGCCCAGGCGCCGAGGCCGGTCGTGAACATGTGGTGCGCCCAGACGCCGAACCCAAGGAAGGCGATGACTGCTCCGGCGAACACGACAGTGGTGTAGCCGAAGAGGGGCTTGCGCGAGAAGGTGGGCAGGATGTCAGACACGATGCCCATGGCGGGGAGGATGAGGATGTAGACCTCAGGGTGGCCGAATATCCAGAAGAGGTGCTGCCAGAGCAGCGGGTCCGCACCAGCGCCCGCGGTGTCGAAGAAGTTCGTGCCGAAGAAGCGGTCGAACAGGAGCAGGGTGAGAGCGATGGTGAGCGGCGGGAAGGCGAAGATGATGAGGAAGGAGACGATGAGCGTCATCCAGGGGAAGAGGGGCATGCGCATGAGGGTCATGCCCGGGGCGCGCATGTTGAGGATGGTGATGACGAAGTTGAAACCCGCCGCCGTGGTGCCGATACCCATGATCTGGAGGCCGAGCACCCAGTAGTCGGTGCTGCTGGAGAGGGTGTATTCGGAGGTGGTGAGCGGCGCGTAGCCGAACCACCCCACGTCCGGGAAGGCGGCCTTGAAGAAGCTGAAGTTCATGAGGATGGCGCCGAAGATGAAGAGCCAGTAGCTCAGGGCGTTCAGCCGCGGGAACGCGACGTCGCGCGCGCCAATCATGAGCGGCACGAGGAAGTTGAAGAAGGCCGCTCCGGCCGGCATGACGACCATGAAGACCATGGTGGTGCCGTGCATAGTGAAGAGGGCGTTGAAGGTGCCCGCTTCCACGAACGTGCCGTCCGGCTGCGCGAGCTGGACGCGCATGAGGAGTGCCTCGATGCCACCGATCAGGAAGAAGATGAAGGCCGACACTCCGTAAAGGATGCCGATCCGCTTGTGGTCAACGGTGGTGATCCATCCCCAAACCCCTTCGGTGGAGACGGGGCGCCTCAGGATGCCTATGTTCGCTGCCATCGCTATGCCTTCTCTCTCAGTCGCCGACGCCGACAGTCCGGCGTTCCTCTCTCAGATTACCGCAACTTGAGGCTCTTCAGGTAGGCCACCACCTGGTCAACCTGAGCCTCTGTGAGCTGGTCTATGAGCGGGTCGCCGACGTAGAAGGTCGGCATGGCGTTGGTGGTCTCGAGCACCGGCTTGATGTCGCGGATGTTGGAGACCCACGCCTTGAGGTTCTCGGGTGTGCTGTCGAGGATGCCCGCGCCCAGAGTGGCACGGTCGCCGAAGAGGGTGAGGTTGGGGCCGATCTCTTCAGTCGAGACGCCTTCGATGGTGTGGCAGCGCGCGCAGAAGTTGGTGAACACGCGCGCGCCTGCAGCCTCAACGCTGCCTGCCTCGGGTTCCACCGGGGCGGCGTTCATGTTCTCGACCCAGCGGTCGAAGTCGGCGTGGGAGTCGACGTGAACGCGGAAGCGCATGAGCGCGTGGGCGGAGCCGCAGAACTCGGCGCACTGGCCGTAGAAGGTGCCAATCTCCGTGGGGGTGAACTTCTCAAGGATGTTGGTCCTGCCGGGCACCATGTCCGTCTTGCCGACGAGCTGGGGCACCCAGAAGGAGTGGATGACGTCCTTCGCCTCGAGGGTGATGGCGACCTGGCGACCTACGGGGATGCGGAGTTCGTTGGCGGTGACGAGGTCCTCGCCGTCCGGGCCGAGGCCCGGGTAGCGGAACTCGAACCACCACTGGTGGCCGACGGCTTCTATGTGGAGGGCGTCCTCGTCCGGATCTGCCGTCGTGCCCGCGATCCAGACGATGGTGGGGATGGCGATGGCAATGAGGATGAGGATGGGGATGACCGTCCAGGTGATCTCCAGCGTGGTGTTGCCGTGGATCTGCTGGGGGGTGTGTCCCGGGCGCTCGCGGTACCTCCAGAGGATGTAGGCCATCGCCGCGAGAACGAGGAAGCCGACGATGCTGGCGGCGACGATGACGAAGATGTAGATGGTGTGGATACGCTGGGTGGCGTCGGAGCGGGGTTCGAAGGTGGTGAGCGGGGTGTCGCAGGAAGCGAGGACGGCGACAAGCGTCACGGCGGCAAGTGTGAAGTAGAGGAGCCGCCGGAGGGTCGCTGCCAGGTTCTGCGGATGAGCGGTAGGTGTCGTCACTGTGTTCGTGTTCCCCGCGCCAGTGGGGCGATTGTTACGCATATCACAGACGAGGCTCGGGGGTCAAGGGTGCAGGGGTGGGCTGAGCCTGGGTCGAGGCTGGAAGCCGGGCAACCGCCGTGGTTGACACAGGGAGAGCGGGCTGCATATACTCACTAGACGCCAGTTCGGGAGGCTGCGTAGCCGACTATGGGGAAATCATAGTGACAGTGCCGTTGAGCACATAGGACCGATCAGGCGTTTGCAATGCTACCGAAGGGCGGTGGCGCGCCGAAGTGCCACCGCCTTTGCACGTTAACAAGGGAATATCGAGCGAGTACGAGCCAAGGAAGGTTCGCAGCGACTGCGAACCGAGCGTGAGGTCAAGTTATTAAGGGCCCACGGAGGATGCCTTGGCGTCAAGGGCCGATGAAGGGCGTAGCACGGCTGCGATAAGCCTCGGGTAGCTGCCAAGCAGGCTTAGCCGGGGATTCCCGAATCGGGGAACCGGTCTCGGTGAAGCCGGGACATCCTCAGCTGAACACATAGGCTGAGGGGGGTAAGCAGGGGAACTGAAACATCTCATTACCCTGAGGAAAAGAAAGCAACCGCGATTCCCTGAGTAGTGGTGAGCGAAACGGGAACAGCCTAAACCGATGTTGTTTAGTGGCCTGGGGGCCTATACGTCATCGGGGTTGTACGGCGTGTCAGCACGAACCCCAGATAGTGCACGGAGTTAGCAATCCATGGTCTAGCCGAAGGAGCCTGGAAAGGACCGCCATAGCGGGTGATAGCCCCGTAGGCGAAAGGCTATGGACTCCGGATGCGTTCGTGAGTACCACGGGACACGTGGAATCCCGTGGGAAGCCGGGGGGACCACCCTCCAAGGCTAAATACCCTTGACGACCGATAGCGCACAAGTACCGTGAGGGAAAGGTGAAAAGAACCCCAGAAGGGGAGTGAAATAGACCTGAAACCGTGGGCCTACAAGCGGTCGGAGTCCGTCTTCGGACGGATGACGGCGTGCCTATTGAAGAATGAGCCGGCGAGTTACTCCTGTGTGGCGAGGTTAAGGGATGCAGACGTCCCGGAGCCGCAGCGAAAGCGAGTCTGAATAGGGCGAAGCAGTCGCACGGGGTAGACCCGAAACCGGGTGAGCTACCCATGGCCAGGGTGAAGCCTCGATAGTCTCGAGGTGGAGGCCCGAACCCGTATACGTTGCAAAGTGTTGGGATGAGCTGTGGGTAGAGGTGAAATGCCAACCGAACCCGGAGATAGCTGGTTCTCCCCGAAATGCATTGAGGTGCAGCCTTCAGGAAGAGGGACGGAGGTAGGGCTCTGAATGGGCTAGGGGGTGTGAGCCTACCAAACCCAATCAAACTTCGAATGCCGTTCCATCCATGCCTGAGGAGTGAGACCGTGGGGGATAAGCTCCATGGTCGAGAGGGAAACAGCCCAGACCACCGACTAAGGCCCCTAAATACAGGCTCAGTGTCAAAGGAAGTATGGTCGCTTAGACAACCAGGAGGTTGGCTTAGAAGCAGCCACCCTTTAAAGAGTGCGTAATAGCTCACTGGTCAAGGGACCGTGCGCCGACAATTTATCGGGGCTTAAGCCTGTTGCCGAAGTCGTGGCTTCTGCCGTAAGGCGGAGGGGTAGGGGAGCGTTCTCTGTGCACAGAAGTCTGCCTGTGAGGGCAGGTGGAGCGCAGAGAAGTGCGAATGCCGGCATGAGTAGCGTAAAGATGCGTGAGAACCGCATCCGCCGAAAGTCCGAGGTTTCCTACGCAACGTCGTTCGTCGTAGGGTTAGCCGGACCTAAGCCGAGGCCGCAAGGCGTAGGCGATGGACAGCTGGTCAATATTCCAGCGCCACCTATGGATCGTTTTAAGGCTAAGGAGGGACACGGGAAGCTAGGCAGAGCGTGCCTATTGGACATGGTGCGTCTGAGCCTGTAGGTGAGCCTGCGGTAGGAAAATCCGCCGTGGGGTTTGAGCTGAGGGGTGAAGCAACTTCAGGGCCTGGCCCTGGGGAAGTCTGTTGAGGCTACACCGGCAAGAAAAGCTTCGTAGCTAGAGTCATAGGTGTCCGTACCGCAAACCGACACTGGTGGACTGGTATAAGAGTACCGAGGCGGACGAGAGAACCATCCTTAAGGAACTCGGCAATCTGACTCCGTAACTTTGGGAGAAGGAGTGCCCTGGAGGGTGAAATCCCTAGCGGATGGAGCACCTTCGGGGTCGCAGCGAAGAGGCCCTGGTGACTGTTTAACAAAAACACAGGTCCCTGCTCAAGTCGCAAGACGACGTATAGGGGCTGACGCCTGCCCAGTGCCGGAAGGTCAAGAGGCGCGGTGAGAGCTGCAAATCGAAGCCCCGGTGAACGGCGGCCGTAACTATAACGGTCCTAAGGTACCGAAATCCCTTGTCAGGTAAGTTCTGACCCGCAGGAAAGGCGTAACAACTGGGGCGCTGTCTCAAGGATGGTCTCGGTGAAATTGAAGTACGAGTGAAGATGCTCGTTACCCGCAGCAGGACAAAAAGACCCCGTGGAGCTTTACTGCAACCTGACATTGATCCGAGGATACGGTTGTGTAGGATAGGTGGGAGGCTGTGAAGCCGGGACGCCAGTTCCGGTGGAGCCGTCGTTGAAATACCACTCTTCCCTGTTTTTGGATCTAACCCCTGAACAAGCAGGGGGACCGTGTCTGGCAGGCAGTTTGACTGGGGCGGTCGCCTCCTAAAAGGTAACGGAGGCGTGCAAAGGTCCCCTCAGGGTGGATGGAAATCACCCGCAGAGCGCATTGGTAGAAGGGGGCTTGACTGCGAGGCCAACAAGCCAAGCAGGGACGAAAGTCGGCCAAAGTGATCCTACGGTCCCGTGTGGAAGGGCCGTGGCTTATCGGACAAAAGCTACCCCGGGGATAACAGGCTTATCTTGCCCAAGAGTTCATATCGACGGCAAGGTTTGGCACCTCGATGTCGGCTCGTCGCATCCTGGGGCTGAAGAAGGTCCCAAGGGTCCGGCTGTTCGCCGGTTAAAGCGGCACGTGAGCTGGGTTCAGACCGTCGTGAGACAGGTCGGTCTCTATCCGCTGTGGGCGCAGGAAGTTTGAGAGGAGCTTTCCCTAGTACGAGAGGACCGGGAAGGACGTACCTCTGGTGTTCCGGTTGTCCCGCCAGGGGCACTGCCGGGTAGCTATGTACGGAACGGATAAGCGCTGAAAGCATCTAAGTGCGAAGCCGGCCTCAAGATGAGACTTCCCACCCCGAGAGGGGGTAAGGCCGCAGAGAGACTATCTGCTCGATAGGCCGCAGGTGTAAGCGCAGCAATGCGTTCAGCTGAGCGGTACTAATCGGCCGAGGACTTGACCACATATACGCTCCTGCTCCTCTGCTCGTTCGATTTCCCTTGTTAGCGCGCAAAGGCTGCGCCCTTCTCCTTGTGTTCCGGTATCTTCGGTGCGGGGTGGAGCAGTGGCAGCTCGTCGGGCTCATAACCCGAAGGTCCCAGGTTCGAGTCCTGGCCCCGCTACCAACCTTCCGTCACTCCCAGCGCGCCCCTGCAGTGGGGCGCTTTCTGTTTAATCCCGCAAGGCGGGCGGAGAGTGTCCCCTCTGGGCGGTGTGCTACGCTTTCCATAGACCGGTTCGGTCAGAAGGAGCTGGACCATGGAGTACGCCGGCCGCCTGCACCGCTTCGCAGCATTCGTCATCGACGTCGTCGTCGTCTCGGTGATCATCCTGGTCCTGGATGCGGCCGGCGTCATCAACCTGGGCGAGCCCAGCGGCACAGACCAGCTCCTGGAAGCCGTCATCAGCTTTGGCTACTACACCCTGCTTACCGCAGCGTTCGGGGCCACGTTGGGGAAGATGGCGCTCGGTATGAGGGTGGTCGACGAGGGCGGCCAGAAGGCGGGGTTCTTCAAAGTGCTCATCAGGGAGACCATCGGGAAGATCGTCTCAGCCCTCGTTCTGTTCCTGGGTTACGTCTGGATACTGTTCGATGGCAAGCGGCAGGGCTGGCATGACAAGATCGGCGGAACGTTCGTGGTGAAGGCACGGTAGCGCCCATCACCCCGGAGCCCGGAACCAAGCAATCCACGGCAAGGTGGGAACAAGGAGCCAAACATGGAATACGCAAGCCGCCTGCAACGTTTCATCGCGTTCATAATCGACGTCATCATCCTGCTTGTCATCGTCGGAATCCTGTCTGGGATCGGGGTCATCGAATTCTCCGTTTCAGAAGAAGCAAACACCACGGACGGCCTGATCCAGGCAATCATCGTGGTGGCCTACTACGTCGTCCTCACCGTGGCCTTCGGCGCCACGCTCGGCAAGATGGCGATGGGCATGAAGGTGGTGGACAGAGACGGCAACAAGGCCGGAGTCGGCCCAGTCCTCATCAGAGAGGTCATCGCACGAGCGCTGGGCTCGCTCCTCACCGTGGTGGTAGGAGCAGGCATCGGCGACTTGGTTGGCCTGACGGTCGCCATCGTCATCGTCATCATGATCCTCTTCGACGAACGGCGGCAAGGCCTGCACGACAAGATCGGCGGTACGTTCGTGATGAAGGCCAGGTAGCGTCGCGGAACGGCGAACCCAGCGCCCCACTACTGCACATGTGCGAACGGCAGCACGCCCGGAGGGTGCTGCCGTTCGGAGTTAACCGATGCCCAGTACGTCTATGTGGAACCATCGCCGCGGGCCCACTGCGCTCCTGCGGCTGCCCGGCGGAGTAGAATCCGCGCAACTGTAGCACGCACTGGAGGCCCACCATGCCGGAATTCCTCGACGTCGTCCGCAGCCAGCGGGGCACCGCCTATTACAAGCCCGACCCGATCCCGGACAACGTGCTGGACCAGATACTCGAGGCGGCGACTCGCGCTCCGAGCGGCAGCAATCGCCAGCCGTGGCGGTTCATCGTGCTGCGCGACCGCGAGGTGAAGCGTCAGATGGGCGAGCTGTACCTCGAGGCGCAACGGCGCATGACGGGCGGGACGTCGGCCAGCGCGCCGGGGGAAGAGCCCGCACACTTCAGCGGCGCCATGGAGGACGTCCCGGTGATGGTGATGGTGTGCGTGGAGCGGTGGGAGCTCCGGGGCAGCGAGACGTACCGCGGAGCGTCGATCTACCCCGCGGTGCAGAACCTGATGCTGGCAGCGGCATCGTTCGGCCTCGGCACACGCCTCACGACGGTCTGGCAGCACTGCTACGAGGACGTGGCTGCGCTGCTGGGCGTGCCGGACGACTGGATGATGATGGCGATGACGCCGATCGGTTACCCGGCCCCTCCGGACCATCTGGGCGGCAGCCGCCGCAAGCCGGTCGCTGAGGTGACGTTCTACGACAAGTGGGGGAACGCGGGGGCGTAAGGGGCGGAAGTTACTCCGCCATCGCGGCTGCGACGGTCTCGACCTCTTCGAGCAACGCGCTGAGCATGTCCGCTTCCTCGACGATGCGCGCCTTCTGACCCTTGCGGAAGATGATGGCGCGCCCGTTGCCTGCGGCGATGCCGACGTCGGCGTCCTTCGCCTCGCCGGGGCCGTTCACCTCGCAGCCCATCACGGCGACCTTCACGGACGTGTCCATGCCCTTCAGCATCTCGTCGACGGTGTTGGCGAGCTTACGGATGTCCACGTCTGCGCGCCCGCAGGAGGGGCAGGCGACCATCTGGACGCCCTTCTTGCGGAGGTTCAGCGCCTTGAGTATCTCGTAGCCGACCTCGACCTCCTCGCGAGACTCGTCGCTGAGCGAGACGCGGATCGTGTCGCCGATACCGTCGTAGAGGAGCGTGCCCAGTCCGATGGCGCTGCGTATGGAGCCGGAGCGGGCGGTGCCGGCTTCGGTGATGCCAAGGTGGAAGGGGTACGGCACCATCTTCGCGAGCTTCCGGTAGGCCTCGACGGTCGTGTCGATGTCATAGGCCTTGAGCGAGATCTTGATGAGGTCGAAGTCGAGGTCTTCGAGCAGCTGTATCTCCCACAGGCCGGTTGCGACCATGTGGTCGACGACGGAGACCTCCTCGCCCTCGCCGGAGGCCGACGAGCCCTTCACGAGGCGGTTCACGCCGTCCGCGTGGCGGTGCTGGCCTCGCGTGACGCCTATCGCGCCGACCGGAGGCAGGCTGCCGAAGTTGACGCCGATGCGGATGGGGGTCTGGCGGGCCTTCGCCTCGCGCACCACCGTGCGCACCTTCTCAGCGTCGCGGATGTTGCCGGGATTCAGCCGCAGGCAGTCGACTCCCTGGTTGAGGGCTTCGAGCGCGAGCTGGTAGTGGAAGTGGATGTCCGCGACGACGGGGATAGAGACCTGGCGCTTGATGGCGCCGAGGGCCTGCGCGGCTTCCATGTCCGGCACGGCGCAGCGGATGATCTCGCAGCCGACCTCCTCGAGGCCGTGTATCTGCGCGACCGTGGCCTCGACGTCACGGGTGTCGGTCTTGGTCATGGACTGAACGCTGACGGGAGCGTCCCCGCCGATCTTGACGTCTCCCACCCACACAGGCTTGGTTACGCGACGTGCCATGTCCGGCTCCCCTCAGGTTGCTGGCAACCATGATACACCCCACGAATGGCGCGGGGCGTGAGCGATGAATTCCCTCCTGTACACCTTGTCCATCCCTGTCGAATTGTGACACGCGCCTCTTTCGCGGTCGCGCAGGCCTTGCGTACCCTGCCCTAGTTGGACAGCGACCGGCGGGGCGCAGCCCTCCGCCTCCGCAGCGGCCCCTGTCGCAAGTTGTCGCTTTTTGTCGCATCGCCGCTGCATTCCGTCGTCCAACCCCTTGCGGAGCGTAGCCCGATCGTTGCGCAGAGGAAGGCCATCTACGAGTGAAAGCAGCACATTGCAACAACAACAGAAAACGCAGGGATGCCCCGGGGTCATGCGAACAGGCGTTGGATGTCGTTCACGGAGATTATGACGATTGCCATGATGAGCAGGGCGAACCCGGCGGCGTGGACGAATCGCTCCTTCTCCGGGGCGAGGCGGCGTCCGCCGCGCGCGATCTCCACGAGCACGAAGGCGATGCGCCCGCCGTCCAACGCGGGGAACGGGATGAGATTGATGATGGCGAGGTTGATGGAGAGCAGTGCTGTCCAGAGGATGAGCGGACTGATGCCGGACTCGGCCACATCGCCCGTCATCTGTGCGATGCCGATGGGCCCCGCAACCTGGATGGAGGACGCGCCCGCTATCCATCGTGAGATTTCGTTGCGGAAGAGCAGGAGTATCTCGCCTATCTGGACGAAGCTCGCGCGGAACGCGGCCAGCGGGCCCATCGAGCGCGTCCCCTCGGGGTAGGCCTCGACGGTCTGACCGTCGAGCGCACCCTCGTCCGACGGCAGTTCCAGCGTCACGATGCGTCCCTGTCGCAGTACCTCTACCGGCACCGGTTCGGCGGGAGACGCCTGCACCGCTGCGGCGAGGGCAGTCTGCGGGCTGTCCTCGTTCAGCACGCGTCGGCTGCCGATCGAGAGGAGAAGGTCGCCGGGAAGCAGGCCGCTCTGTGCAGCCGTCGAACCGAAGGCGACCGACGCGACGGTAAGACGGGCGTCGGTGAGGAAGATGCCGACGGCGCCCTGCCCTTCCGGTGGGTCGACACGCACGTCCGGGACATGGAGGCCAACGAGCCGTCCGCGCCGCTCGACCGTCCATGCCGTGTCCGCGCCCAGGCGGAGGTTGATGGCCATAAGAAGGTCCGACGAGTTGTCGATGTTCCTGTCGTCGGCCTCGCGGATGAGGTCTCCCGCCTCCACGCCAGCCTGCTCGGCGGGCGATCCGGGGGCGACGCTGAGCACGGTCACGTCCGTCACCGGCACGGGCTGCGGAATCATGAAGACGACGGTGAGCAGGACGATGGGGAGCAGGGCGTTCATCGCGGAGCCCGCGCCGAGGATGAACAGCCGCTGCCAGGCAGCCTTGCCCGCGAAACTGGCGGGCGCGGTGGGGTCCTCCTCGCCGAGCATCCGCACGAACCCGCCGAAGGGGAGGAAGTTGAGCGAGTAGGTGGTGCCGCCTCGCGTGAAGCCGAAGGCACGCGGGGGTATGCCGACGCCGAACTCCAGCACCTGCACCCGAGCGAGTTTCGCGGCGAAGAAGTGCCCCAGCTCATGCACGATGATGAGGGAACCGAGGACGATGAAAAAGAGGAGCACCGTCATGGAAGTGACCGGGACGGAGCGCTAGCCCACGCCCGCCCCTGCCGCCGCCTCGCGGCGGCCGGCGGTCGAGCCCACCCCCGCCGCTGCCGCAGCCTCGCGGCGCGCCCAGGCGTCGGCCTCGAGCACGGCCTCGGGGGTCGAGGCATCGAACGACTCGTGCCTGTCGAGCACGCTCTGCACGATGCGGTGGATGTCGCCGAACCCGATACGACCGTCGAGGAAGTAGTGCACGGCCTCCTCGTCGGCGGCGCTGAGCACAGCCGGGTAGGTCTGCTCCTTGCGCCCCGCTGCAACTGCGGTTGCGAAGCAGGGGTAACGCGCGGGGTCGAGCGGCTCGAAGGTGAGCGACGGCCACGCGAGGGGGTCGTAGCGCGGCAGTTTGCCGTTGTCGAGGCGCGCAGGGTAAGCGAGTGCCGCCTGGATGGGGAGCCGCATGTCCGGCGGGCCCATCTGCGCCTTCACGGAGCCGTCCGCGCACTCGATCATCGAGTGGATGACGCTCTGCGGGTGAACGACCACGTCTATGCGGTCGAACGGGATGTCGAAGAGCCAGCGGCTCTCGATGACCTCGAAGCCCTTGTTCATCAGCGTGGAGGAGTCGATGGTGATCTTGCGTCCCATGACCCAGGTGGGGTGTGCGAGCGCCTCGGTTGGGGTGACGCCGGCTATCTCGTCCAGCGGGCGGGTTCGGAACGGGCCACCGGACGCGGTGATGATGAGCCTGCGCACCGGTTCGTCCTCGCCGCGCATGCACTGCCAGATGGCGGACGGTTCGCTGTCGACGGGCAGGAGCGGTGCGCCGTGTTTTGCGGCGGCGCGGGTGACGAGCTCGCCCGCCATGACGACGACCTCCTTGTTGGAGAGCGCGACGGCCTTCCCGGCGCGGAGTGCGTTCAGCGTGGGTACGAGGCCCGCGCGGCCCGTCGTTGCCACCATCACGAGGTCGACGTCAGGCTCGGTGACCATCTCCTCGGGCGGCACGAGCGACGCGCCGTCGCCGCCGACGCTGTCGCGTCCTTCTTCGCACCAGACCATACGTGGCTTGAACTCGGCGACCTGCTCGGCGAGCAGGCCGAGGTTGCGCCCGGCCGACAGCCCCGCGACGCGGAAGTCGTCCGGCAGCGCGCGCACGACGTCGAGCGTCTGCGTGCCGATGGAGCCGGTCGAGCCGAGTACGACGATGTTCTTCATGGCTGGCCTGCCGTCCGCCTTCAGTAGATGCCACCCGCGCGCTGCTGCTCGCGGATGTACAGGATAATCTGCTCCAACTCCTCGTCCGTAACGCCCACCACAGGCGGCATATCGCCGAAGTACCAGTGATGGGAAGGGACGCCGTTGCGCACCGCACGGCGGATCGAGTTGTCGTTGTGGTGTCCCGGAACGTAGAGACCATGCACGAGCGGTGGACCGCTCTCCGTTCCCAGCGCTCCCATGCCGTGACAGGTCGCACACTTGGACTCGAACTCCTGCCTACCCTTCTCGACGTCTCCGCCGCCACCACATGCCAAGGCTACTGCCAGAAGGAGGGACGCCACCAGACTGAAGGTTGCACGTTGCCTGTTCATGTCTCTTCACCATACCCACGAGGCATAATAGACGAGGGGGAACACGGGGAGAAGGCTGTCCAGGCGGTCGAACAGGCCGCCATGGCCGGGGATGAGGCGTCCGGAGTCCTTCACGTCCGCCATACGCTTGACCTTCGACTCCAGCAGGTCGCCCGCCTGCGCAACGACGCCGATTCCCAGCCCCAGCGCGACCGCCGGAAGGAGGCGGCTCTCGATGCCGTCGAAGAGGGCGACGAGCGCGGCCGCAGCGGCAGCGGCGCCAACCAGTCCCCCTATCGCACCTTCCCACGTCTTGCCGGGCGATATGGACGGCGCAAGCTTGCGGTGTCCCACCGCTCTGCCTACGGCATAGGCGCTCGTGTCGGTCGCGAACGTCACGAGGAATGCGAGCGCCGTCCACTGCAGGCCGGCATCGTCGTGGAGGCGCAGGGAGATGAGCGCGGCGAACGGCAGGACGACGTAGGCGACGCCGACAAGGGCGGCAACACCATCCAGCAGCACGGAACCGCCACCGCGCAACGTCCGGGCGCGGCGCAGCAGGTCCAGCATCTCGCGGAGCGCGATCAGCGCCGCGACGACTGCGACAGCTGCGAATACGAGCCCTCCGATCCAGAGCACGAGGAAGAGGAGCGGGAGCCCGACTGCCGCACTGGCGACGCGGAGGCGCAGGTCGCTCCGCGGGAGGGCGCTCATCAGTCCTCTTCGGGCAGAGCGCCGAACCGGCGGCGGCGGTGCTTGTACTCGTTGAGTGCGCGCTCCACTTCCATGTCGTCGAAGTCGGGCCAGTAGGCGGGGGTCTGGTAGTACTCGCTGTAGGCGGCCTGCCAGATGAGGAAGTTGCTCAGGCGCTGCTCTCCGGCAGTGCGGATGATGAGGTCGGGGTCCGGAACGTCGGGCAGGTAGAGGTTCTCGCGGATGAGGTCCTCGGTGACCTCGTCCGATTCGACGCCTGCAGCCACGATGCGGCGTACGGCGCGGACCATCTCCGTCCGCCCGCCGTAGTCAAAGGCGACGCAGAGGTTCATGCCGGCGTTGCTTGCGGTGCGTTTCACTGCCTCGCGAGTGGCGTCGGCAAGGCTTGCGGGTATCTGGTCGAGTTCCCCGAGGTGGCGGATGCGGACATTGCGCCTGTGCAGCTCGTCCACGCACTCGCCGATGACGGACTGCATGAGTTCCAGCAGCCCGGTGACCTCGGCGGTGGGGCGGTTCCAATTCTCGGTGGAGAAGGCGAAGAGCGTCACGAACTCGACTCCAGCGGAATCGAGCGTCTGGAGGACACTTTGCAGGTTATCTGCGCCCGCTCGGTGACCGGCGAGGCGCGGCAGCCCCCGCTCGTTCGCCCACCGGCCGTTGCCGTCCATGATGATGGCGATATGCCTGGGGGCGCCGGGGTCTGCGTGAAGCGATGCGCTCCTCTCAGGTACGGCACGCGTCATAAGCGGCCTAGACCTCCATCAACTCGGCTTCCTTCTTGTTGCTGACCTCGTCCGCCCTGGCGATGTGCTCATCCGTGGTCTTCTGGAGCTGATCCTGATCGCGGCGGAGGTCGTCCTGGGATATTTCCTTGTTCTTCTCGAGGCCCCGCAGGTGTTCGAGGGCGTCGCGGCGGACGTTCCGGATAGCGACATGCGTGTCCTCGCGGAACTTGTGCAAGCGCTTGACCATCTCCTGGCGGCGCTCCTGCGTCATCATGGGGATGGGCAGGCGGATCACCGTGCCGTCGTTACTGGGCGTCATGCCGAGGTCGGCGCGCATCAGTTCCTTTTCGATGGCGCCGAGCGTGGAGCGGTCGAACGGTTGCACAACGAGGAGGCGCGGGTCCGGCGCGTTGATGGTCGCGACCTGGTTGAGGGGCATCGCCGTGCCGTACAGCTCGACCCGGACGGAATCGAGCATAGCAGCGTTGGCGCGTCCCGTGCGGATAGTGTCGGCCTCGTGGCGAAGCACCTCGACGGACTTGTCCATCCGCTCCGCCGCGTCCTCCAGGATGAGTTGCACCTCTTCGTTGTCGTCAGCCATGTGCGAGCCTCTCCGATCGTCCTGCCGGTCAGACGGTAACCGGCTGTGCGCTCACCAGCGTACCGACGTGCTCGCCGGCAAGGATGCGCTGGATGGAGCCCTGATTGAACACGTCGAACACACGTATCGGCAAGTCGTTCTCCATGCAGAGCGAGAGCGCCGTGTAGTCCATCACCTCCAACTGGCGGTTCAGGATCTCTATGTAACTCACTTGCTCGAACTTCTGCGCGTTGGGTTCGACGCTGGGGTCCGCGTCGTAGACGCCGTCCACGTTGTTCTTCGCCATCAGGAGCAGGTCAGCGCTCATCTCGACGGAGCGCAGGGCGGCCGTGGTGTCGGTGGTCATGTAGGGGCTGCCCGTGCCCGCCGCGAAGATGACCACCCGTCCCTTCTCCAGGTGACGGAGTGCACGGCGGTAGATGTACGGCTCCGCGACTGTGCGTATCTCCAGCGCTGATTGGGTGCGCGTCGTCACGCCAGCGCGCTCCAGCGCGTCCTGCATGGCGAGGGCGTTGATGAGCGTCGCGAGCATGCCTGCGTAGTCCGCCGTCGCCCGGTCCATGCCCTGGCGCTCCGCCGACGCGCCGCGCCAGATGTTCCCCCCGCCGATGACGAGCGAGAGCTCGACGCCGAACTCGATGGCCTGCTTCACTTCGCCAGCGAGGTAGGCCAGAACAGACCAGTCGATGCCGTCGGACGAGCGTCCACGCAGCGATTCACCGCTCAGTTTGAGCACCACCCGCTGGTATGTGGAACGTCCGGCCATGGGCACGGCTCCTGTGCTACTGCCCGAGCCCGAACCGCGCGAACCGCCCGACCCGGATGTTCTCTCCCACCTTGGCTCGCACGTCCATGATCAGGTCGCCGATCGTCTTGCCCGGGTCCTTGATGAAGGACTGCTTGAGGAGGCAGACCTCCTCCGGCCTGCCCTCTTCATCCCCAGGGAGGTCTTCCTCGTCCAGGTAGAGGGGGGCCATCGCGGCGACCTGCATGGCGATGTTGTGGGCGAGTTCGCGGAACTCCGGCGTCCTGCCCACGAAGTCGGTCTCACAGTTGAGCTCGACCATCGCGCCGATGCGGCTTCCCGCGTGGATGTAGGAGTCGATAATGCCCTCGGCAGTGGCACGGTCGGACTTTGAGGCCGCCTTGGCCAAACCCTTCTCACGCAGGGCCTGCTCCGCCTGGTCCACGTCGCCGTCGGCTGCTTCGAGCGCACGCTTGGAGTCCATGATGCCCGCCCCGGTGCGCTCTCGGAGCGTGCGAATCATCTCGGTGGAAACCTGCACTGGTTACCTCGCTTCTCTATGGAGTGGGTTACTCTGCCTCTTCAGACTGCTCGGCCTGAGCCATGTCCGCCGGCGGGATCTCATCCTCGGCAACGGTCAGGTCGTCTTCGGAGACGGCCCCCTCGTCAGCCTCAAGGACCTCTTCCGGTTCGATCGGTTCGTCCTCGACCTGGCTGTAGCCGCCGCGCGACGCGAGCCACTCGTTGTGGCCTGCCTGCGCCGAACGGGCGATGTGGCCGGAGACGAGGCGGATGGAGCGTATGGCGTCGTCGTTGCCGGGGATGGGCCAGTCGATGCCGGCAGGGTCGCAGTCGGTGTCGACGAGGGCGATGATGGGGATGCCTGCGCGCCGAGCCTCGGCGACGGCGATGTTCTCACGGCCCACGTCCACGATGAAGAGCGCGCCGGGGAGATTCGTCATGTCCTTGATGCCACCGAGGTAGCGGTTCAGCTTCTCGATGGAGGAGTCGAGCTTCAGGGCTTCCTTCTTGAGGAGGCGGTTGAACTCGCCGCGGGCCTTGCGTTCTTCCAGGTTCACCAGGTGGTCGATACGGGTCTGAATGGTGGCGAAGTTGGTGATGGTGCCGCCGAGCCAGCGCTGGTTGATGTAGTACTGCCCGGCGCGCATGGCCTCTTCCTTGACGGACTCCTGCGCCTGCTTCTTCGTTCCCACCATGAGGATGCGCTTGCCTGTAGCAGCGATCTCCGCTGCGAACGCGCACGCCTGTTCAAGCAGTTCCATGGTCTGCTGAAGGTCAACGATGTGGATCCCGTTCCGCTGGGCAAAAATAAAGCGCCGCATCCGGGGGTTCCACCTGTGCGTCTGATGACCGAAGTGGACGCCTGCCTCAAGCAGCGCTCGCATGCTGAGTGACTCGTCCCCCTGAGGCGCAACCTCACGGAGCGCGTCTGCCTGTATCTGTACCATGGGACCTGCCTTTCTGTCGGTCTAAGAGATCTCCGCGGGGCTCGACGTTCCCCACGGCTACGCCGGAGCGTTCTGCGCCGGAGCGTTGAGCGATTGTAGCACAGGGGCATGCGCAGTCGCTCGTGGCGCACGCGGGCGGGGACGCCTACCCGAGCGTGCTATATTGCCTCGGCCTGGGCGTATCTCCGGGCTGGAGCGAGCGATGGCAGTGGACTACAAGAACCTCGTCAGGGCGATACCGGACTTCCCGCAGCCCGGCATCCTCTTTCGCGACATCACGCCGCTGCTGGGCGACGGGGAGGCGCTGCGGGCGGTGGTGCAGGACCTCGCAGCGCCCTTCCGGCAGCAGCGTATCGACCGCGTCGCGGCGATAGAGGCGCGGGGGTTCGTCATCGGCGCGCCGCTTGCCGTCGAGCTGGGCGCGGGATTCGTGCCGATGCGGAAGGAGGGCAAACTGCCCCACGAGACGTTCTCCGCACAGTACGAGTTGGAGTACGGCGACGCTGCCATAGAGCTGCACCAGGACGGCCTGCAGTCCGGCGACAACGTGCTGCTGGTGGACGACGTGCTCGCAACCGGGGGCACGATGGCAGCGGCAGTGGAGCTCGTGCAGCAGGCGGGGGCGAACGTCGCGGGCATCCTGACGCTCATCGAGCTCACGGCGCTGAACGGACGCGCGCGCCTTCCGGACCACGAGGTGGTGGCGCTAATCCGCTATTAGCCGTCCGCGATTTGACACGCGTAGAAGGGCACAGGGACAATCCGCCCAAGTACGAGCGGGGAGCAAACTCATGCAGGACGTGGTTGTGGTAAGCGGCGCGCGGACGCCCGTGGGGCGGTTCGGAGGCGCATTCAAGGACCTACTGGCCTCCGACCTCGGCGCGGTCGCCATCAAGGCAGCAGTCGAGCGCGCAGGCATCAGCCCGGAGGACGTCGACGAAGTCATCATGGGCAACGTGCTCCAGGCGGACGAGACGGGCTACACGGCCCGCCGCGCGATGCTGAAGGCCGGGCTGCCGGACCACATCCCGGCGATGACCGTGAACCGGGCGTGCTCGTCCGGACTCGAGGCGATCAACCTCGCGGTGCAGGCCATCGCCACCGGCGAGTCGGAGGTAGTGGTCGCGGGAGGCGCGGACAGCATGAGCCGCGTGCCGTACCTCATGCGGGGCGTCCGGTTCGAGGGGCCGCGCATGGGCGACTACAGCGTCACGGACGGCCTCACGCTGGGTCTCACCTGCCCCATCTACGACTACCACATGGGCGTCACCGCGGAGAACGTTGCGACGCGCTTCGAGGTGGGCAGGGAGGCGCAGGACGAGATGGCCGTCGACAGCCACCAGCGCGCCGTCCACGCGCAGGCGGAAGGCTACTTCGACACACAGATCGCAGCGGTGAGCGTCCCGCAGCGGCGCGGAGACCCCGTAGCGGTGACACAGGACGAGCACCCGCGTGCGGACACGACGCTCGAAGGACTGGCCAAGCTGCGCCCCGTCTTCAAGGAAGGCGGCACGGTGACGGCGGGCAACTCCGCCGGCATCAACGACGGCGCCGCGGCTGTCGTTGTGATGTCGCGTGAGCGCGCGGAGGCCGAGGGGCTGACGCCGCGCCTGCGCTGGGTGGGCCGCGGCGTGTCGGGAGTCGACCCGTCGGTGATGGGCATCGGGCCGGTGCCGTCCACGCGGAAGGTGCTGGAGAAGACCGGCATGGCGATATCCGACCTGGACCTCGTCGAGTTGAACGAGGCGTTCGCTGCTCAGGCGCTCTACGTGCTCCGCGAACTGGAGATGGACTGGGATCGGACGAACGTCAACGGGAGCGGCATCTCGCTCGGGCACCCGGTGGGAGCCACCGGCGCGATCATGACGGTGAAGCTGATGGAAGAACTGACGCGCACGGACGGGCAGTTCGGCCTCGTGACGATGTGCGTCGGGGGTGGACAGGGCGTCTCGACGATATTCGAGCGGCTAAACTAGCGCCCGGTGGCGCAGAGCCGCTCCGAACGAGCCCCGCGCGGCGGGGCTAATGGTATCTGCCCCTTGACGGGACTCCGCGCGCGTGCTACGGTTAGCGGGAATGTTCACCGCGCCTGAGCATCAGAAGCCCCGAATCCCTTAAACCGCCTTAACCGAGGTCTAGCGTTGCATATCCGCTGGGCCTCTTTCCGTGTCTGTGCGAATCCGCAGGCCATGCGCTGCGAGGAGGATCGAGCCAGTAATGACGTCGTTAATGCCCCGTGCCAACCGCGCCCCGATGCATCCCGTCAAGTCCTACGCACGTACGCACCAGGTGCTGGAGCCGTCCAGCCTCGTGAACATCCAGATCGAGTCATTCGATGCGCTCAAGACACAGGGCATCCGCGAAGTACTCGACGAGATCAACCCGGTGCAGGACGTGACCGGCAACCGGTTCGAGTTGCGCTTCGGTGCGCACTCCTTCCGCGAACCCCGATACTCGGAAGAGGAGTGCCGCGCCCGGGAAGTCACCTACGAAGCGCCGCTCTACGTCACCGTTGAACTCGAAGTGAAGGAGACCGGCGAGGTAAAGGAGCAGACGCTCTTCTTCGGGGACATCCCGATGATGACCTCCACCGGCACGTTCGTCATCAACGGCGCTGAGCGCGTGGTGGTAAGCCAGCTTGTGCGGTCGCCGGGCGCCTACTTCACCCGGGTGCAGGACCCGAGCACCGGACGGAACGTCTCATTCTCCAAGCTCATCCCCTACCGCGGCGCGTGGCTCGAGTTCGAGACCAGCCCGCGCGACGTCATCTCGGTGAAGATCGACCGCAAGCGCAAGCTGCCCGTGACGACGTTCCTGCGCGCCATCGGCTACAAGACCGGCTTCGCGACGGACCAGGAGATACTCGACCGGTTCGCCGACGTGGACGACGACCCTGAGCACCCGTACATCCGCACGACGCTGGAACGCGACACGGCGGTGCAGAACGAGGCGCAGGCGCTGATGGAGGTCTATCGCAGGCTCCGCCCCGGCGAGCCTCCCAGCGCGGAGAGCGCGCGCACGCTGCTGGACAACCTCTTCTTCAACCCCCGCCGGTACGACCTCGGCCGCGTGGGGCGCTACAAGATGAACCGCCGCACCGGCAAGGACGTGCCGCAGGACAGCCGCACCCTCACGGCGGAGGACATCATCGAGATGATCAAGATGATGATCCGCATCAACAACGGCGCGGCCAACCCTGACGACATCGACCACCTGGGCAACCGGCGCGTCCGCGCGGTGGGCGAGCTCATCATGAACCAGCTTCGCGTCGGCCTGCTCCGCATGGAGCGCGTCGTCAAGGAGCGCATGACGATCCTCGACCAGGGGGAGGCCACGCCCAGCGCACTCATCAACATCCGCCCCGTGGTCGCCGCGGTGCGCGAGTTCTTCGGAGGCTCGCAGCTGTCGCAGTTCATGGACCAGACGAACCCTCTCGCAGAGCTCACGCACAAGCGCCGCCTCTCCGCGCTGGGCCCCGGCGGACTCTCCCGGGAGCGCGCCGGCTTCGACGTTCGCGACGTGCACTACTCCCACTACGGGCGCATCTGCCCCATCGAGACGCCGGAAGGTCCGAACATCGGTCTGCTCGGCTCCCTCGCCACCTACGCGCGCCTCAACGACTACGGTTTCATCGAGACGCCCTACCGGAAGGTGTTGAAGGACATCTCCAGCAGTGACCCCGACTTAAAGGGCCGTACCGTTAGCGAAACGGTGACCGGCGACGACGGCAAGGCCATCGTCCGGGCGAACCACGTTGTCTCCCCGGCCGCCGCCAAGAAGCTCGCGGCGCTTCCCCAGCGCATGGTCGCGGTGCACCCCTACGTCTCCGCCGACCCTGACGAGATCGTCTACCTGCCCGCCGACGAGGAAGACAAGTTCGTCGTGGCGCAGGCCAACTCCCCGATGGACGACAAGTTCCAACTGCTCGGCGACCGCGTCGAGTGCCGGGTGTCCGAGGACTACCTGATGGAACCGCCTGAGCGCGTGGACTACATGGACGTCGCGCCGATACAGATCGTCAGCGTCTCCACCGCGCTCATCCCGTTCCTGGAGCACGACGACGCCAACCGTGCGCTGATGGGCTCCAACATGCAGCGGCAGGCCGTTCCGCTCATCAAGCCGGATGCCCCGCTCGTGTGCACCGGCATGGAGGAGCGCATCGCGCGCGACTCCGGGCAGATGGTGCTCGCAAAGACATCCGGTGTTGTCACGTCCGTAACGGGCGAAGTGGTCGTCATCACCGACGAGAACGGCAAGGAGCTAGCCCACGTCCTGCGGAAGTTCATCCGCTCCAACCAGGGCACCTGCCTCACGCAGCGCGCCATCGTTTCCGTCGGAGACGCCGTGGCGCAGGGCGACCCGCTCGCCGACAGTTCGTCCACGCAGGAGGGCGACCTCGCGCTCGGTCAGAACGTGCTCTGCGCGTTCATGGCAATGGAGGGCTACAACTTCGAGGACGCCATCATCGTCTCCGAGAACCTCGTGCGCGACTCCAAGTTCACGTCGATCCACATCGAACGTTACGAGGTTGAGTCCCGTGACACGAAACTCGGCCCCGGCGAGATCACACGGGACATCCCCAGCGTGGGAGAGGACGCGCTCCACAACCTGGACGAGGAAGGCATCATCCGCGTCGGCGCCGAAGTCGGGCCGGGCGACATCCTCGTCGGCAAGGTGACCCCCAAGGGTGAGACCGAGCTGACGGCAGAGGAGAAGCTGCTCCGCGCCATCTTCGGCGAGAAGGCGCGCGACGTGAAGGACACTTCCCTCCGCGTTCCCCACGGCGAACGCGGCAAGATCATCGACGTCAAGGTCATGTCCCGTGAGAACGGGGACGACCTTTCCCCTGGCGTGAACAAGCTCGTGCGTGTCTGGGTCGCTCAGACCCGCACCCTCTCCGAGGGCGACAAGATGGCCGGGCGACACGGCAACAAGGGCGTCGTCTCCCGCATCATGCCGGTGGAGGACATGCCTTACCTGCCGGACGGCACCCCGGTGGACATCATCCTCAACCCCATCGGCGTGCCTTCCCGCATGAACCTCGGACAGGTGCTGGAGACACACCTGGGCCTCGCGGCCCACAAGCTGCGCTTCCGCGCCGCGACGCCCGTGTTCGACGGCGCGACCGACGCGGACATCCGCGACGCGCTCGCCCGCGCGTGGCTGCTGGAACGCGCAGGAGCGCTCGGCAGCGACCTCGACACCTCGGACGGCTACGAGCCGGACTGGGCGAAGGCTCGCGGGTGGGTCGCCGAGCGCGGCTACGACGCTGACCGCGCGTTCGACGACAACGACCGGGACTCCAACTACGCCTCGTCGATAAGCCTCCGGCTCTGGCTGGACGACCTCGCGGAGACGTACCAGGAAGTAACGGGCGTGCAGGTGGACCTCGGTGAAGAGTCGTTCGACGACCTCTACCGCGAGGCGCTGCGCGTGGGGCGCGCACTCAACGCCGCAGCCCCTGTGCTCGGCAAGTCCGTTCTGTACGACGGCCGCACCGGCGAACCGTTCGACAACCCGGTAACGGTCGGCTACATCTACATGCTCAAACTCATCCACCTTGTGGAGGACAAGATCCACGCCCGGTCGACCGGCCCGTACTCCCTCATCACCCAGCAACCGCTGGGCGGCAAGGCGCAGTTCGGCGGGCAGCGCTTCGGAGAGATGGAAGTCTGGGCGCTGGAAGCCTACAGCGCGGCCTACAACCTCCAGGAGATGCTCACGGTCAAGTCTGACGACGTTGTCGGGCGGGTGAAGACGTACGAAGCCATCGTGAAGGGGGAGGAGGTCGTGCAGCCCGGCGTGCCGGAGTCCTTCAACGTGTTGCTGAAGGAACTGCAGAGCCTCGGCCTCGCCGTCGAACTTCGCTACGAAGAAGACCAGGGCGTCGTCACCTCACGGTTCACCTACACCGGCGAGGAGGAAGAGGACGAGCTGGAGGCCGTCGCACCAATCGCGATCGAGCCGGTCGCGCCGTCGTGGGAAGCGGACTTCGCGCCGCTGGAAGAGCAGGACGGAGACGTGACGACCACCGTGCGGATCGACTTGGGCGCCTACGCCCGCAAGGCCTCGGAAGAAGAGAGCGAGAGCAGCGCGGACTAGCAGCCACGGGCCTTCGCCCGTAGCGCACCGCACCCATAGTCAGCGGGAAGCAACCCGCAAGGGAGAGCAGCGAACATGCCGAACGCGACAGACTTCAACGCCATCAGGATCTCACTCGCGTCGCCTGAGCAGGTCAAGCAGTGGTCTTACGGCGAGGTGCTCAAGCCGGAGACCATCAACTACCGCACGCTCCGTCCCGAGAAGGACGGCCTGTTCTGCGAGCGCATCTTCGGTCCGACGAAGGACTGGGAATGCTACTGCGGCAAGTACAAGAAGATCCGCTACCGGGGCGTGATATGCGACCGGTGCGGCGTGGAAGTCGCCCGCGCCAAGGTGCGCCGCGAGCGCATGGGGCACATCGCGCTGGCTGCGCCCGTCGCCCACATCTGGTTCGCCAAGGGCATCCCCAGCAGGCTTGGCCTGCTTCTGGACGTGTCACCCCGCAACCTGGAACGCGTGCTCTACTTCGCGCAGTACATCGTGACCCGGGTGGACCCGCTGCTGCAGACGCGGCGCATTGAGGAATTGCAGCTCGAGCACGACGAGAAGCGGGAGACCCTCGAACAGCAGATGAACGAGCGCATCGCCACGCTGCAGGAAGAGCTCGAGTCCATCGTGGATACCGCTTCCGAGGAAGCCGACGCCCGCCGGAAGACGCTGAATGAGCAGCTGACCGCGCTCGTGAACTCTCGCGACGAGCAGATCGCCGAACTCGAGCACAACCTCACCAAGGAAACTGGCGAGGTGGAGAGCCTGAAGCAGCTGATGCTGCTCACGGAGAGCCGCCACCGCGAGCTCGCCGACAAGTACGGCGATGTCTTCCGGGCCGGTATGGGCGCGGAGGCAATCCTCGACATCCTGCGGTCGCTCGACCTGCAGGAGGAGATGCAGCACCTGAAGGAAGAAGTGCGCACGACCTCCGGCCAGCGCCGCAAGAAGGCCGTCAAGCGTATCCAGGTCATCGAGGCGTTCCACAGCAGCGGCAACAAGCCGGAGTGGATGGTCATGACCTCGCTCCCGGTGCTGCCGCCGGACCTGCGCCCCATGGTGCAGCTGGACGGCGGGCGGTTCGCCACGAGCGACCTGAACGACCTCTACCGCAGGGTCATCAACCGCAATAACCGCCTGAAGAGGCTGTTGGACCTCGGCGCTCCCGCCATCATCATCCGCAACGAGAAGCGGATGCTCCAGGAAGCCGTCGACGACCTCATCGACAACGGACGCCGCGGCCGCGCCATCGTCGGCAGTCACAACCACCAGCTCAAGAGCCTGTCCGACCTGCTGCGCGGCAAGCAGGGCCGCTTCCGCCAGAACCTGCTCGGCAAGCGCGTGGACTACGGCGGACGCTCCGTCATCGTCGTCGGGCCGTCCCTCCGCCTCCACGAATGCGGTCTGCCGAAGAAGATGGCGCTGGAGCTCTTCAAGCCGTTCGTCATGAACCGGCTCGTCATGCAGGGCATGGCGCACAACATCAAGAGCGCCAAGCGCATGGTGGAGCGCGCCCGCCCCGAGGTCTGGGACATCCTCGAGGAGGTCATCCAGACCCGCCCGGTCATGCTGAACCGCGCGCCGACGCTGCACCGGCTCGGCATCCAGGCTTTCATGCCCACGCTCGTAGAGGGCAGCGCCATCCAACTGCACCCGCTCGTCTGCGCCGCCTTCAATGCTGACTTCGACGGCGACCAGATGGCCGTGCACGTCCCGCTCTCCCGCGAGGCGGTGCAGGAAGCCCGCAACGTGATGCTGAGCACGCACAACATGCTCTCCCCCAGCTCCGGCGAGCCACTCGTCGCGCCCACGTACGAGATCGTCCTCGGCTGCTACTACCTCACGCAGACGAAGCCGGGCGCCAAGGGCGAAGGCGGGCGCTACCGCGATTTCGAAGACGTACTCATCGCCTACGACGCTGGGATCCTGGAGTTGCACTCCACGATCACCGTGCGCGCCCCTGGCGAAGGAGACGCGTGGATAGAGACGACCCCGGGGCGCATCATCTTCAGCGAGGTGCTCCCCGAGGACTTGCGCCGCTACGACGTGTTGATGGACAAGAAGGCCCTCCGCGACCTCGTCTCTGAGGTCTACCGCCTTACCGGCAACACGACCACGTCCGAAGTGCTGGACAAGATCAAGCAGATCGGCTTCCACTACGCCACGGTCTCCGGCACCACCATCGGCATCACTGACATCCAGGTGCCGCCGGAGAAGGCGGGGATCATCGCCGAGGCGGACAAAGAGGTGGAACTGCTGGAAGAGCAGTACGAGATGGGCCTCATCACGGAGCGCGAGAAGCACGTCCGGGCGGTCAACACCTGGCAGCGCGTCTCCGGCAGGATGGACGAGGTCATCCAGCAGCACCTGCCCGAGTTCGGCGGCATCTACGCGATGGCCCACTCGGGCGCACGAGGTAACGAAGCACAGATCAAGCAGATGGCCGCCATGCGCGGACTGATGAGCAATCCGCGTGGAGACATCATCGAACTGCCCATCAAGTCCAGCTTCCGCGAGGGGTTGAGTGTGCTGGAGTACTTCATCTCCACGCACGGAGCGCGCAAGGGTCTCGCTGACACCGCCCTCCGCACCGCCGACTCCGGCTACCTCACGCGCCGCCTCATCGACGTGGCGCAGGAGGTCATCGTGCTGGAGGAGGACTGCGGCACCGACCGCGGCGTCCTCATCCACGCCCACGCCTCCGAGGAAGACGTGATGATCGCGCCGCTCAGCGAGCGCATCGTCGGGCGCGTCGCCGCGGGTCCCATCGCCCACCCGGACACGGGCGAGGTGATTGTGGACGCAGCCGAGATGATCGAGGAGCCGCAGGCCGCCGCCGTGGAAGCCGCAGGCATAACCGAACTGCGCGTGCGCAGTCCCCTCACCTGCGAGGCGCCGCGCGGTATCTGCCAGCAGTGCTACGGACGCAGCCCCGCAACGGGCCAGCTCGTCCTTCTGGGCGACGCAGTCGGCATCATCGCTGCGCAGTCCATCGGCGAGCCGGGCACGCAGCTCACGATGCGGACGTTCCACACGGGCGGTATCGCGGGCAAGGACATCACTTCCGGTCTGCCTCGTGTCGAGGAGCTTTTCGAGGCGCGGTCGCCCAAGGGCAAGGCGCGCATCGCAGAGATTGACGGCGACGTGCTGGTGTTCGAGAACGGCCAGCTCATCGGCGACTACCAGTCGGACGACGCCCCTCAGGTGCTTACTCCTCCCGTCTCGTTCGTTCCGTGCGTGCGCGTGGTGAGCCACATGCCATTCACGGACAGCTACGCCATCGGCGACACGCACAAGCTGACGGTCAAGAAGGGTCAGCGCGTCAAGGCGGGTGAGGTCATCGCAGAGCCCAAGGCAAAGGCCGCGAGTTCGAAGGGCGACGATCCATCCGACGCGGTCGCGCCAGTCGCGCTGCTCGCCCGCGTCTCGGGCGCCGTCCGTCTCGTGGACGGCGGCATCGAGATAGACTCGTTCGAGACCGAGGTGCGCGACCACCAGGTGGACGCCACCGACCAGCGCCTCGTCCGCACCGGGGACGCCGTCCTCGCGGGCCAGAAGCTCACCAGCGGAGTCAAGGACCCGCACGACATCCTCCGCATCGAGGGCATGGAAGCCACGCAGAGCTACCTCGTCGAGCAGGTGCAGACCGTCTACCGCAACCAGGGCGTGTCGATCAACGACAAGCACATCGAGACCATCATCAGTCAGATGCTGCGTTGGGTGCGCGTGGACAACATCGGCGACACGGAGCTGCTGCCGAACCAGTTGATCGACCGCGCGCGGTTCCAGAGCGTGAACGAGCGCGTCATCGCCGAGGGCGGCGAGCCCGCCACCAGCAAGCCGGAACTCCGGGGCGTCACCAGGGCGTCCCTCAACACGGACAGCTTCCTCGCCAAGGCATCGTTCCAGGAGACTGCGCGCGTCCTCACCGAGGCGGCGATGTCCGGCGAGGTGGACTACCTGCGCGGACTCAAGGAGAACGTCATCATCGGACGGCTCATCCCCGCCCGCCTAGACGTCTCCCCCGAGGGACGCAGCCTCCTCGGCATCCCCGAGGCCCTGCCGTCAGCCGAGGGCGACAGCGACGACTTCGAGACCATCATGGGTCTCATGGGAGAGGTGCCCGGCATGGACGACTTCGAGGAGGAGAACGGGCACGCGGCGCAAGCCGCAGTGGGCGTGGACTTCTCCCTTGACGACGATGACGAGGGCGATGACGACGACCTCTTCGTCGACGACGATGACGATGATGACGACCTCGACGAGCCTGCCAACACGGCCTCCGACTCAACCGAAGAGGACGAAGAGGAGAGCGCGGAAGCAGACAGCGCCGACGTCGAGGACGATGAGATCGGGGTTGCAGACCCCGAGGAGACTCTCCTGGTCGAGGGAGAGGAGGACGCAGACGAATAGCCTGCGCCGTTCAGACCGGACTCATTTTGGAAGGGCGCCCGGTGGGCGCCCTTTCTGCATCACTACGCGTACCAGGGCAGCATCGGTTCGACCGCCAACGTGACGAACACGAGCGCGAGGTAGAGCAGCGAATACTTGTACGCCGCGAGTGTGTCGCGGGAGTCTCCTGCACCGAGCAGCGGCCACGACATACGCAGCCAGATCACGCTCAGCAGCGTCGTCACGAGCGCGAACGTCAGCCCGCCATAGCCTGCGGCGAGCGGCAGCCAGGCCATCGCAGCCAGGAGCGCCACGTACAGCAGCACCTGCCGAGCCGTGTCGCGCTGCTCCGCCACCGCGGCCAGCATCGGCACCTTTACGGCGGCGTAGTCCTCCCGCAGCAGCATGGAGAGCGTCCAGAAGTGGGGCGGCGTCCAGAAGAAGATGAACGCGAACATGTAGAGGCCCAGCGCGGTCACTTCGCCGGACACCGCTGCCGCTCCGATGAGCGGCGGGAAGGCCCCCGCGGCGCCACCGATGACGATGTTGTTCCACGAACGCCGCTTGAGCAGCACGGTGTAGACGAGCACGTAGACGGCAGCCGCTGCGAAGGTGAGGGCTGCCGCCAGCGGGTTCGCTCCTGCTGCCATCAGCGCCGTCGCGCCCGCCACGAGCACTACTCCGATGAGTGCTGCGCTCCGGGCGCTCATCTGCTGCGCGGGCACGGGCCGTACCCTGGTGCGGCGCATCACGGTGTCTATATCAGCATCGAGGCTCTGGTTGATGGCATTTGCTCCGCCTGCGGCCAGCGCTCCCGCGACGATGACCGTGAGCAGCACGAGCGCGTCCGGAGAGCCTGCTGCCGCCTTCCATGCCCCCGCTGCGCCGGTGACGACGAGCAAGAGTACGATGCGGGGTTTGCAGAGGGCTGTGACCTGGCGGAGGAAGGACGCCATCAGCGCGTCCGCCCGAGGAGCGCGAAACTGAACTGCGCCACGACCGCCCACCAGACGGCGGCAGCCAGCCCGAGATGCGTGATGCGCAGCTCCTGCGGCAGCCGGAGCCAGACCGCGCTCACGCCCACCGTGAACTGCGCCGCCGCCAGCAGCGCGGCGATCACGCTCACATAGAACACCCATCCACCGATGCGGTGTGCCTGCCAGGCCGTCCATATCAGCGCCAGCAGCAACGCCGTCGCCGCGACGCGGTGCACGAGATGCACCCACGCGGCCTCCGTGCCGCTGCGGGCATCACACAGGGGGAGGCCGGGGCAGCCGGCGCTGTGCCCCGTGCCGACGATCGTTCCTCCGGCGAGCACGACGAACGCCGCCGCGATGACGAGCGCCCGCCATCGTTTGACATCCGGAGGCGGCGAGAGGCGTACGTCGAGCGCTCGCGCCGCGCCTCCGGTGAGGAGCGCAAGCGTCAGCAGGGAGAACGTGAGGTGCGCCAGCCGGACCATGCTGTGCAGTTCGGTTAGCACTGTGATGCCACCGAGCACAGCCTGCACGAGGATCGCCACGAGCGCCCAGACCAGCAATCGCGAGGTGAGCCGGTCGTGCGCACGAGCGCGGAAGGCGAACGCGGCGGAGGCTGCCACGAGCAGCATCGTCACGCCCGCATAGACGCGGTGGCCGAACTCGATGGCGGTCGCGCCTTCGATCTCGGGGACGAGGACGCCCTCGCAGAGGGGCCAGTCGGGGCAACCGAGGCCGGAGCCGGAGACACGCACCCAAGACCCATATGCGATGAGGCCCAGCGTGAGCACGGACGCCACGAGCGCCAGCCACCCGGCACGGCGGACGTTCGCCGCGCGTACTCCTTGCGCCGCCATCGACCTACGCCGCTCCGTACGACATGACTACCAGGATGGCGATGAGCCCCACCGGAAGTAGCGTCCAAACGACCTCGGCGGTGCGTGTGCCGAGGATGCCGCGTGAGGCGTCCTGCTGCACGCGCATGCGCAGCGCAGTGACAACGATGGCCATCTCGGCCAGCGCCATCAGGCTGACGACTATCCAGAATCCTGCGTGGGGTGTCATGTGTAGCGGTACGAGAGCACGCGGGCAATCCTCCCTCGCCCCGGCGCGCCTCCTCTATGGTAGCGTAAGCGGGCCGCAGCCGCCACGTTCCCCGAGTGAATGACGGCGGCCAACGAGGGGGGGGGCGATGGGGATACGAGGGGAAGGGGTCGACCTGTCGGTGGAGGGGGGGGGGGGGGGCGGGAGAAGGAGGAGGGGGGCGAGGGCAAAGCGAAGGAAAGAGATCGACCTGCCGGTGGACGAGGGGGAGATGGCCGTATTCCTCTACGAGCCGGAGGACGCCGGGCCGCTGCCGTCCATCATCATGGTGCACGACGCCATCGGCCTGACCGTCGAGGCACGCGAACAGGCGAAATGGCTCGCCGGGCATGGCTACACGGTTGCCGCGCCGGACGTCTTTCACCGGGCGGGACGCCTGCTGACGTTACCCGCCCTCGGCGGCGGGCCTGACGCCACACCCCGCATCCGCGCAGGCATGACCAACGACGGCCATTGCTCGGACATCACACGCCTCGCTGCCTTCCTGCGCGAACGCCCCGGAAGCGACGGGCGCGTCGGGCTCACCGGGTTCTGTCTCGGCGGGCGCATCTCGTTCCTCGGCGCGACGCTGGGGGGCGTCGTAGACGCGACGGTGGCGTTCTACCCTACGCGCCTGCTGGAGTCCGACCCAGCCATCCCCGACTCGCCGTGGCCGGTGCACGGGGCGGGGAACGTCACGAACCCGCTGCTGATGTTCTTCCCGGCCTTGGACGGATTCAATCCGTACTCGAACGTCGAGGCGATCAGGGCCGCGTTCGGAGACGCGGCGGACCATGTCAGGGCCGTGTGGGTGGAGGATGCCGACCACGCCTTCGCGCAGCCGGAGAGCGGCGCGTACCATCCGGAGCGCGCCGCTGGGGCATGGGAGGAGGCACTCGCCTTCTTCGACAGGCACCTCCGGCAGATATAATCGCCGCCGCGCGTGGGAGACTGGATTCCCGCCTTCGCGGGATGACGAAGTAATGCGGGAACGACGCAGTGAGGCGGAATGGCAGCGCGAGGCGGAAATAGCGGCAAGCAGCGCTTATCAGCGCATCTGAGCACAGAGGAGCACTCACATGGACACGGTAGAGCAGGTTGTCGACATCAAGACGGCTGACGGGCCGATGGCCACGCCAACGTCCCGCCCAACGGACGGCGGAACGCATCCCGGGGTCATCGTCATCATGGAGGCGTTCGGGGTGAACCCGAACATCGAGGGCATCGTGCAGCGGTTCGCGAGCGAGGGCTACGTCGCCGCCGCTCCTGACCTCTTCCACCGCTCCGGCCGACTGCGGTACGCGCCCTACGACAAACTGCAGGAGATGCGCGAGGACCTGCGCTCCGGCGGATTCAGCGACGCGTCCATAGACATGGACGTGCAGGCAGCCATCGACTACCTGCGCAGCGACCCGAATGTCGGCGCGATCGGCATCGTCGGGTTCTGCCTCGGCGGGCGTGTCTCGATGCAGTCGGCGATACGCGCGAGCGGGCTGTCGGCGGCTGCCGTCTACTACGGCGGGGGTTTTTTTCCCCGCGGCGACCACCCGCACACGCTTCACCCCCCCCCCGGGGCGGAGGGAGCCTCCACCCCCGCGCTGCGCGAGGCAGAGGCACTCTCGATCCCGGTGATGGGCTTCTTCGGTGAGGACGACCAGAACCCCTCGCCAGAGCAAGTGAAGGAGCTGGACGAGCGGCTCACGGCCCTCGGCAAGGAGCATGCGTTCCACTCCTACGCCGGCGCGGGCCACGGCTTCGTCTGCGACGACCGCGCCAGCCACAACGCAGAGGCCGCTGCCGACTCGTGGGCGAAGACGCTGGCGTTCTTCGGGGAGCGGCTGCGCTGATCCTCCGAACCCACCTGCCATTCCGAGCGAAGCGCCGCGGAACCGAGGAATCTCCCGGGCGACGCCCAATCCTGCGCGAACGCTCCTCCGAGAGATGTTTCGACTACGCTCAACATGACAAGGACCACAGAGGAGACACCACATGGCCGACGCATATGACGTCATCATCATCGGAGGCGGGTCCGCAGGCGAGAACGTCGCCGGGCGGACGGCGCCCGCCGGACTCAGCACCGCTATCGTCGAAGCGGAACTGGTTGGCGGGGAGTGCTCGTACTGGGCGTGCATGCCGAGCAAGGCGCTGCTCCGCCCGGGCGAGGCGCTCGCTGCTGTGCGCCGCGTGCCTGCCGCGCGTGACGCGGTCACCGGTACGGTGGACGCGGCCCGCGCGCTGCGCGCCCGCGCTGCGTTGGGGAGCCACTGGAGCGACGCCGGGCAGGAGCAGTGGGTCGCTTCCGTGGGAGCGACGCTCATCCGTGGCTGGGGACGGCTCGCCGGCGAGAAGCGCGTCGTCGTGGCGATGGCGGACGGCAGCGGCAGCGTCGAACTGGAGGCGCGCAAGGCCGTCGTGCTCTCGACGGGCTCCGTCGCGTTCGTGCCGCCTATCGAGGGGCTGGCTGAGGCCGAGCCGTGGACGAGCCGGGAGATCACGTCGGCGAAGAGCGTGCCGGAGAGCCTCATCATCATCGGCGGGGGCGTCGTCGGGCTGGAGATGGCGCAGGCGTGGAAATCGCTCGGCGCGGCCGAGGTGACGGTACTGGAGCGCAGGACGCCCGAGGACACGCCGCTGTTCGAGCCGTTCGCGCTGCGGGCAGTCGTCGATTCGCTGGAGGCGCAGGGCATCGTCTTCCGGTTCGGATGCGTCGTTGCTGCGGCGAACCGCACGAGCGACGGGGTAAGCGTGACGATGGACAACGGCGAGACCCTGTACGCGCAGGAACTGCTCGTGGCGGCGGGGCGCACCGGCGTCGTGGACGGCGTCGGGCTGGAGACGGTCGGCGTCGACGCGCAGCGGTACGTGAAGGTGAACGACCACCTGCAGGTGGAGGGGGTGGACGGCGGCTGGCTGTACGCGGTGGGCGACGTGAACGGGCGGGCGCTGCTGACGCACCAGGGGAAGTACCAGGCGCGGCAAGCGGGCGACCACATCCGGGGCCTCGACGCCTCCGCCTGGGCGGACAACGGCATGGTTCCGGCGGTGGTGTTCACCGACCCGCAGATCGGCAGCGTGGGGCTGACGGAGCGCGCTGCCCGCGAGCGCGGCCTGAATGTCCGCGTCGTCGAGATGGGCTGGCCGGTGGCCGCCGCGCCGCTGCACGGCGAGCATTTCAGCGGCGGGGGGAAGGTTGTCGTGGGCGAAGACCCGCGGCGTGGGGCCGCCGCGCCGCTGCACGGCGAGCATTTCAGCGGCGGGGTGAAGTTCGTCGTGGACGAAGACCGGCGGGTGCTCGTCGGGGCGACATTTGCAGGGCCGGAGGTCGGGGAACTCACGCACGCGGCGACCATCGCCATCGTGGGCGAGGTGACGCTCGACCGGCTGTGGCACGCGACGCCGTCGTTCCCGACGCTGAGCGAAGTTTGGCTGCGCTTCCTGGAGGAGTACGGCCTGTAGGCCGCGAGCGGCGCAAGGTCCCTGTCTCCGCAGAACGGCGGGCGTGCGGATAAGGCGGCCAATAGCGGCTGAGAATTGGCCCCCATTAACCGAGCGCAGGAGTAGCCCGTACGGTCAATCTGGCCACCTGGCCACCTTAATCGGGGGTGTTTGCATGGCCATGGCCTGCTTCCCGGCATTAAGGGGGCAAGGGGGCCATGCGTTTGAATGTTCTCAACGTTCATGGGGTGTCTCATCTTGCTTCAATGTTTCTTGCGGCGGGAGCGACCAGTACCACGTGCCCGCTCCAGGGCCGCCAGTGGCCCCGATCCGAGTGGCCTTGACGTTACCGGCGAGGCGAGCGCGGCGGAGGGTGCGCCTGGCGATGCCAAGCATGGCGGCCTCTCGCTCCACCTCGGCGGAGGGGCGGGGGCCGTCGGCCAGGGCGCGCATGAGGAGGGACCGGGCGGCACGGGTCTTCGCTCCGTCGTTGGGGCGGGGTGAGGCAAGGGCCTTCAAGTGGGCAGGGAAGACGGGCTTGCGCCAGGCGAGGGTGTAATTGTCCGCGGGGCTGCCCTGGATTCCCGCTTTCGCGGGAATGACGGAGGAAGCGGGAACGACGGAAGAGGCGGGGGGCGAGGTTCCCTAAGTTCACAAACGAAGTGCAACACCAGATTAAGGTGTTGCCATGGGGAAATGCTATACGCAGCTCGGGATTGAGGAACGCTGTGCGATTGCCCGCCTACGTACCGAGGGGCGCTCGATCCGGCAAATCGCAGCAACTCTGGATCGCCCGCCACCGACGATTGCTCGGGAGTTGAAGCG
>MPMJ01000021.1 GCA_002238425.1 SAR202 cluster bacterium bin16 | reverse complement strand
TCAGAAACCGATACTTCTGGACGTAGTTCCGCTCCACCGTGCGGTCATTGCTGTTGTCTCGCATCGTCGTCTCCAGAATGAACTGCGTTCTCAGACCATTCTGTCAACGAATTACCTAACACCTACAGGAATGACGGGAGGCAGCGGGGATGACGGAACGACTAGCGGCGGGCACCGCCGTTGGCGTCGATGACCTCGCCGGTGATGTATCCGCCGTAGTCGGAGGCGAGCCAGACGACAGTGCCGGCGTGCTCCTCGGGCTTGCCGAGGCGTCCCATCGCGGAGACCCCGCCGGGGCCGTATGCGGCGGACGAGTCCTCGCGCCAGCGCGGGCGGTGGGGCGTCTCGATGCCGCCGACGGCGATGGCGTTCACGCGGACCTCGGGCCCCCATGCCTGCGCCATGGAGAGCGTCATGTTGATGACGCCCGCCTTCGCCGCGCCGTAGGCCGGAGAGTCCGGGCTGGGGGCGCGTCCGGCGACCGAGGCGATGTTGATGATGGAGCCCTTGCCCTGCTGCTTCATCGCGGGGACGGCAGCAACGCTGCACTGGAACATGGTCACGACGTTCACGCGGTACGCTTCGACGAGGTCGTGTTCGGTCAGCTCCATGAGCGGCCCGGCCTTGAACGTCTCGCCCCAACTGCCGCCGACGACGTTCACAAGGATGTCGATGCGCCCGCACTCGGCGAGCACCTGCTCGACCATGGCGTCGACCTGCGCCTTGTCGCGGACGTCGGCGGTGATGCCGAGGGCGCTTGTGCCCCATGCCTCGACCGCGGCGACAGCGTCGGTCACCGGTGCGTGAGGCCGGGCACGCCCAGTGGTCACTTCCTCGGGTTCGCGGGCGACGACGACGATGTCCGCGCCGTGCTTCGCGAGTTCCTTGCAGCAGGCGAGGCCGAGTCCCTGCGCTCCGCCTGTAACGATGGCCACTCTGCCGGTGAGGTCGAAGTCCATGATGTTTGTCTCCTTTGAGTTGGTTTTCAGTTGTGCCAAGGGTGGCTGGAGAGGCATCCTTCATGCGTGCCCAAGCAAGGGCGCCCACAAGGGAACGCCCCTACACCAGACACTCCTCCCCGCACCGCCGCGTGCCCTAGCGGGCACCCTGGATTCCCGCCTTCGCGGGAATGACGAAGGGGGCGGGAATGCCGGGTGTGTAGAAGAGTCTAAGTGTCGCGGGCGGAGGTGGGGCCGACTTCGCCGTTGCAGTAGGAGATGAAGGCCTTCATCCGGCAGGTGACGCCGTTCTTCTCCAGTTCCGCCTCGTAGATGTCGTGGATCTTCTTGTCCTCGTCCTCGTACTCGATCTGGTAGCCGCCTGCCTTGAAGCTCTGGTCCGCGCCCTGACCGCGCGGGATAGCCGCGCGCAGGCCGTGCGTGCCGGGTGTGAGCGCCATGTAGCGCGCCCGCCGCGTGCCGGAGTTGAAGTGCTGGTGGTACGTCCCGTCGTTCGGCACGATGACGAGCGAGCCGACCTTCCAGTCCGCCTTGCGGATGTCGGACATGTCGTCCTTCGTCCAGAGGAGCGAGAAGCCGGCGTCGCCGCTGAGGAGTACGAGGTTCGCGCCGGGGCCGTGGCGGTGCGCTTTCTTGTACGTGCCGACCGGGAACTCGGAGATGTGGGCCTTCGAGAGGTTGCCCGCCATCTCGAACATGGAGTTGATGCCGCCAGCGCCGCGCTCATTCCAGGCGTAGAGCGCCATGTCCGGGGCGTTCGGCATGAAGTTGGACGCCCAGATGCGCCGGGTGTACAGCTTGCCGTTGCCGCTGAAGAAGTCTTCCTCGCCACTGTACCGGCTGCTAAACGGGTAGTCGCACTGGAAGATGAAGTCGTTGTCGCTGAAGAGGCGCATGTTCGGCGGGGCGGTCGTCACGGCGAGGTAGCGCGCGGGCTCGGAGCCGCTGCCGTTGAAGTGCTGGTACCAGCAGTTGAGCGGGATGGAGAAGAGGCTGCCCTTCTTCCACTCGAACGTCTTCTTGTCCTCGCTGCCCTGCGGCCAGATGCTGGTCGCGCCGCGCCCGGAGACGATGTAGACGTACTCCTCGTAGACGTGGTGCTCCGGCTCCGAACTGCCGCCGGGGTCGATCTCGACGATGTGAGTGTCGTTGGTGAGGACGTGGTAGGGGATGTTGATGACGGCGCCCTTCCCGCCCTTGCGCTCCCACGGGCCGAGCTCGACGTTCGCGATGTCGTCGAAGGCGTAGTCGACGATGACCTTCACGCCCTCAGCCTTCAGCCAGTCGGCGTAGGGATCGGGTATCGAGAAGTCCTCCAGTCCGTCGGGGGTCGGCGCGTACTTGATGGCCGCATCGGCGTCGGTGGTCATGGTTCCCTCCTTGTGTCAGGTTCCGCGCCGCAACCATACGCCAGCCGTGTGGCGTGTGCACGCTGGGGGGAGGCTTAGGCGCCCACAAGGGACGCCCCTACACCGGACACCCACCCCAGGGCACATCTTGATCCCCGCTTTTCGCGGGAATGACGAGGTTTGAGGACGCTTGACTACGTCTCGCGGCGGGCGCACACTCCCATCAACAGACAGACGACAAGGGAGGAGCCGCCATGGTCGTTGAGACGAGGACACAGAACGCGCTGGACCGTTTCATCAGCAAGACCCGGGAGCTGTTCGAAAGCGAGACTGACCTCGACAAGCGCTGGCAGGCGCTCACGCCCATCCTTGCGGAGCTGCTCGCCGACCCGACGGTCATCGAGGCGTCGCAGAACTGGCCCGACTGCGTGGCCAAGGAGGGACGCGGCGAGAACCTCATCTTCTACGAGGACCCGGACTTCGGGTTCGCCATCAACGGCCTGGTCAAGGGCGAGTCGCGCCAGGGCAGGCTCTCCGGCATCCACGACCACGGCTACATCTACACGCTCTACGGCGTACTCGACGGCCACGAGCGCATCGAGCGCTACGACCGGCACGACGACCGCTCACGCCCGGACTACGCCGAGATCACGCTGGCGTCGAACGTTTACGTGGGCCCCGGAGAGATCGACCTCGTCGGGCCGTACGAGATTCACCGGGAGAACACGGTGGGCGAGCGCTCGGTTGCGGTCATCATCCGCAGCAACAAGGCGGGCAACCACCTGCAGGGCCGCTACCGGCCGGAGACAGGCGAGTACTGGCAGGGCTACGGTCCGCGCCAGACGCCCATCGAGATGTTCGGGAGCCTTGGGTGAACGTCGTAGCTAGCCGTGTGTAACACGGCATGGAGTGCCGAGAGGCCGATGGTAGAATGTAGGCAGCGCGCTCAGGCGTGAGCGCGGAGGCTGAACTATGGCTAATGCTCGCAAGAAAGTTCAGCTGACGCCGGAAGGCGAGGCGCTGCGTCGCGAGGCGTTGAGCAGGGCTGACGACGCCCAGGCTCAATACGAAGAGTCCCGCGGCGTAAGGCAGCCGGGGAGAAGGGGCTCTACATCCGCCACGGAAGCCCTGAGGAGGTCCGGCGGCAGCTCCGGGGCCTTGATGCCATGACAGGAACTCGCTCGCAGTCTTCTCGTGGCCGTTAGGAGGACGAACATGGCGATGCGCAAGCAAGAAAGCGAACCAGAGCCTCTCACTGGCGAGGCTCTAGCGCGCGCGATGGCTGCCGATGAAGAACTCGTGGCTGCTTCCAACGCGGCCAAGCAACGCGCCGATGCAGGCGAACCTGGTATCAGTTGGGAAGATGTCAAACGGGAACTCAACGCCCGTTGACGTATTCTGGGATCAGGTTGCCCGCGATTTCCTGCGGACGCTACCACCTGCGGAGCGACAGGTAGTACAGGCAGCCGTCGACCATCTGATGGACCATCCTCAGGCGGACGGAGTCGCGAAGATCTGGCTGCCCTTCCCATTCCTATACGGCACAATCGCGTATCGCGTGAGTGGGTTCTTCATCACGTACGGCTTCGAGAACGCTGCCACGATACGCATCTACACCGTCTCGCGCGATACCGGGCAGTACTGGGGCTAGTCCACCGCCTTCCCTGCATCGTGGAGGGCGCGCCAGACGCGCTCGGGGGTGAGGGGGAGGGTGGAGATGCGGACGCCGGTGGCGTTGAAGACGGCGTTCGCTACGGCGGGCGCGACGCAGACGATGCCGCCCTCGCCGACGCCCTTCGCGCCGTAGGGGCCGGGGCCGTTTCCGCTCTCGATGAGGACCGTCTCGAACTCGTCCGGGAGGTCGGTGAATACGGGGACACGGTAGTCGACGAGGTTCGGGTTCAGGAGTTGGCCGTCCTCGTAGAGCATCTCTTCGAAGAGCGTGTGGCCGATGGCCTGCATCGCCGCGCCTTCGTCCTGGCCCTCGACCTGCTTGGGGTTGATGGCCTTGCCGGGGTCGGAGATGGAGTAGTAGCGGAGCAGGCGCACCTCGCCGGTGGCGGTATCCACCTCGACCTCCGCGGCGCCGATGCTCACTTCCCAGAAGACCGGGTCCTGACGGAGCTTGCCGCTGGCGTGCTTCGAGGTGACGTAGCCCCGGCCGATGAGTTCGCCGCCGGAGCCGCCGAACATGTTGCGCACCAACTGCGAGAACGTGATGGTCTCGCCTTTGAACGACGCTCGCCCGTCCTCGGCCTCGATCTCCTCGGGGAACGCCTCGAAATGTTCCGCTGCGAGGTCGAGCACCTGCGTGCGAACGTCGACCGCTGCGTCGTGGATGGCGAGGCCCATGAGCGTCGTCGAGCGGCTGGAGCCGGTCGAGCGGTCCCACGGCACCGCCGAGGTGTCCGACGCGACGACACGCACCTTCTCGTACGGGATGCGCATCTCTTCAGCAGCGATCTGCGCCATGACCGAGCGTGACCCCTGCCCCATCTCCGCGCTGCCCATGTAGATGGTCGCGCTGCCGTCGGCGTGGAGGCGCACGATCGAGGTGGAGGTCGGGCTCGCGCCGGAGTTGGTCACGCCGCAGGCGAATCCGATGCCGCGCTTCACGCCGGGGGGCGTGGGGCCGGGCGTCCAAGAGTCCCATCCGAACTCGTCGGCGACCTTGCGGAGGGCGAACTCCATGTCGCCTTCGAGAGGGCGCTTACCGCGCCGCACCTCCTCGCCCTGGCTGACGATGTTCTTGACGCGGAACTCGAAGGGGTCGATGCCGAGCTCATGGGCGATGACGTCTATCTGCGACTCGCACACCCAGATGGCCTGCGGTCCACCGATAGAGCGGTAGGAGCCCGCGGGTGTCGAGTTCGTGAAGAGGCCGTACGTCTTCACCCGGACGTTCGCCAGTGAGTAGGGGCCGGGCATGCGGTCGCCGAAGCGCTCGGTCACACGGACACCGTTGTCGGTGTAGCCGCCGGTGTCGACGTAGCCGGTGCACTCGCGGGCGACGATGGTGCCGTCGTTCATCACGCCGGTGCGGATGGTGCCGCGGGCGGCGTGGCGGCGCACCGTCCGCATGGCTTCGTCGACGCTGAGGGCGAGGCGCACCGGCCTGCCGGCCTCGCGGCTGAGGGCCGTCACGAGTGGTTCGATCTTGGTGTACGACTTGCTGCCGTAGCCGCCGCCAACGAACGGGACGACGACCTGCACCTGGTCGAGCTGGCGCCCGAAGAGGCGGGCAATCTCCGCCTGGACGAGGAACGGGTGCTGCGCCGACGTCCAGAGGCGGATGCGGTCCGGTTCGTAACTCGCGATGCAGGTGTGCGGCTCCATCGCGTAGTGGTAGACCATCGGGAACTCGAAGGTGTCCTCGAAGATGCGGTCGCACTCGCGGAAGGCGGCGTCGACGTCGCCCCACTCGTAGCCGTACTCGTGGCAGAAGTTGGAGTCGTGCACGGGTTCGCCAGCCTCGGCGAGTGCTTCGTCGATGCCGGTGACCGTCGGCAGTTCCTCGTACTCGACCTCGACGAGTTCGACCGCAGCTTCAGCGGTCGCGAGATCGACTGCGGCGACTGCGGCGACAGGCTCGCCCTGGAAGCGCACCTTGTTCATGGCGATGACGGGGCGGTCCTTCTTGTCGGAGCCGTAGTGCGTCTCCATGTTGACGAGCTCGGCTGCGGTCAGCACGGCGTAGACGCCGGGGAGCGCCCGCGCCCGGCTTGCATCAACACGCGTGATGCGGGCGTGCGGCAGCGGGCTGGTCACGAGTTTGCAGAACGCCATACCGGGGACCTGGAGGTCGCCGGTGAACTGCGCGCGGCCCGACAGCTTGTCGTCCGCGTCCACTCGGCGTACTGCCGTGCCGACCGTTTTGAACTCGCGCGTCGTCATCGGCTCGCCTCCGCCGCTTCGTGGACGGCCTCCACGATCTTCTTGTAGCCGGTACACCGGCAGACGTTGCCGCGCATGTAGTCCTTGATCGCGTCCTCGGAGGGAGCGGGGTCGGCGTCGAGAAGGGACTTCGCTGCCAGGAGCATGCCCGGCGTGCAGAAGCCGCACTGGAACGCCGCATTGTTGACGAACGCCTCGATGAGCGGTGACGAGCCTTCGTCCGCCGCGAAACCCTCCACCGTCAGCACTGCCCTGCCCCGCGCCTCGAACGCGGGTACGGTGCAGGAGCTGACGGGAGCGCCGTCCAGCAGCACGGTACACGCGCCGCATACCTGGACGTCGCAGGAGCGTTTCGTGCCGGTGAGGCCGAACCGCTCGCGCAGCATGTCGATGAGCGGGGTTTGCGGTTCGACCGTGGCCTCGACCGGCGCGCCGTTCAGTTCGAATTCGACCGCCATCGCGGCCTGTGCCTCAGGCATCGCCGCCTCCGTTCTGAGCCAGCGCGCGCAGGAGTGTCCGCTCCAGGAAGACGCGCACGAGGTGCTCTTTGTAGTCGACGCCGCCATGCATGTCCTCGACGGTGTCAGCGTCCTCGGACGCCAGGCGGGACGCCTCGCGGAGCGCGGATGCGCCTTCGGTCAGGCCGTCGATGCGTTCGCCGCGCAGGACGTCCTCCGAGCGCGGCAGCCGGCGTGCCACGGGCGAGACGCAGCCGAGCGCGAGGCGCGCGTCGGTGACGACGCCGTCCACCACCGCCAGCGCAGCGGCGATGCCGAGCGTCGGGCGGTGGTGGTAGCCGAACTTCGAGTAGGCGGCGCGCACGCCTGCCTGAAGGACAGGTACGCGCACGGCGGTCAGCAGCTCGTCCGGTTCGAGCGAGGTCTCGTACGAGCCGGTCTGCAGATCGCCGACGGCGATGCGGCGCGAGCCGGACGGCCCCGCAACGTCCAACTCGGCCTCGTAGACGAGGAGCAGCGTTGCGGGATCGGAGTGGGGTTCGGCGAAGCAGAGGTTGCCCGCGAGGGTACCGACGTTCCGCACGCGGAGATTCGCGACCCCGTGCTCGACCTCCGATAGCAGGGGCAGGCGCTCGCGCACGAGCGGGTCGTGCTCGACGGCGGTATGGGTTGCGCTCGCGCCGATGACGACGCTGCCGTTATCGGCCGACACGGCTTCGAGTCCGGGGATGCTCTTCACGTTGATAAGCGTGTCGTAGGCGAGCAGGCCGGACTTCATCGCGAGCAGCAGCTCGGTGCCGCCGGCATAGAGCGCAGCGCCGCCGCCGGCGGCGGCGAGCGCGGACGCGGCCTCGTGCACGGTCGTGGGTTCATGCAAGCGGAAGGGTCTCATAGCGCAGGCGATGCTACCCGCCCGAGTGTCGCGGCGGCAAGCGTCAGCCCCAGTAGTCAGGGTTCTCCCAAACGATGTTCAGCACACGTATCGTTTCCGACATTCTCGATCCAGTACGTGATGAAGAAGCCGTTGGTCCTGTAGGCGAGTGTGCCGAACGGGAAGGGAAACGGGATGGAAATACGGGTCTCGTCGTCGGGATGCGGGTCGTCTACGAGGTCGTGGACGGTCGCCATGGCGCGCCCGTAGGACCTCGGAGAGAGGCTGTCGAGGAAACTCCTGGCACGCGGACCGAGAACAACGTTAAATGGGGCGTGGCCGGGATGGGTCATTCAGCCAAGCCTTGATCGCAATCGCGCTTACCGCATACGCAGGCTCCCCCGCTTCAGCCCGGTTCCAAGCATCGAGCGTCCCCGCGAGGAGTTCCTCGTCCGCGAGCACGGCCTGGCGCAACGCGTCGCCGGTGAGTTTCGGAGGTTTCCTGCCCTGCTTCCCGGCCGTGTCCTGGCGTTCTTCCATCCGGCGCGAGTGAGCGGTATCTACTTCTTCCTCGGGAGAGAGCGGCGGTATCTTCAGGGGGTCAGGGCGCGACGGGTCGTCCAACCAGGCTTTGATAGACCCCGCGCGAACAAAGAGGCCAGGAGAATCATCTCCTGCCCGATGGCGGTCGAACGCTTCATTCGTCTCCCGCACGAGTTTCTCGTCCGCCACCATGGCGCGAACGAGCGCCTCGCCGGTAAGCTTGGGAGGCTTCTCCCCCTGCTTCTCGGCCATGTCCTGCCGTTCCTCCATCCAACGCGAGTGGGCAGGGTCTGCTTCGTCCGGTGGCAAAGGTTCCGCCGAGTGCCCGTGGGCTTTCCCCTCAGGAGGCTGCGGTTTGCGTTTCTTCCGCTCTGTTGCCATCGTTGCTTCCTGGCAGCGCATGAAGCGCACACGCAGTATACCGCACTACTTCTCGCGCTCACCGATGAGCAGCGCGACGGTTTCCACGCTCATGCCGTTCTCGAGGAGCGGGTTGCCGTAGAGGGAAATGAGGCGCCCGGAGCGCCGAGCAACCTGCACGATGCTAAGGATAGTCTGAATAAGGAGCGTTCCCGAGAGATGCCCCGGCTGCGCTCGACATGACAGGGGCGAGACTCCCGCTTTCGCGGGAATGACGGGCCTTCAGACAAGTTATTCAGAGCATCCCTAACAGACAGGAAATCGGCGGCAGGGTCATTGACACGCCATGCGTCGCATCAGTTAAGGTTCCGTCAAGTCTCCAGTCCCATCAGTCAGGGGTGTCCAGGTGACCTTCGCATGCACATGTAGCAGCTGTTGCGCCCGTGAAGCCGGCGTGTGTTGTTGTCGCACGCACTCCTCCGGCATGGACACCCCTGCCCCGCACCACACCACAGGTTGCGGGGTTTTTTCATGCCCCCGCCAAGGATGAAACAGGAGGACCCATGACATCGAAGCCCACTCCCGAAGGCACGCACGTCAAGCCGACGCCGGAAGAGCTGTTCTTCCATCACGACGTCTGCGTAGAGACACGGTGGGAGAACCTGTACGGACGCGGGTACCTGACCCCCGAATCGCTGTTCTATATCCGCAACCACGGGCCGACACCCATCATCGACGAGAAGACGTGGCGGCTGAGCGTGGAGGGCCCCGGCGTGGCGAACCCGTTGAGCATCAACTACGACGAGCTGCTGCGGATGCCGTCGGTGACGGTGACGCGGTTCATCGAGTGCGCGGGCAACGGGCGCATCTTCTTCAAGGAGTACCAAGGGGAGATGCCCAAGGGACGGCCATGGCGCTACGGGTCATACGCCGTCGCCGAGTGGACCGGCGTGCCCCTCAGCGAGATCCTGCAGCGCGCCGGCATCAAGCCGACAGCCGTCGACGTGATGCCGACGGGGCTGGACGAGGCCGCCGTGGAGCGGCCCATGTCCGTCGCGAAGGCGATGGAGCCCGACACTGTCGTCGCCTATGCGATGAACGGCGATCTGATACCGCCCGACCACGGCTTCCCGGCGCGGGTCGTCGTACCTGGATGGGTCGGCGTCAATAGTATCAAGTGGGTCGGAAAGATCCACGTGGCAGAAGAGCCCATCTACGTCATGCGGAACACGGAAGAGTACGTGCTGGAGGGGCCGGACTTCCCGCCCGAGCCTCCGGCCTGGGGGCCCATCCTCACCACGACGCCGGTCCGATCAGGCATCGCCATGGCGTGGCCGGGGAGGCTGCAGACAGGCACGCAGGCCATCCGGGGCTTCGCATGGTCCGGCCACGGCAGCATCAGCCGGGTCGAGTACAGTCTGGATTACGGAAAGACGTGGGCAGACGCCTGCATCCAGGAGCCGAACATCACCAAGGGCGGCTGCCGGTGGGAGTTCATCTGGGACGCTGCGCCGGGCGAGCACACCATCACGATGCGGGCGACGGACAGCGCCGGTAACACGCAGCCGGAGCCCGACACGATGAAGTGGAACGAGCGCGGCTACGATTTCTGGGCGGCGGTGCCGCACCCGGTCACGGTGGTGTGACGGGGGGCGGCAGGCGCCTCGCTCCCCGCACCTATTGGGCACCCACAAGGGATGCCCCTACACCGGACAGGGCTGCCTCGCAGGAACGACGAATCGGGGTGGGACGTAGGGGCGGTTCGCGAACCGCCCCTACCCGGCTGTGCACTGGTTTGCACCCGCGGTGCGGCGGGCTCAGGAGTGCGCAAGAGAAGCTTCGGCTCGCCGGTTGACGGCGCACCTCGCGCCTCCCTACCCTCACGCCTGCCAACCTATGCAACGGAGCGCGACGCCATGACCATTGTCCCGACCGAACAAACCGTGCAAGCACACGGCCTCGACCTGCACTACCTCGACTGGGGGAACCCGGATGCGCCGCCGGTGCTGCTGCTACACGGCCTGCAGGACTCCGCCGCGCTCTGGGGAACGTTCGCGGAGTCGATGCGCGACGACTTCCACGTGGTGGCGCTCGACCATCGCGGCCACGGCGACAGCCCGCGCGCAGAGACGTACGCGCTCGCTGACTACATCGCCGAGACGCGGGACGTGATACGCAACCTGGGCCTCGACGCGCCTGTGCTCATGGGGCATTCGGCGGGCAGCAAGAACGCGTGGATGTGCATCGCGGAGAACCCCGGCATCGCATCGAAACTCGTCATCACGGACATGGACCCGGACTCGTACAACCCCGGTTCCGTCGCGATGATCTCGCGCTACAAGGACGAGACGGACTTCTATGAGAATCGAGAGGCCGTCGTGGAGCGGCTGCGCTCGCGGCAGCCGAACGCGTCGGACGAGGAGTTGGAGCGCGACGTGGACGCGCTCGCGGTGCAACTGGACGACGGCCGTTACACGTGGAAGCGCAGCCGCGACGTGGTGACGAAGTACGACAGGCCGGACGTATGGGAACGTCTGCCGGAGGTCGGCGCGCCGACGCTCATCGTGCGCGGAGCGGACAGCACGCTGCTGCGTCACGACGTGGCGGTGCGCATGGAGGCGGCGATACCGGACTGCCGCCTCGTCGAACTGCCGGGCGGCGGTCACTGGGTGCATCTCGAGCAGCCGGACGCCTACGCGGCGGCGGTGCGGTCGTTTTTACTGGGGTGAGGGGTGTGCTTGCATAGTGCTGGCAATGCTGGCATTATGCATGCACAGCGGTTCGGGAGGAGCGACATGGCCGTCCAGATAACGATCAGGAACGTAAGCGAGGAAGTGCGTAACGAACTGGCCTCTCGCGCCGCTCTGAAGCACCAGTCAATGCAGCAGTTCATCCTCGAGGAGCTGGAGCGCATCGTGTCGAGACCTTCCCATGAAATGCTCGTCGACCGGATACGCCAACGCGTGAACGCATCTGGCAGGAGCGTCTCCAGGGAGACCATCCTTGCAACGCTCGACGCCGACAAGAAATATGATCGTCGTTGATTCCTCGGTTTTCATCGCCGCTCTGACCAACCAGCGAGGCCTCGGCGAATGGGCGGGAGACCAAGTAAGAAACCCTGACATCCTGAGCACCGAGCTCATGCCTGCGGAAGTGAACAACGCTCTCAGGCGTATGGACTTGACTGGTGAAATCACATCCTCAGACGCCATGAGAGCGCGGGAGGAATTCTCCGCGTTCAACCTGGAACTGTTCTCCTTCGCCAAATACGCAGACAGGGTATGGGCGCTGCGCAGGAACCTCACTTGTTACGACGCGTGGTACGTCGCGCTAGCAGAAGCGCTCGGTTGTCCGCTGGTGACGATCGACCACCGGCTCAGCCGGGCCACTGGGCCCGAGTGCGCGTTCGTGACGCCGCCGGACGCATGAGGGCATGTCACGTCTCCCCATGCGGGTGTGCGGTCTGATAGGCTCTCTTACCAATCCCATTTGGCGGAACGTTCCATGGAATTCGGCCTGTACCTGCGCTCCTTCCTCACCGACCGCACGCGTCCGCTCTACGAGCAGATCGACGAGCTAGTCGAGATATGCCACGTGGCTCGCGACAGCGGCTTCTCAGCCGTGACGATGCCGCAGCACTGGGTATCGCACCCCACCATCTGGCCGCAGCCGTTCCAGATCCTGGCGCGCCTCGCGCCTGAGACCGGCGACATGCGGCTGCTCACGGGCATCGTGCTGCTGCCGCTGCACAATCCAGTACAGGTGGCTGAGGACGTGGCGACGCTCGACCACCTCTGCCGCGGGCGGTTCACGTTCGGGGTCGGCATCGGCTACCGCGAAACAGAGCTGGGAGCCGTCGGAGCGACGCGGCGGGACCGCGTGCCGCGCCTCACCGAGTCCATTGAGATCATGAAACAGTTGTGGACCGGCGAGGAGGTCAACTACGAGGGGCGCTACTGGACGGTGCGCGACGCGAAGATGGGCTTCACGCCGATGCCGCAGCCGCACCCGCCGATATGGATGGCGGGCCCGAGCGCGCCCCCGGCGGATATGGATCGCGTGCCAGAGCGACGGCGCAGTGCGGCGGTCCGCCCGTATCGCGGACGCGTGCTACATCGCCCCGCAGGTGGGGCTCTCCGACCTCGGCTCGGTGGTGGATGCGTACCGAGAGGAGCGCGCGGCGTCCGGCAACGGGCCGGGGCGGCTCGCGCTGACGCGCGGCGTCGCGTACGGGAAGGACAAGGCGACGGCGGCGGCTGAGGCACAGGAGGCGGCGGCATCGTCGTACAAGATGTACAGCACGTGGAACATGCAAGAAGACACGATGCTGAAGATCAACATCGACTCCGACTCGAAGGTCGAGGACTGGGCCGTGACCGGCAACGGCGACGACTGCCTGGAGCAGTTCGCGGCCATCGCGGAGCACGGCATCGACTACGTGGGCATGACGTTCTACAACCTGCCCAAGACGCTGGAAGCGCGCAAGGAGTACCTGCAGAGCTTCGCGGAGAACGTGATACGGCGCTCGCCGTAGCCATGCGCCCGTTCGAGTACATACGGCCAGCGAGCGTCGCAGAGGCGGTCAACGTCCTCTCCGAGCGCGGCGAGGACGCGTTCGTGCTCGGCGGCGGCAGCGCGGCGGTCGTCATGCTGCGGCTCGGGGTCGTGCGGCCGGAGTGCGTTGTGGACCTGGGCGGCATTGAGGAGATGCGCGGCCTGCAACGGAACGGCGGGCTGCACATCGGCGCGCTGGCGAGCATCCGCAGCCTGGAACTCGACGACGGCGTCCGCGCGGCGTACCCGTTGCTCGCGGAGGCGGCGTCGCAGGTGGCGAACGTGCGCGTGCGGAACGTCGCGACGGTTGGCGGGGCGGTCGCTTACGGCGAGCCGCAGACCGACACACCGACGGCGCTCACGGCGTCCCGAGCGTCGGTGCGCATCGCGGGCGTCTCCGGCGAGCGCAGCGTACCGATCGACGAGTTCTACATCGGGCCGTACGAGACTGTCCTCGAACAGGGCGAGATCGTGTCGGGGATAGACGTGCCGGAGGCGCCGCCGCACACGGGCGGCGCTCACATCAAGTTCACCGTCGGGTCGCCGGAGAACAAGCCGGTCGCGAACGCGTCCGCGCTCGTCACCGTCGACCCGGCGTCCAGCGTATGCGTCGCCGCGCGCGTCGTCATGGGCGCAGCGGGGCCCGTGCCGGTCGTTGCGGACGCGGCTGGGGCGTTGCTGGGCGATGAGCCGTCGCCGGAGCGCATCAAGGAGATCGCGGCGGCGGCGGCAGACGAGGCCGACCCGATAGAAGACCTGCGCGGGCCCGAGTGGTACAAGCGCCGGATACTCAGGATAGTGGTGGAGCAAGCGTTGACATGTGCGCTGCAACGAGCCCGAACGTAACCCGCCTCGTCGGCCAGTCGATGCCGTCGCTCGAAGCGCCGGATAAGGCCGCCGGGCGCATCGAGTACATGGCCGACCTGACCGTGCCGAACATGGCGCACGCGAAGGTGGTGCGCAGTCCCCTGCCCCACGCGCGCATCGTCTCGATCGACGCGTCGGAGGCGCGGGCGATGCCGGGCGTCGTCTGCGTGCTGACGCGCGACGAGGTACGCGCCGACCCGGACGTGGAGGAGGTGTACGGCTTCGTGTACCGCGACGCTCCGCTCGTTGCGATGGACAAGGTGCGGCACCAGGGCGACATCGTGGCGGTCGTGGTCGCTGACGACCTCGACACCGCCGAGGCCGCAGCAGAACTGGTGGACGTGGAGTACGAGGAGCTGCCGGCGGTGATGAACGTGCCGCAGGCGCTTGCGGAGGGCGCGGTGCAGGTGCACGAGGAGTTCTTCCCCATCGCGCCGGAGTTGCGGCCCATCGAGGGCACGAACGTTTGCCACCACGCAACCATCGGCTGCGGGGACGTCGAGCAGGGATTCGCGGAGTCGGACTTTGTCTACGAGGACGAGTTCATCGCGCCGCCGGTGCAGCACTGCGCTCTGGACCTGCACGCCGTCATCTCGCAGGTGGAGGACGGCCAGATCACGGTGTGGACGAACTGCCAGTCGCCCTTCCCGCTCGGGCGCGAGCTGGAGCGCATCTTCAAGATACCCGCGCGCGTCATCATCCCCTACGTCGGGGGCGGGTTCGGCAGCAAGAGCCGCGACCGCATCGAGTGCGTCATCACCGCCGCCGCGAAGCTGGCCGGGCGCCCGGTGCGCTACATCTTCTCGCAGGAAGAGACGTTCATGACGTTCATCCGCCCCGCGTACCGGAACCGGATGCGCACGGGCGTGAAGAAGGACGGCACAATCGTCGCGCGGCACAACGAGTTCTGGGTGGATGTGGGCGGCTACGCCATCAGCGGCGCGCGCAGCGCGAACAACACGCTGAAGGTGGCGACGGGCCCGTACCGCATCCCGCACGCCCGCGTGGACTGCTACGCCGTCTACACGAACAAGCCGCCGTCCTCGCCGTACCGCGGGTTGCCGACGACACAGCACACGATGTCGTACGAGGCGCAGTTCGACCGCATCGCGCGCGACCTCGGCATCGACCGACTGGAGATACGCCGCAGGAACCTCGTGCGCGACGGGGACATCCACATCACCGGCGACTACCTGCGCTCCGCGCACTCGCACGAGTGTATGGAGCAGGCGACCGAGGCCATCGGCTGGGACGAGCCGCTGCCCGTCGACCCGGAGGGGAAGAAGGTGCGCGGCAGGGGCGTCTCCTGCACCATCAAGTACACGCTCACGCCGGCGCGGGAGATGTCCGAGAACAGCGCGGAAGTGGCGCTCGGCGAGGACGGCATCTTCGAGGTGCGCATCGGCACGGTGAACATCGGACAGGGGTCGGACACCGTCATGGCGCAGATCGCGGGCGACGCGCTGGGCATAGGGTTGGACTCGATACGCATCATCCACAGCGACACCTACCGCGTACCGGTGGACAGCTCGACGACGGCGAGCCGCTCCACGTACCACATGGGCCGCGCAGTCGTCGAGGCCACGGACAACCTGAAGCCACAGATGCTCGAAGCCGCCTCACAGCTCCTGGAGCGTGAGGCGACCAGCCTCGTGTTCACGCCCGACGGTATCGCGCAGGCGAACGGAGACGCGGGCGTCACCTACGGCGAACTCGTGGAGCGCGTCGGTTCGCCGCTCGCCGCGACGGGGGATTGCGTGGTCGGGGGTTCGTACCAGGGGCCGGACGGCAACAGCTACCCCATCGCGTCGACGTTCTGGACGTTCGGGTCGTGCGCCGTCGAGGTGGAGGTAGACACGGAGACGGGGACGGTGCGCGTCGTGAAGGCGGCGGCATCGGCGACGACCGGCACCGCGGTCAACCCGCACTCCATCGAGACGCAGCTGGAGGGCGGCGTCGGGCAGGAGATCGGGCCCACGCTCTTCGAGCAGCTTGTCTGGGACGACGGCGGCCAGCTCATCAATGCGGCGCTGCTCGACTACCCGCTGCCGACGATGGAGACGATGCCGGACTACGCGCCGCGCTACGTCGACCATCCGTTCGAGGGTGGCCCGTTCGGCGCGAAGGGCATGGGCGAGATCGGCGCGGTCGTCGTACCCGGCGCGGTCGTCAACGCCGTCTACGACGCGACCGGCGTGCTCTTCCACGAGATGCCGCTGCTGCCGCACAAGATAGTGGAAGGGTTGGAGGGGCAAGGATGAACGTCAACCTCACGGTGAACGGCGAGGCGCTCGCTGTCGAAGTGCCACCCTCGACCACACTCCTCGACCTGCTGCGCGACCGTCTCGGGCTGCACGGAACGAAGGAGTACTGCCACAGCGGCGTCTGCGGCGCCTGCACCGTGCTCGCTGACGGCAAGGCGGTCAGCTCGTGCAGCATGCTCGCCGGTCAGGTGGAGGGCGCGGACCTGATCACCATCGAGGGTCTGACGCCCGAGGAAGGGCTACACCCCATCCAGCAGGCGTTCGTGGACAACTTCGGGCTCCAGTGCGGCTACTGCACGCCCGGCATGATCCTGCTCGCGAAGGCGCTGCTCGACGAGAACCCCGCCCCGACTCGCGAGGAGATCATCCGCTACATGGGCGGCAACATCTGCCGCTGCACGGGCTACGCGGGCATCCTGCGGTCGGTCGAGGCCGCCGTGAAGGAGCGCGGTTCGTGGAGCTGACCGACCGTTTCGAGGTGAGCGCATCGCCCGCCGAGGCGTGGGCGTTCTTCTGGGACCTGCCCCGCGTCGCGAAGTGCCTGCCCGGCTGCGAGAGCATCGAGGACGCGGGTAACGGGGCGTATCGCGCCCGAATGACGCAGCGCGTGGGGCCGTTCAAGGTGACGCTGGACATGGAGATGCGCATCGACGAGGCGGAGGAAGGCCAGCGGGTGGTCGTGAGCGGCAACGGCAAGGACCGCATGGGGAACCGCCTCCACGTCAACCGGCTCGCGCTCGAACTGAGCGAGCCGTCGCTAGGCCAGACCGAGGTGAACTACGCGATGGACTTCAACCTCTACGGCCGCCTCGCGACCCTCGGCAACACGGCGGTGAAGCGCAAATCCGAGGAGATCCGCGCCGAGTTCAGCCGGCGCATCGCGGAGGCGTTGGGGGGTTAGCGCACCGGCAGGTAGCGGACCTGGTTCTCCCACTCGCCATCGGGGCTCGCTCCGGCAAGCAGTTCGAGTTCGTCGATGGTTGAACCAGCGGGGTACGTCCAGCGTACGAGGAACACTCCAGGCATCCTCTGTCCATCGATGACACGCTGATATGCAATCCCACGCATGGTCCGCGTGTCATGCGTCAGCAGGACACGTCCCTCACTCGCAGCCCACTCCAGAATGTCGGGGTCCGGCGCCGTCCGTAATCCGCGTTCCTGCACCGTCACGATGTCAATGCCGGGATTCCGGCGACGCAAGCCGTCAACGATGGCTGCACGAAAGCCCTCGTCCGCTGCGAAACGAAGCATCTAGGAAGCTCGTTGCTCCTGCTGCGCCGCGTCTCGGCGGGCTTGCAATCGAGTGAGCAGCGAGGCATTGTCCGGGTGACGAGCGTCAATCTCTGCCTTGGCTTGTTCCCAGTCGTCGTCCACCTCCCGCAGGTACGCCTCCACCTCCTCCGCATTGCGAAGGTAGTAGGCGATGACGGCGTAGATGTCCGCGAGTTCAAGCGTAGGGAGTGCTTCCTTGATCTGCTCAGGCGTCTCCCCATCCTTGTGCGACCAGACGACGAACTCGAAGTTGACGCGCGTCTGCGGGCCGGACACGCGCACGGCGCCGTTCGGCTCCACGCGCAGCGGGACCGTCATGTTGGGGAAGCTCTCGATAGTCATCTCGCTGCTCCTGCGCCTGAGGCGCGAGTCAGTAACAGTATACCCACGCAATCAAGCGTCCGTGGTTCGACAGGCTCACCACGAACGGAGAACAACGAGCAAGAGCGCCGACGAGGGGCGCCCCTGCACAGAGACAGGCGGCACTCCACCCGAGGCGTGGTGCGCTTGCGCGCACGTGTGACCTAACGGTCACTCTGGATTCCCGCTTTCGCGGGAATGACGGGGGAAGCGGGATCGACGTGGGAACCGAGATTCACGGGGAAGCGGGAACGGCGAGGATGTCCCCGCCCTCTACGGCAGGCCGAACTCGTCCCAGCGGGCGGCGACGGGTTCCATGATATGGCGGCCCACCTTGTTCACGGGCGGGAAGTCGTTGTCCTTGAACTTCATGGTTGCATCGATGCCCATGCCGCGCCTGGGCGGGGTGAAGTCGACCTCGCCGCGCAGCCGTGGCGTGGGCTCGAACTCCCGGCCGAAGATGACGTGGTCGTCCGGCTCGGCAGCGGAGACGACGCGCCACATAACCTCTTCCCAATCGCGCACGTTGCAGTCGTCGTCCACGACGATGATCCAGCGCCAGGCTTCGGCGTCCCAGATGGCTTCCATGATCTCGCGCGGCTCTTCCTTGCTCTGGATGTCCGCGGAGACGATGAGCATGCCGCGGCGTCCTACCTCCGGGAAGTAGACCTCGCGGATGTTCGTCTTGCCCGTCCGCTCGATCAGCCGGGACTGCATGGAACCGGAGCGCAGGAGTTGGCGGGGGTAGTCCTCGACGCGCTGGCAGATGAGGCCGTATGTGAGCGGGTCCTTCCGGTGAGTGATGGCCTTGACCTTGATGACGAACGCGGCCAGGTTCTGGCCGTAGAAGCCGGTGGACTCGCCGTGCGGCCCCTCCTCGGTGCGTTCGTTGGGGACGACCTCGCCCTCGATGACCACCTCGGAGTCTGCGGGCACGAGCAGATCGCTCGTCTCGCACTTCACGAGCTTCGTCGCCTCGCCGCGCCATCCGCCCGCGGCTTCGTACTCCATGGAGCCTTCCAGTTCGCCCGTGTTGGGGCGGACGGGGCTGCCCGCCGCGAGCGTCACGAGCGGGTCCGTGCCCATCACGATGGCGATGGGCGTGGGGCGTCCCTGCGCCTCGTTGTCCAGGATGTGGTCGCCGCCGCCGGGACCGGTCGACGAGTCCCGGCCCCGGACGCCGCCGGAGAGGCTGAGCGTCTGCTTGTCCTTGATCATGGCGCGGTAGAGGCCGATGTTCAGGATGCCGGTGACGGGGTCGCGGGTGACGACGCCCGCCGGGAGGGGGGGGGTGTCGGTTTGTCCTTGATCAGGGCGCGGGAGAGGCCGTGTTTCGGGATGCGGGTGGCGGGGGGGGGGGGGACGCCGCCCGCCGTGGTGGCGAGGTACCGCCCGCCGTCGTGCTCGTGCCAGACCGGCGTGGGGATGAAATCGAGGTCGACGTCGTCGCCGCTGACGACGACGTCCTTGCACGGCCCTGAGTCGACCTGGACGGAGGGCATGCGGTGGTCCATCCCGCCGACGACGCGCTCGTGGATCTTCGCTTCGTCCGGCTCGGTGCCGAAGGCGAGCGCGACCTGTTCGATGGTGGAGAGCAGGTTCACGACCATCGGTTTGTCCGGGTAGCCCTTCACGTTGTCGAAGATGATGGCCGGGCCCTGGCGCTCCAGCGAGCGCGCGGCGACCGCGCCAACCTCGAGGACAGGGTCGACCTCCGCCGTGACGTGGTGCACGAGTCCCTTCTCGTCCAGCAGGCGTATGAAGTCCCGCATGTCCGTGTAGGCGACTCGTCGGCGTTCGAGGGTCATCGTGCACCTCCCCTGATGCATCGTGGGTTCGGAGCGGAGCGTACGTCGTGCCGGGCGTCCGGTCAACGCGCACTGCCCTGCAGGTCAGACGCACCACGAACGGATGGCGCGCGCGCAGGGTATAATCCGCGCGCCACAGACAGGAACCACGTCAGCAAGCAGGCCGTTAGACAAGGCTTAGGGGGCATTGTCGATGTTCGAGGCCACCACAAGCGCGCTACAGCAACTGTTCAGCCTGGGACCGATGCTGGCGTTCTTCCTCGTCATCCCCTACGCGCTGCTCGGCGGGCTGCTGCCGGGAACGAACCTGCCCCTGACAGTGATCCTGCTCGGATTCGCCCACCGCATCGACCCGCTGGTCGCGCTGGTGCTGGTCACCGCCAAGGACGCCGCGGGCGACATCACGGAGCCCGTGCCCTCCATCCTGATGGGCATCCCCGGAGCGCGCGCCGCGCAGGCCACCATCCTCGACGGCTACCCGCTCGCGCAGCAGGGCAAGGCCGCGTACGCGCTCGGTGCGAGCTACACGACGACGCTGGTCGGCGGCCTGGTCGGGGCGGCAGTGCTCTATGCGTTCCTGCCGGTCGGGCGCGAGGTGCTCAAACTGCTCGGGTCGGCGGAGTTCTTCCTGCTGTCGCTCGCGGGCATCGCGGCGGTTGCGGTCGTGAGCAGCGGAGCGCTGGTGAAGGGTCTGCTGACCGCGGCGTTCGGCATCACCATCGCGTGCATGGGCAACTCGTTCACGGGCGAGAACATCCGCACCGACTTCGGCATCGACTACCTGTGGGACGGCGTGCCGCTCATCCCGTCGGTTGTGGGGCTGTTCGCCGTGCCGGAGGTGGTGGGGCTGGTGGTGAGCAACAAGGCCATCGCCCGCGAACACGCAGAGGACGTGTTGCACGGCAAGGCGTCGCAGCAGCAGGCGCTGGAGGGCATGCGCGAGGCGTTCCGCCACAAGCTGCTCATGGCACGCTCCTCGATCATCGGCGTCATCGTGGGCGTCATTCCGGGCGTCGGCGCAAGCGCGGCGCACTGGATCTCCTACGCTCAGGCGCGACAGACGGAGAAGGGCGCCGCCCAGACGTTCGGCACCGGCGACATTCGAGGTGTCATCGCGGCGGACGCGCCCAACAATTCGATCGACGGGGCCGAGCTCATCCCCACGCTGGCGTTCGGTATCCCCGGCTCCGGCGGCAAGGCCATCTTCCTGGCCCTGCTCATCCTGCTGGGATACGTGCCGGGGCCTTCCATGCTGAACGAGCACCTGGACATCACCATCGCGCTGGTGTTCACCATCGCTCTCGCGAACGTCGTGGTCGTGCCGATCATGTTCATGTTCGCCGGGACCATCGCCAAGTTCACGGCGCTCAAGCCAACGCTGATCGCTCCATTCGTGGCGGGCGTGGTAATGCTCTCGGCATTCCAGTCGTCCAGCAGCATGGCGGACCTCGGCATCGTGGCGGCATTCACCGCGCTCGGGCTGTTCATGAAAGCGTACGGCTGGCCGAGGACGCCCATCCTGATCGCGCTCGTGCTGATACCGACGGTGGAGAAGAACCTCTGGACGGCTTCCCAGGCCTACGGCTTCGAGATGCTCCTGCGGCCCCAGTTCCTGGCCATCCTGATCATCGGGATCGGGCTCGTCGTGTGGACGGCCAGGACGCAGCGCAGCGCAGAGGTCGCGGCGCAGTCGCAGGGTTTCAAAGAAGCGGCGGCGGACTAGAACGGACGAACGATGAGCATGGAAGAGAACAAGCAACCGGGCGCGCAGCCGGAGGCATCCGAGACATCGGAGCAGCCTGTCGCTTCTCCGGGCTTCCTGCGCAGGCTGACGCGGCCCGAGGTAGCGGGCGAGATGGTGCTCCTCGCGATCGTGGGCGTGATGTTCGGCACGATGCTGTGGGAGTCGCGCGAGTGGACGACCGCATCGGCGCTCATGCCGCGCATCGCGATCGGGATCGGGGCGCCGCTGTGGCTCATACGGGTGTTCGGACTCGTGCGGTACGCCCTTGGGACGCAACCCGAACGCTACAGCGGCGTGCGGCGGGAGGAGGACTCGAGCGGCAGGATCATGGACCTCGGTTTCTACATGGGAGACGACCAGCGCGCCGCCCTCAAGAGATTCCTCTCGATCACGGGGGCGCTGTTGCTTCTCCTCCTCGGCATATGGCTCTTCGGCTGGCACACCACGCTGCCGCTATGGACGTTCGCTTACCTGCTGATATTCGCCAAGGTGAAGATATGGCAGGCTGCACTTGGCGGAATCTTCTTCCTCGCGGTTATCATCGGCGTCTACGGCGCCTTGTTCGACACCCTATGGAACGATCCCGTGGTACTGAGGCTTCTGAGATGAAACCTTCCGCAGGGCCAGCGCGACGCTGAGCACGAAAGGAGACCGACATGAGGATGTTAGGCCGAGTTTTTCTGATGATGGCGCTGACGGCAGCGCTGGCCCTCACCGCGTGCGGCGGCGACGACCCGACGCCGACGTCGGCGCCCCAGCCCACGGCCACGCCCGTCCCTGAGCAGGCGACAGCGGCCCCTGAGCCAGCGGCAACGCTGGCCCCCGGCCCGACGCCAACGCCTCTCCCGCCGGGCGTCACACCTCCCCCACCGACCCCGACCCCGGTGCCGGTTGCACAGCCGACCCCCACGCCCCTCCCCGCGCCGGAGACCGATCTGACCGCGCACTTCGAGGGGCAGACGGTGCGGTTCATCGTCGGGTTCTCGCCCGGCGGCGGTTACGACTCGATCGCGCGCATCTCCGCACGCTTCATCGAGAAGTACCTGCCGGGCAACCCGAAGGTCTCCATCAGCAACCTGACCGGCGGCGGCAGTGTCCGGGCGTTGCAGTTCGTGATGCGCTCGGAGCCGAACGGCATGACCGTCGGGCAGCTGCACCCGCGCTTCGCCATCCGCGAACTGCTCGGTACGGACGTTCCCGGGTTCGACCTGAGGACAGCCACCTTCGTCGCGGCGCCCAACGGAGGCTCATCGCCCTCCTACGGCTGCATCCGCAAGGAACTCGCCAGCTCCTGGCAGGACGCCCTCGACAAGGGGATCGAGTTCAAGGTAGCGAGTTCCGAGCCCGGAGGGACCGCATCCGTGATGCAGTGGGTCGAGTACATCGGCGGGCCGGTGAAGGTAATCTTCGGCTACGCCGGCACCTCGGACAACCTGGCCGCCTTCAACCGGGGCGAGACCAACCTGTTCGTCGAGTGCAACAGCGACACCGCGCGGACCATCTACCCCGACTGGTTCGACGGCAACACGCTCGTGCCCGTCTACTGGAACAACTTCCCGGTCCCCGACGACGTGCTGGCAACGCTCGCCGGGCCGCAGCCGCCCGAGGCCATCAACCTCCCCGGCATCAACCCCACCCAGGAACAGATCGACGTGCTCCGGCTCAAGAGCTCCCCGAGCCTCAGCACGAACCGGATGATGGTGCTGGCGCCGGACACGCCGCGAGACATCCAGAACGCGTGGATCGAGGCCGCGAGGCAGATGTTCGAAGACCCCGAGTTCGTAGCGCTGTCGGCCGCGGCAGGCTATGAGACGGTGCCTGTCTTCGAGGAGAAGGCCGTGGAGGACTACCGCATCGTGGACACCCTCTCTCCCGAGGGAGTCGAGATGTTCAAGAGCCTCGTCGGCGCAGCGGCTGACTAGGCGGAGATACCTGAACGAGGCCTCTCGCATGATGCGAGAGGCCTCAACAAGGGAGGCCGACATGCTGAGCGTTGAAGAGAACGAACTGATGACCGACATCTCGCCGGGGACGCCGATGGGGAACCTCGTGCGCCGCTACTGGATCCCGGTCATGCTGTCCGAGGAGCTTCCCGAACCCGACGGCAACCCGATGCGGGTGCGCCTGCTGTGCGAGGACCTCGTCATCTTCCGGGACTCGTCCGGACGCGTGGGCCTGCTGCCGGAGCGCTGCCCGCACCGGCGCGCGTCGCTCTACCTCGGCAGGAACGAGGAGGACGGCCTGCGCTGCATCTACCACGGGTGGAAGTTCGACATCACGGGCCGCTGCGTCGACATGCCGAACGAGCCGGAGGTGAGCACCTTCAAGGAGAAGATCAGGCCGTCCGCCTACCCGTGCCAGGAGGCAGCCGGTGTGATCTGGGCGTACATGGGGCCTCGCGCAGAGCCGCCGCCGCTCCCTCACTTCGAGTGGATGGACATGCCGCCGGAGCAACGCCAGATGGCGCCCTTCCACCGCGGCTGCAACTGGGTGCAGGCGCTCGAGGGCGACATCGACACGAGCCATTCCGGGTTCCTGCACGGCGTGCTGGAACGCAGGGCGGACGCCGTCCACACCTGGCGGAAGGAGCACCCTCCCCTCCTCGACGTCGTGACCACGCGGTACGGCATGATGTACGGCGGGCGGTACGGCGACATTGATCCCGGGCAGTCCGAGAACGGCGCACCGTCCACCTACTGGCGCGTGAGCAACTTCCTTTTCCCTTTCTACACGTTCTTCCCCAGCCGCCCGAACGGGCTGGTGCCCGGCCACATCTGGGTGCCCCAGGACAACCACAACACGATGGTGTGGACAATCGGCTGGAACCCCGTGCAGGCGCTCGAGCAGAGCGGGCCGTGGCGCGCGCGCTCCGGCGCGATGGTCGGCGAGTACGAACCCGCATCCGCCGACGGCATGGGCCGCTGGCGCCCGAAGGCGAACTGGTACAACGACTACCACCAGGACCGCGAACTGCAGCGGACCGACACGTTCACCGGCATCCCGACCATCCCGCTGCAGGACCAGGCGGTGACGGAGACGATGGGCTCGATCACCGACCGCTCCCACGAACACCTCGGCCAGTCCGACGCCGCCATCATCCGGATGCGGCGGCGCCTGCTCGGCGCGGTGAAGGCGCTGCGCGACGACGATGTCGAGCCGCCCTGCGTCGACACGCCGGACTGGTACCACATCCGCTCTGCGTCGGGGACGATGCCCGCGGACGCCGATTGGATCGAGGAGCTCGGCGACTGGATGGACGCTCGCACGCTGGAGATCCCAGGGGTGGGGCTGCCGAGCCCGGTGTAAGAGCCTGCAAGATCTGACGCACTCGACAGGTCACCGCGAAGGAACGCGCCGCCCATCCCAGGGCGGCGCGTTCCCGTTTCGCCGGGGATGCAGGAGAATGACGAGCCGTGCCGATGAGTAGTTTCATGCCCGTGGAGACCAGCCTGTGGATATCGTGATCCGGCCCGAAACACCTGCCGATTTCCCCGCAGTCCGGGAGGTCATCAATCTCGCATTCCCGAACGAGGATGTAGCCGCATTGGCGGAGGCACTGCGGGGGTCCGCAGAGTACATCCCTGAATTGGCCCTGGTGGCAGAGCGCGATGGGGCTGTGATCGGTCACATCATGTTCACCACCTCCCACATCGACGATGGGGACGAGTCCATCCCCGCCCTGACGTTGGGGCCGCTGGCAGTGCTGCCCGAAATGCAGCGGCAGGGAGTGGGGTCCCAACTGGTCGAACATGGCCTCTCGGTCTGCCGGCGGCTGGGTCATCGGATCGTCGTGCTCATCGGCCATCCGGAATACTACCCGCGCTTCGGGTTTGTGCAGGCAGGACCGCTAGGCATCGAGGTGCCTCTCGCCATGTCCGAAGACGCCCAGATGGTCCTCGCGCTCACGCCGGGAGCCCTGGACGGCGTGCGGGGCCTCGTGCGGTACTCGCCGGTCGTCTACGACGCCTGACCTCACGCCGCGTGGGGGGCTCTGGATTCCCGCCTTCGCGGGAATGACGGGGAAGAACGCCCTTCGGGTACAATCGCCGGAGACAAGGAGGGCGATATGCCAGTGCAGGACCTGCGTGAGTGGATCGGGCGCATCGAGGAGATGGGCGAGCTGACCCGCATCGAGGGCGCCGACCCGAACCTCGAGATAGGCGGGCTCACCGACCTCTACCAGTGGGACATGGAGAACCCTGCCCTGCTCTTCGAGAAGATCAAGGGCCACCCGGAGAGCTACCGGCTCCTCTCGAACGTCCTCACGTCGCTGCCGCGCATCTGCCTGAGCCTCGACCTCCCCACGCACCTCACACGGCAGGAGTTCGTCAAGACGTGGCGCGACCGCCTCAAGGAGTTCACGCCCATCGCGCCGAGGCAGGTCGAGGACGGGCCGGTGCTCGACAACCGGCAGGTCGACGCCGACGTGGACGTGACGCAGTTCCCGGCGCCGTTCTGGCACGCGGAGGACGGCGGCAACTTCCTCGGCACCGGCAACATCGTCATCATGCGCGACCCGGACACCGGCTGGGTGAACGCGGGCACGTACCGCGTACAGGTGCACGACAGCAAGACGCTCGGCATCATGATCTCGCCCGGCAAGCACGGACGCCTCATCCGCGAGAAGTACTGGGCGAAGGGCGAGGCGTGCCCGGTCGCGGTGTCGTTCGGGCAGGACCCGCTGCTGTTGCTGCTCGGCGGGCTGGAGGTCGACTACGGCGAGGACGAGTTCGCGATGGCGGGCGGCCTCCGCCACGAACCACTTGACGTCGGCGCCCCGGGGCGTCGGAGATCGTCATCGAGGGCGAGATACCGCCGGACCAGTTCCACCAGGAGGGGCCGTTCGGCGAGTGGACGGGCTACTACGCGAGCGGCGAGCGCGACATGCCCATCATCAACGTGAAGTCCATCAACTGGCGGAACGACCCCATCGTGATGGGCTGTCTGCCGGGCAAGCCGCCGAACGACAACACGTACTTCCGCAGCCCCCTGCGCGCGGCGATGCTCTGGAACGAACTGGAGCGCGCGGGTGTGCCTGGCGTCGTCGGGGCGTGGTCGCACGAGGCTGGTGGCGGGCGCTTCCTGAACGTCATCTCCATCAAGCAGATGTACCCCGGCCACGCGAAGCAGGTGGGGCACGCGACGACCGCCGTGCACGCGGGCGCGTACGCCAACCGCTTCGTCATCGTGGTCGACGACGACATCGACCCCACCGACACGAACGAGGTGCTGTGGGCGCTCTGCACGCGCACCGAAGTGACGGACGACATCGACATCGTGAAGCGGATGTGGAGCACCTCCCTGGACCCCATGGCCTACGCCGGCGACGAGGGGCCGCGCTACTACAACAACCGCATGATCATCGACGCCTGCCGCCCCTTCGAGCGCCTCGCGACGTTCCCGCCCGTGGCGCGCGCCACCCAGGAGCACGCCGCCGAACTCCGCTCCCGCTGGCCCGACCTCTTCACCGCCGACGGCAAGGTCCGCAAGGACGTTCGCCGGGCGGGGAGGAACGGGGGGTAGCCCCCGAAACCCACAGGGATGCACAGGATGGCCAGGATGAGGAGGGGGTGGCGCACTCACGCCCCTGCCTGACCACTCCTGCTGGGCCATTCCCCACGAGTGCAGGGGGGCCCGAGGCTTTCTCAAAGTGAGCCATTCTGCGCCATTTCTGGCCATTTCACTCCTACGCCAACGCGAGTATCTCTGCCAGCGGCCGGGCAACGGGCTATTCGGTTTTCCCGGTCCATCCACCTCCCGCCTGACATGAGCAGGGCGTCCTGACCAGCGTACGCGGTGGCACGGCGTTGGGGTAAGGGGCGCGTGTCACAAATCTTGCACTGCTAGAGATACACCGGATGCTGTGCGGCGTGAGAGCGCGGGCGCAGTATGTGGTAGAATCGAGGATACTGCGTGCCAGGAACACAGCCATGCCGCCACTCAAACCAGGCCATATCAGCCCGACGCCGGAAGAAGCGGCTGCCATCGAAGCCGCCATCGCCGACGACCCCGACACATGGGAAGCAACCGGCCCATTGGTTCCCGTGGCAGAAGCCTCCCCGCACATCGTCGAGGCATACCTCGCTGGCAAGCTCACCCTCCCTCCCTATGCGCGCAAGGAGCACTCCAAGACGCGTGTGATGATCCGCCTCGATGCCGACGTCGTTGCACGGCTCCGCGCAGACGGCCCCGGCTGGCAGACTCGTGCGAACGCGGCACTACGCGAAGCCGTGCTGGGGAAGTAGGGGAGAGATAGGAGTCGCATTGGTTTCAACAGAACAGACTACTGAGACAGGTGATTCTGCGGCGAATAGCAACATGTTGGCAGTGTCTCACCACAGAAGCCGCTCCATCATTGACATGGCGCCGGACGAGGCCAAAGCCTTCCTCCTCAAACAACAACACTACTGTAGCATCTTATTGCCACCGTACTTCACATTCAGTGGAGTCCTCGAAGCTGTGAACAACCGCTTGGAAGGGAAGAATCTAGGCGACTTCAAGAATTCGCCATGGACTTTCGAAGGGGTGAATCACGTTGTTCTCAACAACAAAGACGGCAAGTACGCTTGGCGGCCATTGGAAATCATTCACCCCGCATTGTATGTCTCACTGGTTAATGAAATAACGCAGAACGATTCATGGGCAACGATTCGCAACAGGTTCAACACATTCGCTTCTGCTCAGGACATCGAGTGTCTGAGCATGCCAGTTGAATCCTTAACAGTTCAGAAGGACCCTGCTGAGCAAATCAGAAAGTGGTGGGAAGCCGTTGAACAAAAATCAATTGAACTCTTTCTAGATTATGAGTTTATAATACGGCCTGACATAACAGAATGTTATGCCGCAATGTACACGCACGCGATATCCTGGGCACTCCATACCAAGGCTACGGCCAAGAGCAATCGCAAGGGTAACGATTTAATTGGGAACGTTATCGACTCTCATATCCAAGACATGCGTCAAGGCCAAAGTAATGGTATTCCCCAAGGTTCAACGGTAATGGACCTTATCGCAGAGATGGTGCTTGGATATGCCGACGTAGAGTTAGCAGAGAAGATCGCTTCTGTCAAGATTCGCGACTACCATATTTTGCGATACAGGGATGATTATCGCATTTTTGTGAACAACCCGCAGGATGGAGAGGCTATATTGAAGTGCCTCTCTGAAGTCATGATTGACTTGGGTTTGAAACTGAACCCTACGAAGACCGCAATCAGCAACGACGTAATAAGCTCGTCTATCAAGGAGGACAAGCTAAACTGGACTTTCCGCAAACAACGGGATCACAACTTGCAGAAACATCTCTTGACCATCCACGACCATAGTACTCTATTCCCCAATAGCGGTAGTGTAGAGACTGCCATGCATGGCTTCTACAGACGGATAAGACGAATCTCGAATTACCGGCTCCCGATGCCCTTGATAAGCATAGTCACGGATATCGCCTATCGCAACCCTAGGACATATCCTATTGCGGTCGTAATTCTAAGCAAACTGCTTAGCTTCTTGGAAACTGCTCATGATAAGAAGGAAGTAGTGGACAAGATTAGGAGAAAGTTCAGGCAACTCCCCAATAGTGGACATATGGAGGTCTGGCTTCAGCGAATCAGTTTAGAGTTTGGCTCTGACATTGAATTCGAAGAACGCCTGTGCCGGCTAGTCAACCAGAATGACGAGCACCTCTGGAACAGCCAATGGATATCTTGGTCAGTTCTACGTAAGGAGATGGATTCCGGTACAGTCATAGACGCGGAAAAACTCTCTGGCCTTAACCCCGTAGTTCCAATTGATGAGGTTGAGATGTTCATCCCCGACAATGGAGACTACTAGAACCCAATCTCTCACGCCCAATTCGACCACAACCTATTCAGCGGGACCCCTTCCTAGATATCCGCCGACCTCGGCCTGAGCGATTCCGGGTTGGCGTCGACGCAACACCATGACGAACGCCGGGGCAAACGAGGCGTTTCCCCGAAGGGCACCCACAAGGGATGCCCCTACACCAGACAGGGAATCACCACTGACACGTCCTCCTTTCGCCAACGCCCTTCTCGTGCATAGGCTGTTTCCTGCGGGCTGCCGCTGGAGAGCACGGTGCATGGAGCATGAGGCCAAGGTATACGGGCGGCGTTCGATCCGCCTGAAGGGGTACGACTACACGCAGGTAGGCGCGTATTTCGTGACCATCGCGGTACGGGGCCGGTTGGCGCTGTTCGGCGAAGTGGTGGATGGCGAGGTGCGTCTGAGCGGCGCGGGTGAGATGGCGCGCGAGGTATGGCAGGCCATGCCCCAGCGTTTCCCGTTCGTCGAGATGGATGCGTTCGTGGTGATGCTCGACCATGTGCACGGCATCGTCGTGATCCGAGGCGATGGTGCAGGGGCGCCCATAGGGGACGCCCGTGTGTCAGGCCGCGCCGGTGCCGCGCCAACGGCACGTGCCTTGGGTGATGTGGTTGGGGCGTACAAGTCGCTGACCACCGCGGCGTACATACGCGGTGTCCATGATGCAGGGTGGCCGCTATTCCACGGACGGCTGTGGCAGCGCAATTTCTATGAGCGGGTCGTTCGCGACGAATGCGAGTTGAACGAGCTTCGGGCCTATATCCGCGATAACCCGTTGCGGTGGGAGCAGGGCGGTTTGGTGTAGGGGTGCCCCTTGTGGGTACCCTGGCGTTACACCATGGCCGACGTTCGGGGGTAAGCAAGCGTCCCCCGAAGGGCACCCATAAAGGATGCCCCTACACCGGGCAGGAACCTCCTGGGCGGTTCGGCGGTCTGATGTAGGGGTGCCCCTTGTGGGTACCCTGGCGTTACGCCCATGGCCAACGATGGCGTAGACAAGCGTCCCCCGAAGGGCACCCACAAGGGATGCCCTACACCGGGCAGGGAACCCCTAAATATCCGCCGACCTCGGCCTGAGCGATTCCGGGTTGGCGTCGACCCACTTCCAGTAGTGCTCCCACGCTTCGGAGACTTCGCCGCGGGAGCGGCGGGGGGGCGGGCGGGGCGGGACGCGCGGCGCCCCCGCCGCCGGCGCGCCGCGGAGACTTCGCGGCGGGAGCGGGGGGCGAGCGGTGGCTCGAGGACGAGCGACGACATCGCCTCCGGAGCGCCGATGAGCTTGGCGTGCCACGTCATCTCGGCCAGGTGCTCGGTCGCGATGGCGTCTATCGTGGCGGTCTCGACGTTGGGGCCGGTGAAGACCATGCCGTGGTTCTGGAGGTGGCAGGCAGTCGCGCCCTGCATCCGGGCGGAGACCGCCCTGCCCTGCTCCACGCTGCGTATCAGCGCCTTGTCCTCGTCGTACATGACGGGCTCGTGGGCGACGGCGGTCGCGAGCTCGGGGTCGAGGAGCGGGAGGATGGTCGCGCCCGCGAGGCCCATCATCGTCGCCCACTTCTGGTGCGTGTGGATGATGGAGCCGACGTCCGGGTGCGTGCGGTAGATCTCGGCGTGGATGGGCCACTCGCTGACCTTCGTGATCTTGCGGTCGCCCGCGCCCTCGATGTTGCCGTCGAAGTCCATGACGATGAGGTCCTCGGCGCGGACGCGGTGCATCTGGATGTGGGGCCACGGCTTGATGAAGAAGGCGTCGGTGCCGGGGATGCGCGCGCTGGTGTGGCCGCGGGTCGTGCCGAGGCCGGTGAGGTAGAGGAGCCGGTGGGAGACGGCCACCGTCTCGCGCAGGGCTGCGAGTGCGTCGTTGGTCATGGTTTCGTTCCTCCTCCTATGGGCCGCCCATTCCACCCACCGAGGACCCTCACCCTAACCCTCTCCCTCAGGAGAGGGGATCACAGGCCCGTGTGGCGGACGTAGGCCGCGTCGCGGTGGACGTCCAGCCACTCCTGGTTGCCCCACTCGCCGCGGGCGACGCCGTCGCGAACGTCGGGCTTGGGCGGCTCCCAGCGCTTCGCTGCGTCGTCGGCGAGGTACTGCTCCTCGATCCACTCCGGCGTGCCGACGAGCATCGCGCGCCACGTCAGCTCGGCCTGCTCCTCGGCGTCGGCGGCAGCGAGCATCGACTTCGAGACCGTCGTGCCGACGAACACCATGCCGTGCCCGCGCAGGTGGCAGGCGACATTCCCGCCGAGCCACGAGGCGACAGCCGCGCCCTTCTCCGGCGAGTTGATGGCGTCCGGCGTGCCGCTGTAGACCGGCCACCGCTCCGCCGCGACGGACGCCGTCGGGGGGTGGATGACGGGCAGCACGTCGCGCCCCGCGAGGCCGAACACGGTGCACCACTTCTGATGCGTGTGCGTGACGGCGTTCACCTCGGGCCGCGCCTTGTAGATCTCCGTGTGCAGCGCCCACGAGCCGACGCGCCCCGGGTACGCCTCGCTCGCCTGCACGACGTTGCCGTCGAGGTCGATGAGCATGAGGTCGGCCGCCTGGACGCGCTCGAGGCTGACGCTGGGCGTCGCGCGGATGAGCACGAGGTCCGAGTCCGGCACGCGCGCGCTCACGTGTCCCTGGTACGCGCCGAGGCCGTAGTGGTGCAGCAGCCGGTTGGCCAGCGCCACCTGCTCGCGCAACGCCTGCAGTTGTGCGTCGTCCGCCATGGCGCGGATGCTACCACAGGCGCAACGGGGCGGAGGGCGTCTGTCATGTTGGGCGGAGCCGAAGGCGCAGTCGAAACATCTCTCAGGAGACGTCGGTTGGCACAGGGGCGTCTCCCCGAGAGATTCCTCGGCTCCGCTGCACTCCGCTCGGAATGACAAGTAACGGGGCGTCTGTCATGTTGAGCGGAGCCGAAGGCGCAGTCGAAACATCTCTCGGGAGACGTTGGTTGGTACAGGGACGTCTCCCCGAGAGATTCCTCGGCTACGCTGCACTTCGCTCGGAATGACAAGGCACGAGGAATGGCGCGGAGGGCGTGTGGTAGATTGCCGACGAGCAACGTCCGGGGAGCGAGGCATGGCTGAGCGTTACCAGGTGGTCATCGTCGGCGGGGGGCCGGTGGGCGTGGCGCTCGGCGTCGAGCTCGGCATGCGCGGCATCTCGTGCGCGGTCGTGGAGCGATTTCCGGAGCCGCAGCGCATCCCCAAGGGCCAGAACCTCACCGCGCGCACGCTGGAGCACTTCTACTTCTGGGGCATCGTCGACGAACTGCGCGCCGCCCGCGTGATGCCGAACAACTACCCCATCGCCGGCGTCACGGCCTACAAGCACCTGATGAGCGACTACTGGTACCTGCCGCCGGGCCGCGAGACCGTCCGCTCCTTCTACTACGAGCAGAACGACCGCCTGCCGCAGTACTGCACCGAGGCGGTGCTCCGCAGGAAGTTGGCCACGCTCCCTAGCGTGACGGGGCTGTTCGGCTGGAACGTCGAGAGCGTCGAGCACGACGACGACGGCGTGCGCGTCGAGATCGTCGAGACGAGCGGCGAGCGCGACGGCTACGCGTGGGGCGGGTTCGCCGTGGGACAGGACGAGCCATTCAGCACGGGCGGCGAGCGGCGGACGCTCGAGGCGGACTACGTCGTTGGCTGCGACGGCGCGCGCTCGCTCGTGCGCGAGACGGCGGGCATCGCGTCGAGCGGCGAGGATTTCGACCAGAAGATGCTGCTGGCGGTGTTCCGCTCGCGCGAGCTGCACGAGGCGTTCGAGCGCTTCCCCGAGGTGACGACGTACCGCGCGCTCGACCCGGAGCTGCAGGGCTACTGGATGTTCTTCGGGCGTGTGGACGTGGGCGAGGGCTGGTTCTTCCACGCGCCGGTGCCGAACGACGCCACGCCCGACAACTACGATTACCAGGCGCTGCTCAACCGCGCCGCCGGATTCGAGTTCCACGCCGAGTTCGACCACGTGGGCTTCTGGGACCTGCGCGTCACCGTGGCGGACGCCTACCGCAGCGGCCGGCTCTTCATCGCGGGCGACTCGGCGCACAGCCATCCGCCATACGGAGGCTTCGGCCTCAACAACGGGCTGGAGGACATCGTCAACCTGGGCTGGAAGCTCGCCGCGGTGCTGCAGGGCTGGGGCGGCGAGTCGCTGCTGGACTCGTACGGCGAGGAGCGGCGCGCCGTCTTCTGGGAGACGGGACAGGATTTCATCGCCGCGGGCATCAGGTCGGACCGGGAGTTCCTCGAACGCTACAGCCCGGAGCGGGACCGCGCGGAGTTCGAGGATGCCTGGGAGCGGATGGGGCGCGGCACCCGCGTCGGCACCTATGAGCCCAACTACGAGGGCTCGCCCGTCGTGTGGGGTCCGCCCGGCGGCGTCTGCAGCGCGCACGGGAGCCACACGTTCACCGCCCGGGCCGGGCACCACGTCCCGCCCGGCGTCCTCTCGACCGGGCGCGGCGTCCACGAGGAGTTCGGCGCGTGGTTCACGCTCCTCGCGTTCGACGCGCAGGCGGAAGCCGTCGCCGGTTTCGAGAGCGCGGCGCAGGAGTTGAACGTCCCGCTGAAGGTCGTAAGCGACACCTTCGAGGAGAGCCGCGCCGCGTTCGAGTCGCGCCTTATCCTCGTGCGCCCCGACCAGTACGCCGTCTGGTGCGGCGACGCCCTGCCCTCCGACGTCGATGTAGCCGCGCTCTTCGCCAAGGCCGTCGGACGGGCCAGCCCGTAGGTTCGCTGTCATGCTGAACGGAGTGCAGCGGAGCCTGCGCTTCAGCGCGCAGCATCCTCTCAGGAAACGTATGCCCAGCAGCGGCGCTCCCCGAGAGATTCCTCGACTTCGCTCGGAAGGACACCGCACAGCGCAGCGAGGAGTAGGGCCAGCGAACTGAGACCGTAACCGACACGAGGGGCGGTTCACGAACCGCCCCCTTTCTTGGTACGGTGAAGGCCCGCGCCATAGCGCGCCCCTGACACGCATGGAAATCCAACCCATCATCGTCGCCGTCTTCGCCGCGTACTTCGCTGCGCTGATCGGCATCGCCATCGTCGGCGCGCGTCGCATGCGGGAGATGTCGGACTACGTGCTAGCCGGCAGGAAGATGAGCACGTTCACGTCGGCGCTGAGCGCCAGCTCGTCGAGCAGCAGCGGCTGGACGATGCTCGTGTTCCCCGCGCTGGCGTTCTCCGAAGGCACCGTGCACCTGTGGACGGCGGTGAGCATCGCGGCGGGCGCGTGGTTCTCGTGGACCATCCTGGGCAAGCGGCTGCGGCGATACACGATAGCCGAGGAGTCGCTCACGCTGCCGGACTTCTTCGAGAAGCGCTTCGCCGACAGGACCGGCACGCTGCGGACGGTGTCGGCAGTACTGACGATGCTCTTCATCATGTTCTACGTGAACTCCGGTCTCATCGCGGGCGCGAAGCTGCTGGAGACGATCTTCGGGCTGGAGCACAACCCGAGCGTGCTGATTACCCTTGCGGCTGTCGTCTCCTACACGTTCATCGGCGGCTTCATGGCCGTCTCACGGACGGACGTCTTCCAGTCGCTCGTGATGCTCGTGAGCTTCATCATCCTGCCGCTGACGCTCATCGCCGCCACTGCACAGCCGTTCACCGGTGTCGGAGACTCGCCGGGTTTCATGAACCCGCTGACCGACGCTGCGGACGACCCCATCACGTGGGTCTTCCTGCTCTCGACCGTCGGCTGGGGCCTCGGTGCGCTCGGCTCGCAGCGGGTGCTGCAACGCTTCATGGCGATAGAGAGCGAAGCGAAGATCACCTCCAGCCGCAACATAGGCATCGTCTGGGTGATACTCATCTTCTCGTTCGGGTTCCTGCTCGGCGTGGTGGCGCGCCCCGCCCTGACGCAGATGGGGCTTATGGACGAACTCATCGGAGAGACGGGCATGCTCGACCCGGAACTCGTCTACTTCGTGGTGTCGGATGCGTTCTTCATCCCCGTCTTCACCGGCCTGCTGCTCACGGGCGTGATCGCGGCCATCATGAGCACGGCGGACTCGCAACTGCTGCTGGGTTCCGCCATCGCCACGGACGACGTCCCGCTCATACGACGGTTGGCGCGACGGTTGGAACTGACGCACGTACTCGGTGCGTCCGGCAGGGTGTGGCTCGGGCGCGCGCTGCTGCTGGCCATCGGGAGCGCCGCCGGAGCGTCCGCCATCATCGCGCCGGACTCGGTATCCAACCTCGTCGCCTACGCGTGGGGCGGCATGGGGGCGGCGTTCGGGCCGGTGACCATCCTCGCGCTCTACTGGCGCAGGTTCAATTTCTGGGGCGCGCTGGCCTCCATCGTCGCAGGGGCAGGAACGGTGACCGTCTGGCAGGTCACCTCGGGAGGCCCCTGGGGCGTATTCGACATGGCCATCGCCACCGCGCCCGGCTTCGTCGCGGCAGGCCTGGCCGGAGCCGCCGCCACGCTGCTCACGTCCCAACCCTCCACCGCGATCACCGAGCAGTTCGATCGCGTCAAGACAGACACGCCGGCAGCGTAGGCCACACCAACCTCATATCCGACGGTGCGATACCGCTCTTGGTAAGCACCCAACGTCTTGGTGCGCACCCATGCCGCTCATGGTGAACCTAAGGTTACCGTACTGCGAACTTTCCAGTGGGAGGTAGCGCTGTAGTTGGCAGCTACTGCCGGAAACTGGGCAGTATTACAACGCGGCCAAGGCTCGTTAGTACCCATAAGGAGTGGGGTTGACGGCGGGAAGGCATGCAAGAGGAAACCACGCCTGTTCCCCTGTGCTACACTCCCCGCCATCCCCACGACCGGAGACGCCGCCCATTGCGAACGCCCGCCGTTCCCCCTGCCCTCCCCCCCCCGCCCCCCCCCCGCCCGGAGCCGCCCCCCATTGCGAACGCCCGCGCTCCTTGCCCTGCCGCTCCTCATGCTCGCGCTCGCGGCGTGCGACTCCGCCCCGCCGACAGTCGAACTCGTGGACGCTGGCGCTCGACCCACGCCGACGCCGGTCCCCACTGCCACGCCCACCTCCACGCCGACGGCGACCCCCACGGCAACTCCGACTCCGACCGCTACCCCTACCCCGACCTTCACCCCGACGCCAACTCCTACCGCAACCCCGACTCCATTACCGACACCAACGCCTACACCGACTCCCACTCCCACCCCAACGCCTACACCCGCCCCGTTCCCGTGGACCGCGTTCCCACCGGGGTCGTGGCGCGTCGGCGAGCAGATTGTCCCCGGCGTGTACGAGGCAACCCAGGTATCCGAGACGTGCGAGTGGGCGCGCCTCAGCAGGCTCGACGCCGACGGCGTGGACGTGCTGTTCGAGGACTCGACGACCGCCCCCGCGACCGTCGCCATCCTGCCGACCGATGCCGGCTTCCGCGCGTCGGAGGGCTGCGGCTGGTGGACGCTCACGCCCGATCCTACCCCGACACCTACGTATACCCCTACACCAACGCCGACCCCACATCCTATTCCTGCGAACTTCCAAGCATCGGAGCGGCACACGACGCTCAGCAGTGGCTTGGATCACACCTGCGCATTGCGGCCTGACGGCAGCCTCGTGTGCTGGGGATATCTCTATGGCCTACTACCAGAAGGAGAGCGATTTACCTCTGTCAACGGCAGTTGGCAGCACGTCTGCGGACTCCGAGGAAACGGGAGTGCTATCTGTTGGGGGTTGGATGAGAATGATCAGTTATCGCCGCCAACGGATGAGCAGTTCGTAACTATCAGCAGCGGTGAGCGATTCACGTGCGGGCTGCGGTCAGACGGCAGCCCTGTCTGCTGGGGTGAGAATGATAGAGGGCAAGCATCGCCACCGACGGGTGAGCGATTCGCATCCGTCAGCACTTATTCCCATACATGTGCGCTGTGGCCCGATGGCAGCCCTGTTTGCTGGGGATACCATGAGGGGACAACGGCGTCGCCGCCCGAGGGAGAGCGCTTCTCATCGGTTAGCAGCGGCGGCAGGCACACATGTGGTCTACGCCAAGATGGAAGCCCTGTTTGCTGGTCGAATGCTGATGGCCACACGGCACCCGAGGGGGAACGGTTCGTGTCCATTAGCAGCGGTGGGAGACACACCTGCGCTCTACAACTAGACGGGCGTGCCGTCTGTTGGGGAGAGAACGGTGATGGACAGGCGTCACCGCCCGAAGGGCAGCAATTCGTATCCATTAGCAGTGGCTATAAGCACACATGCGCACTACGGTTTGACGGCAGCGCCGTCTGCTGGGGGAAGAACACTGAGGGCCAAGCCTCACCCCCAGAGGGCGAGCGCTTCGCAGTCGGGCGGGTTGAGGTTGTAGGTTGATGGGGTGGGGAGGGGCAGGAGTACAAACAGGCGTAAGGAGGTAGGACATGAACCGTGCCGATTACTTGGAGCAACTTGGCTTGCTGGGTGATACAGTTGCTAGGGCTATATGGGGATTTGCTGTCTGGGATGGCATGTATAGCAACATTACGCAACTCGCGACTGCCTATGAAGAGTACCCTGATTTCTTCGAATTAGTGGCCTGTTCGAGTTTTGATTACTCGTTGTTACATGCAGCTAAGGCCTTGGACTACGATTCAGATACAGCAAGTTTTTGGACCATCCTAAAGGCTGCAGGGAGTCAACGGAATAGCACAGGTGTTACCTTGAACACAAGTGAGATACGAGGTATTAAGCGTACGCTATCGACTCATGGCGATGCTCGAACCCTTATAGAATTTCTACGGACCGTTCTGGGGCATTCCATACCTCCAAGTAACCTGAGACCTGCAGTAAAGACCAAGTACCAGGCGATAAAGCAAAACCACAAGATGTTTGTGAATGGCGACGATACGAAAGAGCCACTTGGGCAAGTCAAAGATCTGTTGGCAGATATGAAAATACTGTACAATCTAATAGCTCAAAAATCTGGAACTACAATGCGAATACATGCAGCATTACCAGTCAAAGCACGAAAAGACACCAAGAGTGTCCTACGATTGGTTTCTGCCGATTGGCAACAGAAAAAAGCAGATCGCGAACGTCTGATTGATGCATCATTGAGAGAGAGGGCTGCATCCAAGCCTTAATTATACCAAGTGGTGCCCTCATACCCTTAGAAGATAGTTGAGGGCATCGCGACCCACCCACTTGTGACACTCGCCCCTTCCGCAGTCGCCCCGCAACCGCGTACGCTGGTCGGTGGCGGGTGGCGGGGGCGGGCTGAGGGTCACGTTGGGTAGGGTTGGTGTATATGTGGTGTGATCCGGGATAGGATAAGCAATGGCCCCATACCGGGTAGACGCCAATCAGCAAGTGCGGGGCGGAAGGAGTACAGATGGTGGGTGCATTCAATTACCAGCACCGCATATGTGGCTGGGAAGGAGACTTAGCAATCACTTGCTGCAATCGCAAGATGCCGATTGTCCCCGAGCATGACGAGACGTTGGGCTTACCGAAGTGCCCCACCTGCTTCGCTGTCAATGAAACAGATGGGCAACACAACATCCCAGGCGGAGAACGACCGCGAACGGCACCAGCGGACCTCAGCGAGTGCGTCTGGGCGTAGCGGTCTGTTCATACATCCCGCTCTCGCTGGCAATCTCGACCATTCGGTCCAAAGACTCACGCCGCTGTGAAGACCGCCGCTGCCGGTAGGCAAGCACGGAGGCGAGCCGTACTCGACGGTGCCGGCCAGGCTGCTCAAACGCAATCTCGCCGGACTCCAGGAGCTTGACAAGCGTCGGTCGACTGATCCCGAGCAGGTCAGCCGCTTCCTGCGTCGTAAGGCGCTGGTGCACCGGAGCAATCGTGACGGCCTGCCCGTTCGACATCGCCTCAACCACATCCCGTAACACCGCGAAGACTGCGGGAGGCAGTACCAGGTGCTCGCCATTGGGTCCAGTGAGGGATGCCGTCGGCTCAGCTCCCACTCGGCTGAGCAACTTGACGAGTTGATCGAGTGATCCCTCGGGCGGCAGAACAGTGTGTTCACGCATCAGTGTGGTCATCGTGGTGCTCCTACTGAGAGCGAGGATACCTACTCAGAGGTAAGCATAGTCTCAATTCGTAAAAATCGCAAGGATCTAAACAGCAAGAAGGCTCTCTGGGGTTACGTTATATGCCCTAGTGGTTCCCACGCGTTGGAGGAGTGAAGGCATGCAGGAGGAAACCACGCCTGTTCCCCTGTGGCTACACTCGCCGCCACCCCAAGGCCGGAGACGCTGCCCCTTGCGAACGCCCGCGCTCCTCGCCCTGATCGTCCCCGGCGTGTACGAGGCCACCAACATCATGGAGACGTGCGAGTGGGCGCGGCTCAGCAGGCTCGACGCCGACGGCGCGGACGTGCTGTTCGAGGACTCGACGACCGCCCCCGCAACCGTCGCAATCCTGCCGACCGACGCCGGCTTCCGCGCGTCGGAGGGCTGTGGCTGGTGGACGCTGAAGCCCAACCCGACGCCCACGCCTACGGCTACGCCCACGCCCACGGCGACGCCGTACCCGGTGCCGGAGGACTTCCGCGCGCCGGAGCAGCACACGACGATTAGCAGTGGTGGGACACATACATGCGCGTTACGGACTGATGGCACCTCCGTTTGCTGGGGGAACAATGTGGCGAATCAGTCGTCGCCACCTGAGGGTGAGCGATTTACGTCCATCAGCAGCGGATATCTGCATACGTGTGCACTTCAGCCCGACGGCACCCCCACATGTTGGGGCCAGAACCGCCATGGCCAGTCCACACCGCCCGAGGAGGAGCAATTCGTATCCATTAGCAGCGGCGGGTCACATATATGCGCACTGCGAATTGATGGCAGCGCTGTCTGTTGGGGTGACGACAACCTCGGTCAATCGACACCCCCTGAGGAAGAACAGTTTGTCGCGATTAGTAGTGGTTCAGAGCACACGTGCGCTCTGCGGTCAGACGGGAGTGCCAGTTGTTGGGGAAGAGATTCTGGGGGCCAAGCATCACCTCCAGGACAGGAGCGATTTACATCCATCAGCACTGGTTCTGGCGGCATCAGTCCGTCGCATACGTGCGCGCTCCGTCCCAATGGGAGCGTAGTTTGTTGGGGAAGAGCCCCGTCGGGATTGCCTGAAGGCGAACGTTTCACGTCAGTTAGTAGTGGGACAGGCCACATATGCGCCTTGCGTGCTGACGGCAGCTCGCTCTGCTGGGGGAATAAGGGAAGCGATCGTAGTTTTGGCCAAGCGTCCCCACCGGAGAGCGAGCGGTTGGCACTACTCAGTAGCGGGTCGTTCCACACATGTGGGCTACGGCCAGACGGCAGCGCTGTCTGCTGGGGCTACGATAGTAGAGGCCAAGCATCTCCACCCGAAGATGAGCGCTTCGCTGTCGGGCGGGTCGACGTTGGGGGTTGACGGGGTGGAGAGGTGTGGGTAGGGTTGCGGCTCGTGTGCGGCGGAGGGTGAGTGCTTCGCTGTCGGTCGGGTTGAGGTTGTAGGTTGACGGGGTGGGGAACACAACATACGCAGGAGGAGAGCGATGGCCTACGAGTGCTTGCATGACCCAGGCCCTCTGCCGGAAGACCCGGACAAGACGAATATGGGTAAAGGTGAATTGCGTGCGATGGCCCGCGATCATGCCCTCAACAACGGATGGAAGTTCGATAAGGGATGGAAATCTCTGGATGCGAACATTTATGCACAGGGTTATATTGAGGGAACGGAGCAATTGGAGCTTTCACACTCGGAGGCAGAAGGCTTCGCAACTGGATATGGAATCGCTTTGGATGGCTTCGTTCAAGCGAGGCTCTCTGGTGAGCACGCTCCGGATGAGTCCGCTATTCAGGCCAAAGAATCAGAACTCCATGTACAGTTCTCAATGAAATGGACAGGGCAACTAGATAGGATTAAGGCCGGTATGAACGGATATAAATACGCTAACGACAAACTAAGGGTTTCACCACCTTCCGCACAGGCATACGCATATGGATATGCGAGGGCTTTCGCTGATCATTTTCTTGGAATGCCAGCAAGTGAATCTCCTGGAGAGATACTGCGCAAGAAAGCGGAGCGTATAGTGGAGCTCCTGATAGCATAGGACTGGGGCTAAAGTGTTAGCATTCGGTTGCGCGGCGGTGGTGGAATGGCAGACACACCAGATTGTCTCTGCGCCTGATACGTTATCGGACGCAGAGAAATCTGGGGGAGTTCGCTCCGTGTGGGTTCGAGTCCCACCCGCCGCACCAGACTTCTCTCACGCCTACTAACACCCGCCCCTGCTGCAGTCGTCCCCTGACCGCGTACGCTGGTCGGTGGCGGCATGGGGTCACTGCCTCTCTGAAGCACCGAGGGCGCCTGCGACCTCCCTGATCCTCGTGAGGCTGGCGGAGGCGTAGTCCGTGGCCTCGTAGCGCTGTATCTGCTGCTCCTTCAGCCCAGCATAGCCGTGTGACACCCCCGCCCTTCTGCGGTCGTGTCCTCGCCGCGTACGCTGGTCAGTGGAGTGGAGGAGGGGGACGTGACCTCAGCCCTGCCGGATGGGCAGCAACACGTAAACGGCGAAGGCGCGCCGGTCTTTGAGCGACGTTGCCAGGAACTGGCTGACCGTCGCGGCCGTGTCGTTGATATGCTGCGTCACTTCGGATTTCGTGAAGCTGGCGTCAGGGTCGTAGTCCGCACGCTCGCGCTCCCGCTGCATGTCAGTGAAGTGCGCTGCGAAGTGCAGGATCTCAGGAGGGAAGTTCCGCTTCGCGGCGTCCTTGCAGCGATTCCTGGCTTGGCCGTGGTCGAGCGCGCGATACGCTTGCTGCCATGCCTCCGTGCTGCGGCCTGAACCAGCCCCACCGGCGAAAGTGTCGGCGCAGCAGGCCGTGAGGCAGTGGAATAAGGCAAAGTAGGCAGTGCTTACTGCCCTGCGAAGGTTGGTCTGCCTGGGCCGGCGCCGGTTCGTTCCTGCGAGGTCTCGCGCCGTCGCGATGAAGTCACGAGGCTGCAACTTGCCGCTTCCTCCGGTCCATCGCCCGTGCGTATTCCTTCCACTCCGATTTCTTGATGAAATGCGGCGACGGAATGGAATCGATGCCGTGTTCGCGTAGTTTCAGGTGGAGGCGCAGCACCAGCCCGCTGGTCCAACCGGCATCCAGATTGCGCTGGTCGCCGTCGAAGACGATGTCGACGCGCAGGTACTCTTCGCCGTCGTGGTCTACGCGCTGCTCTACGAGGATAGGGTCGAAGACGAACGCATCCCCAAAGCGGCTCTCCAAGTCTTCACGGACGAACCTGGCTGCCAGCTCTCGTACCTTCTGCTCCATGGCGGCCTCCATACTGCTACCCACGGCAGGATAGCACAACATGTTTTGCGGTCACGGAGACGCAGCGCCACACGCCCCTTCCGCAGTCGCCCCCTGACCGCGTCCGTGCGGGTGACGCGCTCGCTGTCCCGCCCGCCGTCCGCGGAGACCTCAGCCGCTTCATCGAGCAGGTCGCCGGCGATGTGCTCACCGTCATCACGGATCTCAACCTCATCGTGGAGTGCCTCGGTGTCCCTCACATGGAAATTAGCGTCGTGCACCCGCCCGTGGTCGATGAGGATCGGCTCGGCCTCCGCGTGTCCAAGCGCAAGCCAGCCCACCCGCTCATCGTGGTCCCGAACCACGGCTGTGCCAGCTTCGAGGTCGTCATCGGGCTGCCGGTGGTCGTCCTCGTGCTCCTCCGGCTCGCCGCCGGCGCCCACGGCGTCGTCGCGCCGCCCCTCGCTCTCACTGTGCTCGCCGTTTGCCCCACGGTCGTCGTCAACGCCGGTGAGCCTCGTCCTCACCAGGGAATGTTCCCGCCAAACTCGGTGTCCCGTCGACGCTTCCCGACATCAGCCCGCCGAAGGCGCCGGACGAGGTGCTCCCTCACGATTCAAGCCATGCCCAGCGCCTCGCCTACATCCGCCGCAGTGACACGTCACCGTACCCCATCACCCCCGCGCCAAAGTTCGCCCTCACCCTCCATCCACCGGTTGCAAACTTGTCCATTCCACTCGTGGCGTTTGTCCAGTCCCCAGTCACCGCCGATTGCAAAAGTGAAATCGCCAGGCGTGCCCCTTGCAGTCCTTCCCGCCACCTGCGGTAACCGGAACTGCTTGCTGCGCCGCTCCCGCGCACGCGCGGAACCGCACAGTGGCCATGCCCGAGACATAGTTGACCCGTTGCCGCCAATCCTCTTCTCTGTATCACCCCCGCACCCCGGCCACCCCCCTTCCGCCATGCGTGCTATACACACGGGGGCACACATGCGCTCCCTCCTAGGACATGTTGGCGGCGTCGGAAGGCGCACATGCTGACACGAGCCCCTTGCGCAGCGCCGAGCACGAGGCGGAGCCTGACGGAGAGCACATCATCGACGACGAGGACAGGAATGAGTCCGATAGAACGGGAGATGCACGCGCTGCGCGCTGTAGCCTCGATGCCCTTGCTCGATGCACTGGATCAGGCGTCGGTGTCGGGGACGGCCGCGCGGACGATGCACGACCCGCGGAGCGGACTTGAGGCGGGCGGGCCTCGTCGATGCCGTGCCGCACGCCACGGAGCTGATCGCGCCGACGCGCCGCCTCTACGTAATCGCCAGGGGCCTCGACAGGCTTGCCTGAGAACTGGGAGTGGAGGAGGCGGCCGTGCTGGAGCGCTATCCTGTCTCGGCGCACTGGCAGCGCACCCTGCTGGGGAGGCTCGATGCGGTCGGAGCGGTCCATCGGCTCGCAACCTCCATCGCGGACGTCACGGTTCCCGTGGGTCTGCGCTGGTACCCGGAACGCGCCGATGGACGCGACGGTGACCCCTACGAGACCCTAGAATACCTCGGTCGGGCCAGCTGGCTACTCAGCGACTAGATGAACGAGAGTGATGCCGATGAAATGGAGAGTGCAATTCAAGCAGGCACTCGCTATGCTGCAGCGAGAGACGGTGAGAGTACATCGTCCCTCTTGGACAGAACTCCGCCAGCGAACTGGCATCACATTCTGGGTTAGTACCCTAGGCTTTCTTCTGTTCACGGCATTCATTTGGTGCTATGACCCTATTGGTGGCGTGTGGAACAAGGCACTGCTAAATCTGATTTACGCAGCGGTTCCCTTGTCAACATTCTTGGAGCAAAAGGACGCAAGAGCCAGTCGTCGACTCGATTGGTGGCACTTCTTGCTTGTCCTAGTCAATCTAGCTTTCTTCTTGATAGCTATCAGCGATAGACTTGATCGACCATTACTGGGGTTAAACGTCTTTCTTATACTGATGTCAGCGCTGTCCTTACTGGTTTTCGGGGATCTTGTCCGGCGGACACCTCTGCTGGGAGTTGCACAAGTGCCGTCTGCAATCATAGTAGAGGTATTCCTTGTTGTAGCTGGAAGCCCCGGAGGTATTAGGCTGGAATATTTGCTAATTCCGTTGCCCATTTTGTTAATCGGCAGTGCCATATGGATGTGTGTGGCACAGTTCTTGCTGATTAAGGCTCGTCAGCGACGCCAGACCGCTATATGGGGCCCGGCGATGGAAAGTACCACCATGATCTTTATGTTCCTGCCTCTGACATTGCTCGCGATAGTTGTTCCTATAGTGGTTACGGATGATCGGACATGGTTGGCCGTATCGCTTACTATCATCGGCGTTTCATTAGGCAGCGTAGTATCAACACCCCTGAGACAGTTTCTGCTGGACTTGGGACAACTTCCACCGATTCGTAAGTGGGAAGGCAACGTTGATGGGGAATCACACGAGAAACGCGATCTATAACGTTCACGGTGCAGTACACCTCGACTTAGATGGTGTACCCCCGCATTTGGCATTAGTTCCCTCCTGTTAGACATAGCGCCAGTTTCGAAAATGATCCACCAACGATTGACACCCGGTCGGTCGACGCTCCTGTACCCAACTCTCAATAGGCCGGGATTTCTCCAGCAACCCAGTAAGGGCCGGGCAATCACCCGGAACTGGCTCCTTTACTAAGGCTTGGATGGAGGCCAGTCGCAATATGTGCGGCTGCGGCGCCCTCGGCGCGAGCCGCGCGCGACGATGTGATTCGAGACGGAGCCCGGCGAGCAGGCGCAGGTGGACTGGGGCAGCTTCAGCTACGTTGGGGCAGACGGCCGCACGCACCGGCTCTGGGCGTTCGTGATGGGTGCTGGGCTGGTCGCGAACGATCTACGTGGAGTCGTCCGGCGTGCGGACGTGGCGAGCTTCTGCAGTGCCACGTCAACGCGTTCGAATACTTCGGCGGGGTGCCGCGGCAGTTCCTGTTTGACATAGCAACCGACCTGATCCAGGCGGTGATGGAGGAGTAGACTCCGGGTCGGAGGAGTATACGATGCCAACCTCTAACCGCCTGCGCACCATGGCAGCCCGCATTGGAAGGGGTAGCTTGGTTGCGCTCTTCATCTTCTATGTCGCCATCGCTGCTGTGTCGTTGGCAGTACTAGACCTGAGTGTCGGGTATGCGTTTCTCTTCACAGTCATATCGGTGGGGTTTGCTTTCGTGGTCACTCTCAATGAACGCACCCATCTGAAAGAACAGGACCAGAAACTCGACGAGATACTCCGGATACTGAGGAATGAGCCGGTGGAAGTGGAAGGGGCCGTGGAGGACGAAGAGCCCGTATCGTATGCCGTTCGCTACGACATGGACAGGTACCGTCTGAGCCGAATCCACAGGAGCACGTGCGATCACGTTCGTCCGCCCGGGTACACCACGGCGACGACGGAATGGGACAGCGAACTGTATCCCAGCGCGGAGGCCGCGGAACGTGCCATGCGCGCGCGAGGGCATACGCCGCACCGGTGCGGGACCTGCCGTCCGTAGCCGTTAGAACTATCTGACGCTTGAGAAGGGGCCTGCTTCTCCGTGAGGCAGGCCCCGTCGTGTGTTTCAGTGTCCTGTCTCACCTTTCCCGGTGTAAGATTCCGGACCTACTAACCCTCCCCAGCTTCTGGCGCAGCCGCTTCACGTAGGCCCGCACCACCCTGGAATCGATGGACTCCCGCGCCGACCAGACCCGGCTCATCAGGCGCTCCCGGCTCACCGCCTGATGAGCGTTCATCGCAAGCTCGCAGAGCAGGGCGGTACTCTGTATCGGTGAACGCCACCGCTCGGCCGCCCATCGTCACCCGGCACTACAGATCCGGGGTCGTGCTTCATCTGGTGGCGTGTACTGGCGATCCTGCTATCGTCAGTGTGTTCGTGGTGTGGCGGCTGCTGACGTAGGAGGGCAGCCTTGAATTCATCGTGCCCGTCAGGGCACGCGTGCCCGCGGCCACGAGCGCCGTGCCGCCATCTACGTTGAATCGGTCTTCTTCTTGATGCGAATCACCCACTCGATGTTCGCTGGGGCGTCCGGGGCGTCGACCTCTATCCGCACCCGTCCCTGCACCGCATCGCAATCGGACGGGCATACCTCGAACAGGGCGATTGCCGCGTCCAGGAGGGACTTCCTACCTACCGAGTAGAGCTCTCTGGGCTTGTTGTCCCCCTGCAGCAGGTTCAGGAGAAAGATGGCGTCTGTGTCGTTGTTCAATGTCAGGTACAGATAGTAGCCGCCGTCTTCAACGCAGAGGTCCACGTAGTCGTCATGGACGCTACCCTTCTTCTCGAACGTCACGCTGTCGGACTCACACACGACGGGTGTGGGTGTCAATAATCAGGAACTATGTACCAGATATCTGGTACATAGTTCCTGATTATTGACAGCGCTACCGGCTGCCTCGGCGATTGTCGTCCAACTGCGAGGTGAGGTAGGCACGCACGATCAGACGTGCGTCTCATCTCTCTGCGCACTCCCGCTCTCCCCGTAATCCGAATAGGTGTTGCCCTGTCCGGTCGCTTCCACGATGGGCGATTCTTAGTGTGCTACGGTGGGAACGTCGAGCGTAATGGCGGATGCGGGGGTTCAGGGGTTGCCGGTGGGCGTCGCAGTCACCTCCTCGGTTTCGTCGCTGGTGTTGACGGTGTCCCGAGCCCGTATCTGGAAAGTGTACGTCGTTCCGTTTTGCAGAGACCCTATGGTGTACTCCGTGGTGGTGCCGTCGCCCGGGACGTCCGTCCAGCTTTCGTAGGCGCCATCGCCAGCCTTCTGCCGGTACTGGTACTTGATGATCGACTTGTCTTTGTAGCCCCTGAAGTCAAACGGGATTGTCCAAGACAGGGTCACCTGACCGTCGCCGGCGGTGGCTTCCGGATAGAACGGCGCTTGCGGAGTATAACCGTCCACAGGGTGGCCCAGGCCATTCTTTGGCCCGGAGTAGGTCAGGATGGCCGCGTTGCCATCGGCGTCCTCAATGCCGGCGATATAGACATCCATCGGATGCTTGGGGAACCCGACACCATCGGTGTCGGTTTCCCGATCCGATACGTACCTTTCGAACAGGAGGGTGCTGCCCGACGTGTTCAGACTGTCTGCCCAATTTGCTTCGCAGTGAGGTCCAGGCGCGGGGTCGATGCAAACGGCCAGGCCCACCATCAACACGCCGTGTCCGCGGTCGCGGATCACCACAGGCTCGCTGAAGCTGACTGTGAACGTCATTCGCTCACCCATCACGTAAGTGTGCCCGTTCGCGGGGGTGGAGGTGATCTCGATGCCGGTCAACCTGGCAGTCGAGGGCTGGGGTGTGGGGGGTGCTGTGGGCGTGGGCGTGGGCGTGGGCGTGGACGTGGGGGTAGGGGTGGGTGTGGAGGTGGCAGTGGGCGTGGCAGTGGGCGTGGACGTAGGCGTAGGGGTAGGGGTGGGTGTGGGGGTGGCCGTGGGGGTGGCCGTGGGCGTAGGGGTGGGTGTGGAGGTGGACGTGGGCGTGGACGTAGGCGTAGGGGTAGATATGGGCGTAGGGGTAGGTGTGGGAGTGGACGTGGGCGTGGACGTAGGCGTAGGGGTAGATATGGGCGTAGGGGTAGGTGTGGGGGTGGACGTGGGCGTGGCCGTGGGCGTAGGCGTTGGTGTGGCGTAGACGGAACGCTCCAGGGAAGGCGTGGCAGTGGGCGTGGCAGTGGGCGTAGGGGTAGATATGGGCGTAGGGGTAGGTGTGGGGGTGGCCGTGGGCGTAGGCGTCGGTGTGGCGTAGACGGAACGCTCCAGAGAACGCGTGGGGGTAGGCGTGGGCGTAGGGGTGGGTGTGGGTGTGGAGGTGGCCGTGGGCGTGGGCGTAGACGTGGCAGTGGGCGTAGACGTAGGGGTGGACGTGGGCGTAGGCGTTGGTGTGGAGGTGGCCGTGGGCGTTGGCGTCGGACTTGGGGTGGGCTCGGAACGCTCCGAGGCGCCGACCGGCGCGATATCCGGGGTGGGGGTAACAGGCAGTGGGGTTGGGGTCGGCGGGATGCGTGCACCTGTTTGGGTGGGAGCGGAAAAGACCATGATGAACATGAGGGCTGCTATCAGCAGCGCCGCTATACCCGTGCCTGCCTGAAGCAAGCGTCTGCACTGGGGTGCTCTACGGGGCCAGCTCACGTGAGCCAGGATGAACGTGAAGGCCGATATGAGCGCCTGTCATTCGCCAGGGTCATTAGGCCAGTCGTCGCCACAGTCATTAGGCCACCCCGGGCACGACTGATGGGGACTTGTATCAGGTCGTAGATGACGGGTCAAACACCCCCTTTGGTCCCGATAGGGCG
>MPMJ01000090.1 GCA_002238425.1 SAR202 cluster bacterium bin16 | reverse complement strand
GCCGCCGTCCCTCCGATGACCAGAAGTAGACCACGTTCTCCGTACGGCGGAACTCCAGATTCTTTCCCAACGCGGTGGCAGCCGCGTTCAGTCTCAGCCTGCGCCTGATCGCCCAGGTCGTCTCGTCCTCACCCGCCTCGAGTTTAGTGCTGCCGGTCCCCATGCTACTCGTTTACGAAACACGCCTCACCCCCGGCCATCAGGACACGCTTCCCCTACGATGGGACTGCCCCCGTCCCTTCGTCCGCATCTCCGGCCTTGGGCAGCACGCCGACCACCAGCCAGAACACCGGCAACGTCAGAGGCCACAGCGCCATCCACCGCAGGCTCGCGCCTATGTTGCGTAGCCTCCCCACCAGAAGCAAAGCCCAGATGTAGAGGGCGAAGGGCGTGAAGGCAAGCCATGCATAGAGGAGCACCGTGGGGAACCACCTGCCTGCAACGCCGATGAGTGCAGCCGTGTAGAACCTCCGTTATGTCCACTCTGGACCACCTCCTTGTAATCCATCGCCGCTCCTCGCAATGAAGTGCGGCCTTGCTCTCCGACTCGGTGCCGGGGTGGACTAAAGACCTTCTCCGTTGACTGGCCTCAGTTCTTGGCGATTGACAGTACTGCTCGATCAAAACCGTTATCATTATTCCCGTTGAACAGAGGCGGTGTACTTCGTGACGAACCTACTCGTATCCCCAGTACGCGATGACCAGATTCCCATGCCGGTATGCGTGATGGCCAACGCCTTCTCCGACGCTTCCTGATTCTCTGGGACTAGCGTACCATCGTCCGAACAGCATACCTAGAGAGGTGCAGCATGATGACCAGAGGGGGCTACATCCTGAGGGCCGCCATATCGTTTGGGTTGGCGATTGCGTCTGCAGCCGTCGGAGACTTCACGTCAGGGGATTCGTCCGTCCTCTACGGCGCAGCAGGCGGATTCGTGGTTTACGGACTGGCCTGCACGTTCGACGCCATTGACACCAAGCAAAAAGACCGCTAAAAGGATCGCCATGACGAACAAGAGGAAGCGAAGCGCCAGCGACGGAGGCGCGGACGTCCTGGTGTACTGCATGCCAGAGCCGGTTTCCGACACGCCTGAGGGCGGAATGGACACGTTCCTGAAGACCAGGCCGCAGTCCCGCATTACGCGCAAGCTGCCAGTGTCAGGTGAGCCTCACGGATTAAACGAGACCAAGAAGGCCGCTAACAGATGAAGGCGCTCGCTGCGTTAGCTGTGTTGGCCTTGTCCCTTGTCGCATGTCAGCAGCCAACAGAGCAGATAGACATTCAAGCAACAGTAGATGCCGCGGTAAAGATAGCAATGGAGGCGATACCTACTCCAACTCCGACTGCCACTGCAACACCTACACCGAAGCCTACAGCGACACCAACACCAACCTATTGTGAATGGTATCCATCATACTGTCTAACAGCAACACCACAACCTACACCAATGTCTACACCAAGCCCTAGTTCGACTCCATTTGTACCGCGTTCTATTGTTCCGACGCCAGAACTCATAGAGATACCTACACCCATATCCCCTCCAATACTCGTTCAAGTCACCCCAGTTCCGCCCGTGACCGCCCCCATTGACACATTTACGCCAGTTCCTACGCCAATTACTGAGAATCGCATCATTGTCGATAGGCGAGCTTGGGACTGTTTTATTGACCATAGCTGCTCAGGGTTTGAAGATGATAGAGTCTTGAAATGGTTCGACAACAATATCAACGTATATTCGGAAGGTAGATATCAGAATGAACTAAGGGAAGTGTTGGACTATCTTGGTCCCATCTTGAATCTGAACTTCGATTATGTAAGTGATGACAATACGGCGGACCTAATTGCATTAGTAGGCATAGATAGGTCGTCTAGATCAGCTAGAGGACTATTCGAAGAATATTGTTGGGACTTCGCTGGTTGTGGTGGTATAGGCTCATACTCCTTGTCAGATTACGAAATTACTGAAGGTAATATAGTAGTTTGGTTTGACAGCGATGACGGCGCCACGGAAATCAAACATGTTATCATTCACGAGGCTCTCCATGCGTTGACGGGTGTAGACCATTCGAGACGGCTGGATTTCATCATAGAAGGGTGTCACGGTAATTGGGCTATGAATTGCACGGGTTCCGCTCTGAGGCTTCCTTATATGCTTCCATTGGAAGAGGCTATCTATGAGTTGTGGGCGCACCCACTGATAGCAGCAGGTGACATTTATGATGAGATAGTGCCAAGACTGGTGTTTGTTTCTGCAGATATGTCTTACAACTTAGAGCCATTGATAGAGGCATACAAGCTATTAACCACTGTTTCTAAGTTCGAATACACAACCACGCATTACGAACAAGGCTGCGAGCATTATGATAAGCAAGTAGAGGTAACGGTGAACGGCCTAGATGAGTATGGCGATTTGGATTTTGTGGCCAGCGTTTCGAACAACCAGGATTCCTATAGTACCAATTTCTTCGTGGCGTATCTATTAGCAGAGGTTATTAGGTCAGGAGCAGTAGTAACTAAGAAGGACAACGGCTACTATGCATCTATGACAACAAACCATCTGTATGATGGCGATACCGGGAGAGATGGTTACAAGGTATCCTTCCTCATAGATGAACAGTTCAGGATCAGGTCGGTGCTTGAAAGTGCAGAGTATGCAGGCGATTATTGTGACCGGGAGAAGAGAGCGAGCAATTTCATCTATAGATGAAGGACGTATATCGCAAGACAGAGAAGGAGCCGGAGCCACCTACTTCTGACGGGACTTGATCCAGTTCATTAGGTTCATCGCTAGGCCAGTAAAGGATCAGGCTGAGAGATAGAGAGAAGAACAATACCAATGTCACCCAAAGCTCTCCCGGAATGTCGGGAATACGAGAATCGGAGCCGGTTGCATCTAACGCCCAGAGGTAGGCGGTCCACAGAGTACCTACATCAATAGACACATCTCGAGCGCGTCGCCCCATGCCGGGAAAGGGGAATGCGAAGGCCGCGAGATTTAGGGCGGACCTTCCAGCCTAGTGGGACCGCAGCCCTACTCGGCCGGATTCTTGCGCGGTCTGCCGCGCCGACGTCCATCCGACGACCAGAAGTAAACGGCGCTGTCCGCGCGGCGGAACTCCAGCCGCTTCCCCAGCGCTCCCGCAGCCGCGTTCAGCCTGCGCCGGATCGCCTGGGTGGTCTCACCCTCACCCGCCTCGAGCTTCCCCGCCTCGCCGGGCGCGACGCGCTCGATGTAGCCGACGTACTCCTGCAGTAGCGCGGCGCGCTTGCCGGTTGCACTCCTCGCGCGGGCTTCGCCGATCGGGAGCGTGCTGAACGTGGGCACGGGTGTCACCTCCGTTGCGGGCGGTCACATGGGGAGCCGCCGTCTGATGGAGCACTATAGCACCGCCCTGGCACGCACCGCTGACCCGGAGGCCCAGCCCGCGCCACAGGCGAGCAGGTGGGGGTCAGCGTCAGGTTAGTCAGCTTCACGGGCGCGGCGCATGAACACCTGAGAGTCCGCCGCCCACTCCGCATAGCCGATGCGCCTATCATCG
>MPMJ01000089.1 GCA_002238425.1 SAR202 cluster bacterium bin16 | reverse complement strand
GCGCGGATTCTCCCACTGCCGAGCAGCAGGCTCGTCGGGATGCCGCAATCGTGTACAAGGATCTGAGGTTGGTGATCGGCGAGCAACGGAATCGTGGGCAAGGCCACGGCCTATCGGACGGGGCATCATGCTGGCTATCTGCGAGCACTTCGGTTCCGGAGCTCCTGCTACTCCGAGATTGCAGCGTCTCTCCTGAAAAGTTGCAGAAATGCAATCGCGGAGGCCGAAGGGGAACCGACACGGAGTTGCAGCGCCACTCGTGAGAAGTTGCAGAAATGCAATCGGAGAGAACCGAGTGAGGGGACGCCGTCCACCGTCTGGGCCGTCGGGTGATCGGGAGCGATGGGGCCAACAACGATGACGATGAACAGCCTGCCGGTGACCTGCTCGGCGAGGCCGCAGCACACGCGGTGGAAGAACCGAATCACTCCTGAAAGGTGTCGTGCGTGCCCCCCGTTATGGCGCATGGCGATCCGCGCGGCGCCCATGGTGTTATGGACGTGTACATGAGATGGACGAATGTCCGAAGGGGAAGACGGAGTCGTGGGCAAGGCCGTGGCCTATCGGACGGGTGATGCGTCGCATCGTGAGGAAGCACTTCGGGTGTGGGGCTCAATGCACGGTCGGCTGCAAGGCCCACTCCTGAGAACTACAAGGCTTGCACGGGCTTGGACCGGCATTCCGCGCAAGGCTCACGAGTGAAAAGTACAAGGCTTGCGCAGAGGGGGAGCGATGGAACACGGGAGCGTGGAGACGGACCGGGAGAGCGTGGAAGGTCACGCACGGCGCTACGTCGAGGACGCGCACGGCCTGCGGCTGATGGCGCAGTGATTCCGGGTAACTCCGCCGATATCTGGAACTCTCAAGGCCACCTACCCAGTCTCAGGCCGTTTCCGATTTTCCTGACGCCGGACGGCAGAAGGCCGCTGGGAACAGTGCGACCGACTCGCGTGATGCGATCGTTCTGCTCCTTCGTCAGCACGAGAGACCCTCCTGTGGCTTATCTGCGCAAGTCTCGAAATCGAATACAGCCATCACCGCCTTATCATGCGCTACTTTTGTTATCTGATGGTCATTGACCCAAAACATGGGTGTGGTTCCGCGATTTTCATAATAAGTATCGCGTAGGTGTTCGAAAATCTTATTCAGTGTACGGTGCGTGTAACTCTTATTGTCGGACGGCCAGGCACGGTGCTTGTTCCAACTGAACTTTGCGGGCCAGCTTGCAATACCTTCGACCTCGTCTTTGAATCTCTCAAATTCCTCGCGGCAGATGTGGATGGTGCTCATACGTGCTACTCCTTCCTGCTATCAGCCGACTGGCATGGCAGGCCAGACCTCCTACGCCCCGTACCAGCCGTGCCGGTCCACTATCAAGCTGCGGAAAAACTTGTTTCCTGAGTATGGTAGATTTTGAGCATAGCACAGGAGGCGGCGACGATGCGTGGGAAGCAGAATCCGCAGGCGACGATGCTGGCATTCGTGGACATGGAATCAGGTCCTCGGTCTCGTCGAGGTACTCAAACTCCGTGTGCCCCTGTTGATGATGAGTCTGCCCGCCTTGGAGCGGGCGTTCACGTATAATCCACGCCGAAATGCAGTTTTCTTCCCATCTGATTCCGCTCCTCGCCCTGACGCTCCTTGCGCTCGCGGCGTGCGACTCTGCCCCGATGACCGTCGGCCTCGTGGACACAGGCGCTCGGTCTACACCAACGCCGGTTCCTACGCCTACGTTCACACCAGCTCCCACCCCCATCCCAACGCCTACGCCTGTCCGCACGGCAACCCCAACTCCCACTGCGACGCCTACGCCAACCCCAACGTTGACGCCGACACCCACGCCTACTGCGACTCCAACTCCCACGTCAACGCTCACTGCCACGCCGACTCCGACCCCTTCCCCATTCCCGTGGACCACGTTTCCGCCGGGGTCGTGGCGCGTCGGCGAGCAGATCATCCCCGGTGTCTACGAAGCCACCCAGATATCGGGGACGTGCGAGTGGGCGCGGCTCAGCAGGCTCGATGCCGATAGCGTGGACGTGTTGTTCGAGGACTCGACGACCGCTCCCGCGACCGTCGCCATCCTGCCGACCGACGCCGGTTTCCGCGCGTCGAAGGGCTGCAGCTGGTGGACACCGCCGACGCAAACAGTTACAACACCGCCCGAGTCGACGTCGACAGACGGAGAAGAGATACCGCAGCCACCAGCTGTACCAGGTGTTCCCCCGCCCGGAACAGGAACTCCTACGCCTGAGCCGACAATACCCCCGCCACCGGCTGTACCAGGTGTTCCCTCACCCGGGACAGGAACCCCTACGCCTGAGCCGACAATACCGCCACCACCGGCTGTACCAGGTGTTCCCCCGCCCGGAACAGGAACCCCTACGCCTGAGCCGACAATACCGCCGCCACCGGCTGTACCAAGTGTTCCCCCACCCGGAACAGGAACCCCTACACCGGAGCCGACAATACCGCCACCACCGGCTGTACCAGGTGTTCCCTCACCCTGAACAGGGAGCCCGCCAACTGAATCGACGATACCGCCCCCGCCACCTGTAGCAAGCGTCCCACCATCTTGGTTCTATCCACCTACTCACCGCGTAGGCGGGGGATGAACTCTGCCCTCTGCGATTCCGCGCCGGACTTCGCGAGCATTCTCGACGAGGATGTCGTGGATGACGGGGGCTTCGTCCTCGTACTCGATCTGAGCGTTGCGTGTTGATTTCGAGTCCTGACTAACGAGATAGAGGCTCCCCAGAAGACCGACAGGGAGATCATCGTCGGGTTTCAGACGCCAGTGTCGAACGCCATGAACATTAGGCCAGTAAACGGAGGCATTGACAGGGAAGGCTGGGCAAGAACCCAGTCGCGTAGAGGAACCATGACGCAACCACACGGAGCCCGCGTCAACGTGCTCTTCGACACGCCGAGGGTCATCTACGTGGCACAGACCATCAAGAGCGGCACGGAACAGAACGCTCCATATGTGATGAACGTCGCGTTGACGGGAAGAACAGGGAACGCTTTGTGAACTGGGACGACGATGCGGCTCTCCTGTAGGCCATCCGGGATGCCCTGAACGGGGATCTGTGACCCTGGTTCACACGTCCCGTCAGTCCTCTCCTGCGCTATCGCCGCTCCGATGAGACTCCCCCTTACGCCAGCAGCCGCCATCCCACGAGCGGGCCGAAGGCCTCGTACACGGCCTCCTGGCCAGCCGCGCGTCCCGCTCGCGCGCCAGCTCCGACGCGATACGCTCCCATCTCCGCACCGCCTCTTCCAGCTCATCCGTTCCTGGCCCTGGTGCGGAGCACACCAGCCTGACATCCGCCCTCTACATCTTCGGGTAGTTCTTCATTCGCTTTCGCTGGCTCTTCCCCGAGGGTTTCTTCGACGCAGCCTCGCGGCGTGGTGGCGGTGCAGGCTGATAGGGCTTGCTTCGGTCGGCTTGCTGCATAACAGCCCACGCGGCAAGCCGTTGTTTTATCCGTTCAGCATCGTAACGCGCGCGTTGCCCAGGGTCGCTCAGGACCCGGTATGCCTCGTTGATTTCCCTGAACCGCTCCGTCGCGTCAGCCGCCTTGTTCCGGTCTGGGTGAAGTTCCATCGC
>MPMJ01000088.1 GCA_002238425.1 SAR202 cluster bacterium bin16 | reverse complement strand
GACGAGCTTCACTACACCCTGATGTACGACCCGGGTTGGCAGGATGGTGGACACAACTCGGCTCCCCGGCTGATTTCGTTCATATCGGCGGTCGTGGCGCGGCAGCTCGAGCGTGAGGAACTGGGCGGACTGTATTTCGACCCGACCAAGGGCGCGCCCGAGACGTCAGGGCACAGGTACCAGCCTGTCGAATCTGCCGCGGTGCAGCCCATTCGCAGATCGTTGTAGGGAGAAATGATGCAGGAACTAAGTCGCGACTTTGATGCGCTCGGAAGAAACGCCCGGCTGGCGAAGCTCGCCCGACTGGACGGGCAGGGTGTTGATCTTGAACGCTGTGAGGTCTTCGTTGACGAGACGTGCGAGGACGTCCGGCGTCTGCTGGAACAGGACGGTTCTGTGACATGTCGCTGCCTTCTGGAGCTTGCCGCGGCCCAGACGCTTTCCGAAGACGACGGGCTCACGCCATCGATGCGAAAGATGTCCTTCGATGGCTACCGGCCCAGGACTCAGTCACAGTCCCGGGCGCTTGCTGACTGCCGGGCATACGCTGCCGCGGTCGCCGAGGATTCGGTTCTGCGGCCCTGGGTCATCATGCACGGCCCTCCGGGTGTCGGCAAGACGCATCTGGCGGTCTCGATTATGGAGGTAGTCGGCGGAGCCTACCTGGTGTCGTGGCCGTTCATTCTGGACGAACTGCGCGACAACGCCAGCCGCCCCGATGAGCCGTACCCGCAGCACATCTCGGAGTATCTGTACAGGTCCGGGCTGTTGGTGGTGGACGACTTCGACAAGGACATCGACTCCGCATGGGCACAGCGCCAGCTGTACCAGGTCGTGAATCGCCGATATAGCCTGCGTCTGCCGACCGTGTGGACGGCGAACACGCAGCTCGGCCAGTCCGTTGGCCCGGTGGGTTCTCGCCTGCGAGACCGCGAAGTCTCGACGGTGCTGCAGATCACGGGCCCGGACCATCGTATTCAAGGGGGAAGATGATGTACGTGGATAGACTCCCGCCACACGACGCAAACGCCGAAGAAGCCGTAATAGGCTCCGTCCTGATTGACGGAGACGCACTGCACAAAGTTTCATCGCTAATCAGGCCGACTGACTTCTACGGCGAGAAGAACCGCTGGTGCTACGAGGCATTCCTAGGCCTGGCCGAGCGCGGCGAAGCCATCAACCAGGTTACTGTCTCGCATGAGCTTGCGCTGCAGGAGCGCCTTGAATCTCTCGGCGGAAGCGCGTACCTGAGCCACCTGGTCATGGTCGTACCGACATCGGTGCATATCGAATATTACGCCGGCATCGTGCAACGCACATCAGTCATGCGCCAGCTCATCGACGCGGGCGGACGCATTGCGGAGATCGGATACCACGAGAGCGACTCGGACACGGACCTGGCGCTGTCGAAGGCTGAGAACGCCTTGTTCCAGATCCGGTCAAGACGTGGAACAGGCGCGTTCCTGCACATCCGTAATGTCCTCGATACCTACATGGAGACGAATGTGGCGTTCACGCCGGGGACGGTGGGGCTATCTCCGGTGCAGACGGGCTTCCAGCGCATCGACGAGCTGCTCGGCAACGGCATGCAGCGGTCGGACATGATAGTGGTCGCAGCGCGTCCTAGCCTGGGCAAGAGCACACTGGCGTTCAACATCGCTCGCGCGGCGGCAGAGAACGGCAATCGCGTGGGTATATTCAGCCTTGAGATGAGCCGGGACCAGATAGCTCTACGGCTACTCGCCTCGGAAGCCGGAGTCGACAGCTACCGAGTTCGGATAGGACTTCTCACCGCCGAGGAAGAGACTCGGCTGCTTGACGCGATTGGCGCCCTGTCGGACCTGCCGCTCTACATCGACGACACGGCGATCCAGACGGTGGCGGATATGCGCGGCAAGGCGCGCCACCTGCAGTCAGAGCACGGCCTGGACCTGCTCATCATCGACTATCTCCAGTTGATAGCAGGTGGCGGACGCATCGACAACCGGGTGCAGGAGATGGGCGAAATATCGCGTTCGATCAAGGGCATGGCGCGCGACTTCGACATACCTGTGGTGGCTTGCTCACAACTCAGCCGCGCCATCGAGCAGCGACCGAACCACCGACCACTGCTGTCTGACCTACGCGAAAGCGGTAGCATCGAGCAGGACGCGGATGTGGTGGCGTTCATACATCGTGACGATGTCTATATGGGTCGTGAGGACTGGGAGAAGCGTAACCCTGGCCAGGACTATCCTGAGAATCTTGCGGAGATAATCTTCGCCAAGCATCGAAACGGTCCCGTACGCACGGTGAAACTGTACTTCCAGAAAGACCTGATGAAGTTCTTTGATCTTGAGGCTGAGAGGGAGTTCGTTGGGGCGTAGCGCACTACGCCCGGCCTTCGTATGTGTTGTCGCGACCCTGAGAAACATGTCACGGATAATGACAGGTTTCCTCGGTGCCCTTGCCCACTCGGGCACCCCGGCAGCAGAGCGGCCCAGTTCTCCGACCTCTCCGATTTGCTGCCGGACTATGAGCAGCAGACTGAGATGCCGGGATACCAGAGAACTGGAATACTGGGAAGCTGTAATACTGGCATACTGGCACTACTCGCCGCGACACCTTTGAGTGAATCAACCATTTGAGATACGATACGGGCACACCAACGGAGCTTGCATAGAGAATGACAACCGATTCCATCATAGACCGCATCGAGCAATCCAGAACGGAACTGCTGGACCTGAGCCTTCGCAATCCCCTGCTCAACTACAAACTGCTGAAGAGCAAGGGAGTGGAGGCATCGGGAGAGAAGGCCGCGGAAGTCTTCAGGCAACTCGTGCTGGACAGAAAGCCCCTTCGTTTTCTGCCCGCCGACGCAAGACGGGTCTCCGATGGTATCAAGACAACCGAAGAGGACGCCGAACTGCTCGACGAGCGCCTGCTCAGAACACTGACGGACGCTAATACTTTGCTCGAAGAACAAGGAGTCAACACGCTGTTCGTCGCCGTCGGGATGGTCCGGTGGTACGAGTCCGAATTCAGCGAAATGGAGCGCTGCGCCCCGCTGGTGCTCATTCCTGTCCGGCTCGAACGTGCTGACGTATCTTCCCCGTTCAGGGTGAGTTACAGCGGCGAGGATCTGGGCGCCAATATCGCCTTCATACAGAAGGTCCAGAACGACTTTGACATCGAACTTCCCGACATCTTGAGCGGCGAGGAAGCCGACGCGGAAGATGTGGACGTGAGCGCGTACTGCACCGATGTCGCAAGTGCCATCAGCAGGGTCAATCGCTGGTCGGTCGAGCAGGACAGCGTAGTTCTGGGCTTCTTTTCGTTCAACAAACTGCTGATGTTCAGGGATCTGGCTCCTGAGAGCTGGCACGAGTACGGCAACCCGCGCGACAGCGGCATGATCCGCGCACTGCTGCGGGAGGGGTTCAGGGAATCCGCCTCTGAAATCGCGGATGCAGACCATCTTGACGACTACCTCGGTGCTGGCGACACATACCACGTCGTCGATGCCGACTCGACGCAGGCGAAAGCCATACATGACGTGAACAACGGGCGCAGCATCATAGTCCAGGGGCCACCGGGTACAGGAAAGTCACAGACGATCACGAACATCATCGCTGAGAGCGTTGCACGGGGTAAGACCGTCCTGTTCGTTGCAGAGAAGATGGCAGCTCTGGAAGTGGTGGCGCGGCGTCTGTCCAGCGTCGCCCTTGGCGACGTGTTCATGGAGCTGCACAGCCACAAGACGCAGAGGCGTGCGGTAATTGACGAGTTGCAGCGCACACTCGAACTGAACGAACCACGCATGGACGGCATAGAGGACGACTTCATCGCACTCAGCCGCACAAGGGACGAACTGAATGAGTATGCGGCTGCAGTGAACACCCCGGTGGGCGAAACCGGCGTCACGCCGTATCGCGCCTACGGCGAACTATTGA
>MPMJ01000087.1 GCA_002238425.1 SAR202 cluster bacterium bin16 | reverse complement strand
GGAGTTGAAGGACGAGCTCGTCCAGTACCTCCTCTACTACAACACGGAGCGGCCCCACCAAGGCTTGGGTGGCAAGACACCCCTCGAAACCATGCAGAATCTGTCAGCGAATTAGCTGACATCTACAATTCCGAGCGGAGCCGAGGAATCTCTCGGGCAAGCGCCCGCCCTATGCCAACGCCCCCGAGAGGATGTTGCGCGCTGAAGCGCGGGCTACGCTCAACATGACAAGGCAAAGTGCCTACCAGTCAACAAAGGCTCACCAACTCTGGACTGTTACAGGGACGCGTACCAGTCGGCGAGGGCGTGGCCGACTTCGTCTGGGGAGTCTTCCTGGATGAAGTGGAGGCCGCGTACGGTGACCTCGCGCTGGTTGGGCCATGTCCGGCAGAAGTCGCGTTGGGCGCCGGTGAGGATGATGCCGGGCTCCGCGTTGATGAACAGCTTCGGCAGGCCGCTGGCCGCGAGCCAGTCGGCGTAGCGCTGCGTCAGCTCGACGACGTCGGCGGGCTCGCCGTCGAGGGGGATCTGACGCGGCCACGTGAGGGTAGGGCGTCGCGACTCGCCCGGCTCGAGGTAGGGGCGGCGGTAGACGGCGAACTCCTCGTCGGTGAGCGTGCGCATGATGCTGGCGGGCAGGACGCGCTCGACGAAGACGTTCTTCTGCAGGACGATCTCCTCGCCCGCCGGGGAGCGCATCGCCTGGAAGATGTTACGCGCCTGCTCCGGCCACTCGTCCCACCGCATCGGGCGCACGATGCCTTCCATGTAGGCGACGCCCTTCACTCGCTCGGGATGGCGGCACGCCCAGTCGAAGCCGAGCGCCGAGCCCCAGTCGTGGCCGACGAGCACGACCCGCTCGGTGAGGCCGAGGGCGTCGAACCATGCGTCCAGGTAGCGTGCGTGGTCGGCGAACCGGTAGGAGCCGCCGGGCGCCTTGCCGGAGTCGCCCATGCCGATGAGGTCAGGGGCGAGGCAGCGCGCCTGCCCGGAGAGGTGCGGGATGACGTTGCGCCACAGGTAGGACGACGTGGGGTTGCCGTGCAGGAAGACGACAGGGTGGCCGTCGCCGGTGTCGACGTACGTCATCTCGCTGTCGAGCACGCTGACCGTGTGCCGGGGATGCGGGTCTGCTGCGGTCATGGGGTGTCCTTTCGGGGTGCGGCTGGGATGTGCGGGGGTGTCAACGACACCAATACTACAGGGTGAAGGTGTAAGCTCCGGCTGTGTTCGGTGTCGTACCCACACTCGCTCCCGCCACGCTGTTCTCTGCAACAGCCGCCCCTTCGGGCGCTCCGGGCGGGGAGCCCTAGATGGACCCCAGGTTCGCCGGTTTCCCACGCAGGCGCGTCATCTGGGGACAGTACATCATGTCCTTCTCCTGGAGCCTCGGGCTCTGGGCGGCGGTGCCGGTCATCCCCATCCTCTCGCTCCAACTGAACGAGAACATCGCCCTGGCCGGCCTGGTGGTCTCGATAGGCGGCGCGGGGCGGTTCCTGGTCAGCTATACCACGGGGCCGCTGCTGGACCGGTTCGGGCGGCGCGGGATCGGGGCGTTCGGCATATTCGTCCGGATGGTGTTCTCGTTCCTGGAGGGATTGTCGCCGACCTATCTCTCGCTGCTGGCGTTCCGGTTCGGGTCGGGGATAGGCACGTCGATATGGGGGACGGCGCACCAGACGATCACGGCGGACGTCTCCACGCCCGAGGACCGCGGGCGCATCAGCGGCCGCAAACAGGGCTGGGCGCAGTTCGGCGCGATCGTCGGGCCGGTGGTGGGCGGCGCGGCATGGGCGATAACGGGCGACATCCGCATGCCGTTCTTCATCAACGGGTTCAGCAAAATGGTCTGCCTCTTCGTGATGATCTTCATGATGGTGGAGACGCGGCAGCTCTCGATGCGGCCCGCCTCCGCCCCGGCGCCGGTCCCCGCCCGCGAGACGGCCGGCCCTCCGTTGCCGCGCTCAACCGGGTACCTGAGCGGCTTCTTCATCCGCGTGGGCTATGCCGCCGTCAGTATGGGTAACGTACCGTCGGTTATCGTCTCGATGGCTGCGACGGGGTTCCTCTACGTGCTCATCGGGACGTTCGCGGTGAACCTGATGCGCGCGACGGTGCAGGACCTCGTGCTGCCGGTCTACGTCGAGGAGGTGCTGGGGCTCGCGGAATCGCAGTTGGGCATCGTGATAGCGGCGATGGGCATCGGCGGGCTGCTGGCCTCGGTGGCGGGAGGCTGGGCGACGGACCGGTGGGGGGTGCAGACCGCGCTGGTGCCCGGGGCGCTCATCGCGACGGCAGGCCTCGTGCTGACGGCCCAGGGGCCCGCCCTGTTCGGCATGGTGTTGCTGGCTGTGGCGCTCGGCGGGGCGGCGGCCCTGGTCATGGTCGGCACGCAGGCCTTCTCCATCGACGTCTCACCGCCAGGGGCGCGAGGGCGGTTCTTCGGGCGGACGCAGGCCGCGGGACACTTCGCGACGTTCGTGGGGCCGTTCGCCATCGGGGGCATCGCGGACATCTTCGGGCTGGGGGCGGCGTTCTATGTCATCGGCGCGATCTTCCTGATCATGGCGCCGGTCGGCGTACTGATGGGCCTCGTGGGGCCGCGCGTGCGGGCACGGCTGGCGGCGGAGGCTGCTGCACTTTCGCCGTGAGGCAGCGACCAATTCCACCTGCTCAGGAGCGCCGCAACCCCTAGCTGTTACGCTGGTGGGGTATGCAGGAGGCGTTGACCATGGCTGATCACCCCACGCTCGGCGATTTCATCCTCGGATTCGAGGGCCTTGCCATCATGCGCGCATGGACAGTGGACCCGGAAGGCGTCAAGGCGCGCGTGCGGAGCATCGTTGAGATGACGAGCCGCCTCGACGAGGAGCCATGGTCGAGCCCGGAAGTCGTGGGCGAGAAGACGGTCACGGATGGCTACGCCGAGTGGGCCTCGGTCTACGACGCCCCGGACAATCCGGTGTTGCTCGCCGAGGAGCCGGTCGTGCGCGAGATGGTGGCGCGCTACCCGGCCGGCGATGCGCTCGATGCGGCATGCGGCACTGGCCGGCATGCCGAGCACCTGGCGGCGGCAGGACACCGGGTGGTTGGCGTCGACGCCACGCCTGAGATGCTGGAGCGAGCAAGGGCGAAGGCGCCGGGGGCGCGCTTCGAGACCGGCGATCTGACAGCGCTACCGCTGCCAGACGGCGAGGTCCACCGCGCCGTCTGCTCGTTCGCGCTCACGCACTGCGCCGACCTCGGCCCTCCCGTCGGCGAACTCGCGCGTGTGGTGCGGCCCGGCGGGCGCGTGGTCGTATCTGACGCTCACCCGTTCTCGGTGATCCTCGGCGCGCAGGCCCGCTACCGGCCCATCGATGCCGAGCGCGGGTTCGTGCGGAACCACGTCCACCTGGCGTCGGACTACATCGCGGCGTTCCAAGCCGCGGGGCTGGACGTCGTCCGGTGCCTGGAGCCGCTCTGGAGCGAGCGGGAGATCGCTACGTTCCCATTCGCTGACGACTTCCCCGACATGCTGGAGACGGCGGTGAAGGGCATGCCCATCGTCATCGTGTGGGAGCTGGAGAAGCGCGGGTAGCGCCGCCAAGCAATGGCACCCCCAATCCCTGCATCAAATGCGGGGATGGCTCCCACCTTCCCCCATCAAGGGGGCCCTTGCATAAACCGTCCGCAGATGCCACGCCCCGGCCCCGGTTCACCCTCACCCTAGCCCTCTCCCCTTGTATAGACCGGAGACATGGTTTACGGGTGTTCGGAGACATACTTTACACATCCGGGCACCTTGTGACCTGCGGTTCAGGGCCGCGCAGATCCACGTCGGCGATGGGGTGTGTCATGAACCAGACACCCCATATGCCGTCGTCTTCTGTTGGCCGGAGCGCTACCGGATACCCCCGGAGCGCCCGGCCCACCTTGAACGCGTAGCCCTTGAAGCTCACCCACCCTTCTGCCATCACCTTGCGCACCAGGTCGCCGTCTCCGTATTCGATCGG
>MPMJ01000086.1 GCA_002238425.1 SAR202 cluster bacterium bin16 | reverse complement strand
GCGGCGTATCACTTCTCCTATGTCCACTCTGGTCACCTCCCGGTATGCCATCGCCGCTCCTCGTTACGAAGTGCGGCCCATGGTCACCTGTTCGGCTCCCAGGGTGGGTCAAAGACCCTGATTAACCCGGTTCATAGTTCCTGATTATCTGGTACATAGTTCCTGATTATTGACATCTACCACCGGCTCGCCGCAGACCGGCTGCGGCACCGCAAGCTCCACCCTGCGGTGATGGCGGGCGAGTTCGTGGACTACTTCGGCGTTCCGCCGTTCCCCCGGATGGAGCAGCTCATGGGGCTGCTGGGCCGATCCGGCATCGGAACGGTAGTGCTCTCGCGGAGACTGGCGGTCTCCGCGGCTACCACTGGGGAACTAGGGACGGCGGTTACCTGATCCACGTCGATGCATCAGAGGGCAGAGTGGGGCAGGAGCACACGGCGTTCCACGAGGCCTACGAGGTGGTCCGCGAGCGGCTGCACGACCTGCACCCCCGCATCGGGCTTCCCACGGGGACACCCCTGTGCCGGCAGGCCGACCGGTTCGCCGCCGCGGCGCTGATGCAGCCGCACTGGTTCGCCATCTTCGCGGAGGCGTCGGGTTTGGACGTGGTCGCCCTGCAGGAGAGCTACGGTCGCTCGTACGCCTCGCTGACGATCCGACTTCGCGGAGGTGATGCGCCATCAGCCGCTGCTGGCCGCCCTCTATGAGCGTGGACAGCAGGCCGAACGGCCTCTGGGGATGCCGGGTCAGGTTTCGGAAGGACTGCGCGCCACGGTGGACTGGCCCTGGCGACACCAGTTCAGCAGCGCCCTGGCGAGACTGCGCGCCCTGCCACTCCCTTCCTGACCGCGCCCACCGCGCCTGACCCGTCCGCCAGTCTCTCCATAGGCTTTGCTATCCCGCGCCAGGCCGGTCCCCGCGTGTCTCCTGCTGCAATCGGCCCGCTGATCTCACCCTTCGCCGAGACTGCGGATCGTCAGAATCCCCTTCGCCTCGCTGACACACTTCAGCGCCTGTCCCAATCCGTCGGGATCAACGCCCTGCCGGCCCTCCCCATCACCTTCATACCTCGTCTGACCGGCCCCACTGCATCCCGTCGGTGGATTTGGGCTAAGAGACGCTTTGTATGATGCTGGCTGACTCCCATGACTTCGGCAGCCTCGGCGCTCGGAAGCTGATATTCCAAGACACTGTTGAGCACCTGAATCCTTGCTGGCCTGTTCCCTCTGGTTCAACGTTACATCCCTCATGGGATGACATATTCGCTCAACACTTAGCCAGTGACAGAATCGTAGAACAGCAACAGACGACTGGCTTAATGCCCCTGGCGATTGACAGTGGGAGGAGAAGAAGGTCTTTCTCGACGTCATGAGGAAGGTAAACGGAAAACTGGAGAGCGGCCTACTGAGTTACAAGGGTTTAGTACAGAGCACTACCTACTCGCCCGGATCCTAGCATAGCGGTTGTAGTGTACCTAGGGGAACCTCTGTACCGACTATTCTGTTGTGGGAATGGTAGAAGCACTTGCCGCATTGAGTGTCGTCATTGCACAAGGCTATGGCTGCGTCGGAAGCGGCTTCAAGGGAGTCATAGGGGTCACTCCAGAAGTCGGGGCGGCTATTCGTTATCCCCTTGCCGTGATTGCACCAGCGGCAATCTGCCTTGTGGATACGGAGATAGTTGGTGTGCGGTTCGTAGTAGACGTAGTAGTCATTGGGAAGCTCCTACGGGTTGCAATGCCTGCAAGGAATAACGGGCAAGCCGAGGTCGGTCATGGCGTGTACCGCGTCGGAGTGGATGGCGTAGACCGGACTCCAGCGGGTGTATCGGGAATCGGGATTGCGTGGGTTCCCAAAACGGCAACTGGTCAAGTGCAAGCGAGGCATGGCATCGCGTCGGTTCAGGTAATAGCAGAATATGTACATGGCGTTGCCCTCCTCTGCTGTCTCGTAGTCGCGGGCGCTGTAGCCAGTGTCGAGTGCCGCCTTGATCTTCCGAGTCCGCCCTTCCGTCCCTTGCCGAGTCGATCCGTTCCATCGCGGGTTGACATCGGCGGACCGAGGCACCTGCGTCCGTCATCCCTGCCCTGCTCAATGCGTTCTCTTGCACATGCATTTTACTTTTTGCGGGGCCTTGCGGCAACGAAGCTTCGGCCTTACCCCAATGGTCGCGGCGACTCCCTAGGGACAAGACCATCCATGCCGACCGCTATGGGAAGTGTGCGTAGTTTGTATGTTGCCGTGCTGGAGGAGGCGCCCTCCTTGCTGTCGAAGCTCTGATTTGATGGATACGCTGACGATGCGGGAACAGAGAATGGCGGTGCTATAGTGTCCGCTCAGAGCGGCGGTCATCCGATGCAGCCCGCTCGTACCAGGAGATGACACACATGCCCACGTTCAGCACACTACCAATCGGTGAGGCCCGCGCGAGGAGCGCGACCGGCAAGCGCGCGGCGCTGTTGCAGGAATACGTCGGCTACATCCAGCGAGTCGCACCCGGTGAGGCGGGCAAACTCGAGGCCGCGGAGGGCGAGACAACCCAAGCGATCCGGCGCAGACTGAACGCGGCTGCAACGGCACTGGGGAAGAAGTTGGAGTTCCGCCGCACGGAAAACACCGTCTACTTCTGGTCGTCGGACGGACGGCGGCGCGGCAGGCCGCGCAAGAACCCGGTCGAGTAGCGGTCAGCCCTCTTCCGTGCCCCGTTATCTCGCTTCAGCATCCGTAATGGGCAGGCCATGCTGCACCCGAAAGCAGCACTTCATCCTCTACAGGATCCTCCGCTCACGTCGCGAAACCGATCCGGATGAGGAAGTAGATGAGGTTCAGGCGGGCGCCGAGCCTGCAGGTCGCGCATACGGGGTTGCCAACTTCAACCACCGAGCCGCAGGCGCCGACGACGACCCCGTCAGGACGCTTCCGTGCCAGCCCGGGCGCCACGGCTCCAGGGCACGGTCCTGACACGTCACGGACACGATCGGGCGCAGGAAGACGTCACGTTGCTGGCAAAGGTGACCCTGTGGGTGGCCTGTACAAGAGAAAGACTTCGGTTCGGAGTCTGGCCAGCCCGTCGTGGGAGGCCCTACAGGAGCGAGGGCGGCGTTTCGACGATGCGAGCGACACCGATCGCCTGCTGACGGCCCATGTCACGAATATTGCAGTTTCTTGCACTTTATCGCACCCGCCGATTGCACTTTCTTGTACTTCTCCGCGCGGGGAACGAGGGCCGCATGAGCACCGACCAGCACGTCACCGAGAACACCGGGAACCCCAGGGCGCAGCAGGAGGCGGTCCTGTTCGAGCGGCTCCAACGGTTCGTCGACAGGCAGGGAGTCGTCGTCGGGGCCGAGACGCTCGGTGTCAACTACCGCACCCTCGGCAGGTGCTTGGAGAACGGCAGGCCCGCACGCAAAGGTCAGGGAGGCCGCCAGGAAGCTGCCGGAGGTGCGGACTCTCGGTGACACGCTCCGCAGGACGGGGCCTTGCGCGCCCTCCATTGCTTAGCGCGCATGGCGGACGGAGTGGCCGGGGTGCGGGAGTAGTACAGAGGAACAGAGTGGATCGCAAGGGGGCGGCTGGGTCGTGGGCATGGCCACTGTGGGGTTCCGCGCGAGCGCGGGAGCGCCGCGGCAGGCAGTTCCGGTTTACCGCCGGCGGCGGGGAACCGGAACAGGATGTTGCCAGGGGCACTCGTGGGGATTGCAGGAGTTGCAGTCGGCGGTGACCGGGCATGGACAAACGCCACGAGTGGGAAGGACAGATTGCAACCGGTGGATGGAGGGTGAGGGCGAACTTGAGCGCTGGGGTGATGGGGGATGGTGACGCGTCACGGTGACGGATGCGGGCGAAGCGCTGGGCAAGGCTGGGATCGTGAGGGAGCACGTGATTCCAGCGCGTTCTTCGGGACGATGCCGGGAGCGTGTGGGCGGGGCCGCGTGTTGGCTGGAAGATCGTCGGGGTGTCTGCGCACGACGACGTTGGCAATGACTGTGGGCTGGACGACGCGCATGACGTGGACGGAGACCTCGGTGTGGACGACGGGCACGAAGTCGAGGTAGCGATCGCACGACCG
>MPMJ01000020.1 GCA_002238425.1 SAR202 cluster bacterium bin16 | reverse complement strand
ACGTATTCGCGCCGCATCGCAAGGCCGCCCCGGTACTCGCCCGGCCCGCCGGTGTCCCGCACGAGCTCGAAGCGCTGCATCTCGACGTCGAACTCGGACTCGAGGATCTCGGCGCTCGTGATCTTGCTGCCGCCGCCCCACGAGTGACCGGTGCCGGTCCAACCGTCGCCCCCATGGTGCGCGCCGTTGCCGGACATCATCAGCTCGTACTGCACGTAGCGCCGTCCGCCGCCCACCGTGCCCATCACCACCATGCCGCTGCTCGCGTTGTGCGCGACGGCGGGGCGCCCCGCGGCCTGGCTCAGCGCCTCGAAGATGATGTCCTCCACCGTAGACAACGTCATCGAGTAGAAGCCCACCGGCGTCGGGAACGTGGGATTCAGCACCGTGCCCTCGCGGAAGCGGCACTCGACTGCCCGGGCCAGCCCGAAGTTATTCGGCACGCCGGGGTCGATCATGGCGATGACGGCGTAGTACGCCATGCCGTGGATGAACGGCGGGCGCACGTTGATGGGGCCTGGGCTCTGGTCGTCCGTGCCGGAGAAATCGAGGGTGAGCGAGTCGCCCTGCTTGATGGCGGCGACGTGCAGGCGCAGCTTGCGGTTCGGGTCGACGATGTCGTCGGTGAACGCTTCCGCCTCGTAGACGCCGTCCGGCCACTGCCGAATCTCCTGGCGCACGCGCGCCTCCGTACGGAGCCCGATCTGCTCGAACGCGGTGACCACGGTCTCCTGGCCGTACTCGTCCATGAGGTGCTTCAGCCGCGTCGAACCGATGCTCCAGAGCGCGCCGGCCTGCGCGCCGAGGTCGCCGATGACCAGCTCCGGCGTGCGGCTGTTCGCGCGCAGCATCTGGTGCGTCTCGTACAGCGGTTCGCGCCTGCTGAGGAACTTGACCGGCATGATCTGCAACCCCTCGCCGAAGACGTCGCGCGCGAGCGTGTTCCGCGAGCCGGGCGACTGCCCGCCGATGTCGCTCTTGTGCCCCATGCTGGCGCAGAACGCGACGACGCGCCCCTCGTGGAACACGGGCAGCACGACGACCATGTCGTTCGGGTGCGGGCAGCCGGAGTAGTAGGGGTGGTTGATGAGGAAGCAGTCGCCCTCCTCCATCTCCTCGAAGGAGTAGAACTGGAGGACGCCCTTCACGCACTCCGGGTATGCGCCGAGGTGTGGCGGCAGCGGCGAGTACTGGCCGACGACGTTGCCGTCGCGGTCGGTGATGCCCGCGGAGAAGTCGTGCGATTCGCGGATGATGGTGGAGAAGCCGGTGCGGAGCACGGCGGCCTGCATCTCCCGCACGATGCCGTCCAGCCGGGCGCGGATGACTTCCTGGGTGATGACGTCTGCTGTACTCATGCGTCGGATGCTACCGCAATCCACGCGTGTGGGGTAGGGCGGTTCGACAGCCCACCTGCTGATGAATATGCTCCGCAACAGTACCTGCGGAGCGGAGGAGTGTCATGGCTGACGGACAACTGGACGGGAAGGTGGCGCTCGTTACGGGCGCGGGCAGCCCCATCGGTATGGGACGGGTCATCGCGCTTGCGATGCTCCGCGCAGGGGCGAAGGTCGCGATGCTGGACATCAAGGACGACTGGCTCCAACAGACGGCCAACGAGGCTCGCGAGATTGCTGGCGACTCCGCGGTCTCCACGCTCGTGGCCGACACCAGCCGTTGGGACGAAGCCCAGCGCGTCGTGCAGAGCACGGTCGATACGCATGGAAGCCTGGATGTCCTCGTGAACCTCGCAGGGGTGCATCACCGCTCGCTCCTCCCGCCCTCGGACAGGCCATTGGCCTTCTGGGAGCAGCCGGTGGAGGTTTGGGAGCGGATGATCGCGGTCAACTCGACCGGCCCGTTCCTCATGGCGCGCGCGGCAGTGCCGGGCATGCTCGAGCGGGGCTGGGGCCGCGTCATAGGCATCACGACCAGCCTCGACACCATGACGCGCAACATCCCCTACGGGCCGAGCAAGGCGACGCACGAGGCGATGGTGGCCGCGATGGCGCCCGAGCTGGAGGGCACCGGCGTCACGACGAACGCCCTGCTCCCCGGCGGCGGCACGAACACGATGTTCGTCGACCGCGACCCCAGCCGCGACTTCGCTTCGCTCGTGCAACCGGAGGTCATGGGCCCGCCTGCCGTCTGGCTCGCGTCCGACGCGTCGGACGGCTTCAACGGCATGCGCATCATCGCCAACGACTGGGACCCCGCCCTCAGCGTCGAGGAGAACCTCAAGCGCTCGTCGGACACCGCCGCCTGGCGCCAGCTGGCGCGGGGAAGCGGGTAACGGTCAGCAGACCGCGTCCGCTCCGTCCTTCCTGTGAAAAGGCGCTACGCGGCACACCTCGTCATTCCCGCACCAGCGGGAATCCAGGGTGCGCGGGCAGCGCACGCTCGCCCAGTTCGCATGCCCTCGTCTGCTGACCAACGGCCTCCTGTTTCATTCCCTTACACGGCCTGACTAGGCTCTGGGCCATTTCTGCGGAGGCCCGCGCTTCAGCGCGCCGCTTTCAGCGCGCAACCTCGCTTGCTGTAGGGGCGCTTCGCGAACCGCCCCTACGTCTCATCGCATGAGCGTTGGTGTCGCCGCCGTCTCCTCTGATGGGGCTGTCACTTCTGTCTCAACAGGCAGAACTCGTTGCCGTCCGGGTCGGCGATTACGGCCAGGTCCTCTCCCGGCTCGACGAAGTCTCTGACCGCTGTTCCCCCGAGCGCCTCGACTCTCGCCAACGCGGCCAGCACGTCTGGCACCGTCAGGTCTATATGCACCCGTGTCTTGCTCGTCTTCTTCTCAGGGACACGCTGGAGATAGACGGTGAGGCCGCCGGGCAGGGGCTCGAACGCCAGGTACTGGTCCCAGGCCGAAGCTCGCTCGACTCCCAGCAACGCCGAATAGAACGCCTCCGCCCGGTCGAGGTCGGCAACGTCTATGCCGACGTGGGTCAGCGTCCCAACCGGGTCATTGTCTTCGCTCAAGGTGTTCCTCCCGCCACGGGACGCGGAGATGTATGGGCTTGTCGGACCATGGGACCGGCATGAGTGCTTGAACGCCCCCTTCAAGAGAAGGGGACTAGAGCAGCGAGACCTCCACGTCCGGCTTGCGCGGCATGACGCCGTGCCAGGGCCCGCCCGGCTCGTCGAAGCCGGGGAACGGGGCTGCCTCGTTGGGGAGCAGGATACAGTCGTTCTGTGCCGGGTCGCGGAACGTGTTCATCGGGTCTCCGCCGTCTTCGACGATGCGGAGGTTCTCCTCCATCACCTTGCGAAAGAGGATGATGCCCGCGTCCGTCACGCCGAGGTTCTCGCGCGTCCGGTCAACGATGGGGCCCTGCGCGACCCACGTCATCTGGTCCTGTCCCGGCACGTCCGTGCTGACCAGGCGTCCCTTCTCGTCGTAGAGCGGGTGCTCCTCGACAGGGATGGAGCCGAACTCCTGCGCCGGCACGCTGGCACCAGCCGGATGCACCGTCGTCGTGTAGCGCACGTACCACGTGTGCTCGTCGTCGATGGGAACGCGGAGCAGGAAGCGGTGTGCGCCATCGCCTCCGCCGATCTTCAGCGTGTAGGGGAATACGATGGGGTGGCCGGTCTGCCAGTCGGGATGCGACTCGTCGATACCCGCGGTGACGCGCCGCTTGATGACGCCGTGCTCGAACCGCTCGAACCCCAGCTTCAGGTGGTGCTTCGCCCGCTGCGGCAGGCGGTTCGCCCACTCTTCCCCCTGCCCCTTCTGCGCGTTGATCCAGGTGCCGTAGTAGCCGTGCAGGTGCTCGAAGTGCGTGGGGTCGAGCGCGTTGTCGACGCACTGCAGCCAGTTGCAGGGGAGCGCGCTCGCCTGGATCCGCCGCGTGACGTTGGTCTCCCATGCGAAGACGTCCCAGCGGGGGAGCAGCGGCGCCGGCTCCGGCCCCAGGTAGGCCCAGATGAGCCCGTGCAACTCCTGCACCGGGTAGGCGGTCATCTGGATCTTGTCCTTGTACGTGCTGCCCGTCGGCTCGGAAGGCTGCTCCAGGCACTGGCCGTTGAAGTCGTACAGCCAGCCGTGGTAGCAGCACCTGATGCCTTCCTTCTCCGGGATGCCGTAGAGCAGATCGACGCCGCGGTGGGCGCAGCGCTGCTCGATGAGGCCGAACTCGTTGTCCGGCGTCCGGTAGAGCACGAGGTCCTCGCCGAGGAGCCGGACCGCCATCGTGGGGTCTTCGCCCATCATCTGGGATGTCCCTGCGATGGGGTGCCAGTAGCGGCGCATCAGCTCGCCCATCGGCGTGCCCTTGCCGACGCGCGTGTACCGTTCGTTGTCCTGCTGCGAAAGCATGCGGCTCCTCCTCGTACGGAGTATTCGCTTCGTGGAGAACCTTACACCCGTCGATGAAGAACTGGGTATTCCTGTGACGCGCCGACCGCCCTCACGTACCTTCCCCATCTTGTGACATCTGCCCCTTACGCCGATACCCCTTCCCCGCGTACGCTGTCTCCAGGGGCGCCGCGCGGGTGGTGGCGGTCTCACTCACGGCCTTGGGTCCTGTGAGCAGAAATGAGCAGTTATGAGGGGTTAATGAGCAGTAATGAACAGCGGATGGGCAGTAATGAGCAGCCGGACTGCTCATCGACAACCCCGGATCCAGAGGTGAAATCGGCCCAATGAGCAGAAATGAGCAGAAATTTCCTCTTGAGGCTCTCTTGGGACAGCGTTTATGGACGGCGAGGCGTGCTTGGCGCAGCCTCCAGCGGAGGAGTCGCTACTCCAATGCCAGCGCCTGCTCGATGGCCGACTCGTCGAGGCCGTAGACGCTCGCGGACTGCTCCGGCGTGACGTAGCCGTTCCGCAGGTCCGACGCTGCGAGTGCGGGATCGCGCTGCTTCGGGTCGCCCGCGCCGCCGGAGCTGCCGGTGTCGATGCGGATGACGTCGCCCTCGTTGAGCAACAGGTTCGAGACGAGGCCCCGGTATTCGACCGCGTTCTCCGTGTCCGGGTTGATGGTGATGACGCCGGGGCGTCCGGGCAGCCCCCCTTCCACGCCGTGAGGCGGGTCGTTCTGCCGGGCGGTGCCGCCGGAGTATTTGCTCTCCTTCAGCACCTTGTACTCCCGCCGCATGCCGTGCCCGCCGCGGTTCGCGCCCGGCCCGCCGGAGTCCGGGATGAGGGAGAACCGCTGTAGCTCGACGTCGAACTCGGACTCGAGGATCTCCACGCTGGTCAGCTTCGCGCCGCCCGCCCACGAATGGCCCGTGCCGGTGTAACCATCGCCGCCGCTGTGCGCGCCGTTGCCGGAGCGCAGCAGCTCGTACTGCACGTACCGGGCGCGGCCCTCGCCGGACGTGCCGAGCACGACCATCGACGAGGCGGCGTTGTGCGCGACGGCGGGACGTCCGGCGATCTTGCTCATCGCCTCGAACACCACGTCCTCTATCGCGGCCATCGTCGTCGAGTAGAACCCCACCGGACCGGGGAAGCGCGGGTCCATGATGCTCCCTTCGCGGAAGCGGCACTCGACCGCCCGCGCGAGGCCACCGTTGTTCGGGACGGTCGGGTCCATCATCGCGATGGCGGCGAAGTACGCCATGCCGCGTATGAACGGCGGGCGCACGTTGATGGGCCCTGCGCTCTGGTCGCCGGTGCCGGAGAAGTCGAGCGTGAGTCTGTCGCCCTGCTTGATGGCCGCGACGTGCAACCGGATCGTCGTCGAAGGGTCGACGATGTCGTCGACGAGCGCCTCAGCCTCGGCAGTGCCGTTGGCCCACTCCGCGAAGTGGCCGCGGACGCGTGCCTCGACGCGCTCGATGATGTCGCCGAACGCGGCGGTGAGTGTCTCGCCGCTGTACTCGTTGGCGAGCGTCTTCAACCGCGCCGAGCCGATGCTCCGCAGAGCGCCCGCCTGCGCGCTGAGGTCGCCGATGACGAGCTCCGGCGTGCGGCTGTTCGCCCGCAGGAACTGCGCGACCTCCTTGTTCATTGCGCCGTCGCGCTGGAAGAGCACCGGCATGATCTGCAGGCCGTCGCCGAACACGTCGCGTGCGATGGTGTTCCGCGAACCCGGCGACTGTCCGCCGATGTCCGCCTTGTGCCCCATGCTGGCGCAGAACGCGATGACCTCGCCCTCGTGGAACACCGGCAGCACCACGACCATGTCGTTCGGGTGCGGGCAGCCGGAGTAGTACGGGTGGTTGGCCAGGTAGCAGTCGCCCTCTTCCATCTCGTCGAGCGGATAGAATTCGAGGACACCCTGAACGCAGTCCGGGTACGCGCCGAGGTGGGTGGGCAGGGGGGAGTACTGCCCTACGACTGCGCCGGAGACGTCCGTGATGCCTGCGGAGAAGTCGTGAGACTCGCGGATGATGGTGGAGAAGCCGGTGCGGAGCACGGCGGCCTGCATCTCGCGCACGATGCCGTCCAGCCGCGCGCGGATGACTTCCTGGGTGATGACGTCTGTGGTGGCCATGCGAGGCATGCTTAGGTTACGTGGCCGACACGTTTGACTCTGATGTGCCCGCTGGACTTCTTCGCCTGAGCTAGGTCATAGGAAGCCTGAAGATGGTACCAGGTGTCCGCGTTTCCGCCGAACGCTTTGTCCAGGCGGATCGCCATCTCCGGAGAGATGCCGGAATGGCCGTTCACGATGTCGGACAACTGCTTGCGGCTCACACCCAGGTTAGCTGCCGCCTCGGTGACGCTGAGCCCCAGCGGTTCGAGACAGTCGTAGCGCACGGAGAGGCCGGGGTGTGGGGGGCTGTGCATCGCCATGGTTGTTCCTCCTAGTGGTAGTCGACCAAGTCTACGTCTCGAACGTGCCTGCCATCGAACCTGAATGTGATACGCCAATTGCCGGAGACGCTGACTGCCCAATAACCGAAGAGGTCGCCTTGGAGTGGGTGGAGCCGGTAGCCGGGCAGGCCCATGTCCTGCGGACGTTCTGCTACGTCCAGACGAGCGAGGATGCGGGCCACTTTATCGGCGTACGTGGGTTGTATACGTCTGCGGTCTCCTTTCTCGTAGAGCAGTTCGAGCCCTTTATGCCGGAAGCCGAGTATCATGCACCGCTGGTAAGCGTAACCTACCACTACTCATTTGGCAATCATGCATGGAGGGCTATGGGGAACGCCCTCACCGCGGGCGGTTACGCCAGACCGAGCAAGCGCTTGCGGGCCTCGGGGTCGCTCAGGTCGTCCGGTGTGCCGCTGAAAATGACCTTGCCCGCTTCCACGACGTGGACGTTGTCCGCGACCCGGATGCCCATCTCCACGTTCTGCTCCACGAGCAGGATGCCGATGCCGACCTCCTCCACGAGGTTGCGGATGATGGCGGATATCTGCTCAAGGATGGGGCCTGCCAGCGCGCCGGACGGCTCGTCCATGAGCATCAGCTTCGGCTTGAGCATCAGCGTCATGGCGATCGCGAGCATCTGGCGCTCGCCGCCGGAGAGCGTGTCCGCGTCGGAGCGGCGCCGGCGGTCGAGGATGGGGAACATCTGGTACGCCTGCTCCAATCGCTCGGGAACGACGTCGTTCGGCAGCGCGTAGCCGCCGAGCTTCAGGTTGTCCTCGACCGGAAGGTCGGCGAAGACCTGCCCGCCCTGCGCGAGGTAGCCGATGCCGTCCTTGATGTTGTCGTACGGCGCGTGGTTCGTGATGTCGTGCCCGTCGAACGTGACGGAGCCGCCGGTCACCCGCGCCACGCCGTACACGCCCTTGATGAGCGTGGACTTGCCCGCCCCGTTGTGGCCAACGATGGTCGTTACCTTCCCGGCATCCACGCCCATGCTGACCCCGTTCAGGATCTGCTTGGGGCCGTAGGAGACGAGCAGGTCTTGGGTCTCAAGTAGCGGCATTGGACACGAACCCCAGGAACGCGCTCGTGAGGCGTTCGTCGTTCTCGACTTCGGACGGCGGGCCCTCCACGACGACCTCTCCGCGCACAACCACGACGTAGTCCGATACGTCCATGACGACCTTCAGGTTGTGCTCGACGAGGATGACAGCTTTGCCATGGTCCACCGCAGCGGAGCGGATCATCTCGCTCAGCCCCGCGATGAGGTCCGGATGGATGCCGGCCATCGGCTCATCCAGCAGGAACACCTGCGCACGGGAGTTCAGCATCCGCGCGAACTCCAGCAGCTTCTGCTGGCCATAGGAGAGCGCCTGCGACAGGCTGGCTGCCTTGGATTGGATGTTCAGGTCGGTCAGGTGCCCCATCGCCTCGGCGCGGCGCTCGGTTTCCTCCGCAGCGACCATCCCCGGACGGAAGAGCGCGTTGTACTCCAACTCGCCCTTCTGGCCCGGCGACGAAACGACGACGTTGTCCAGCCCGTTCATGTAGTAGAGCACCTGAGAGTCCTGGAACGTGCGCGCGATGCCCGCCTTGAAGCACTTGAACGGCGGCGACCCGATGATCTCGTGCCCGTCCATCACGACACTGCCCGAGTCCGCCTTGAGGAACCCGGAGACGATGTTGAGCAGCGTGGACTTGCCCGCGCCGTTCGGCCCTATGAGGCTCGTGACCTGCCCGAGCTCGGCGTTCATGCTCACGTCCTCGAGCACGAGGTTCCCACCGAAGCTCTTGTAGACGTTCCTTACTTCCAGTATCGCCATAGCGCGCTACTCCAGCCGGTACCTGCCGATGATGCCCTGCGGCCTGAACAGCATGAGGAAGAAGAGGAGCGCCCCCCACGTCATCGTGGTGATGCCGCCCGTCTTCTCGCCGGGGATGACCGGGAAGAACGAGATGTAGTGGTTGAACCACTCCGTCAGTTCCGGCACGTAGCGCACCACCTCCGAGATCGTGACGTAGGCGAGCGCGCCCAGCACGGCGCCGAGCCACCGCCCGGAGCCGCCGAGCACCACCATGATGAGCAGGAAGGTGCTGAACTCCACGAGGTACTGCGAGTGCGCGGCGACGCTGACGTAGGAGACGTACACCGCACCCGCCACCCCCGCGAAGAACGCAGTGATGACGTAGACGCGCAGCCGTACGAAACCGACGTTCTTGCCGATGCTCTCCGCGACCGGAGGGTTCGCACGGATCGTCGTCAGCACGCGCCCGTAGGGAGACTCCACCAGTTGCCGGATGATGAAGATGCAGATGATGGCGACCGGGATGCTGAAGAGCATGAACTTCTCAGCAGTGTCGAACGAGTAGCCGAAGATAACCGGACGCGGCACCTCCCGGATGGCGAGCGAGCCGTTCGTCATCCACCGCCAGGCGAGTATCACCTGCGAGAGGCTCAACATCACCGTTACGGTTGCCAGCACGAAGAAGTGCCCGCGCAGCCGCAGGATGGGCGACACGATGAACGCCACGACCGAGGCGACGAGTCCCGCAACCACGATGGACGGCCAGTAAGGGAGGCTGAACACCTCCGCTCCCGGAGGCGGGTTGAGCGTCTCTGTCGTGAGGATCGCGAAAGCGTATGCGCCGACGCCCATGAACCCGGCATGGGAGAGGCTCATCAGCCCCGTATACCCGACTGACATGTTCAGCGAGGACGCCAGTATGGAGAAGACGCTGGCGACCACGATCAGGTGCGCCATGTATTCGTCGCTCAGACCCAGTTCGAAGCGCCACAGCAGGGAGAGGACCAGGATGAAGAGTGCGAACCCGCCCAGTCCGTACCGCCGCTGCACGGCTGCGATAACCAGCACCGCGACGCTCGCGATGGCGTGGAGCGTGGTTACGTGCACGCCGGTGAAGTGCCCTGTGGCGAAGGGGGCCAGCACTATCAGCAGGAATGCGCCAAAGCCGATAAGCACCCGTCCCGGGGTCACGACCGCGCGCCAGCCCTCCAGGGGCTCGGCAGCTTCGACCTGGTCGTCGTTCAACTCTGCGCCGTCGCTGAGCGCTTGGGGTTCCTGAGCGTCGGTACTCACAGCAGCCTCCGCAGTTCGCGGTGTTCGCGTGTTCCGAGCAGGCCGTAGGGACGGAAGAGGATGACGAGCAGCAGCAGGATGAACCCGGCGGGTATCGCCCAGTTGCCGCCGAAGTAGTAGCTCGCGATCGTCTGCGCCAGGCCGAGCGCCAGTCCGCCCACGACCGCGCCGGGCATGCTGCCGATGCCGCCGATGATGACGCCGCCCGCCGCCGTGATGGCCAGCCGGATGCCGACGTTCGGGATCACGCCGCCCTCATACGTCTGCATGACGCCGCCGATGCCTGCGAGCGTCGAGCCGAGCACGAACACCATGAGGTAGACCTGCGAGGCGTTGATGCCGACCGCGACCGCGAGGTCAGGGTTCGAGGCGATGGCCCTGATCATGCGCCCCCACTTCGTGTAGCGGAAGAAGAGCGTCACCGCCACCACGAGGATGGCGACGAGGATGATGGTGTTGACCGAGTGCCACTTGACGAAGAGGTCGATGTCGAGTGCCTCGATCTGCAGGTTGAACGTCGGCAGCGGACCGCCGGGACGCGGCAGGCGGGCTGTCGTGCGGGCGAGCGTGAGCAGGAACCCCTCGAAGAAGAAGAGCGCCGCCAGTGAGCCGAGGAACGAGACGAGAAAGCCCGCGCCGCGCGACCGCAGCCGCCGGTAGATGGCGAGCTCCATGAATATGCCGGACGCGCCCGCTAGGATGACCGCGATGGATGCTGCAAGGTAGATGGGCAGCCCTTGCTCCTGCGCGAGCCACCAGGTCGCGTAACCAGCGATGAGGAACGCCGCGCCGTGCAGCACGTGGAAGATGCGCACGGTGTTGTATATGACCGCGAACCCCAGCGAGAGCAGGGCGTAGATCGCCCCGAGAGAGAGGGCGTTGATGCCTATCTGGATGAAGGTTTCCACTGAGTCCGTCTTCCGGCGTTTCCCGCAGTGCTGGTCGCGGTTCGATCCTGTGCGACCCGCCTAGTGGAGCCTCGCGTTCATTGCAAGGCCACCGGTTGGCGGGCCGGGGGGCGAGGGGCTCCTCCAACCGGTGGAGCCCCTTTGTTGAACACTGCCTACTGGATGTCCCGGTAAGGCTCGACCTGCGGGACGATGTTGACGAACTTGCCGTCCTGCACCTCGCCGATGCCCGGAGGCGCCCAGGCGTCTCCACCCTCGTCGAAGACCCAGAGCCCGGCAACGCCGAGGATCTCGTCCACCTGCGCGATGTGCTCGCGCATCGACTCGGAGGATTCCGCGTCCGCGCCCAGCTTCAGCGCCTCGGCGATGACGAGCGTGCCGTCGTAGAAGTGAGCGGCGTAGGTGTCGGGCTCGTTGCCCTCCTTGGCCTCGTAGCAGTCGGAGAAGCGCGGAGCGCGCGGGTCCTCCTCGGGGTTGAGGCTGCCGGGGGCGGAGTAGATGAGGCCGTTCGCGGCTGGACCGGCCACGTCGATCAACTCTGTGTTGCCCTCGGCTCCACCACCGGAGAGGGTGTACTTGGGAGTGAGTCCCTGCTGGGCCATCGTGTTCAGGATGAGTCCCATCTCCTTGCCGAGCGACATCAGCTGAACGACGTCCGGCTCTGCGGCCTTGATCTTCGTGATCTGTGTGTCGAATGAGACGTCGTCCTTCTGGAACGTCTCCTCGGCGACAACCTCGAAGCCGAGCGCGCCGGCGAGGACGTGCAACCGGTCGACCTGCAGGTCGATGGAGTCGTTGCCCTCTTCCTTGATGTAGGCGTAGCGGAGGCCGCTGAGGTCCTCGCCAGAGCCGCCGGCGTAGTCATCCAGCCAGCGGACGAGCGCGTCAGCGTTGAGTGTCGTGTTCAGCGCGTTACGGAAGACCCACGGGCTGTCGTAGGCGAACATGGGGTTCTGGATGCCGGAGCTAAACAGCACCACCTCGAGCTCGGAAGCAACCGGCTTCTGCGCGAGGCCGATGCCCGTGAAGATGGTCATGACGACTGGAGCGTCGTTAACGGTGGCAAGCTTGCGGAGTCCGGAGACACCCTCTGCCTGGTCAGCCTTCGAGTCCTCGGGGAGGAGTTCGATAGTCGTGTTGCCGAGTTCGCCGCTGGCGTGCACCTCGTCGATGGCGCACTGCATGGCGGAGACGAGCCGCCCCCACCGGGCGTAGGAGCCGGATTGCGGAACGGTGAAGCCCAGTTTGAGCACCTGGGGTTCAGGTACGGGGGTAGGCGTCGGCGGCACGGGCGTCGGCGTCGGGTCCGGCGTGTCGTCCATGGCCGGAGCCGAAGTCGGCGTTGCTGTCGGTGGCACGGGCGTTGGCGTTGCTGTCGGGTCAGCCCCGCACGCAACGACGATGAGTGCGGTGCTCACCAGTGCGGCGAACGCCAGCAGGATTCTTGTGCGAATGGGTCCGAAGTGCATCAGGTCCTCCCCCTGTTTTCCGGGTTATTTCTCTGGCCGGTTGTTAACCGGATATGAGCGGAAAACGAATACCAGCCGAGGGGGGAATTGTCAAGTGAAAGATTTCACGCGCGTACGAAGCGGCCACGCCTGTTCAGGCGTGGTGCTCTGGGCCATGTTGGCGCAGTGTTACGCGATGGAGATGATGAGGTTGCCGTAGTCGTCCACCAGCGCCTGCTGGCCGGGGTAGACAACCGTCGTGCTGTCCAACTGCTCGACGATGGCCGGGCCTGCGACCTCGTGGCCGGGTGCGAGCAGCGTGCGCTCGTACACCGGCGTTGGCGTCATGCCTGACGCGCGGTCGAAGTACACCTCGCGTTCCCCGATCTTCGCGCTGTCCGCTGAACCGCTGGCGCGCTCGTGGCGTTTCATGGAGAACTTCGGCACCCGAACCGTCGCACGGACGCGGTAATTCACCGCCTCGACCGGCTCGGTCTTGGCGCTGTGGCCGAACAGCTGCTCATGCGCCAAGTCGAAGCGCTCCCGTATGTCGGCGATGGCCTGCGCGCTCAGGTTGACGTTCTCTCCGGCGGATACGTTCAACTCGTAGCCCTGGCCCTGGTACCGCAGGTCTACGGAGAACGAGCAACCGATGGAGTCCTCGTCGAAACCATCTGCCTTGAACTCGCTGACCGCTTGGTCGCGCAGCGCCTCGAAGATGGAGCCGAGCTCGCTCGCGCCCAGCTGCTCCAGGTCGGTCAGGCGGGAGCGCACGAAGTCGCGGCGCGGGTCTGCCATGATGAGGCCGAGCGCCGAGCTCACGCCCGGCATCGGCGGAACGACGACCTTGCTCATGCCGAGGTCGGCTGCGAGCCGGGCGGCGTGCACCGGCCCTGCGCCGCCGAACGCGACGAGCACGAAGTTGCGGAGGTCGTACCCACGCTCGGTCGAGACCTCGCGGATGCCTTCCTCCATCTTCGCGTTGATGATGCGGATGATGCCTTCGGCGGTGGCCATCGGCTCTATGCCGAGCTGCTTGCCCATGTCGGCGACGGCCTCGTACGCCTTCTGCCTGTTCGTCTTCACCTTGCCGCCCAACAGGTACTCCGGGTGCAGGAAGCCGAGCAACAGGTTGGCGTCGGTCACGGTCGGCTGGGTGCCACCCTTGTCGTACGCCACCGGGCCGGGGTCCGCGCCCGCGCTGTGCGGGCCGACCTGCAGCGCCCCGCCTCCGTCTATCCACGCGATGGTACCGCCGCCCGCGCCGATCGTGTTGATCATCAGCATCGGCGCAGCTATCTCCCAGTCGCCGATGAGCACAGAGGTCTGCTCCAGCACGGAGCCGTTCTCGCCGAGCGCGATGTCGCTGCTCGTGCCGCCCATGTCGAACGACACCATGTTGGAGAACCCGGCGGAGTCGGCGATCTGCATCCCTGCCTCGGAACCGGCACACGGCCCGGAGAGCAGGGTGGTGATTGGGATGACGCTCGTGATCTTCGCGACGCCCCCGTTGCTCTGCATGATGTACAGCTGTTCGGTGGTGATGCCGAGGCTGCGCAAGCCATCGGCGAGCTTGCCAAGGTAGTCGATCATCGCAGGAGCCAGCCGTGCATTCGCGACGGTCGTGCTCAGGCGTGGGAACTCGCGTATCTGCGGCAGGATCTCGGACGAGAGCGAGACCGAGCCGTTCGGGAACTCCTCCTTGATCATCTCTCCGAGCGCCCGCTCGTGCTCCGGGTTCAGGAACGAGAACAGCAGCACGACCGCGACGGACTCCGCGCCCTTCTTCTTGAGCCGCTTCACGGCTTCCCGGGCCTGCTTCACGTCCAGCGGCTTCTTCACGTTGCCCTGGTAGTCCACGCGTTCGATGATTTCCTCGCGGAGCCACGGCTCCACGGGCGGGTTCTTCTCCACGTAGATGTCCGACAGGTCGCTGCCGAACCGCGGGATGTGCCAGACGTCGTTCACGCCGCTGAAGCCGTCCGTGATGAGCAGTCCAACGCGCGCACCCTTGTCCTGCACGAGGATGTTCGTGCCGACTGTCGTGCCGTGGGTGAACGAGGCCACTTCCTCGGCCTTGAGGTTGCCGTCCAGCAGCTCGCGCAGGCCGTCGATGATGGCGCGTCCGGGGTCCTGGGGTGTGGACGGGACCTTCAGCACGTCGACCTCGCCGGACTCATGCTCGAGTACGACCATGTCGGTGAACGTTCCGCCCGTGTCAACTGCAACCGTCTTCATCTTGGAACCAGCCTCTCTGTGGGTGGAGTCGAACGCGAACTATAGAGGTGCGCGGAGCGTTCGCGCAAAGCGCCGCGCGGGTTTGACAGCCCCTCGCGGCGCGCATAGGTTATCACCACCTAAGCGGGAGGGACGGTCGATGGCGACGGACGTCATAACGCAGGAAGTCATACGAGCCCGGCTGGACGGCATCGTGCGCGAGATGCAGGCCGCCGTCCTCCGCACCGGCTACTCCACCATCATCCGCGAATCCCATGACTTCTCCGCCGGCATCACCGACCGCCAGGGCAATGTCGTAGGCCAGCACTCACCGTTGCCGACGCACCTCGGCGCGTACCCGGACTGCGTGCGCGGCGTGCTCGAGTTCTACGACGTCGAGGACATGCGCGAGGGAGACTGCTTCCTCACGAACCACCCGTACCACTCCGGCTGTCCCCACCCGAGCGACATGGTCGTCGTCATGCCGGTGTTCGCAGGCGACGAGGTCATCGCGTTCTGCGCCAGCATGGGCCACAAGGTGGACATCGGGGGACAGTCGCCCGGCTCGCGGAACGCGATCGCGCGCGACCTGTTCGGCGAGGGGCTGTCGATACTGCCGGTGCAGTTCATGCGCCAGCGCGTGCTGCACAAGGAGGTCGTCCAATTCCTGCGCTCCAACACGCGCACCCCTGAACTCGTGCTGGGCGACCTCGAGGCGCAGGCAGGCGCGCTCTGGAGCATCGGCGTGCGGCGCCTCAATCACACGGTGGAAACGTACGGCAAGGAAGCCGTGCTGGATGCATTCAAAGGCATCGGCGACCGCACCGAAGTGCGCGCCCGACAGGTCATCGAGACCTGGCCGGACGGTACGGTGGAGGTCGAGGCGTTCATAGACGACGTCGCCAACCCCACCGAGACGATCCGCATCCACGTCGCGGCCATCAAAGAGGGAGACCGGCTCGTCATGGACTTCACCGGTTCGGGCGACCAGTCGCTGGGCCCCGTGAATGCTCGCCCGCCCTTCGTGCGCGGCATGGTGAACTACGCCGCGATAGCGATGATGGGCTCCGATATGCCGAACAACTACGGCCTCGCGCGCACTATCGAATGCCGGTTCCGGGAGGGCAGCGTCATCTGCCCACAGTTCCCTGCGCCCGTGGGCTTCTATTCCATGACGATGCCCGTGGTGGAGGATGTCGTGTTCGAGGCGTTGAGCAAGGTCTCGGGCAATCCCGCGGTGGCACACAACAGCGTCTCCGGCATGGTGGTGCTGGGCACGAGCGGCCCGGCGGCGAAGCGTTACGTGCAGTACGAGATCATCGTCTCCGGCAACGGCGCGTACGACGGCGGCGACGGGTATACGGGCACCGCGCACTCCTGGACCGGCGGCGCGAAGTACACGGGCGTTGAGATCATCGAGTCCGAGTTCGACGTGGACATGGAACAGTTCTGCCTCGTGCCGGACACCGGCGGGGCAGGGAAGTACCGCGGAGGACTCGCACTTCGGCGCGAGTACCGAGTGCGCTCGCAGGCGCAGTACGCGGGCGGTACACCGAGGACGCTCGCACCGGCGCGCGGTGTGAACGGCGGAGGCAACGGCAGGCCGGGCCGCGTCGTCATGAATCCGGGCACCGACACCGAGAAGGCGTACACCGGCCTCATCTCCAACGTCCCCATGGCTCCCGGCGACGTGATACGCATGGAGACGGCTTCCGCCGCGGGCGTCGGCAACCCGAAGGAACGCGAGCGCGAACGCGTCGTTGCCGACCTGCGCAACGGCTACATCTCCGTGGAGACGGCGCTCGACGTGTACGGCATGAGTAAGGAAGAGGTCGAGGCCGCGGTCAGCATCTGATATCGGGAGGCAGGCTTGCGCATCCTCGTAACAGGCGGGCTGGGAGTGAACGGGTGCTGGGTCACCCGTGACTTGCTCACGATGGGGCACGAGCCCGTCGTCTTCGACAATCGTCCTGACTTCACACTGCTGCGCGACGTGAGCGACGAGTTCGCGTTCGTGCAGGGAGACATCACGTCGCTTGAGCAGTTGGATCGCGCGTGCAAGGAACACCGCATCGAGCGCATCTGCCACCTCGCTGCCGTCTACCCCGACACCGCCGATGCTGACCCCTTGCTGGGCTTCTCGGTCAACGCGCTTGCGACGGTCTACGTGCTCGAGGCGGCGAAGCGGAACGGCATTGACCGCGTCTCGTTCACGAGCTCGATAGGCGCACTCTCGCGGATGACCGAGGAACACCTCGAACCGCAGATGGTCCCCGTGAACGAAGACTTTCCGGCGTATCCCATGTCCAGCGTCTACGGTGCGGCCAAGACGGCCTCCGAGCTCATGGGCATCCAATACAAACGGCTCTTCGGCATCGACTTCGCCGCCATGCGTTTCGCTGCCATCTACGGCATCGGGAAGGGCGCGGAGCGGCACGGAAGTCACAACATGATCTGGGGCGAGCTGATCCGGAGCGCCATCGCGGGCCGACCCATCGTCATCCCCCAGGGCGGCGACCAACGGCTCGACCTCACCTACGCGCGCGACGTCGCACAGAGCGTCGTCAAAGGGTGTCTGGTGGATAGTTTCGAAGGCCATGTCTTCCACATCGGGAGCGGCCGCACCTACACGCTCAACGACTTCGCGGACGCCATCCGCAAAGTCATCCCCGGGGCTCAGGTCGAGGTCGGACCGGGGTTCGACCCGCGCGGCATGGGTCCGCTGGCGTACTATTCGCTCGACATCAACCGTGCGCGCCGCGAGCTGGGCTACGAGCCCCAGTACCCGCCGGAGGCGGCGATACGCGACTGGCTCGAATGGACGGAACGTCTGGAACTGACGGAGGGTTAGGCGCATGACGACGTGCAAGGCAGCCGTTTTCGTTGGAGCGAACAAGCCGCTGGAGGTGCAGGAGTTTCCCGTGCTGCCGATGGAACCGGGCGGGGCGCTCGTGCAGATGCAAATGGCGGCCATCTGCGGCACGGACGTGCACGCGTGGCACCTGGACGCCACGCCCGCGCCAATGATATTCGGCCACGAGAACGTCGGCGTTATTGCAGAGATCGCGCCGGAGATATCGACGGACGTGCTCGGAGAACCGGTGCGCCCCGGCGACCGCGTCATATTCCGCGACGCTCCGTGCGGGCGCTGCTTCCGATGCGCCGTGGGCGAGTCGTGCCAGAACACGCGGTCGTACGGGACGACGCTTTGCAACGAGCCGCCGTACCTGCGCGGAGGATTCGGACAGTACATCCAGCTGAGCGCCACACCATGGCTGCTCCGCGTCCCCGACGACGTCTCGAACGAGCGAGCGCTGTTGAGCGTCATTGGCAATCACACGGCGCTGAACGGCGTGGACCGCATCGGCGGTGTGAACCTCGGCGACACGGTGGTCGTGCAGGGCTCCGGCCCCATCGGCATGGGCGTCCTCAACCAGGTGCTGCTCGGTGGGGCAGGGCGGGTCATCGTGGTTGGCGCACCGGAGAGCAGGCTGGAACTTGCGCGAGAGCTTGGTGCGAGCGAAACGGTGGACATCACCGAGTGGAATACCCCAGAGGCGCGCATCGAACGCGTGCGGGAACTGACCGACGGCCGCGGCGGCGACCTCATCGTCGAGGCGTCCGGCGGGCTGACAGCGTTCCGCGAGGGACTGGAGATGGTGCGCTTCGGCGGTCGCTACCTCGTGATAGGGCAGTGGACGGACTACGGCCTGCTCGAGGCGAACCCGGCGCTGCTCACACGCAAGGTCATCCGCGTGCAGGGTGTCTTCTCGGCGGGCCCGCGGCATATCATCCGGTCGTTGCAGGCCATGCGTACAATGGTCGACAGGCCGGTCGAGAAGCTCATTACGCACAAGTACGCACTGGAAGACGTGAATGAAGGCTTCGAGGTGCACGAGAGCCTCGAAGCGATGGTCGCGGTGATACTGCCGAACGGCGAACCTGCGCGATAGGAGGCAGAGATGGCCAAGGGCGGGTACCGAATCATCGACAGCGACATGCACATCATGGAGCCGCCGGACCTGTGGCAGCGGTACACGGACAAGAAGTACCGCGACTACGCCCAAGTGGGCGTTACGTCGGACAACGTGCGCGACCTGCGCACAGTCCACCCGGACGGCAGGCCGTGGGGAGCGCCCCCAAGGGCCAGGAGCGCCTCGGGCAGGCCGAGCCAGGCAGGCGGTCACAACTACGAGCGCAATCAGAAGCTCTACGCCACCCACGCGGAACGCGGCTGGTCCACCGAGGTGCAGTTGGAAGCGATGGACGTGGAGGGACTCGACGTCGCAGTGCTCTTCCCGACGCGGGGGCTGCACACACTGGCCGAGCCACTCATGGACCCACCGTTCGCTGCGGCCCTGGCGCGTGGGTACAACGATTGGCTATACGACTTCTGCGCCCCGGCGCCGGACAGGCTCATCGGCGCGGCGATGGTTTCGCCGTTCGACATGGACGATGCCGTTGCAGAGGTTGAGCGCGCGGTGAAGGAACTGGGCTTCCGAACCGTATTCATGCGCTCCAACCAGATGACGGAGAAACCCTGGCACGACCCGTTCTTCGATCCCCTGTGGAGCGCGCTCGAGGAGTACGACATCCCCATCGGGTTTCACGAAGCTTCGTCGTCCGGCGCGCGACAGGCAGGCGACCACTTCGGGAACGTCATGCTGCGCCGCGTGTTCGCGCAGCCGGTCGAACAGATGATGGCGCTCGCCAGCTTCTGCGGCGGGGGAGTACTGGAGCGTCACCCGAAACTGCGCGCCGCTTTCCTGGAGGCCAACTGCGCGTGGGCGCCGTGGCTGCTCTGGCGTCTGGACGAAGGGTACGAGCGGGAAGCGGACGTGTTCGTCCCTGAGCTTCAGATGGCGCCCACGGAGTACTTCAAGCGGCAGTGCTGGATATCCGTCGAGCCCGACGAGGAACCCGCGAAGTACGCGTTCGACTGGGTGGGCAGCGACAAGATGGTGTTCTCGACGGACTACCCGCACGGGGACTCGAAGTACCCCTACGCGGTATCCAGTTTCATCGAACTCGGCATCTCGGATGAGGACAAGAGGAAGATCCTCTGGGACAATTGCGCCAGCCTCTACAAGCTCGCGGAAGTTCCAGCCAGCGTTTAATCGGAGAAGGACAGGAGGACGGCGATGGCCAAGGGTGGATTCAGGATCATCGACAGCGACATGCACATCATGGAGCCGCCGGACCTGTGGCAGCGGTACACAGACAAGAAGTATCGCGACTACGCGCAGGTGGGTGTGCTCTCCGAGAACGTGCGCGACCTGCGCACGACGCACCCGGACGGCACGCCGTGGGGCACGACGACAGGCGTGCGCACGAATAACCCCAACCAGTCAGGCGGGCACAACTACGAGCGGAACCAGAAGCTCTACGAGAGTCACGCCGCCCGGGGCTGGTCCACCGAGGTGCAGCTCGAGGCGATGGACGTAGAAGGGCTGGACATAGCGGTGCTCTTCCCCACGCGCGGGCTGCACACGCTGGCGGAGCCGTTCATGGATCCGCCGTTCGCTGCGGCGATAGCCCGGGCGTACAACGACTGGATGTACGACTTCTGCGCTCCCGCGCCGGACAGGCTCTTCGGAGCGGCGATGATTTCGCCGTTCGACGTCGAGGATGCCGTTACCGAGGTTGAGCGTGCGGTGAATGAACTGGGCTTCCGCTCGATATTCATGCGCTCCAACCAGATGACGGACAAGACCTGGCACGACCCCTACTACGACCCCCTGTGGAGCGTACTGGAGGAGTTGGACATCCCCATCGGCTTCCACGAGTCTTCGTCGTCCGGCGCACGGCAGGTCGGCCAGCACTTCGAGCCCAACTTCATGCTGCGCCGCGTGTTCGCGCAGCCCGTCGAGCAGATGATGGCGCTCGCCAGCTTCTGCGGCGGCGGCGTTCTGGAGCGCCACCCGAAGCTGCGCGCCGCCTTCCTGGAAGCGAACTGCGCGTGGGCGCCGTGGCTGCTCTGGCGGCTGGACGAGGCGTACGAACGTGAGGCGGACATATTCGTCCCCGAGCTCAAGATTGCGCCGACGGAGTACTTCAAGCGCCAGTGCTGGATATCCATCGAGCCGGACGAGGAGCCCGCGAAGTACGCCATAGACTGGGTGGGCAGCGACAGGATGGTGTTCTCGACGGATTACCCCCACGGGGACTCCAAGTACCCGGACGCGGTGTCCAGTTTCCTCGAACTCGGTATCTCCGACGAGGACAAGAAGAAGATCCTCTGGGATAATTGCGCCAGCCTCTACAACCTCGCGGAAGTTCCGGCCAACGTGTAGCCGGAGAAAGAGGAGAAGCCATGACCACGGTAACGACTGAGACGGCCCTGGACAGGTTCATCAAACAGACGCGCGAGCTGTTCGCCAGCGAGCCGGACCCGGAGAAGCGCTGGGTCGCGCTGACGCCGGTTTTGCAGGAGTTTCTTGCGGACCCCACCGTTCAGGAAGCGTCGGCCAAGTGGCCGGTGAACGTATTCACAGACCGCGCGGAGAACCTGCTCTTCTATGAAGACCCGGACTACGGGTTCGTGGTCAACGCGCTGAAGCGCGAACCGACGGGGAAGCCCGTCGAGCCTCCAAAGCACCCGGGCTGGCGCGGCATCCACGACCACGCGCACATCTACACGCTCTACGGCGTGCTCGTGGGCCACGAGATGATCGAGCGTTACCGCGCCGTCGAGGGCGCCGAGCGCCGTGACGACTACGTGCCTATCGAGGAGGTCGGCAACTTCAAGGTGGAGCCGGGCGCGGTCGACTTGGTGCGCCCGTACGAGATCCACGCGGAGCGCAGCCTCGGCGAACAGACGTGTGCGGTCATCATCCGCAGCGAGAAGTCCGGCGGCTTCATGCAGGGCCGCTACAACCTGGAGACGGGTGCGTACTGGGAGGGCCTCGGCCCGGTCCAGCGGGAAGTGGAGATGTTCCCGGAGGACTAGGACACCCGTCGCTCCCAGGGTCATTGACGATAAGGGCCGCCCCGCTTGCTGCAAGCAGGGCGGCCTCTTCGTTTGTGCGCAGGGGCTGCTTGCGGTAGTCTCCGGTGCGCAAAACTGACCGGAGAAGGAGCGGGATGAAGTACCAGGGGAAGGTGTCGCTGCAGGCCACGGCTGAGACGGTCTGGGACGTGGTGCTGGATATAGAACAGTTCGCGGACTGCATGCCCGGCATGCAGGACCTCGAGAAGATAGACGACCGGACATTCGAGGGCGGCATGAGCGCCAAGGTCGGGCCGGTCTCGGGCGACATCAGGTTCCGCTCGCAGATCGTGGACGTGGACCCGCACGTGAGCCTGACGGCGCACGTGGAAGGCGAGGACTCACTGACGAAGAGCACAATGAGCTCGGACATCACGATGACCCTCGCTCCGGACGGGACCAGCACCGAACTGACCTACGTGGCCGAAGTGAACATCAAGGGCCGCCTGGGCATCGTCGGCGACATGATCCTGCGGGCGACCGGGGTGCAGGTCATCGATGAGTTCTTCAACCGCTTGCGTAAGAAGGTAGAAGTCCCGGCCTGAGGGAGGCGCTGAACAGTGCAGAAACGTTCCTACGACGTGGTTATCATCGGCGGAGGCTCGGCAGGGGCCGCGGCTGCCGCTCGATTGAGCGAGGACTCGGACAGGCAGGTGTTGCTGCTGGAGGCGGGCCCCGACCCGCAGCCCATCCCTGAGGAGATAGCGGACGGGAGCCGGGTGGCGCGCGTCGTGCTGGAGTCGCCGTACGTGGTGCTCTACCCGACGCCGCGCGCAGGCGACGGCAGCACGTTCTACAAGGTGAGCGGCCGCGTGATGGGCGGCGGCTCGTCCGTGAACGCGATGGCGGTCGTCCGTCCCACGAAGCACGACCTCGACACGTGGGCAGAGTTGGGCAACCCCGGCTGGTCGTTCGACGAGTGCCTGCCGCTGCTCCGGAGGATCGAGACCGACTCGGACTACGGCGGCAACGACATCCACGGAGAGGACGGGCCGCTGTACGTCTACCGGGCCTTCAGGGTCGACGAGGAGGAGAGCGCAGACGCTCCGGTGCGGGCATTCATCGCCCGCGCTCTGAGCATGGGACTACCCATGTGCCCGGACCTCAACGTACCGGCGCCGTACGGCGTCTGCAGCTCCGCCTACAACGTCAAGGACGGCGTGCGGCAGAACACGACGGTTGCCTACCTCGACCCCGCGCGCGGCCGCCCGAACCTGGACGTCGTCGCCGACGCGCAGGTGCAGACGCTCTCCATCGCGAACGGGCGCGTCAACGGCGTCGTCTACAAGCGGCAGGGCGAAGTGAACACGGTGTCGGCGTCGACGGTCGTGCTCTGCGCGGGCGTCTACCACAGCCCGCAGATCCTCATGCTCTCCGGCATCGGCCCTGCGGGCGAACTGCAGCGGCTCGGCATCCCTGTCGTACAGGCGTTGGAGGGCGTGGGCGAGAACTACCAGGACCACGCAACGATGGAGATGACGTTCGAGGGGAACGCAGACTTCAATCCGGACTGGGTCATCCCGCGTTTCCGGCTGATGTACAAGAGCGACCCCAGCCTGCCGCACGGCAACTTCCACATCTTCCAGCGCCCTCCCACAGCGGTCGAAGGCCTGAAGACCATGTGGCCTGTTTCGGCGAACCTGCTCGAACAGCGGAACATGGGCCGTATCCGCCTCGTGAGCAGGGACCCGGAGGACCTGCCGGAGATCGAGGACGCGATGCTCAGCCACCCGGACGACCTGGCGGCGATGCTGAACGCGATGGAGTTCATCCACGAGCTCATCGATCACGAGTCGATGCGGGAGTTCTACGGCCCGCTCATCTCCCCGACGCGGGACGAGGACTGGGCCGAGTTCGCCCGCAGCGCGCATGGGAGCTACCACCACGGCATCGGCACGTGCAAGATGGGCCCGGCGTCCGACCCGATGGCGGTGGTCGACAGCAATCTGAAGGTACACGGGATCGACAACCTGTACGTGGCGGACGCGTCCATCATGCCGACCATCCCGCACGCGAACACGAACATCACGTCCATCATGATCGGCGAGCGCCTGTCCGACGTCGTCAAAGGGCTCGTCGCCTAGAGGTTGCGGCGCGGGACACAGAGGAGGCGCGGGACAGTGCAGGCGAGACGTTCCTACGACGTGATCATCATCGGCGGGGGCTCGGCCGGATGCGCCGCCGCCTCGCGATTGAGCGAAGACCCTGACAGGCAGGTATTGCTGCTGGAGGCGGGGCCCGACCCGCAACCCATCCCGGAGGACATCGCCGACGGCAGCCGGGTTGCGCGCGTTGTGCTGGAGTCGCCGTTCGTGATGCTCTACCCGACGCCTCGCTCCGGCGACGGCAGCACGTTCTACAAGGTGAGCGGCCGCGTGATGGGCGGCGGCTCGTCCGTGAACGCGATGGCCGTCGTCCGGCCCACGAAGCACGACCTCGACAACTGGGCGTCGCTCGGCAATCCCGGCTGGTCGTTCGACGACTGCCTGCCGCTGCTGCGCCGCATCGAGACCGATACGGACTACGGCGGCAGCGACCTCCACGGCGAAGACGGACCACTGCACGTCGAGAGGCCATTCAAGGTGGACGGCGAAGACAGCACCGGGCTGACGCGCGCACTGACGGAACGTGCGCTGAGCCTGGGAGTGCCGATGTGCCCGGACCTGAACGTGCCAGCCCCGCGCGGCGTGTTCAGCATGGCCTACAACGTCAAGGACGGCGTGCGGCAGAACACGACGGTCGCGTACCTCGGCCCTGCGCGGGAGCGTCCGAACCTGGACATCGTCTCCGAGGCGCAGGTGCAGTCGCTCTCCATCGCGAACGGGCGGGTGAACGGCGTCGTCTACAAGCGCGAGGGTGCGGTGAGCACGGTGTCGGCGTCCACCGTCGTACTCTGCGCGGGCGTCTATCACAGCCCGCAGGTGCTCATGCTCTCCGGCGTCGGTCCGGCGGGCGAACTGGAGCGGCTCGGCATCCCGGTCGTGAACGCACTGGAGGGCGTGGGTGGGAACTACCAGGACCACGCGACGATTGAGATGACATTCGAGGGCCGCGCCGATTTCACCGAGGACAGCCTGAGCCCCCGCTTCCGGGTGATGTACAGGAGCGACCCCAGCCTGCCGCACGGCAACTTCCACATCTTCCAGCGTCCGCCGACGGACGTGCCAGGGCTGAAGCGGATGATGCCGATATCGGCCAACCTGCTCGAACAGCGCGAACGCGGGCGCATCCGCCTCGTGAGCACGGACCCGGGCGACCTGCCGGACATCGAGGACGCGATGCTCCGCCACCCGGACGACCTGAAGGCGATGACGACGGCGATGGAGTTCATCTACGAGCTGACGCAGCACGAGTCGCTGCAGGAGTTCTACGGCCCGCTCATCTCACCATCGCGGGATGAGGACTGGGGCGAGTTCGCCCGCAACGCGCACGGCAGCTACCACCACGGCGTCGGCACGTGCAAGATGGGCCCGGCGTCCGATCCAATGGCCGTCGTGGACAGCAACCTGAAGGTCCACGGGATCGACAACCTGTACGTGGCGGACGCGTCCATCATGCCCGTCGTCCCGCACGCGAACACCAACGTGACGTCCATCATGATCGGCGAGCGCCTCTCCGACATCGTCAAGGGCATCGTCGCTTAGGGCTTGCCAGACGGCGTCTTGCAAAGACGCGTAATATAGCGGCACACAGAACGAGGAGGATGCCATGACCACCGAGACGCAGACGACGCCCCAGACGTCCACGTTCGCCATCAAGGGCCCGTACCTGTCGGCGGGACGGACGAACATCGACCTTGCTCGCACCGACCTGCTCTGGCTGAGCTTCAAGGTCAACGCGGAGGGCGGCGAGAACGCGGTGCACGCCCACACGGACGAGGACCACGCGTTCGTCATCCTGGAAGGCGAGGTCACGTTCTTCGACGACAAGGGCAACGGGAAGGTGCTCGGCGAGTACGAGGGCATCATGATCCCGAAGGGCGCGTACTACCGGTACCTGAACACCGGCGGGCGGAACCTCTTCATGCTCCGCGTCGGCGCGCAGATGGATACCAGCGAGGGCATCCAGACGCGGGTGAAGCCGGACGGTAACGCCATCCCCGCCGACTCGACCGAGAACTTCCACGTCGACCCCGTGGCCATCGAGGGCCAGTTCTTCGGCGCGAAGTAGGTCGAGCGACAACAGGCCTCAGAACAAGAAGCGTAGCGGGCAGCGCATCGCCGCCTGCTACGCTTCTCTGTCTGTGAAGTTCGGCTGCTCTACCAGCCGATAACGTACTTGGATGCGGCCACCAGCAATGTACCGAAGATGCCCAGGCTGATGGCCTTGATCATGCGGAGCTCGCCCTGCGCCATGCTGATGCGGTCACCGAGTTCGCTTCTCACCCGGTCGATGCGGTCAGCCAATTCCATGTGCTGGCGCTCGTTCTCGAGCGCGTAGTCATGGAAATTGCGAGGTACGTCTTCTGGCGGCGCGGTCGTCACGGCGGTTCCTCTACAGGGGGCGCGTACACGCATGGTAGCAGGGTGGGGGATGTATGCCGCAAGGGGCGTGTGTCACGAATCGGAGTGGGGGCGGTCCTGCCTGTTCCCTCACCCGCTGCGAGATTCCCGCTTTCGCGGGAATGACGAAGTGGGCGGGAATGATGGGAAGGAGCGCTCGCGCCCGCGCCGGGCAATGTCCTCGACCAACTGCGGCAGCGTCTCGTCCGTGTACTCAACGTAGTCGTCGCATTGCAGGGCTTCCACGCCCTTCACCACCTCGGCGTGCAGGTCATCCATGGCGTGTTCTGTCATCGCATGTCACCCCAATGCGCGCCAGACGCGCTCGGTGAGGAGGGGCATGTCGACGCCGCTCACGTCGGCGCCGGAGCGGGCGAGCGCGTCTGCAACGGCGTTCGTGACCGCGACGGGCGCGGCGACGGTCGGGAGTTCGCCGATGCCTTTGATGCCCAGTGGGTTGGTCGGGGAGGGGGTCTGCTGGTTCTCCAGCGCGAACGAGGGCAGCGACTCCGCGATGGGGATGCCGTAGGTCATGAAGCTGGCGGTCTGGGGCTGGCCCGCCGCGGTGTAGAGCATCCCCTCGCTCAGCGCCTGGCCGATGCCCTGCGCGATGCCGCCCTGTATCTGGCCGCGCACGATGACGGGGTTGATCATGGGGCCGCAGTCGTGCACGGCGGCGTAGTCGGTGAGGCGCACGTCGCCGGTGCCCTCGTCCAGCTCCACGACCGCGACGTGCGCGGCGAAGCCAAACGGGTTGGCGGGCAGTTCCCACTCCAGTTCCACGGTGATGCCGTTCGCCGGGATGACGCCGCCTGCCGCCTCCAATCGACGCTTCACCTCCAGCAGCGCCATGTAGGCCGCGTTGCCGCCGACCGCGAGGCCGCGGCTCGACGTCGTGCCACCGCCCGACGCGAGTTCGTCGGTGTCGCCGTGGTGCAGGTCGACCAACTCCGGGGCGATGCCGAGCGTGTCCGCCGCGATCTGCGAGAACGACGTGGCCGTGCCCTGTCCGTGCGGCGATACGTCCGTGACGATGACGACGCGCCCGTCCGGCTTCATCTCGACGCGGGCGAGGCTCTTGCGCACGTTTGCTTTGCCACCGGACGCCTTCGTGACCGTCGCGACGCCGATGCCGGTGCGGAAGGGGCCGCGCTCGGACGCCTGCCGCTCGCGCAGACCGGCGTATCCAGCCATGCCGAGCGCGCGGTCGAATGCGGTGTGGAAGTCGCCGGAGTCGTAGAGGAGGCCGGTGGCCGTCTGGTAGGGGAAGGCGTCGGTGGGGATGAAGTTGCGGCGGCGTATCTCGGCGGGGTCCATGCCCAACTGGCGCGCGGCGTCGTCCATTATGCGCTCGATGGGCACCGCGGCTTCGGGGCCTCCCGCGCCGCGGTAGGGGCCGGTGGGCGGCCGGTTGGTCGTCACGCCGAGGCATTCCACGTCCATCGCGGGGATGGCGTACGGCCCGGCGACGCGCTGCACGGCATTGCCGAGCGGCCCGCCGCTGGACGTGAGGAAGTACGCGCCCATGTCGGCCAGCATGCGGATGCGGACGCCGAGCATCGTGCCGTCCGAACGCACCGCGGCCTCCACGTCCGCGGTGAAGCCGCGACCGTGCGACGCGAGTGTGCTCTCCGAGCGCTGCTCCGTCCACTTGACCGGTGCGCCGAGCTGCACTGCCGCGTAGGCCGCCGCGACCTCCTCCGGCCAGACCTCGATCTTCCGCCCGAAGCCGCCGCCCACGTCCGGCGTGATGACGCGCACGTCGAGGTCGCCGGGGAGCAGCATCGCGAGGAACGTCTTGACGCGGTGCGGCACCTGCGTCGACGTCCAGACCGTGAGCCGTCCGCTCTCCGCGTCCGGCGCGACGATGATGCCGCGGCACTCCATCGGCATCGCGACGAGGCGGGGTATCTCGTACGTCGCCTTCACGATCTCGTCGGCGTTCTCGAACGCCTCGGCGACGTTGCCCGCGCCTGCTTCCGTACGCATCACGACGTTGGTGCCGATGTCCGGGTGCAGCGGGCGCGCGTCCGACGCCGATTCGCGCGGGTCGAGCAGGGGAGGGAGCGGCTCGTAGTCGACGGCGATGCGGTCGCGTGCGTCGTAGGCTTGCGCCCGCGTTGACGCCACGACGATGGCGACGGGCTGGCCGACGTAGCAGACGCGGCCTTTCGCCAGCACGGGGTGCTCGGGGACGGGCGTCTCGCCCATGCCTTCGCGGCGTATCGCGCCGATGTCGGGTATGACGCCGTCCAGGTCTGCGCCGGTGTAGACGACGGCGACGCCCGGACTCGCGAGCGCGTCCGTGGTGTCGATGGAGCGGATGCGCGCGTGCGGCTCGGTGCTGCGGAGCACGGCGGCGTGGAGCATGCCGTCCAGCTGGATGTCGTCGACGAACGTACCGCCGCCGCGCAGCAGCCGCTCGTCCTCCATGCGCGCCATGCCCTGGCCGCGGTAGGTGGTCATGGTTACTCCACCGGCAACACCGGTATGTGCACCTGCACGTACGTGCCCGGAATCTGCTGCCAGCTGATGAAGCGCAGGTCCTCGTCGTGCGGGTTGGTCGTCTCGCTACGCGTTCCGGCGGGGATGCAGGTGAAGTCGCCTGCGCGGACGCGGACGCGCTCCTCGCCGATGACCTCGACGCCCTCGCCGCTGATGTAGTAGCGGACGGCGTCGCCGGAGGTCTGGGGGGCGCCGTTCTCCGTGTGCGCGGGGACGTTCTCCATGAACAGTTGGAACGAGTAGATGTCGAAGCCGAGCTCCGGCGACATGATGTGGTGCCTGCCGGGGCCCCACTCCATGATGGGCGCCTCCTCCGCCGAGACGTGGAGGCGCTTCTGCTCGCGCCTGCGCTGCATCTCCAGCGCGACGCGCCCGAACGCCATCTGCTCCTCCAGGTAACGGAGGTAGAGGGGCCAGGGCTCCAGCTTGCCCAGTTCCTCGTCCGAGAGGTCGCTCACCTCGGGGGCCTTGTGGGGCGCAGTGAAGTGGACGAACGGCGTCGGCACCTGCCGGTAGGTGCCGGGGAACTGCTGCGCGGCGAGGAAGACGAGCGGCTCCGGGTGCGGGTTCTCGGTGCCGTGCCAGATGTTAGCCGGGACGTGGCAGAAATCGCCGCCCTTCACGTCGAACCGGACGTCCTCGATGAGCTCCTGGCCGCCGCCCTTCACGTAGTACTTCAGCGCGTCGCCGTGGGTGTGGTAGCGCTCCGAGCCGCCTGCGCGCCCCGAGGTGAAGACGTGCAGGTTGTGGACGTTGAAGCCGAGCTCCGGCCCCACGATCATGCGCTGGTTCGGCCCGGCGTTCGGCACGTCGGCCTCCTCGGCGGGGACGTGGATGCGCCCCAGCCGCCTGCGCTTGTCGAGCGCGAGCGCGGCGCGCCCGAAGTTCACCTGCTTCTCCATGTAGAGCGCGTACAATTCATCCGGCGTCAACTGCGCCAGCTCCTCCGGCACGATCCCTGCTGTTGTGGCCATCCGTTCCTCCGGTGCGTCTGTGTGGACGCCTGCGCGTGAGGCTAGGTGTCGTGAGGTGGGGTGTCAATGGGGAGTGCCCCCCGCCCGGGGATCAACATCGATGGGCAGGCTGGACCGGACCGGGCTGGTGGGGCGCCTGCGAAGGTTTCAGGGGGAAATGCTGTTCATTTCAGCTCACCCGGCCGGAATCACCTCTGGAAAGGGCCTTCCGGATGAGCTGTTCAACTGCTCAAAACCGCTCATCCGCGGCTCATTCCCTGCTCAGAACTGTTCATTTCAGCTCATTTCTGTTCACCCCGCCGGTGGGGGTTGGGCTGCCGTGTGGGTCCGTCGCTCCGCTCATGGGAACAGCGTACGCGGGCAGGGGATGATGGGGGAAGGGGCGGGTGTCACAGTTGAGGGCGAACAGCCTACTGCACCAGGGAGTCGAGGGCGCTCAGTCCACTGACATCGTAGAGGAAGGACTTCGCATCCTGGTCGAACGCCTGGACGCGAAGGATGAGGGCGCGTATCGCGCTAGGACTCCCGTGCCTGTACCAGTCAACGTATCCCGCATTGTGGATGGAGTTGATCAACTGCCGGTCTCGCATTTCACCCCAGCTTGCAGAGCTCCTCGATGGCCTCTCCGTCGAAGCCTTCGGCGCGCGGCCTGATGAGGTCTACGGTGCGGAGCTTGTAGGAGGCGGGGCGGGCCGCCTGCGGGGGCTCCGTGCCTTCCATGAGGTCTCTGGCTGCGCGGATCAGGGCCCGGCGCACGCGGATGATGGCGGAGTCGGACGAGCCGAGGTGCTCCTCCGTCCTGTCGACGATGCTCCCCATGCCCTCCTGTGCGGCGAGGTCCTGCGCCTGGAGCGACTCGATGCCGGTGAACGTCTCCGTCGCCTGGCGCTCCCGGTCTATCAGGTAGTCGTTGGCCATCGTCTGCACCGGCATGAAGGTTCCCGGAACGACGGCCCCGCTGAACGCCTCGCAGGCGTCACGCTCACTTTCCGTCAGGGGCGATTCCAGCGCCCAACTGACCGAGAAGACGGCGGTGGTGTAGTCGTCGACCGCAGACCAGATGAGTCCTCTGCCTAGGCGAGTCTCGCCGTCTGCCCGCACGCCGCCGAAGATGTTCGCGTGCGGGAGCAGCCAGTGCGTGATGCGCCAGTAGAAGCTGTCCTCTTCGGCGTCGCGCTGCGTCCCGATCATCACCCCGTAGTCGGTGTCGCGGAGGTAGAAACGGGGAGAGAGGTCACTGATGAAGTACTCGACCAGTCTCGAATCGAACTGGAGCCTGGAGCGCAGGCTGTCGAAGAACCCGTCCGTCCGTCGGAACGCCGGAACCGTGGTGTGCAGGTAGTTGGAATGGCAGGAATCGATGCCGCCCTCTAGCCCCTGCACCCAGTTCGCGAACTCGTACCGCTTGGTCACGTAGACGTGGCCCTCCGGCAGCCCGATCCACTCGATGCCCGGCAGTTCCGGTTGCAGCTCCGGCGGGCCGAGGTAGGCGAAGACGACCCCGTTCGTTTCGCGGCACGGGTAGCTCGTCGTTCGCACCTTGGAAGCGAAGTTGCTGCCCGCGGGTTCGCTGGGCATGTCGACGCACTGGCCGTCGATGTCGTATTTCCATCCGTGGTAGATGCAGCGCAGGCCGTCCTCCTCGTTGCGCCCGAAGAAGAGGCTCGCTCGCCTGTGAGGGCAAGCCTCGGCCAGCAAGCCCACGCGGCCATTCGTGTCGCGGAACGCCACGAGGCGCTCGCCCATGAGCCGCACTCGCACGGGAGGACAGTCGGGCCTCGGCAACTCGCTCGACAGCAGTACGGGGTGCCAGAAGCGTCGGAGCAGGTTGCCCATCGGCTGGCCCCTGCCGACGCGGGTCAGGAGTTCGTTGTCCTCGACGCTCAGCATGGGGAGATGATACCGAACTCACACCGTGCTGGCTCTACCGTTGAGCGAGTGCGTCTTCGATGTCCGTGAGGGCGAAGTCTTCGCCCTTGAACAGCAGGGACTCGCCGCTGGTCTCCGCCAGTGCGTAGGCGAAGCAGTCGCCGAAGTTGAGCCCCGCAGGGTGGTTGCCCTTGCCGAAGCGCCGCCATGCCTGCCGCGCGGCGTATGCGTGCTCGACAGTCACCGGGGCCAGTTCGATACTTGAGGCTTCTATGAGAACGTCAAGGGACTCTCCCCTTGCGGGCCCATCTCTACTCTCAATGACCATAGCCGCCTCCACAAAGCTGACGACCGACATCCGGCAGTGTGCAGCATCAGCTAACGCCTCTTCATACCGCACCGCATCGCTTTCGCGGAACAAGATGGCGACCACCGCCGACGTATCGACGATCACTTCGGCAGCCCCCGCTCATCGTAGAGCAGTTCGGCGTGGTCTATCGGGGGCCCGCTATCGGGGAACAGCGCTGCGTACCGCTCCGCCACGGCGCGAATCTTCCGGAGCCGCTCCTCGGCGCTGCGCTGGTGCCTCTCGCGCTCCAGCCGCTCCCGGAGCGCGACCGTTATCGCGCCGGTCATGGTGTCGTTGGTGAGTTGGGCCAACTCACCCGCCAGCCTGCAGGTCTCTTCGTTCTTGATGTTCAAGCTCATCGGAACGCCCTCAGGGTAGAAACCCCTGCCACGATTCTACCATGCGTGGGGCACTGATAATGCAAAGAATTTGGCTTGACAACTAACGATTTTATCGGTAGGTTGCCTACCATGAGCACAGAACACAACACCGCAAAGCAGATCATCGACCGGTTTGGAGGGCAGTCCGCGCTTGCGGGACTGCTGGGCAGGCGGCAGAGCACGGTGCAGCACTGGGCCCGGACGGGGAGGATCCCCGCGCAGTGGCACGGGACGCTGATGGACCTCGCCCACAGGCGCGGCATCGCTCTCGACCCGAGTGACTTCATCGAGTCGATCTCGAACGGCGTCGAGCCGGCGGACGGCAAGCTCGGTGTCTTGATGGTGGGGCTGGGGGCTGTGTCGTCAACCGTCATCGCGGGCGTCGAGCACATACGCCGCGGCACGGGTGAGCCCGTCGGATCGCTCACGCAGATGGCGACCATCCGGCTCGGCAGGCGCACGGACAGCCGCGCCCCGTTCATCAAGGAGTTCGTGCCGCTCGCAGAGCTGGACCAGTTGGTCTTCGGCGCGTGGGACCCGATCCCGGACAACGCGTACGAGGCTGCGCTCAGGGCTGGCGTGCTGGACAGGAACGACGAGATCGAACCCATTGCCGACTACCTCCGCTCCATCGAACCGATGCCGGCGGTCTTCGACCAGGACTACGCGAAGCGCATCGAGGGCACGAACGCCAAAACCACCGCGAGCAAGCTCGACGCCGTCGACGCCATCCGCCAGGACATGCGCCGGTTCAAGGAAGAGAACGGGTGCGACAGGCTAGTGATGATCTGGTGCGCCTCCACCGAGAAATTCATTACCGAGGAAGAGATACACGAGGACATCGAGAGCTTTGTGTCCGCGCTCCATGCGAACCACCCGAATATCGCGCCATCGATGATCTACGCCTACGCCGCGCTGCAGGAGGGCGTGCCGTACATCAACGGGGCGCCGAACCTCTCGACCGACATACCCGCGCTGGAGCGGCTTGCGCGGGAGAAGTCTGTGCCCATCTGCGGCAAGGACTTCAAGACCGGTCAGACGCTCGTGAAGACCGTCATCGGGCCGATGCTGAAGGCGCGGATGCTGGGGCTGAGCGGCTGGTTCTCCACCAACATCCTCGGCAACCGCGACGGCGAGGTGCTGGACGAGCCCGAGAACTTCCGCACCAAGGAGGAGTCCAAGCTCGGCGTTCTGGAGCACATCCTGCAGCCGGAGACGTACCCCAGCCTCTACGGCGACGCCTACCACAAGGTGCGCATCAACTACTACCCGCCGCGGGGCGACGCCAAGGAGGGCTGGGACAACGTCGACATCTTCGGATGGCTGCGGCATCCCATGCAGATGAAGATCGACTTCCTCTGCTCCGACTCCATCCTCGCCGCGCCCATCGTGCTGGACCTCATCCTGTTCATGGACCTGGCACGGCGCGCAGGGATGGGAGGCATCCAGGAGTGGCTCTCGTTCTACTTCAAGAGCCCGCAGCACGCGCGGAACCTCTACCCGGAGCACGACCTGTTCATCCAGCAGACGAAACTGAAGAACACGTTGCGCTGGATGATGGGCGAGGAGCAGATCACCCACCTCGGCCTGGAGTACTACCACCAGGACTAGAGATGGAGATTTCGACAGGCGACAGGGACCTCCGTGCCCTGTTCGTAGACATCGTTATCGCGAATGAGACTATCCGTGCTCTGACGGACCGGTTGGTGGAACTGGGACTGCCGGACTGCTATGTCGCCGCCGGGTGCCTCTGTCAGACCGTCTGGAACCACATCAGCGGGCTGCCCCTGTCCCACGGCATCACCGACTACGACATCTTCTATTGCGACCTCAGCGACCTCAGTTGGGAAGGGGAGGACCGGGTTATCCGGCGTTGCGCGGCGGCCTTCGCAGACCTGGATGCTGACGTGCAGGTCCGCAATCAGGCCCGTGTACACCTCTGGTATCCCGAGAAATTCGGCGTTCCCCAGGAGCCGTTGCTCAGTACCCGCGAGGGCATCGACGGCTTCCTCACTCGATGCTCTGCCCATGGACTGCGCAAGGCGGCAAGTGGCTACGACGTGTACGCCCCGTTCGGTTTCGACGACGTCTTCGCGATGGTCGTCCGCCCCAACTATGTGCATGACTTGCCGTTGCAGTACCAGGAGAAGGCCGACCGCTGGAAGCAGGCCTGGCCTCGTATCGCAATCATGCCATGGGCTCGCTCTGCCCGATTCGGAGGTAGCGGCGAGGAAGCCTTACAATAATCCCGTTATGTTGGGAATCGAATGACTGACAAGACCGAAACCTCGACCCCTCCCCAACTCGTCATCTTCGATTGTGACGGCGTGCTGGTCGACAGTGAGCCCATGACCTCTCGAGCTATGCAGCGCGTCCTCGCGCACTGTGGCCTGCAACTGGGGTTGGACGAGGTACAGGGGCGCTTTCACGGTATCTCCAATGGTCAGATCCACGATACGGTGCTGGCGCATTGGGGCGTGCGGTTGCCAGACGACGTCGTGAGCCTGTTCGAGGAGGCCGAGAGAGTCGCTGCCGAAGATGGATTGCCGGCCATCCCTGGTGTCGCTGACGCAGTGCGCGCGGTCGCCGCTTCGGGGACCGCCATCTGTGTGGGTTCGAACGGTTCTCCTGACGCGATAGCGCAGCGGCTGAGGCTCACCGGTCTCTACCATTGGTTCGAAGGGCGGATGTTCAGCGCCGCAATGGTGGCGCGCGGCAAGCCCCATCCGGATGTGTTCCTCCATGCCGCGGAGACGATGGGATTCGCTCCGCCGGAGTGCATGGTCATCGAGGACAGCGATGCAGGGGTTCAGGCAGCCTTGGCAGCCGGGATGAGGGTGCTGGCATACGAGGCGAGTCCGGCCAGTGACGTCGCCGACGCGAGGGGAGTTGTGCGGTTCACCGACATGGCCTTGCTGCCTGCACTGCTCGGGATCGACGGAATGGGACAGGCGCAATGAATCGAGGAGTCACCTGATGCCACCCCTGTACACCGCCGCGTTCTTTGACCTCGACAACACGCTCTGGGACCGCGACGCGGCCATCCGCGCGACCGGCCGCCTGCTGCACGAGACCTGGCCCGCCGTGCGCGACGCCACGACCGCAGAGGACGCTGCAGCGAAGTTCGCTGCATTCGACGAAAAAGGCCTGGCTGGGAGGGAGCGACTGATGGCGCGCACCCTTGCCGAGTGGCCGGGCATCGGGCTTTCGCACGATGAACTGGCCGTGTGGTATCTGAGGGAGTCGCGCTCCGTCACACCCCGGGACGATGACGTGCTTGCGCTGCTGCTCGACCTGAACGCCGCAGGCGTGCCGTGGGGAATCGTCACCAACGGGCCATCGTCGGGGCAGCACGCGACCATCAGGTCACGTGGACTGGAGGGACTGACCCGGTGCGTCACGGTCTCGGAGGAGGTGGGCCATCGCAAGCCTCACTCCGAAGTATTCCACGCGGCGCTGGATTGCCTGGGCGAATCGCCGGGCCGCGACGTACTCTTCGTCGGTGACGACGTGGCTGCGGACATGGTCGGCGCGAAGGGCGTGGGGCTCTCGACCGCGTGGGTGGTGAAAGGACAGTCGTGGCCGGACGGCATCGAACCGCCCGACCATCATGTTGCGCACGTCAGCGAGGTCAGGCCGCTCCTGTTGAGTGTGTGAGTGTGTTGGGAACGGCCTCGTCCATAGATTCTCTCGTGCTTCCGTACCAGTATCCTTGGGCCATGAAAATGGCAGAGCATCCGCGCACCCGGGCGAACCCTGCAACCCGAGGCCGTTCTGATTCATGAACACGCAAACCGACTCCTCTCCACATCGCGCTGGAATCGCCGAATGGACCGATCCCGCAGGCCTGCGTCATGCGGCAGCGGTTTCCGTGTGGGGGCGCTGGTTGATCCTGGCCGTCGCCCTGGTCCTGATGGCTTACCGGCCGGACTATACGCTTGCCATCCAGGTCTCCTATTCCCTCCTCGCTCTGCTTGCGATGTCCTACAACGCCTACGTCCACTTCCTGGTGCGGACCGGCAGGAACGTGCGGTGGCAGAGTCTGCTCGTTCTGAGTGCGATGGACGTGGTCCTCATCACGGGGGGCACTGCCGTTGGTGGAGAGCTGGGGACGTTATGCTTCCTGCTGTATTACCCGGCCCTGGGCATGTTCGCCGCCGTCTTCTCTTCTTTCAGGATCAGCTTTGCGTGGGTAACGATGACTGCCGTCCTTTACGGCGTCGTGGCCCTGACGACCGGAGAGGGGCTCGATGTAGCTGCGAAGGAAGAGAAGGTGCTGATCGCGAGGATCACCGCTATGTATGGAGTGGTGGTAGTGGTCACCCTGATCGCCGGGTTCGAACGTGTCAGGAGACTGGAAGCCGTTGAACGGGTGCGGGAGCAGGAGCGGGAACGCCAGCTCCAGATGGAACGGCTTCAGCTCTCGCAGATCATCCATGACACCATCGCCCAGTCCGCGTACGTGCTCAGGCTCGGCATCGAATCGGCGATAGCCGCCGAGGACCCGTCGAACCGGGAGCAGGTCGCGCGGCTCCGTGCGATGCATGAGTTGTCGAGGTCCACGATGTGGGAACTCAGGCACCCCATAGACATCGACCTTATATTCAGAGGCAGGGAACTCGGCACGGTGCTCGAGGCGCATGCGGCGACGTTCACCAACATCACCTCGATCCCCACCGAAGTGGTGTGCTCCGGCGAGGAACCTCCGCTCTCCACGGTGACCCGCGGGCTGCTCTTCGCCATCGCGCATAACGCACTGGCGAACGCGCTCCGGCACGCGTCGGCCAGCAAGGTCACCATCACGCTCGACTTCAAGGACAACGCCCTCCGCATGTCGATATCCGACGACGGCATCGGCCTGCCGTCCGATTACGCTGAGCACGGCCGTGGGTTCACGAGTATGGAAACGGACGCCGAGCAGATGGGAGGGACGCTCGAGGTGTCTTCAGGCCAGTCGGGGCGCGGTACGGCCGTAACCTGCGTGGTCCCGTACGAGGAGGATCCGGACGCTTCGTGAGGACACCGGCGGTACGCCCTACCGCACCGGGCGTCTGTACCAGCCTGCCCAGAACGCCTTGCGGCGGCGGAACAGCGCGGTGAAGAGTGGGTTTGTCCAGAGCAGCGTCTTCCACAGCGGCCACTTGTCGAAGCGCCGCGCCGACGCCTGCACACGTGGCTGCTCGATGAACCGAACCACGCCGCCCGCGCTCCCGGCGGCGCCTCGATCACCCGACCCCCCCCCCCCGCGCTCCGGGGGAGCCGCTCCATGCTCCTGTAGAAGTCCACGTCTTCGCCTATCCACGCCTGCTCGGCGTAGCCCCCGACCTGCTCGAAGACACTCCTGCGACAGAACTGCGTTGCGCCCTGTACCAGCCTCATCCGGCGTCCAAGCAGCCGCCACGCACTCAGGTAGAGCCGCATGGACCGCCGGCGGGGTTGGTACTCGACGTCTACGCCGCCGCCGATGCAGGACGGGTCGCTCATCGCGTCGTGGATGGCCTCGAGGAGGGCAGGGGACACGAGCGCGTCCGCGTCGACGAACACCAGCACGTCGCCCTGAGCGTGACGCGCTCCTGCGTTGCGCGCCCGCGCGATGCCCTGCACCGGCTCGTGCACGACTGCCGCGCCCGCGGTGCGAGCGATAGCGGCGGTATCGTCGGTGCTGTTGTTGTCGACTACGACCACCTCGACCTCGGCGTCGGAGTGGGTGTGCAGGTGCTCCGCAGCGACTTGGATCGCGTTCACTGTCGCCGGGAGGTAGTCCGCCTCGTTGAACGCGGGGACGATGATGGTGAGGTTCACTGGGTTGCGGCGCGCATCGCGTCGAGGTCGCCGTCCCAACCGATTCCGCGCATGGAACGGACCTCGTCGAGCGACGCAGATTCACCCGCCAACGTCCGCAGGGCGAAGCTAACCGCTTCTTCCCTCGTGGCGAGCCGGTACCGCCGCATCACCTCGGCGCATGCAGCGTCGTCGATGTCGATAGTGGTGCGTGCCATGTGGACATTTTCGAACAGACTCTGGGCTACATGGAAGCACCAGGTGTCACAATCCCTCTGCATACGCTGAATGGAACGTGTCCACGCCTGCGCGGAGGGTGCCGTCCGGGTCGCGGACGATGGCGACGGGGCTCGCGAAGCTGGCGAAGCCGCCCTGTACGTGGCCTTCCCCGATGACCTGGATGCGGTGGCCGCGCCGTTCGAGCTCCGCGACCACGTCGGCGGGAAGGTCCCGGTGGACGAGCGTGGCGGGTTGGGAACAGTCGGCGCGCGGGGCGTCGATCGCCTCCTGCGGGCCCATGCCGTAGTCGACCACCTTGGAGATGAGCTGCGTAACGCAGTTCGTTATGCGGCGTCCTCCGGTCGCGCCTACCGCCATGCGGACGCCGTTGCCGTCCAGCACGAGGGCAGGAGTCATGTTGTTGAGCGGGTACTTGCCCGGCATGATCGAGTTCACGCGCCCCGGCACGGGGTCGAACCACATCATGCCGTTGTTCATTACGATGCCGGTGCCCTTCGGCACGAACCCGGAGCCGAAGCCCGCCATGAGCGTGTTCGTGAGCGACACCGCGTTGCCTTCGCCATCGATGACGCACAGGTGCGTCGTGCCGGAGTCGAGCGCTGGTGCGCTCGCGGGCAGAGGTTCGCCGGGCACGCCGTCGTCGAACGCCCACGGGTCGCCCGGCTCGGCGGAGCCGAGGCGCTGCATGTCGATGAGGCCACGCCGCAGGTCGGAGTAGCCGTCGGAGACGAGTCCCTGCCACGGCGCGCTGACGAACGCAGGGTCGGCGAGGTAGGTGAAGCGGTCGGCGTAGGCGAGGCGGGCGCTGCAGATGTAAGCGTGGAGCGCGTCGGGCGAGTTGTGGCCCATCGATTGCACGTCGAAGCCGTCCAGCAGGCGCAACGTCATCGCTGAGGTGGTTCCGGCGCAAGCGAACGGTGGCACGCGTACGGTGCAATCGCCGTACGAGAACTCCAGGCCACCTTCCCAGACGAATGGGCGATACCCCGCGAGGTCCCGCTCGGAGAGGATGCCGCCGTTGTCGCGGATGCCGGACACGAGCGCGCCAGCGACGTCGCCGGCGTAGAACGCCTGCGGGCCGTCGCGCCCGACAGCCTCAAGCACGTCGGCGAGCTCCGGCTGGCGGAGGAACGCGGGAGTAGTCGCGTCGCCGGCAGGGAGCCGCCCATCGGGCATGAGGATGCGGCGCAACTCCTCGAACGCGAAGAGGCGGTGCAAGAGGAGCCCCCACGAGTAGATGTTCTCCCAGCCGGGCGAATGGCCGTCCCGCGCGAGCGACACCGCGGGCGCAAGCACCTCGCGCAGCGGCAGCCTGCCGAACAGCTGGTGCGTTTCGCACAGCCCCGCTACCGCGCCGGGAGTCGCGATGGACCGCGGTCCATCGAGGTTCTCGTTGTTGACGACGCCGGGCCAGCCGAAGTTGCCAACCGCGGCCTCGCCGGTGAGCTCGTACATGTCCGGGCGGGCGTCGAGCGGCCCGCGCATCGGGAAGCCCACGACGCCGCCCCTGCCGCCGACCTGGTAGACGAGATAGCCGCCTCCGCCGATGCCGCTCGACTCCGGCTCCACCACGCCGACGGCGAAGCACGCCGCGACCGCAGCGTCGACCGCGTTGCCGCCCATCTCGAGCATCTGCAGCCCTGCCCGCGTAGCGTGGACGTCCTTCGTCGCCACCATCCCTCGCGACGCGCGCGCCTCGCCCTTACTGATGGTCATCCGGGTTGGTGTGGCGTCGGTCATCGTGCGTCTCCGGTGGAGGGTGGCGGGAGTGTAGCACGGGGTAGCGCAGAGGAATGACCGGCTGATATGACCATGGTCATGACCATGGTATACTCGCTACAGACTGACCGCGAGGGCGTGAGATGGCAACAGGGACGAAGACCATCAAGGCATCCGAGTTCAAGGCGAAGTGCCTGCAACTCATGGACGAGGTCGCCGCCACCGGCGAGGAGATCGTCATCACGAAGAACGGGCGTCCGGTTTCGAAGCTCATGCCATACCGGGAGAAACCGAAGAGTTGGTTCGGCGTCGATCGTGACAAGATCGTGATACTCGGTGACATCGTTGAACCCATCGACGTGGAATGGGAGGCCGAGTCCGGCAGGAACTGGGACGACCTGCTTTGATGCTGCTGGATACGCACACGCTGCTCTGGGTGAGGCTTGGGGGCGGTCGACTGGGCCGGCAGGCGCGTAGAGCGATCGACCGCGCGGTGCAAGCGAGAGACGTGGCCGTGTCTGCCATCTCATTCTGGGAATTGGGGATGCTGCAGGAGAAGGGACGGCTCGCTGTCCTGCAGGACATCGCCTCTTGGCGCGAGGAGCTTCTTGAAGCCGGACTGGTTGAGATATCTGTCACCGGGATCATCGCCGCACGAGCCGGAGTTCTGCCAGATCTCCATGGCGACCCTGCCGACCGCATCATCATCGCTACTGCTCTTGAGGGGCACCGGCTTGTGACAAGCGATCGGCGCATCCTGGACTGGCCCGGCAATCTGAACCGCCTCGACGCTACTGCGTAGGCGGAGCCGCTCCAATCCCCTCTCACTCCCCCGCCGTATCGAGGCCGAAGTTGGCGCGCCAGGCCATCTCGATGCGCTTCATGTTCTGCACGGAGAGCGGGCCCTTGCCGGAGCAGGCGGCGTTCTCCTCGACCTGGCGGGCGTCCGAGAAGCCGCCGAGGACCGTCGACACCCCGTTGAGCGAGAGCACGAACCGGAGCGCGGCCTCGGCGAGGTTGTGGTCGTCCTCCTGCGTGTCGGGACTGAGCTTCCGCGAGAGGAACCTCAGCGCACGGGCGCAATGGAGCCCCTCCGCGTCGACCTCCGGGCTGCGCGACCCTCTGGCGAGGGGGTGCGCCGCGCCCCCTTCCGCCGCGTTGTCGGTCAGGAACCAGCCTGCCAGCGGGGAGTAGATCGCGGCGCCGACGCCGCGCGCTGCCGCATAGTTCAGGATGCCGTCCCAGTCGGCGTCGAAGCGCATCCCGTCGGGCTTGATGCCTGCCGACGGGTTGAGCAGGTTGACCGAGACGTTGATGAGGCTGAAGACGCCGGTGTCGATGAGCTGACGTGCAGCGTCGCCGTCGCCGCCCCGCGTGATGAAGCCGATGAAGCGCGCCTTGCCGCTCTTCTGAGCGCGCTGCAGGCCTTCCAGCGCGCCGCCGGGCCTGAGGTAGTCCTCGATCCAGAGCCGGGCGTAGGCGCGGCCTGAGAGTTCGGGACGCTCCATGAGCGGACCGTTGTGTATCTGGAGGAAGTCGACGTAGTCGACGCCGAGGCGTTCCAGGCTTTCGTCGAGCGAGCGGGTTACGTGACCGGCGATGTCGTCCAGGTTGTCGGCGCGCACCTCGATCTTCGTGGTGAGGTACGGCCGGAAGGCGAGCTCCTTCATCAGCCGTCCGAGGTTCGTCTCCGAGACGCCGTCGCCGTAGTCGGGCGACTGGTCGAAGTAGTTGATGCCCAACTCGATGGCGCGCGCGACGGCCTCGCGCTGCTGCTCGGGCGTGCCCCGCACCATCAGCCCGGCGTTGCCGCCTCCGCCGAACCCGATCTCAGAGACTTCGACGCCGGTGTTGCCAACCTCTCGGTATTCCAACGTTGCCCTCCTCTTACGCTTGCTCAGGGGCGGAGAGAGTGTACCGCACGGGCAGGCGTCCCACGATGTTCACCGAACGACCGGGAATGAGCGCCGCCTGCGCAACCGCGAGCGCTGATGTTCCGCAATGAGGCATGCCAGTCACTCGTGCGGACGGGCCGCCAGAGGAACGCCCGCGAAGAACCCTGTAACAATCTGCAACATTCCGCAACATGCCACCTCTGAGTCCCGCCCTGTGCGTTTGGTCTGAGTGAGACATTTCGGGACATTCTGCGCCACTGCCCTCCTGAACGGCCCCAACGGTTCGCGCCGGGCGCCCGGCCTCGCATCAGGAACCATAGTAGGGCGGGGCGGGGTGGGCGCGTAAGGGGCGCGTGTCAGTGGGCTCGTGGTTCGACAGGCTCCCCACGCGATACTGATTTCATAAACCGACGCCCCAGCGCAACCTCCGCCACGTCCGCTCCCCCTATAGGACTGTCCTCCGGGGTCGGAACCGCGTAGTGGATCGTAGCACGCCCCGGACGCACCACGATCTCCCTGATGAACGTCCGCAGGAACGCCTTCGTCTCCGCAAGCCCGCTCTCCAACAGCCACTCCCCCATCTCTCTCGCATACGCCGCCACCACCTCCGCATCCTGCACCCCCGCCAGCCGCGCGTCCAGCTCAATCCGAGCCTCATCCGCAGCACGCTCCAACCGCTCCTGGCTCTCCTGGTGGTGACGGATGCGCGGAAGGATGTCCTCCACCGTCATATCCGTCTTCTCCACCAGCTGCCACAGCCGGTCCATCCGCTGGCGAACCTCCCGCAGCTCAAGCTCCGCAGCCTCCAGCCGCTCACGCTCCCCCGCGATCACATTGTCCATCTCCTCGTTCACCATCCGCACGAGGTCGCGCATGTTGCTCTCGGTCAGGATGTGCTCGCGTATCTGCTCGATGATCAGGCGCTCGAACCGCTTCGCGCGCAGTCGCGGCGTCGCGCACGTCCCCTTCCCCCGGTTCAGCAGCGAGTGGCACACGTAGTAGGTGTACCGGCCCCCGTGCGCCTCCGACGCGCTCAGCGCCCTCCCGCACGCCTCGCACTTCAGCAGCCCGCTCAGCAGGTACGGGCTGGCGATGCGTCTCGGGTGCACGCTCTTGGGTGCGCGGGAGACCAGCATCCGCGCGACTCGCTTGAACTCCTGCTGGCTGACGATGGCCGGGAAGGCGTTCTCCACGCGCACCGGGGGCACGTTATCCTTCGCCCTCGTCCCCCACACCAGCGTGCCCGTGTACACCTCGTTGGAGAGCATCCGGTAGATCGTAGCCTTCAGCCACTTCGCCCCGAACGGGCTCGGCACGCCGTCGGCGTTGAGCGCCTTGGCGATGTCGAGGGTTGTGGAACCGTGCAGCGCCATGTCGAACATGCGACGCACCACCGCATCTGCGGGCGGGTTCAGCTCCAGCTTGGGCCGCTTCTTCACGCCGTCCTGGACGTGGACCTTCCGGTAGCCGTAGGGGGCGAGGGTGGGCATCCAGAAGCCGCGAGAGGCGGACTCCCGCATCCCCCGCAATACCTCCTGCGCGAGGTTCTCACTGTAGAACTCGTCGACGCTCTCGATGATGGCCTCCATCAGCTTGCCGGTGGGGGTGTCGTCTGAGTGCTCGGTGATGGAGACGACGCGGATGCCCTTCTTGCGGAGCATGGACTTGAAGGCGACGGCGTGCTCGCGCTTGCGGGTGAAGCGGGAGAACTTCCAGACGAGGATGACCTCGAAGGGTGAACTGGGCCTGCTGCCCTCGTCGATCATGCGGCGGAACTGGGGCCGGTCTGCGACGCGTCCGCTCTCGGCTTCGTCGACGTACTGGCGGACGATGATGAAGCCGTTGCGCTCTGCGTACTCCCGGAGCGCGCGGAGCTGGGCAGCGACGGAGAGGTCGACGTCCTGCCGGTCGCTGGAGACGCGTGCGTAGACGGCTGCGGCGGTCGGGGTCTGTCGTTCGGTCATGGGAGGCGCTCCTTTTGCACATTGCTGCTAGCCCGAGGGGGCGTGGAATCAATGGTCTGATTCCCCCGGAGCGCCGGTCAAGGGGCAAATGTCACTATCGGGAGGACACGGAGCCCTTGGCAGACACTGCCTTCTGTGGATGGCAACTCGGGCCGAGGAGCGAGTCATGCCCGAGGGCGGCGACCAGAACGAGACTGCGCGGTGCGCAGAGGGACTCCCCTGGAGAGGTGCAGTTCGGCGGTGTCCGGGGGCGCGAGGGTCCCTTCTCGGGTTACCCATGTAGTCCCAGGATCAGAGGTTGAACCACGCCCGCAGCTTTGCGATGCGTGACTTCGGGCGGGCCTTGCGCCGTGCAGCGCGACGCTTGCCTTCCTCGCGCAGCTGGGACGACGTCATCTCTTCTGGCGGGTTCTCCTGCTTGTCGACGCCGTACAGCGCTTCTGCCTGATTGCCCAGGCCCATGCGGCGCAACTGGTCGGCAGTCGTGGAGGAACTCGTAGGTGCTCCTGCTGTGATGGATGCGCTGTCAAGGCATCGAGTCAGTCCTTTCGGAGGAGAGCGGGATGATCTCTCCGGCAGGCGAGTCCGGGAGCTCGCCTGCGAATGCCCCGTGTCCTCCTGTCCGCGCAGTCCCTTCTGGCGCCAGCCGGCCCGCCCGGACATCCATGTATGCCGCTCTTCTTGTTGCCCGGACGCCGGCTTCCGACTCCTCCTCCTCCTTCACTCCTGAAACGGACTAGCGAAGATACTGTTTCGGATGGTGAATAGTCAAAGTCCAGACAGATGGTCACCTAATTATGCACTTGATACTTACCTATAGTTCACCCACAACGGTGCGGTTCTCGCTATAATGCGTGCCGCCAACTGTGCACGAGAGGCCCGCCCTGGCAAAACGCGCCGTCGCCGCCATCCTCCGGGAAGCTCGCAGCACCGGGCAGACCTCGACGCCGCATTCCGCCGTCCCCAGCGGGACCCTGGCGCAACGCGCATGAGCCGCCTGGACAAGCTTCTGCTGGGCGGAGCCGTGCTGGTACTGGTCGTCGTCTACTCGCTCATGATCTACTCGATGTAGTCGTTCCGAGCGGAACGTATTCGCGGCCCTGCAGGAACACCGCAACCCCCAGGCATTCCCACGGGCGAACTCCATGCGCGCTCCCCAAGGAGATGCCAACGCCCGAATCGGTCGCGGCGACCGCTCCCCCGAACACATGGCGTGATGGGGCGCGTAGGCAAGCAGGCGCACGGGAGGACATTGCCCTCCGTCTTGCCACATCCTGGCAATCAATATCTATCACTGTCCTGTTCGCGTCGGATACCCCTACTATTCACATACGACCGCGCGCGCATGCTAGAGTGTCGGCCGGGACGATGTTCGTCGGGAATCACACGACGGGTACACCAGCTTGACAGAGGTGTGCCCTCCCGCCGCCGCGACGCTCCCGGGGACACCCCCGGACCGTCCTCCCCTCATCCGGCGGGCACAGCCCAGGCCCGTGGCGGCAACGACCGCGACGCGGTCCATCCTTCGTCAGGAGTTGAGCTGATGCAGATCCAGGAACGACTCATCGTACCGGGCCTTGGCGTCGTGATCGTGCTGTCCGCCTTCATGCTCGGCGTGCCGCTGGTCTACAAGTTGATTCTGGGGCTTCTCGGGCTGGCGGCAGCCGGGACGTACTTCGCGCCCCGGCAGGTCCAGGTGGAGATACGGGTGGCGGTAGCCGCGCTGGGCCTGATCATCCTGCTCATCGTCATTTCCACGGCGTTCTGGCTGACCCTGCTGTCGTTCGGCGCGATCGCCGCCCTGCAGTTCCCGCATCGCCGCGAGTTGCAGTGGAACCCGGCCACCATCGCATGGCTGGGCACGGTGCTGAAAGCCGCCCAGGCGCGCCGGTCCGGCCGGGTTGACGGCGGCGCCGGTGCAGAGGCGGGAGCTGCAGCCGCAGCCAGAGACGGCGAGAGCGCGCAGGCCCCGGCGCCGCCGGGGGCCAGCGCCTTGCCGGGGTTCGTCCGCGTGAACGCGGCCGGCATCAGTGGCCTCGTCGCGGGCGTGCTGGTCCTGATGAGCGTCTTCTTGCCCTGGTTCGGCTTCCTCATCTCCGCCTCCGGCGAGACGGCGGGCGGCTTGAACTTCACCCTCAGAACGGCATCCGGGGAGTTCGAGCTGCCCGCGTTCGGCCTGTTCTTCTTCACTCTGATCGCCCTGGGTCTGTTGAGCATCGTCTCGATCGTGTTGCCCCGCGTCGTGGCGGCGATCATCGCTGGCGCAGGCCTGGCGGTCACTCTCACCTCGTACCTCTATGTCGTCGGACTGATCCAGAACGAGGCCGATGAGCTGAGCGACATCGGCGTCGGCGTGACCGCGGTTCCCGCTATTGGTGCGCTGTTAGCGGGACTGTGTTTCCTGGTCATGTTCGTGCTCCAGCTCATTCCCAAGGCCAACGCGTCCAGGGGCGCTGGCTGATGCGGTCATCCACATCCCCAAGGCAATACGGACACCAGGTGGACGGCAGGGAACACTAACGGTCAGGCCGGCCCCGGTACACGAAAAACGACTTGAGCGGGGAGATACCGCCGGAGCTGGGAACCTTTCCGACCTGGGTGACCTGCCCTTCTGCCCGTGAGTCCCCGGACGCTCTGCCCCTAGCAACGATAGGAGGTCACGATAATGACGCGTACAGGAACGACGAGACGGCTTGGCCTGCTGGGCATTGTCCTTGCGCTGGCACTGCCGGCACTCCTCATGGCCTGTGGCGACGATTTGCCGGACGCCGGCGGAGACCGGGCTACGCCCACGACCCGGACGGAGGCGGCCACTGCGGCCGCAACGCCGGGGGATGCGCCCACGGCCACCGCTGCGCCGCGAGCTACGGCGACGACAGCGCCGCTGATCACCATCGAGCGGGGCTCGGTTGAAGAGGACAGGGAAGCGCTGGTTGCCCTCTACAACGCCACGGACGGCGAAGGCTGGGATGACAGCGACAACTGGCTGAGCGACGCGCCTCTTGGCGACTGGCACGGCGTCGACACCGACGACAACGGCCGAGTCACAGTGCTGAACCTCCAGAACAACGGTTTGAGCGGGGAGATACCGCCGGAGCTGGGCAGCCTCGCCAACCTGGAAGTGCTGCACCTCTTCCGGGACTACGGGCTGAGCGGGGAGATACCGCCGGAGCTGGGCAGCCTCGCCAACCTGAAATGGCTGGTCCTCAGCCACACCGGTCTGACTGGGGAGGTTCCGCCGGAGCTGGGCAGCCTGGCCAACCTGGAATACCTGGGCCTCCACGAGAACCGGTTGAGCGGGGAGATACCGCCGGAGATCGGCAGCCTCGCCAACCTGGAAACGCTGCTCTTCCAAGAGAACCAGTTGAGCGGGGAAATACCGCCGGAGCTGGGCAGCCTCGCCAACCTGCTAGGGGTGAACCTCAACGGCAACCAGTTGAGCGGAGAGATACCGCCGGAGCTGGGCAGCCTCGCTAACCTGGAAGGGCTGGTCCTCCGCTGGAACCATCTGAGCGGGGAGATACCGCCGGAGTTGGGCAGCCTCGCCAACTTGAAAGGGCTGGGCCTCGACGGCAACGAGTTGAGCGGGGAGATACCGCCGGAGTTGGGCAACCTCGCCAACCTGAGAGAACTGGTGCTCCAAGAGAACCAGTTGAGCGGGGAGATACCGCCGGAGCTGGGCAACCTCGCCAACCTGAGAGAACTGATGCTCCAAGAGAACCAGTTGAGCGGGGAGATACCGCCGGAGCTGGGCAGCCTCGCCAACCTGCTAGGGCTGAAGCTGGCCGGCAACGGGTTGAGCGGGTGTGTGCCCAGCAGTTTGCAAGGCCAATTAGATATGTTCTATTCCGACCTGGGAGACCTGCCCTTCTGCCCGTGAGGCCCCGGACGCTCTGCGCCAAGCAACGATAGGAGGTCACGATAATGACGAGCACCGGAACCACCAGACGGCTGGCCCTGCTGAGCCTTGTCCTTGCCTTGGCGCTGCCGGCAGTCCTGATGGCCTGCGGCGGCGATGAGCCGGATGCCGGAGAGCGGGCCGAACCCACGCGCCAAGGGATTCTGGACAGCATCATCGGCCCGACTGCCGCCGATCCGGGGGACGCGCCTACGGCCACCTCCGCGCCGCGGCCTACTGCTACGACGGCCACCGCTGCACCGCAGGCCACGGCCACCAGAGCGCCACTGCTCACCTTTGAGCGGGGCTCGGTCGAGACGGACCGGGAAGCGCTGTTCGCCTTCTACAAAGCCACCAACGGTCCGAGGTGGAGCGACGATGACAACTGGCTGAGCGACGCGCCCCTTGACGAATGGGACGGCGTCACCACCGACCACAACGGTCGCGTAACCGAACTGGACCTCAGCGACAACGAGTTGAGCGGGGAGATACCGCCGGAGTTGGGCAGCCTCGGCAACCTGGAATACGCCAACCTCTGGGGCAACCAGTTGAGCGGGGAGCTGCCGCCGGAGCTGGGCAGCCTCGGCAACCTGGAATACCTGCATCTCACCCTCAACCGGTTGAGCGGGGAGCTGCCGCCGGAGCTGGGCAGCCTCGGCAACCTGGAATACCTGGATCTCAGCCACAACGAGTTGAGCGGGGAGATACCGGCGGTGCTGGGCAGCCTCGCCAACCTGGAAACGCTGGACCTCCAACGCAACCAGTTGAGCGGGGAGATACCGCTGGAGCTGGGCAGCCTCGCCAACCTGGAATCGCTGAACCTCCAACGCAACCAGTTGAGCGGGGAGATACCGGCGGAGCTGGGCAACCTCGCCAACCTGGAATCGCTGTTGCTCTACGAGAACGAGTTGAGCGGGGAGATACCGGCGGAGTTGGGCAGCCTCGCCAACCTGGAAAGGCTGATCCTCCACGAGAACGAGTTGAGCGGGGAGATACCGCCGGAGTTGGGCAACCTCGCCAACTTGCAGCAGTTGTGGCTCGTCGACAACAAGTTGAGCGGGGAGATACCACCGGAGCTGGGCAGCCTCGCCAACCTGGAAAGGCTGGGCCTCGCCGAGAACCAGCTGAGCGGGTGTGTGCCAAGCAGTTTGCAAGGCCAAGTGGGCGGTACCCACCTGGGAGGCCTGCCTTTCTGCCCGTGAGGCCCTGACGCTCTGCGCCAAGCAAAGATAGGAGGGTCACGACAATGACGAGCACTGGAACGACGAGACGACTGGCCCTGCTGGGCATTATCCTTGCGCTTGCGCTGCCGGCGCTCCTCATGGCCTGCGGAGGCGATGAGCCGGACGCCGGAGAGCAGGCCGAACCCACGCGCCAAGGGATTCTGGACGGCATCATCGGCCAGCCCACCACAATGCCGGGGAACGGCCCCACGGCCACCGCCGAGCCGCGGCCTACTGCCACGACAGCCCCTCCCGCGGCCTCCGGCTCCGCCAAAACGGACCGGGAAGCGCTGGTTGCCTTCTACAACGCAACAGACGGAGAAAACTGGAATTACGATAGAAACTGGCTGAGGAGAACCGCGCCCCTTGACGAGTGGTACGGGGTCGCCACCAACGACAACGGCCGAGTCACAGAGCTGGACCTCTTCGACAACTGGGTGAACGGGGAGATACCGCCGGAACTGGGCGGCCTCGCCAACCTGGTTAAGCTGAGGCTCTCCGGCAACCGGTTGAGCGGGGAGATACCGCCGGAACTGGGCAACCTCGCCAACTTGGGATCGCTGTCGCTCGGCGACAACCAGTTGAGCGGAGAGATACCGCCGGAACTGGGTAGCCCCGCCAACCTGGTTAAGCTGGACCTCGGCGACAACCAGTTGAGCGGAGAGATACCGCCAGAGCTGGGTAGCCTCGCCAACCTGGAATACCTGGAACTCGGCCTCAACGAGTTGAGTGGGGAGATACCGCCGGAGCTAGGCGGCCTCGCCAACCTGGAATGGCTGGGCCTCTCCTCCAACCGGTTGACCGGGGAGATACCGCCGGAGCTAGGCGGCCTCGCCAACCTGAAAAGGCTGTACCTCAGTAAGAACGACTTGAGTGGGGAGATACCGCCGGAGCTAGGCGGTCTCGCCAACCTGGAAGGGCTGAGATTCAGCGCTAACCAGTTGAGCGGGTGTGTGCCAAGCAGCTTGCAAGGCCAATTATTTGACATCTTTTCCGACCTTGGGGACCAGCCATTCTGCCCGTGAATCCCCCGGTCCTGCGCCAAGCAACGATAGGAGGCCACGATAATGACGCTTACAGGAACGCCAAAACGGCTTGCCCTGCTGGGCATTGTCCTTGCGCTGGCGCTGCCGGCACTCCTCATGGCCTGCGGCGACGATTTGCCGGACGCCGGAGAGCAGGCCGAACCCACGCGCCAAGGGATTCTGGACAGCATCATCGGCCAGACCGCCGCCGGTCCGGGGGACGCGCCCACGGCCACCGATGCGCCGCGAGCCCAGGAGGCTGCCACGCCAACGGCCACGCCTGCCCCGGTCGAGACGCTCTACCGTATCGCGTTCGACTCGGACCGTGATGGGAACTCGGAAATCTACGTCATGAACTCGGACGGCTCCGGTCAGACAAACCTGACCAATAACCCGGCGGAGGACCGCGGACCGCGCTGGTCGCCGGACGGAAGCCTCATCGCGTTCGTCTCGGACCGTGACGGGACCCCGGATATCTACGTAATGAACTCGGACGGCTCCGGTCAGACAAACCTGACCAATGGGGAGGGCGAGCATTATTCCCCGAAATGGTCGCCGGACGGAAGCCTCATCGCGTTCGTCTCGAAGCGTGACAGGGACAGGGTCAGGGAAATCAACGTAATGAACTCGGACGGCTCCGGTCAGACAAACCTGCGAAATATGAATTTCAATTGGGACCCGAGATGGTCGCCGGACGGATCCCAGATCGCGTACGGCTCGAACAGCAGCGGCTATGGTGAGATCCATGTGATGAACGCAGACGGCTCCGGCGGCGGACGGCTATCCAATTCAGGAAACGCTGGTGGCCATTTCTGGACGCAGGATGGGCGCGTAATCTTCGGAGCACGCAACGAGTGGGGGAAGGGAAGAATCTTCGCGGTGAACGTGGACGACGAACGCCCTGCACCGTACCTGCTGGTCGAAAGACGAAGGGCGACGGGGAATGAATGGCTTGAGGCCATTTCGCCGGACGGAAGCGAAATCGTGTTCTCCGTGGGTGGCGAAGGGACAGAGACGCTCTACAAGGCGAACGTGGACGGCCCCGGCTCGAGAGGGGCAACGTTTCTGGTCACAGGTAAAACTTCTTCTCTGGAGTGGTCGCCGGACGGATCCCGGATCGCGTTCCATGTTGATATTTATACGGATGTAATCATGGTGATGAACGCGGATGGGCTCGGCATTACTACACTGACCGATGACTCGGGGAATGACAGGAATCCAACGTGGTCGCCTTTAGAGCAGGAGTGAGACAAGAAAGGGGCCGCCCGCGACCCGGTTTCCAGCTTACCCTGCGAAAACCTCCGGGTAACGGCCCCGCTGTCCAGCCCTTGCCTTGACGCACCCGCACGGCCTGGCCGACCGCTGGCAGATGGCATCGTTGGGAGGGTGAGCCACGGCGCCGCCCACCTGGCCTCCAGCCAGCGATACCACCTGACGGCCCACGGCATTCGCGAGGCTGCCGGGATTCTCGGCCCACGGCTAAGGGTCACTCGCGAAAGATGTCGACCCAGGTGGACTTCTTGCCCTCCCCGGCGTCGTTGACCGACAGCCACCCGGTACCTGTACTGCTGGCCCTCGTCCACGTCGCCGTCGATGAAGGCCATCACGTCGCCCCTTACGTCGATGGTGGCGTACCTCGTCATCTGTCTTCCGTTCATGCTGCCGTTCTGGAGCTCACCCCGGTAGATCACGTAGCGGGCCACGGCGGAGCTCTCGGGTGCCTTTCAGGTCAGGGTGATGCTCTACGCGGAGGATATTCCATCCAAGTCCCGCGGCTTGCCGGGGACCGTCTGCTCCACCGCTCCCGTGGTCCCGCTGGTCCGCGACTCGTCGTAGCCTGCGTCGTCGGTGAAGGACACCCGCACCTTGACTGCGCCGCCCGCGTCGTCCGGCGTCAGCGTGTAGGCCGCACCCCGGCGATCGCGGTGTCTGGTGCCGTCCACCGCGAATGCGCCGGTCTCTGCCAATCGTTCAGCGGGAGCGCGCCCGTCTCTATTCGGCATCACAGGAATCGGTCGAAGAGCAGCCTTCCCGCCGTGATGATCACGTAGGGAACATAGACGACGGTCCCCAGCAGCGCCACCACATGTGCCCATGCGGGCCCCGGTCCCATTTGTGACTGCCATAGAAACCTGCAGTCGGATGCCGCTTCATGATCGATATCGGATCGTCAACGGCAAGGGTCGGCGTCTGGAGCATTACGAGGAGCGTGACGGCTACGAGTTGCTGAATCTGGTAACTACCGAGTTCGGCGGACCAGGGCGATCTAAGCAGGAAGGGCCAGCGGCGCATATGGGATTGGGAACCGACGAATTCTTCTCTCATGAGACTGCGGTGCTGTATGACCCCGGCACCGTCGGGCACTACTTCGAGCGGTTCGCACCTGGGACGCACTACTGACTTGTGCCGAGGCTGGACGCGGACGCCGCTGCGAGAGCACGCCGATACGAGACGATACGCAGCCTACAAATGCGCGTCGACATCGGCGGCATCCTCGCGGGGACCGCAGGGGTCGGGTGCTTGGCTGCGGCGCTGGGTGTCTCCCTGAGACGCTGAGGGCATGAGGGTGCTCGTCCCCAGCGCCGCTAGCCATACGAGGGATAGTAGGTAGAGGTTCCAGTAGGCGGGCACGAGCAACGCTGCCCCTGGGAGCACCCACCAAGCCGACCGGCCGGCATCCCACAGGCGACAGACGGCCAGCGTAGCCAACGCCAGATGCACAGCTCCCGCAACTGCGATTGCAACCCAAAACAGGACTCCGCCCAACGCCTCATCGCCCCCGAACCCGATGATGAACAGCGCCATGACAGTGTTAGTGACGGATTGAAAATGACCCACCAATGACGGAATGGAATTGACCCACCCCAGAGCAGAACATCCTCCCTGCAGACTGACGGGGAGGAGAACGTTGCTGAAAGGTGGGACGATGAAAGAC
>MPMJ01000085.1 GCA_002238425.1 SAR202 cluster bacterium bin16 | reverse complement strand
TTCAGGGACTCCATCGCCCAGCGGGTGGTGGAGTCGTATCCGCCCCTCTATCGGCCCTCCGAGCAGGCCGTCCGGCTCCCCGCGCTCCTGCGCAACCCGCTCGGTGCGCAGGCGGACGCCATCCGCGGCGCGGCCCTCTCGCTCAAGGTCAGCCAGGGCACGACCGTGGTCGGCGAAATGGGAACCGGGAAAACGTTCATTGCCGCGAGCGCTGCGCACGCGGCGGGCTTCAGGCGCGTCTTGGTGCTCTGCCCCCCGCACCTCGTTCCCAAGTGGAAGCGCGAGGTGGAGGAGACAGTCCCCGGCGCACGCGGCGCCATCGTCGGCTCCATCACCGACCTCGAACGCCTCCGCCTCCTCCCTGGCTCGTCCCCGCTCTTCGCGGTCATGTCCCGCGAGAAGGCGAAGCTCTCCTACCGCTGGCAGCCCGCCGTCAATGAGCGGTGGGCCGTGTCCAACGGCAGGCTCGTGCGGGACGAGGAGACGGGCGAGCCCTTCCGCATCCCGTGCTGCCCGGCCTGCGGGGAGCAGGTCCTCGACAAAGAGGGCGTGCCGCTCTCCCTGAAGGACCTCTCCCGGAGGCGGCGCGTCTGCGACGCGTGCAACTCCCCGCTCTGGCAGGCGGACAACAGCGGCCCCCGTCGCTACCCGCTGGCCGACTACGTCAAGCACCGGATGAAGGGATTCTTCGACCTCTTTGTAGGTGACGAATGCCACGAATACAAGGGAAGAGGCTCCGCCCAGGGCATCGCCGCAGGCGTGCTCGCCGAGTCGTGCGGACGCTCCATCACGCTCTCCGGCACGCTGATGGGCGGCTATGCCAGCACCCTCTTCCATCTCCTCTACCGGTTCTCCCCGGAGATCCGCACCGAGTTCAAGCACTCGGAGGAGGGGCGCTGGATCGACCGGTACGGCTTCACCGAGGAGACGGTCTACAAGCAGGGCGAGGACGCCCCGGTCGAGGACGGGCGCAACAGCCGGAGGCGCCGCTACCGCAGGGTGGTGCGCGAGCGTCCCGGCCTCGCCCCCTCCGCGCTCTTCCACCTCATCGGCAACTCCATCTTCCTGCGGCTCTCGGACGTGGCGTCCGGGCTGCCCCCATACGAGGAGCGCGTGCTGCTCTCGACCATGGACTCCGAGCCGGATCACACGGGGTTCTCCCAGCGCTCGGCCTACGACACGCTCTACGGGGCGCTGAAGCAGGCGCTGGGCGCGGCGCTGGCGACCGGCTCCAAGCGGCTGCTGGCCACTTACCTGCAGACGCTGCTCGCCTACCCCGACGGCTGCACGAGGGGCGAGACCGTCTTCGATCCCGCGACGGGTTTCCCCATCGCCGGGGTGCCTCCGCTGTCGGAGGAGCGGTCGTATCCCAAGGAGAAGGCGCTCGTCGACCTCGTGGCCGCAGAGCGACTGGAGGGGCGCCGGGTGCTGGTCTACGCGACGCACACCGGCACGCGAGACATCACCGGACGGATGGAAGACATGCTCACCCGGCACGGGTTCCGGGTGGCGGTGATGAAGGCCGATGTGGTCGCGCCGGAGCGGCGCGAGGCGTGGGTCGCCGAGCAGGTGGAGAAGGGGCTCGACGTGCTGGTCTGCCACCCCAGGCTGGTGCAGACGGGCCTCGACCTGATCGACTTCCCAACGCTGGTCTGGTTCGAGACCGACTACAGCGTCTACGTCATGCGGCAGGCGTCGCGCCGCTCGTGGCGCATCGGGCAGACGCGGCCGGTGCGGGTGGTCTTCATGGCCTACAGGAACAGCCTGCAGGCCGACGCCCTGAAGCTGGTGGCGAAGAAACTGCAATCCTCGCTGGCGGTGGAGGGCGAGCTGCCGGAGGACGGGCTTGCCGCCTACGGCGACGACGGAGACGACCTCATGCTCGCGCTCGCTCGCAAGATCGTGAACGGCGACGAGGACGAGGCGGAGACGGTGGAGTCGGTATTCGCGGCTGCGCGGGACTCCGAGTCCACCGCCGAGGAGTATCTCGTGGACGACGGCTGGAATGCCGTGGAGACCGAGCCGGATACCGTCGAGGTCGACGGCAGCACCATCGGCGTGGGTTCAGCGACAGAGCCTGTCCAGGGCGACGGCTGCCACGGCAACACCTTGGAGGCGCAGCAGACGCTGTTCTCCTGGGCCGAGTTCATGGCCGAGGGGCCGGTCAAGCCCAAGAGCCGGAGCCGCAAGCCCCGGCACGCGAGCCTGTCCATGTTCGAGTGGGCGCTCGGCATGGAGTTGGAGCGGGAGGCCGAGCCGGTCGGCGCGGGGCGCTAGGCCACAGGGGCTTGGGGGGAGGCTGTCGCACATGAAGCGACGCCTCCCCCCATTCACCTATATATGCGGCCCTTCTTGCGTTTCCTCGGTGTCTGCGATCTCCTCGACGGCTTCCTGCCTCTCCCGCCGGGCCGATGCGTCGTCCGGGTCGAGGCGCAAGACCTCGTCGTAGTCCCGCACCGCCTTCTCAGGCTCCCCGGTCTCCCTGTACAAGATGGCCCGGTTGCGCAGGGACTCGATATCGTCCGGGTCGAGGGCGATGGCCCTCCCGAAGTCCTCCACCGCCCTGAGGGGCTCGCCCAGCCGTGCGTGGGCGCACCCCCTCATGTAGTGTCCCATCGGGTTGTCCGGCGTGAGCTCGACGAACCTATCGTAGTCCTCGACCGCCTCCCTGTGCTCACCGAGCGCCGTGCGGGCGAATCCCCTCGCCAAGTATGCCTCGTCGTTCTCAGGGTCGAAGTCGATGACGGCGCTGAAGTCCTCGATCGCTCCCCTATACAGGTCAAGGCGCATGAGGGCCTTCCCTCTGTTGTAGAGGGCGACTGCACTGCCGGGGTAGACCTCGATGACACTGGTGTAGTCCTCCACCGCCAGCCCGTGCCGCTCCAGGGCGCTATGGGCCACGGCCCTCGCCAGCAGAGTCTCCCCGTTGCCAGGGTCGAGAGCCAGAGACCTGTCGAACTCCCTCACCGCCTCTTCGTTGCGGCCCAGGCCGCCGAGGGCAACGCCTCTGCCCCGGAGCGCTGAGGCGCTGTCGGGATCCAGCCCTAATACGGCGTCGAAGTCTCGGAGCGCGTCGTCGTATCTGATGAGGTTGAGGTTGGTGATGCCCCGCGCGTAGTAGGCGAGGCCATAGTTCGCTTCGATCTCGATGGCCGCCCCGAAGTCGGCCAGTGCACTTTCCATCTCTCCGAGGTCGCGGTGTGCATCTCCCCGGTGGTAGTAGGCCTCGGCGAGGTGGGGATCGAGCTCTATGGCCCTGCCGAGGTCCTCCACAGCCCGCAGAGACTCTCCCATCGCGAGGTAGGTCAACCCCCTGTTGTAGTGGGCGTCGGCGTCGTTGGGGGCCAGGAGAATGGCCACGTCGAAGTCGCTGACCGCCTCGGCCAGGTTGCCCAGTTCGGCGTTGCATCCCCCGCGGCTGTAGTGTGCCGCGGCGTTGCCGGGGGCCAGGCGGATGGCGGCGTTGTAGTCCTCCACCGCCCAGCGGTCTTCCCCCAGATCGGCATACGCGCTGGCCCTGCTCAAATATGCGTCCGCGTTGCCGGGCTCCAGGGCGATGATGCGCCCGCTGTCCTCCGCCGCGCGGCGATAGTCTCCCAACTCGCTGTAAGCCAGCGCCCTGGCGCCCAGGGCCTCGGTGTCGTCAGGGTGCGCCCTCAGCGTGTCCGTGAAGTGCTCGATGATCCTGCGAAGCCCCTCCTGCCCGATTCCGTCAATCATCCTGCGGAACTCGCGGTGGTCTTCCAGCGGGTCTCCTTGCTCCATCCCGTCATGTTCCCCGGTCATGACTCTCCTCCCCTGCATGTCTCTATCGGCGTCCCCGGTCCTTCGTTGCGGAACCTGTTGCCCTGGACAAGGCGAACCCCGCCCCTTGGCTCGGACGCGGTCCATTTCTTCGATGGAGAGGCTAGCACGGCGCCGTGCCGGACAGGTTCCCCCTCCGCCTTTCCCCTCCTACACGGACCGGTGTCTCCATGATGGAGTGGTCATCGCCGCAGGTGCAATTTCCGTATGCCATCAGCTGCTCAGGAGCTGCATGAGGCCTTGCCGTGACTCGGCCGTTCCCCTGGTGCGCTGCCCTGTCAGCTTCTGAACAGGTGGTCGAGACCCCAGGGATTCCGCCAGTCTCAGGAGCGCTGCAGTGCCGTGTGCTGGGCTGCACGCCCTTGTCCCTCCAGTGGCGCGCCGTTTCGGGGTCGGCATGCGAGACGGCGGCTGAACTCCGCCCACGACTGGCCGGACTCCCTCTGGAACCGCCTCAGCCGCTCCGCGAAGTCGCCTGAAAACCCATAGGTGTGTCCGTTGTAATCAACCTGCTGTCTCGGCATCGCGCCGGTCCGTTGCCAGAACTCATCGGCACCCCGCCCCATTCGTCCGGGCGGGGCCG
>MPMJ01000084.1 GCA_002238425.1 SAR202 cluster bacterium bin16 | reverse complement strand
GTCGCACCACTCGAGGCTCTGCCGGTTCAGGTCCGCGTCATCCGTGAAGCGGATGCTGGGCCACAGGTTGCCGCGCACATACTTGACCCCGCTCTCCACCTTCCCCTTCGTCTGCGCCCGATACGGCTGGCACACCCGCAGCTCGAATCCGATGCGCAGCGACATGTCCAGCATCCGCCGGTTCCACTCCGGACGCCCGTCCGCATCCCGGCCCAGCACCACCACCTTCGCGTTGTCATACAGGCATCGCCGCGGCACACCCCCGAAGTATTCGAACGCGTTGACGTGGCACTGCATGAAGCTCGCCACGTCCGCACGCCGGACGAACTCAACGTAGATCGCTCGCGACCAGCCCATCACCATCACGAACGCCCAGAGCCGGTGCCTGCGGCCGTCTGCCCCAACGTAGCTGAAGCTGCCCCAGTCCACCTGCGCCTGCTCGCCGGGCTCCGTCTCGAACCGCATCGTCGCCCGGGGCTCGCGCCGAGGGCGCCGCAGCCGCACATACTCCACCAAGATCGTGTAGCCGCCTTCGTAGCCCAGCGACCGCAACTCCCGGTGCAGCACGACGCAGTTGTCCAAACCCTCCCCCAACCGGCGGTCGATGTAGCCGGTGTAGGTGTCCAGCTTGGACCCCCGCCGCGGGCGCTGCTTCGCCCGCGGCACTCCCGGCGACCTCAGATACTTGCGCACCGAGTTCCGGGAGACGCCCAGCTCCCGTGTGATCCCGCGGATCGAATACCCCTGACCCCTCATCTCGTACAGGTCTTTCATCGTCCCACCTTTCAGCAACGTTCTCCTCCCCGTCAGTCTGCAGGGAGGATGCTCTTGCTCAGGGGTGGGTCAATTCCATTCCGTCACTACTGGGTCATTTTCAACCCGTCACTAACACATCAGCTGGCCATCTCACGGGGCTATCTCAGCGGCTATCGCTACGGCTGTAGCAAACCCTATGACAAAGCCGTAGCACACCATCGCGCATTTGGACTCCATAGCAGAGCCAAGCCATTTGCAGCAACGCTCTTTCGGGGTCTTATCCGCTTCTGCGCCTGAATCCCAGTGCCAGGGCTCCGGCTCTGGCTGCTCCTCCGGAGCATCCCATCTCATATTGCCCCTCCTCGCGGAGCGAGCGCCCGTCCCGCGCTGACGGCGGCGGTTCCCTGCCCCCTGCGGCGGCCCGTGGACGGCCTGCAGGGGGGCAGGGTAGGTGGCTGTGTTAACAGTCAATCGCCAGGGTCATTAGGCCAGTCGTCGCCACAATCATTAGGCCACCCTCGGCACGGCTGACTAGGACTTGTATCAGGTCGCGGTTGGCGGGTCAAACACCCCCTTCGGCGCCGAGATGGCACCTCGTGCGGCGCTGTATGTGATGAACCAGCACGGTCTCGACGCGGTGTTCACAGACACTACGCGACATACCGGCTCATCCTGCACGACGTCGTCCGTCCTGATGAGCGATACGATGCACTTCCGCTGGAGCCGATCTCGAAGCGGGGCCTGATAGCGTGTTCATCATCGACGACGAGGACGTGAATGAGTCCGATAGAGATACAGGCGCTGCGCGCTTTGGCGTCGATGCCGTTCCTCGATGCACTGGAGTTGGGATGAGTCGGAGATGCTCATCTGGCGCAGGCGTAGCCCCTTCGCGACCTAATCTCTCAGTTCGTGCAGAGCGGACTCCCAAGCCATGATGCCAAGTGCTACAAGGGCGCTTAGGCACAGGACAATGATCACCGTGTTCCACACATTCAGCGGGCGGTTCAAGCGGTAGATCCAGGCGCCGGCAAGACCCATCAGACCAGCCCCCACCGCGAGGTTGAACCAGTTAGCGGCAGCCGCATTCGCATAATGAACGAATGGGTCCGCGTGGTCCGGCAGCGGCGTGGCATCTGCAGGTATCACCAGAAGAATGCCTAAAGCGAGCAAAGCAGTCGCCAGTGACCAGAACAACACCATCGGTGCTTCGCGTTTCACGATTACTCCTCAACGGGGTTCTTGCGTGGCCTGCCTCGCCGACGTCCATCCGACGACCAGAAGTAGACGACGTTCTCCGTGCGGCGGAACTCCAGCCGCTTCCCCAGCGCATCCGCCGCCGTGTTCAGCCTGCGCCGGATCGCCTGGGTCGTCTCGCCCTCTTCGACCTCGAGCTTCCCCGCCTCGCCCGGAGCGACGCGCTCGATGTAGCCGACATACTCTTGGAGCAGCGCCGCGCGTTTGCCGGTTGCGCTCCTCGCGCGGGCTTCGCCGATAGGTAGTGTGCTGAATGTGGGCATCCCGGTCCACCTCCTGGTACGAGCGGGCTGAATCGGACGACCATCGCTCTGAGCGCACACTATAGCACCGGGCGCTCGCCTCCTCGGATCGCCGATGAATCCCCGCACGCGGTATTACGTTCGTCTCTCGGTTCCCACACACTACACAAGCTATAGGAGGCCGCGTGCCCTTCTCGCCGCACGAGCTCTTGCAGCAGCGCCATGAGCCGCAGGTGGTAGACGTTCTCCACGTCCCTGCTCTCCTCGATGCCATGTTCGGTTGTCTTCACGGTTTCTCCTCCTTCTCTGGATTCTCCCCGGTCCTGACTTTCGGCCTTGGCCGCGCCCTGACCCCCGTCACGACGCCATGTCATGCACCCCCACGTCGATCGCCATTTCCGCCCTGTTTTCCATCGCGCCCACCGCTCTTGTGCTGTGCACGCACCCCCACGTCAATCGCGTTCTGTCGCGCCGGAAGGACGGCCAAGAAGTGCGGCTGCATACTGGCCGCTGTCGGTCTGCTCATATTGCTGGTCTCGGGAGCGTGACCGCGTACCCAGCACCTTTGTATGCTAGGGAACGGGTTGCATAGCGATAGCGTCGGGCAGGACCGCCGTCGACCCCAAACAGCGCCACTCATCGAGCAAGGAGACACGCAATGACCCGCAAGATCATCGACATCACCTTCTACACCATCCTAGCCATCCTCTTCGGCTACATCCTCAGTACTCTCTACCGCATGGCAACGCACTCGCTTACCCAGCTCTACATCGCAAGCGTCATACTCCTGCTCCTCTTCACCGCCATCTACCTCATCATCGACCACGAACGACAAACCCGTTAGCGAACCGACGTTCCTCCACGCCTGACCATCCGATGTCGCCCTAACGAAAAAGACACAAAGAGAGGCCCCGCCTCCCCGGCGGGGCCTCCTTGCGCATCGGTCCGTGATACAGGTCCGTCTTCAGCTCACTGCAGACTTGATCTCCCCCGTGACCGGGTCGACCTCTTCGCTGCTAGGATCAGTCACCACGGACCATACGGGCCCCTGCACGAGTGCTGGGGCCCGGTTGGTGACTTGGTTGCACAAGGCCCGGAAGGCCGTGGTCGGATATCGTCGACGGCACCACGGCGGACTGCGGGATCCCAACCCCGCCCACGCCGACCCACACGCCTACACCAACCCCGACACCAACGGTCCTGCCACACGTGCCAAGGCGACATCGGCGGTTCCTCTCGTGATGCGTGCCGTTAGGGGTCGACCTGGCAGTGCAGGTCCGCCGCGGCTGGATAATCACGGGGCGCACAAGAGAGTCCCTGTAGCACCCCGCATCCGTGCGGGGTGCTACAGGGAGTTTCATTCCGCACTGCGGTCGTTCACAATTCTTAGCGGGCTCCGCGCGGCCTCATGAACCACAGCGAGCCGTCGAGAGTGCACGAGTTGGCATGGAAGAAGAGGGATCGGTCATCCGATCGGCTGGTGCCGCCGGCATTCGCGTTACTCTGCCAATCGGCGCTCGTTCCTCCCGTCAGTGTCGGCGTGACTGCACCCCCGTGACGAAAGGCGGCGGCCTCCCCAACCGCCAATGCGACTGCAAGATATGAGAGAGACACAGAGACAGAACAGAAGATGCAGGCGCGCCAGGGACCTCTCTGGCATGGAGATCGTCGGGGTCGGCGCCAGTCCCGCGTCAGATGCCGAGGCGCAGGAACTGCTCGATCAGGGGCTGCGCATCCTCGCGAGGCTCGCCGTGCGCGCCTACCTCCGGCGGGAGGCGTCACTGCCCGCCGCAGACCCTAGGGAGCAGCACCTCGACAACCCGGCCGAGGGCCGAGAGTGATCCGCAACGCGGTTGAAACGCAGAGCGGCCGTGGCGAGAGAGGCACTGAACCACGTGGATGTGGCGATGCCAATCTGCGCCGCCCACCCATGAACGCTCTCGGTCCGCAAGCGCAGCGCCGCTACTTCCCCACGCCCAAGGGCATCATCGCCGCTGGACAGCCCACTGGGATCCCCGTGACATCCGGTGGGTGCGCGGACGGTTCCTCCGTTGTTACGCTCGTCCCATGAGACTCACCGAACGACAACTGCTCGACGCCCTGGCGTCGATGCCGTTCGCCGACACGCTGGAGCTTGCGGTCATCCTCGGCGAGGCGTACGCGACGGTGCACCGCGCGCTGA
>MPMJ01000083.1 GCA_002238425.1 SAR202 cluster bacterium bin16 | reverse complement strand
TCAGAAACCGATACTTCTGGACGTAGTTCCGCTCCACCGTGCGGTCATTGCTGTTGTCTCGCATCGTCGTCTCCAGAATGAACTGCGTTCTCAGACCATTCTGTCAACGAATTACCTAACACCTACAGGAATGACAATACAGGGACAGTCGCCCACCAACCCTGAACCAGTACGCGCCCCCCTGAATCCTCGACGCAAAACCGGAACCGGCGTAACGTAACCCCGTGCGCGATTTCCTTGCCCGACGCTTCGAGTTCTTCGTCGTCCTCCGACGGCGGGACTACCGCCGCTACTGGTTCGGCCTCGTCGGGAGCGTCACGTCCCAGCAGGCGCTCATGACCGCCCAGGGCTGGCTGCTCTACGACATCACCGGCGAGGTCGTCGTCCTCGGGTACGTGGCAGCCGCGCAGGCCGTCCCCGCCATCGTCTTCAACCTCCTTGCCGGTGCGCTCGCCGACCGGCTCGATCCGCGCCGCCTCATCGTGATCGGCGAGGGCGTCGCTACCCTGGTCATCGCGGTGCTGGCGACGCTCGTGCTGATAGGGCGGGTCGAGGTCTGGCACATCGTTGCCTCGGCCTTCCTCATCGGCATCTCGACGTCGCTGGACCAACCCGCGCGCCGCGTCGTCTGGCCCGCCCTCGTCGAACGGCAGCAGTTTATGTTCGCCACAGCCCTGAACCAGGGGGTCTGGAACGGCACCCGCGTCTTCTCGCCGATGGTCGGGGCGATGCCCATCGCCATCGTCGGCGGCATCACCGGCGACTTCCACCTCGGCGCGGCGGTCGCCCTCTACCTCATCGCGGCGGGCTTCGCCACGATGGCCATCGCCATCGTCACCATCACACTGCCGGAGATGCGGCGCGCGACGGGGCGCACCGTCCTGCACGACATCGCGGACGGCCTCGGTTTCGTCGTGCGGCACCGCATCTTCCTGCTCCTGCTCATGATGAGCTTCGCCATCGGCTACTTCGGACTCTCCTACCAGTGGCTGCTGCCTGCATTCGCCGCGGACGTACTGGGACTGGGGCCGGAGGGGCTCGGCCTGCTCCAGACCGCCAGCGGCATCGGCGGGCTCACCGGCATCTTCCTCTCGGCGTCCTTCGGCCAGCAGCAAAGCAAGGCGTGGATGCTCGGCGGCGGCGCCGGACTGCTCGGCCTGTCGGTCCTCCTGTTCGGCGTCAACGGCGAGATGCAGTGGTACTGGTTCGCGCTCGCGATGGCCGCCGCGAGCGGCGGGCTCTACGCCGTCTTCCAGACCGCCTCCAACACGCTCCTCAACCTCCTCGTCCCGACGGAGTTCCGAGGGCGCGTCATGGGCCTCCGAGGCGTGATGTGGAGCCTCGCCCCGCTCGGCGCGCTGCAGGCAGGCTTCGTCGCCCAGTACACCAGCACCCCGTTCGCCATAGCCCTCGGCGGCGGCGCCGTCATCGCCGTCACCATCCTCGCATTCACCTTCAGCGGCCAGATCCGCTCCATCCACCGCCTCGTCGAAGAAGCCAACGCCCGCGAGGCCGTGAACGCATAGTGTCCGTCGTTCTTGTGAATAAGTGTGGCCGTCGTTCCTGCGAAGGCAGGAACCTCGCAGCCCAGCAAGACTCGTGGGACAGAGACTTGTCATGTTGAGCGAAGCCGGAGGCGGAGTCGAAACATCTCTCGGGGAGCGCTCGCGCGGCAAAGCCCCACGCAACCCGGCATAACGCCTCGTTGCCAACCCGCGCCTTCCCATTTTCATTCCCTTACACGGCCTGACAAGGCCCCGAGCCATTCCCGCAGAGGCTCGCGCTTCAGTGCGCAACCTCGCCGCCCACCTCTCCCCATGGGAGAGGTCGCCGCGCAGCGGCGGGTGAGGGTGAACCGGCGGCGGGGTGCGGGGTGCCTGGTCCCCTCTCCTGGGGGAGAGGGTTAGGGTGAGGGCCCTCGGTGGGGTGGATGGGAGGTGCCTGATCCCTTCCCCCTTGATGGGGGAAGGATAGGATGGGGGTGAAGCCCCCCCTCCCGCACACCCACCCCCGCTCGTGGTAAAACAGAGAGGCCGCCGTAGGCGGCACCACCACCAAAGGAGAACGACCACATGATCCTGATCATCGGCGGTATGGGTTTCATCGGACTGAACACCGCGCTGCGCCTGCTGGACACCGGCGAGAGCGTCGTCATCACGCAGCACAGCGCACACCGCGTGCCGGACGCGCTGACCCCGTACCTGAACGACCGCGCGTTCGTCGACCGCATGGACGTCACGAAACTGTACGAGGTGATGGACGTCGCGAGCCGCCACAAGGTGGACAGCATCATCTCGTTCGCCGCGCCGCCCGCGCGCGGCATCAGCCCCCAGGAGGACTACCGCATCTACACCACCGGGCTCCAGAACACCCTGGAGGCGGCGCGCATCCTCGGCATGCGCCGCGTCTCCCTCGCCAGCTCCACCTCCGTCTACGGCAGCATTCCCGAGGGGCCGTTCCGCGAGGACATGCCCCTGCCCATCCACTCCGGCACGCAGGTTGAGGCCTTCAAGAAAGGCATGGAGATACACGCGTTCCACTACGCCGCGCGCGCAGGCGTCAACGTCGTCTCGCTCCGTATCGGCAGCATCTACGGCCCCTACTACTACAGCATGTTCAACCCCATGAGCCGCATGTGCCACGCCGCCCTCAAGGGCGAGGACCCCGACTTCTCCGACAGGCCCGGCGGCACGATCAACGAGGACGATGAGGGTGACTGGACCTACGTCGGTGACCTCGCGCGCGGCATCCAGCTCGTGCACACCGCCGACACCCTACCCCACGACACCTACAACATCGGCTCGGGCGCGGCCACGTCGACGAAGCGCGTCCTGGAGGCCGTGCAGAAGTCCCTGCCGGACGCGGTCTGCTCCGCGCTCAAACCCGGACGCACTCCCTCGAACGCCCACAACCCCGTCATGGACCTCTCCCGCATCGGCGAGGACGTCGGCTACGCCCCCGAGCACGACATAGACTCCGGCATCGCCGCCCCCCTCCCCCCCCCGCGGGGGGGGGTTGCCGCCGCCTGCGCGTGGGGTCCGCCCCCCCCGCGCCCCTCTACCCGTCACTCCCGATCCTCCCGTCGTTCTGTGGAAATAGGCGGTACGTGGCATACCTCGTCATTCCCGCACCGGCGGGAATCCAGCAGGTGGCCGCCAGGCCACACGGGCACGCGGTGGGGTGGTGCACCGGGGAGGTGGCATTCCGTGCACAACCGAGGCACCTCTCGGATTGCCTGGTGTAGGCGCGTCCTTATGGCGCCCCCAACCCCGTCTTCCCACGAAGGCAGGAACCTCGTCCCCCGCCCGGCGTAGGGGCGGTTCACGAATCGCCCCTACGCCACCCCGTTTGTCACATTTGTGACATCCGTCCGTTGCGCCAACGATGCCACCCTTCCTACCCTGTAAGTGCGTCCCCCGCAGACGCCAGCAATACACCGATGGAGGGAGTGAGCAGAAATGAGCGGAAAAAGGCAGAAACAGATACGGAAAGAGCAGCGGATGAGCAGTAATGAGCAGTCGGACTGCTCACCTGAAACGCCGGATTTACGAGTGACGGACCACCCTGTGAGCAGTAATGAGCAGCAATTCCCTGCGGAGCTTTCCGATAGGCAGGTTTCCGCGCTTCCCTATCTTGCCGCAGCCGACACCTATACGAAGGGCGCGAGGATGGCGGAGATCAGCATATCCACGCTGACGCGCTGGCGTCAGGACTCCGTCTTCCGTGATGAACTCCGGCGGCGGCGCGAGGACGAGGCCAGCTTGGCGCGCACGGAACTCAACGGCCTCGCCCTCAAGAGCATGGAAGCGCTCGCCGCTCTCCTCGAAGACCCCAACCCCCGAGTCAGGGCAGAGGCCGTCCGCATAGCTCTCAGTGTCGGCATCAAGGTGGGAGAGACCGCGAGGAATTCCCGCCGTCTCAGCCAGATCCAGAAGGCCCTCACCCTGCTCAAGAACGTCAAGTAAGGAGGCCCCGGATGCCCAACGGACTGGATGCCCTGGAACGCTACCTCGTCTGCCAGCTCGCGCAGGTAACCCTCTACCCCATCGTCGAGGATTACGTGGACCGCTGGCGCGACGCCATGGAGAACGGCAACCCCTTGCCCGATGTGCTGGACCTCGTCGAAGCAGCCGCCGAAGAGGACGTTCCCATCCTCACCATCGCCTCCGTGGACCCCTACCTGCGGGGGTGCGCGAAGGGTGGCCGCATCCCCGACCCCGCCCGCGTCGTCACCGCCATCGTCCACGGCTTCGCAGAAGTGCGCTTCGCCATGGACAGGAACTGCCGCTGCCCCGCACGTCAGCAACTCGGAGAACCCCGCCTCTTCCCCTCCGCACGCCTCGCCTTCTTCGACGATGCATGACTTCGTCGTTCCTGCGGAGGCAGGAAGGTGAATTCACATTCGAAGTGCAACACCTGTTCTCGTAGCACTTCGGCCGGGGTCAGGTAGCCGAGGCACTTGCGCGGCGTATTGTTATACACCCTCAACAGCGC
>MPMJ01000082.1 GCA_002238425.1 SAR202 cluster bacterium bin16 | reverse complement strand
GGAAGATCAAGTTCCGGGACGGCAGGGAAAAGGATTTCGTCTCGCCGATCCGGACCACGCCGTGGGGATCGATCAAGCCGCCGACCGACTTCGCGGCACCCACGGCGGACGCGATGAAAACCCAGGAACTCGCGCACGAGCCGGACGCGCTCAACATCGAGGCGCTGCCCGCGATGGCGCCGGAGCGCTTCAAGGAGGGACTCCTCTAGTGGCTTTGTTCTCGCGCCGCAAAACGGTCTTCGTGGATGCGGACATCCTCGTCATCGGGGGCGGCATGGCCGGCTGCGGGGCGACCTACGAGGCCGGCTACTGGGGACGCGACCTGAAGGTGGTCTGCGTCGAAAAGGCGAACATCGAGCGCAGCGGCGCCGTGGCCCAGGGCCTCTATGCGATCAACTGCTACATGGGCATGCAGTGGGACGAGAACCAGCCCGAGGACCATGTCCGCTATGCCCGGAACGACCTCATGGGCCTGGTGCGGGAGGACCTGGGCTACGACATCGCGCGCCACGTCGACTCCACGGTGCACAAGTTCGAGGAGTGGGGCCTTCCCATCATGCGGGACCCGGAGACCGGGCGTTATCAGCGGGAAGGCAAGTGGCAGATCATGATCCACGGCGAGAGCTACAAGCCGATCGTCGCCGAGGCCGCCCGCAAGGCCGCCACCGAGGTCTACAACCGGATCATGGTGACCCACCTGCTGGCGGACCGGAACAAGCCCAACCGCGTCGCGGGCGCGGTCGGGTTCAACGTCCGCAGCGGGGAGTTCTACGTCTTCCGCGCGAAGGCCGTCATCGTCTCCGCCGGCGGTGCGTCGCACATCTTCAAGCCCCGCGCGGTGGGCGAGGGCATGGGTCGCACCTGGTATGCGCCCTGGAGCAGCGCGTCGGCCTATGCGCTGCCGATCCTCGTCGGCGCCAAGATGACCCAGATGGAGAACCGGATCGTCCTGACCCGCTTCAAGGACGGCTACGGGCCGGTCGGCGCCTACTTCCTCCACCTCAAGACCTATACCGAGAACGCCTACGGGGAGGAGTACGAATCCAAGTGGTACGACCAGACCAAGGCGCTGGTCGGCGACTACATCGACATGCACCCGGTGCCGACCTGCCTGCGCAACCACGCCTTCCTGGAGGAGGTCAAGGCCGGCCGGGGGCCCATCCGCATGGTGACGAAGGAGGCCTTCGCCGATCCGCACAAGGAGCAGGTCGGCTGGGAGAACTTCCTGGGCATGACCATCGGACAGGCGGTGGTCTGGGCGTCCCAGAACATCGATCCCAAGCACACCAATCCGGAGCTGACCACGTCCGAGCCCTACGTCATGGGCTCGCACGCCACATGCTCGGGCGCCTGGGCGAGCGGACCGGAAGACTGCGCGCCATCGGACTACCAGTGGGGCTACAACCGGATGATGACTGTCGACGGGCTCTTCGGCGCCGGCGACACCATCGGCGGCTCCGCCCACAAGTTCTCGTCGGGGTCCTACACGGAAGGCCGGATCGCAGGCAAGGCGGCGGTCAACTACGTCAACGACCTGAAGAGCGAGCAACCACAAGTCAGCGAGAAAGAGTACGAAGACCTCAAGACGGCGATCTTCCAGCCCCTGGAGACCTACCGCATCGGCCGCAACGAGATCGTCGCGGGAACGGTCTCGCCCAGCTACATGCTGCCGATCCACGGGCTCCAGCGTCTTGAGAAGATCATGGACGAGTACGTCGGCGGCATCAGCGCCAACTACACGACGAACCAGCCCATGCTCACCCGCGGGCTGGAGCTGCTGGGCATGCTGAAGGAGGACCTCGACCATCTCGGGGCCGAGGACCTGCACCAGCTACAGCGGGCGTGGGAGCTGCACCACCGGGTGCTGGCCTCGGAGGCCGTGACCCATCACACGATGTACAGGACCGAGACGCGCTGGCCGGGCTACTACTACCGGGGCGATCATCCGAAGCTGGACGACGCCGATTGGCACTGCTTCACCCTGTCTCGCTACGATCAGGAAACCGGGGAGTGGGCCATGGAGAAGGCCCCCGTCTACCACATCGTGGATTAGCCCGTTACCCAATCGGACGGGATGGTACTCAATGCCATCGCGGTCCCTCGTTCCGCACCCAGTGCGGCCCAAGAAACTCCCACCTCACCCCGGCCCTCTCCGCCCCCAGGGGCGGAGAGGGAGATAAGACTGTTCCCGCTTGCGTTCCCCCTCCGCCTTCGGGGGAGGGGGACAGGGGGAGGTGGGAGCCACTTACGGGGCTCATGAGCCCTGCTGTTCGTCGAAGAACCGGCAGAGCTCGCCGTTAGGCACCTGCTCTTCGGAATAGGTGAAGGTGCCGCGGTCGCGCATTTCCTCAGCTGCCCGACGTATGAGGCCGAACGTGGCCCGGGCCAACGAGCCGCCGATGCTCACCCGTTTCACGCCCAGGTCCTCGAGCTGGCTTACGCTCATCGGGCTGCCGGCAAGACCCATGACCACGTTGACCGGGCCGTCGACCTCCTTCACCAGCCTGCCGATGGTCTCGGGGTCCTTGACGCCGGGGACGTAGAGGCAGTCCGCTCCCGCTTCCCGATACATGTTGACCCGTGTCACCGATTCCTCGAAGGGGTTCGGATGCCCCATGAGATAGCATTCGGCTCGCGCGGTCAGCGTGAAGGGAAAGGGAAGGGACGCGGCGGCGGCCGCCGCAGCCTCGATCCTCTCCACCGATAGCGCCCGATCGTAGAGATCGCCGGTGCCGTAGGCGGCGGCATAGTCCTCGATGCTGGCCCCCGCCACGCCGGTCTCGGCCGCCATGCGGATGGTATCGGCCACCTCTTCCGGCGTATGTCCGTAGCCGTTTTCCGCATCCATGCTGACGGGTATCCGAAGCGCGCCTGCAATCCGTGCGGTCTCCTCCAGCGCCGCTTGGCGGGTGAGCACGCCTTCGTAATCGGGGAGACCGAGACCGAATGCGATCCCCGCGCTGCTGGTGCCGACGGCGGGAAACCCCGCCGCCTGCAGCATGAGGGCGCTGCCGGCGTTCCATGCGTTCGGCATCACGAATATGCCGTCGGCCGAATGCAGGTCCTTGAACACCTGCCCTTTGCTTGTCTGCGCTTCGCTCAACGAATCATCTCCTGCGTTATCGGGGGCCGATCAGCCGCCGGACTCAACCGCGTCCACGAAGGAGTCGACGAGGTTGTCCGAGGCATTGACGACGTGCTCCGGTCCGGGGAAACGGCCCTCGTGGACATCGGCGACGAATTCCTGGAAGCCGGCCAGCCGCTCGGCCTGCATCGCTTCCTTCATCTTGTAGAGATGGCGGTACTGTTTCGAGTGCCGGGGGTAGGGAGGCGGGTTGTTGCCGAGGATATCGTCGGCGAACAGGAATTGGATATCCCCGCCGCTGCCCGCCCCGATGGAGGAGGTGAGCAGCCGCGTGCGCTTGCTGATCTCCACCAGCAGTTGCGCGGGGATGACCTCGACCTCCACCGCGTAGGCGCCGGCGTCCTCGAGGGCCCTGATCTCGCGATACACCCACATCGCCTCGTCGAGGGTCTTTCCGACTGCGCGCAAGCCCCCCGTCCAGGTGCTCTTGCGGGGGACCAGCCCCGCGTGGCCCTGGATCGGGATGCCCGCGTCGGCCGCCGCCGCCACGAAGCGGGGGCTCCACTGGCACATGATTGCGTCCGCCCCGAGCGCCATCGCATCGTAGCCGATGCGGACCGCCTCGACTTCGCTCGCGGCGGCGACGAGCGGTACGGAAAAGGCCATGAACGTATTGGGTGCCGCGCGCCGGATTGCTGCGGTGAGCTCGGGCTGGCGGGGATCGAAGCGCGCCTTCATGGTATCGATGCCGGCCTCCTCGGCTGCGGCCGCTTCCTCCGGGGAGAACGGCAGGGTCTCCACCAGCACGCGCTTTCCCTTCTGATCGCGCAGGTCCTTCACGGTGTAGTTGCGGGTCCCGTAGGCACCGCCCAGCGTCATGACCCGCTTCAGCCCGCGCGCCTCCGCATCTCTCGGCGGAATGCCTCCGTCCCCGGTCGCGTGGCTGGTCATGGCTCTTCTCCCTGCTCGAGGTGGCTTGCGGGGTACGTTACCAGAGTTTGCCGAGCGCGTTCCTCTGCGTGGCCCGGTCGCGTTGGGGCGGAAACCGACCCGCGCCAGTCCCGAAAACGCGCTGTGGCGGCACCGGCATCCGGCGCCGCCGCGAGTCATGCGAATCCGATTTCAGGCGCCTGTGGGCGCGTCGGCCTCAGGCGGGGCTGCCGACCGCCGCATCGACCGGGGAGCGCGCCTTCACCTTCGGCGTCCGGGCACTCTTGCGCATGTCGGTCTTCACGTACTTCGTCGAGTAGCCGTTGAAGAGGTGCCCGAGCAGGCCGCGATCGAGGTCCGATGTTCCGAACATCCAGTCCGCGATGGGGAAGGTCAGGTTCATGTTGCGCTCCATCATGATCGACTGATCGTGGTGCGCCGCGTGGTGGCGCCGGATCGTGTTCACGAAGGGGCAGTAGCGCACGAAGCGGTTCTCGCCGATGTGGCAGCAGAAGTGCATGAACTCGTAGAGCAGATAGAGGCTGGTTGTGGTGGCGATGACGAGCC
>MPMJ01000081.1 GCA_002238425.1 SAR202 cluster bacterium bin16 | reverse complement strand
TCTGGCCGCTGGAAGAAGCGGACGTGGCTCTGGCCCGTCAACTACACGAGCAGCACCCCACTTTGCAGGCCAGGGACCTCTGCCACCTAGCAAGTTGCCGACGGCGCGGCATCAGGGATATCAAGACCTTTGACCAGGCATTCGCCGCTGTATTCGGCCACCCTACAATCCAATAGAAGCTGAGCAACCGGATAAGGCGCGGCGTGCCGCGCGGCCGCGAAGACCGCCTCCACCGTCTCCGCCTCATCCTCCTCGCCGTTCACGATCTTGCGAGCGAGCGCGAGCATGAGGTCGTCTCCGTCGTCGCCGTAGGCGGCAAGCCCGTCCTCCGACAGCTCGCCCTCCACCGCAAGCGAGGATTGGAGCTTCTTCGCCACCAGCTTCAGGGCGTCGGCCTGCAGGCTGTTCCGGTAGGCCATGAACACCACCCGCACCGGCCGCGTCTGACCGATGCGCCACGAGCGGCATCGGCGGGCCAGGGCCCCCCCCCCCCGTGGACACCCCCCCGCCCCGGGCGGCGTCTGCCGGAGGCCCCGCGGGCGGCATCGGCGGGCATGCCCCCGCCTCTCGGCTGCAAGCAACGTCTCCGCGAACTACAGCTAGGCGGGATGTTCGTACACGCCGGGCAGGGCATTAGGAATCGTCATCCTCCGAAACCGCCTGCAACCGTGCCAGGTAGCGTACAAGTCCAAGTGCGACCAATATGGACAGCACCACTGCTGCGATGAGTCCCCACAACACCAGAGACTCGTCGAAGAAGAATACGCCGAACCCAACGAGCACCCACGATGCGTTGTGCGTCGAGACCAGCGAGGCCAGACCTACAAGACTCAGTCCCGCTATCAATATGATGCGCCATCGTCTCTGCGGCCCCGTGTCCGGACGATCCGTTAGAGCCAGACCCATGAACCGCACGAGCGCCACGGCAACGCCCACCGCAACCAGTGTGGTTGCGATGACGAGGAGCAGCCCGCCGGCCAGTACCCCAAGCGAGAAGAAGAAGTACACCACCAGCCCCATGAAGGGAGTGACGAAGAACGTCGCTCCCACCGCCATCACGACGTGCCCGGCGTGCGCCAGTGTCCTTCTCCTGTGCTCTACGGGGGCCTGGTTCTCCGGTTCCGGCAGGGCCTGCAGGTATCGTACGAGCACGAATGTGATGAGCCCCGAAAGCACGAAGACCACGACGAGGCCGAAGGCGACCGACGTTCCGGCCATCAGCCACCAGAGCACCGCCACGGCTGTGGATACGAACACCCCGGCGAATCCCGACAGCAATGCGAACAGCACCCGCCGCTCCCGCAGGCGGGCCGCATGGGCGATGGCCGTGGTTGGGGCCAGGAGGAGAGCGGGTATCGAGAGGCATATCTGCGTATACCGGCCGGACACGAACAAGGAGTCTCTGTCCGTGTAGCCGATGAAGAAGCCGGTCAGGTATGCATGGCTCAGGGCAGTGAGCGCAAAGATGGCCACGGTCAGGCGGAGCATCCGGCCTGTGGCATCGCTGCGGAGGGTCCCCAACAGCGGCAGGGTGAGGATGAACAACGCGGGGAAGAGCAGAAGACCCGTTGACTCTATTCCCGCTGCGTCCGATTCGGCCTGGACCAGGGGCAGGAGCAACACCCCGAGGAGGAATCCGATGCCGCCCCCCAAGAGCAGGTCCTCGCCCCTGTAGCGATTGAAGGAGAGCGCCATGGCGAGACTGGTAACCCCGGCGGCGACGGCGAGGGCGAGCAGCCAGAGAAGGATGTCCGCGGAGAGCAACCGCAGCTTCGCCTGCGCGGAGAAATCGACAGGCGCATAGGGGCCGACGGCGGCTTCGGTCCACAGCTCGTCCGGCGTACCCACTACCACGCCCTGCATCCCCATCGCAACGATCACGTTGCCGCTGTTCGCATGGTAGGCGATGCTCACGGGCATGGTCGTGAGCGTCCACTCCGAGGCAGCGATCGGGTGCGCCCGCCGTTGGATGCCGACGGCCTGGGTCCACCGGTTGGCGTCGTTGTCGAGGTGGGAGGTCGAATACACCTCGGACCACGGGGAACCCGGCGGACTGAGGACGATGCCCGCTCCATGTATCGCATAGCTGCCCCGGGGCGTCGTTACCTGTTGCTGGTCCCACGGTTTCTCAACCGGCTCTGAGAGCCTCTCCCAGGTCAGCCCGCCATCCGTCGACTCGAAGTAGGCATCGGGGAAGTGCAGGTATCCCGCGCTTGCCTTGGCAGTGCCGCCGGGGTCTACCCAAACGGACGTCACACCCAGGGCCACCGGGCTGGGGGAGGTTGCTACGGTGGCGAACGCGGCAGCGACGGCGGCGAGCAACCCCAGCCGGGACCGGACGCCCGACGGGTCGACGGCGGGACGCCGCCACACCCACAGCGCGATTGCCATGGCTGCCGGAATCACCAGGGAGTCGGTCGGGTCGAGCGGTGAGCCGGACGCCGCGCCGGACAGGAGCAGCAGCCGCGCGATTATGGCGTCATGCACCGACGCGAACGTATTGAACGCGGCGTAGAGCAGCGGCAGCCCAGCGTAGGCCGCCAGGAATGCGGCACGCTCAAGGAGCGGGCGGCGGCGGGTTGCAAGCGAGAGCGCGAACGCTAGGAGCGGCGGAGCGAAGGTCATCCACGCCAGGTCGCTGAGTTTCCCCGGAACCCATGCGCTTGGCCACAGGGCCTTGAGCAGCAGGTCGTTCACCAGCAGCACGGCAAGTGCCGCGAGCGTGGCAGGGTGCGTGAGGGCGGACACGCACCGGAGGCGGAACCTCGATTCCATCAGCTCAGCATACACCTCGAGACTCAGTCGGACGGAGGCAAGGCCGGCAGTTCAACGCTGGCTACGGTGTGCGTCGTCCTGACGCTATCGCCGCGAGCCCTCGGCAGCGCCCCCGTTGGGCGCATCGTAGGCAGCGTGCCTCTTCTTCATCGTTGTTTGCGTCGACGCCAACGCTCTGTCTCGATGGGCCTTACGCAATGAGCCTTAAATGCAAAAGACTCCACACATACCAGGGATACCGCCGGTGCAACCGGCGGTATCCCCTTCAACCAACGCCGTCACCCTGAGGCTGTGACGAGCTCGGCCTCCCGCTCCCGCTCCATGGTCAGCGCCCACGAGAAGAGCGACACCGAGGGCTCGGGCCTCTTCCGGCTGCGGCCGCGCCGCACCGCCGAAACCTCTGCCATGAACTCCGCCCAGGAGAACAGCGTCTGCTGCGCCTCGTCGTCCAGGCCGCAGGACACAGTTACCAGCTCCTCAGAAGCCGTCCCGCTGGGACTCGCATCGAAGACGACGGGCTCGGGTTCCGGGACGTGCCAGCCGTCGTCCACGAGATACTCCTCGGCAGTGGACTCGGCGTCCCGCGCAGCCGCGAAGACCGCCTCCACCGTCTCCGCCTCATCCTCGTCGCCGTTCACGATCTTGCGAGCGAGCGCGAGCATGAGGTCGTCTCCGTCGTCGCCGTAGGCGGCAAGGCCGTCCTCCGGCAGTTCCCCCTCCACCGCCAGCGAAGATTGGAGCTTCTTCGCCACCAGCTTCAGGGCGTCGGCCTGCAGGCTGTTCCTGTAGGCCATGAACACGATCCGCACCGGCCGGGTCTGCCCGATGCGCCACGAGCGGCGAGACGCCTGTCTCATGACGTAGACGCTGTAGTCGGTCTGTAAGGCAGCAGGTGGTCGGGAACTCGATCAGGTCGAGGCCCGTCTGCACCAGCCTGGGGTGGCAGATGAGGACATCGATGCCCTTCTGAACCTGCTCGGCCACCCACGCCTCGCGCCGCTCCGGCGCGACCGCATCGGCCCACACCGAGGAGATCGCCTACACCCTGCACATCCACGCGCTCTACCTGCGCAGGGTCCTCGACAGGGCGCGGGAGATGAAGCCCCGGACTGCCGAGGCGGCCAAGGCGCTGGCTGTACTCGAGCGGCATCACCGCGAACTGCACGATGCAGTGACTGCCATCGGCATCCCAGTCCCGGGCGAAGCGCCCGACGCCCAAGGCATGACAGGACCCCCCCCGTCCATCAGAAGCGGCCGACAGCACCTGGTGCGCATCGGAGATGCGCTCGAACCCTGCGGGTGTGGGGTGTGGGGCTACGACGGCTGGGCCGCGCAACGTGGACGAACCGGGGGCCGTTCCTCCTGAAGGACCTCCGGGCCGATTCCAGCAGATCGGTCAGAAACTTACCGTTTCGTTATCGAACTGAAGACCGACCTTACCCACACCTGATTCACGAATGCCTACACTGGCCCACCGGGTGCATGTGGAACTATCGTCCATTCAAGGTGCCCGCGGCGAGATGCGAGGGTTAGGCGTGGACATCACAACCGCACGGGAAGGCGTGCTTCTGATAGTGGGCGTGGAGGGTCGCGTGGACGGATCGAACGCGGCGGAGTTCCAGGCAGCCATTGAGGGCGCAATCCAGCCGAGCGATCGGGCCGCCATCGTGGACATGAGCGAGGTGCAGTTCATGGCGAGCGCCGGTCTTCTGGTCTTCCTGGTGGTGGGCAAGTTGCTCCAGAAGCAGAACGCCAGGCTGGTGGGCTGCTCGCTCTCCAAGCCGCTCCGCGAGATGTTCGCCATCAGTGGGTTCGACAAGATCATGCAGCTCT